>CAZUZS010000038.1:7352-26193 GCA_964624795.1 uncultured Calditrichaceae bacterium
AAGCCTAATATCCATATTGAATGTCGTATAGGCACTCTCATTTTATTTCCTCCTGAAATTTAAATTTCAATTCGATAGCCATATTTTTATATGAATGTGCATAATTTCCCTATTTATTTCAGTATCATCATCTTTTTAATGGCAACCTTTTCGCCGGACTTGAGCCTGTAGAAGTATATTCCGGATGGGACTTTCTTGCCCGCCTGGTTCATTCCGTTCCACTCGATTTCATACAGACCTGCATTTTGCTTGGAATCCACGAGCAGGTTGATTCGTTGTCCCAGGATGTTATAAATTTCAAGCTCGGTTTTTGCCGGCTTTTCCAGGTAGTACCGAATTTTGGTTACCGGATTGAACGGATTCGGATAATTCTGGAAGAGAGTAAACTTTTTGATAAGCTCCATCTTGCCGTCTACATTCAGAGCTGCGGGCGGAGGCGGCGGCATGCCGCCATACTGCGCGGCGAAGTTTTCGAAGCGTTCTTGAAGCTCTCCAGATGAAACCAAGGGGGAGCTTTTGGTTGCCGCACCAGGCACCGACAAATCGCACTCCTGGACAGCTGCAACCCAGTAGCCTGATCCGGGCGCCAGCGAACTCGCCACGTAATATTGGCCGGTGGTGTTGTCATATCCAAACAGGGCAATAACAGAGCCGTCCGGCGTGTCATCGGGGTTAGTGAAATCTGCGGTGTCACGTACAGCTCCCATCAAGTGCCAGCCGCTCATCAAATGCGACTGGAATGAGCTTAACGAACTCCCACCGATCGTCGCATTTGTCGCGGCAGGAATTGCCAACCAGTACCCTTTCGATGGTTCAAGTTTTGTAACCGATTCGTAGGTGGATGTGGTGTTGTTGTAAGAAAACGCCGCAATTGCAGTCGGGAACAAGGTGGTCAAACTGCTGTCGGAAGGCACAACAGGAAGAGAAATTAGATGCCAGCCTCCATTGGCGAAAGTGTAATCAAAACTGGTTTCACTGCCGAACCGGATATAGACTATCCCATCCCCGCTAAGGCTTGCAGTTGTATCTGTCCTCATATTTACCGATTGCGCACCGAATTCCAGCGTGAAGTTACCCTGCAGCGGCAAACTGGCCGGATCCCATGAAACTGAGAAATTCCCGCCGTTTGTATTCACAACTACAAGCGGCCAGTCTATCGTTTGGGTATAAGGATACGCCCAGTTTCGGAAATCGGTAGATAAATAATTGGGGACTTGCGAAATCTGGAAATAAGAATAAAACTCGCTTCCGGGTGCGGCAGCGGTAACATCCAGCACCGCGTCATAATCGGCGGTTGCCGTCGAATCCCCTCCAAGAACTCGGAGCATCTGCAACGTATCATTTTCAACCGTCAGGGTGATCTGCCAATTGGCGGTGGAAGTGATATCAATTGTAAAGCGCGCCGAATCCTGCAATACAGCGGTTGCTGAATCCAGCACCTCGATTTTTACAAAATAGCTTCCCCCCGGAAGTGTGTCCGGAATGAGCAACGTTTCAATGAATCCGTCATCGTTGCTGCCGGTGAGGCTCACAAATCGGTTCTGGTTAATCACCGGCGATTTCGTTATATCCATAAGGCTGGTGGCAACTTCCACAGTCTGCGTGGCTAAGTAGGTATCGAGCTCTTCATTAGCCAGAATCGATTCGCCAGTCTTAAATGACGCTTTATTCAGACTGGAAAGACGGATGAAAGCGTTCGTTTTATTCAGAGTCACAGGGATTTTCACCAGACTGGCAAAAGGATCGTTAGAAGCAATATTGATAACTCCGTCGTAGCTCCCCATCGCGAGACCCACGCCATTCAGGGTAACGGATATGGCAGTGCTATCCCCCGTTGAGAGGGAGTCGGCAACATACGTCTCGCTCAACCATCCTGATGAAGAGTCGGTGACTGAAAATCCGAGATTCTTAGCGCCGATATTCTTAACCCATATCGTATCCAACAAACTGGTTTCACCAACCACAAATTCTGAAATCGAGGTCCGGCTGAGAACCATGTCCGGGATGTCGGGTTTGAGGCCGAGCACCACCGGGCCAAATGTCTGAGGCGACATAACAATTGTGCCGTATGGCCAGGCACCGGAGACATTGTAATAAACATCAATCGGAGTATAGCCATCAAATTCGGTAACATACATCCGAACAGTGTCTCCCAATTGCGCTGTGAAGGCACTGGAATCCAGATCGATGGATACCTCGTACTGCATGTGACCGCTGGTATCGGATACATTTGCGATTACTCCCGGGGCGGGAATTATATTGGAGAGAAAAGAGAGGTTGTCAGGATATGTTCCATAAACCGGGCTAAATTTGGTGCGGACCCCTTCAGTATTTTTATATGTTATGGTGAAGTATCCCTCAGTGGTTGCAGAAGTAGGATCCCATGTCATGCTATTATCATCATCGAAATAGATTTTTAACTGGTTATCGTCTGCGCCGTGGGTATTGTTTCGGTCGTCCAGGGCGATATACAAGTGCGTTTCATCGTTCTTCATATAAAGAATAATCGAATCAAGCGAATCCACCGTCTGGATAGAAAGTTTCATCGCATCACTCCATTCGGCCGCGTCGATCAAACCATCCAGCGTGGGAATTGTGCCGCTGTAGCTAAGCTGTTGCGTTAAGATGCTATCCGCGGCGGGTGTCCCCTGAACCTCCGATGTATAGGGGCTTTCAGTTGAATCATTATAAAATGCAGTTGCAACATAATAATAGGTGCTATCAATTACCGCTGTGCTGTCGATGTAATCTTCAGAATCGGAATAATCTCGACCGCGGATGTCGACATCTGCCAAGAGAGTATACGGTCCGCCGGATGTTGAACTCCGGTAGAGCTTGAAAGAGGTTACGGAATCGATGCTGGCAGATTTTGACCCGGTAAGTAGCGCCGGGGGATCCCACGTCAGGGGAACAAATCCGTTAAATCCGGAACCTGCAACCAAATCCCTTGGGGCTGGTTTGGGGATCTTATCGCCGTAAAATTGCATGATCAGGGAGAACAGCTTGCTTTTGGTGCTGGGCAGCGCGCCATCTACCAGGCCACCAAACTCAAAGCTGCTGCCAATGGTGCGGTAATTTATATCATCATAAGCAATGGAAACAAAATACGGTACTGCCGGATTTTGGAGAATGGCAAATGCGCCGGGCCCGGGAAGAAGCCGGTCGACAGACCGGTTTTCACCGCCATAGACAAACGACAGGGAATCAAGAAAAGTGCCTTCCACGCCGTCCACTTGCGACAAATCATGTTTCGCCGTATTAAATCCATCGATGTTAAACATCTGGTGAAAGGCCGTTTGCGGATTATGCCGGAAGGTGGTGCCACCCTCCATATATAGATTCTTGCCTCCAAGATTCAGATAATTTTGCAGACGCACTGCTTCCGAGTCCAGGATAACATGATTGTTCGGATACATTCCCAGTGCAATAAATATATATTGATAACGCTGCAGGCTGTCCGGATCGACCAGCAGGATTTCCGGGGTATAATCTACCACATACCCGGAGTCAGTAAGCAGGGTCTGAAAAAGAGGGCCGGAAAGCGGTGTATGATCGGCATCCCAGACCAGAGCGTTTCCTGCCCATGAGTAAGTATGCGTCATCGCAACATCGGCGGTCATATTGCTCCCATTGGCAGCAATATTTGTAATAGAAACAAAAGTCTCGAAACCGCCATAGCTGTTCGATCCGGGAGAAGATGTGGCATTGAATGTGGTGTTGCTGGTACTTCCCGGAAACGGGTCGCCGTCATTCCCGTTGTCCCACGCCCGCTCGAGATTCCAGGCGTTGTCCGCCTGTTCGAGCGCAACAAGGTAATGTCCGAATGTCGTGCTTCCCGGGTACCATGGGTAGCGGTTTAGCGAAGTCACCGATTCATCGACATGATAAATGAGGACACCGGATCCCGGAATGTATGTATCGTAACCGGTTTGCTGTCGATTTTCCAATAGAAAATATTGGGAACTCTGGATTCCGTTTGTCCAAACGCGATATACTCTGGCTGAATCTTCTGCAGGCGGGATGTTAAGACCAGTGACATCTGTCGCTAAAATCGTGGGCGTGACAAATCCCATCTGCCATCGGCTCCATGCATCGGGCAAGGCTGGCAGACCACCCAAGCCGTTGGGTCCGTTCCAATATCCGGTTCCCATCAAACTCCAGTCGCCGAGTCCACCTGCTCCGGTATCGCGATCCCGAAGATCGGGCAATCCGAAGACACCTTCGGCCATATTCCGCGCAAAAACGCCGATGGTCATATCGCCGGGCGTTTGCCAGTACTCCGGCTGAATCATGAATTGGCTCACCTGCACCCCATCCACCGAAATTGGTGTTGATGTGGTTGACACCTGGGAGAGCAGATCGGTGGCCGCGCCGGTGTACTCGGAGCCGGAACCGGCATGGATAATAAACAGCCCATCCACAATGCCATCACCATCATTGTCATAGACGGAGAAGTCTATCTGTGGATCTGCCAGTGCGATCACATCTTCTGCCAGTTTCTGGACATTGTTCGGATAGGTTCCGTTGCCATTTGCGCTGCCGGCATAATAACTCAAAGATTCCGGTGCCGTGAACCATCCTGAATTTCCCGGCATGTTAAGTGTGACCAGCGTCAAATTGTTATAGGAAACCTTTGACCAGTAGTCTTTCAGATTTCCCTGCTGGCTTCCAAACAGAAGACTGTCATATGTGCTGGAATCGGTCTGAGCCGGAGCATCGATGAAGTCGACAAGAATGGCCAATGCATGAAAATCACCGGTATAACTGTCCGACAAAGCATTTATATCGAAAATCGCCGATTCAGCCGCGCTGTTTCCACTTTGTTCATTGGATTTTATCTCCTGTTTTAAGAAGGAAGGAGGCGGTACCTGTCCGGATTTAATCTTCTCTAAAAGTTTGGGACTGGGGCCAATTCCCCAGCTTTTGATAGGCAGGAGCAGCAGAACCGAGCACACAAAAATCGACGCTGCACCTTTAAATAAAGTAGTCATTTAAACCTCCTTGTGAATTGAATATTGTATGTATGGAGATATACTGTAATAATCATCCGTCCTGAAATAAAGTGCATAATATACCTTTCATGCTGCCCAATATATGGAGAAACCATACCTGTCAGGTGAGATACATCACGATAAATTGAGATCAAAATCTAATTATAATTGGGGATTTTGTCCTTCTTATTTTATGGATTTTATGCGGCAAAATGCCGGTAAAAGGAGGGAAATAATTAATTGCCTGAATAATTGCGAAAAATGTCCTCTAAAATAAATTCTCAGCGGGAGATGAGCGCTTTCTCCACTATAGAAGCTTCCTCCTCCCCGTTGATACCAATAGCGGTAAAATTCCCCATTCTTCCGTAGTGAATAGCGAAACCGGCTTCCGTCATTTGATCGGATTGCGGGGAACACGAAGCCGTTGGGCGATGCCACACTTGATTCTCAAAAACCCATTGAAATCATTTATTTATTGTCTCATATTTGGTGCCAGAAAAAAATGCAGAAAGACAATGAAGAAATTCGCAATTTTGGGTTTGGGGACTTTTGGCGTGAGCCTGGCAAAATCGCTCACTGAGAAGGGAGCCGAAGTCATCGCAGTTGACCGCGATATGACCCGAGTGGAAGAGAACCAGGATTATGTCTCCGTGGCAGTAAGGCTGGACAGCACCGACGAGAATGCCCTTGTAATACAGGGGATCAACGAGGTGGATGTGGCAGTGGTTTGCATCGGCGAGGATTTCGAGTCCAATCTCCTGACTGCCGTGATTCTGAAACAACTGGGGGTGCCGACCGTCATCACCCGCGCCACTCGTTCAATCGAGGAGAAAATCCTGAAGACAGTCGGAATAGACCGGGTGGTAATTCCCGAGCAGGAAGTGGGAGAAAAACTGGCATACACCCTCATGCATCCCCACCTGCGGGATATTTTTTACCTGGCCGGTCAAATCACCATCGCCGAGCTGGATGCCCCTAAATTGTTCATCGATAAATCGCTGGAAAACTTGCAGCTACGCGCCAAGTATGGGCTCAATCTCATCACCATTCGAAAAAAACGCGAGGAAGTGGACAAAAAGGGGAATGTGACGGTGCGCGAGGAAGTGATTATGCCTTCTGCCCAGACGATAATTGAAAAGGATGACACGCTGGTGGTGGTGGGGAAAAAAGACGATTTGAACCGGATGCTGTCCAGGAGTTAAGCTGCCGTGCAAAAATTCAAATTCTTTCGAACCGCGGATATTTTCCTTTTCCTGATTTTGCTTGCCCTGCCCCTGCTCGCAATTATTCGTCGGACGGATTTTTTGCCAGGCAAGCCGGTTGCGGTAGTCGAAATTTCGGGAAAGACCAGTTACTCATTGCCCCTGGACAAAGAACAACAGATTTCTTTGAGGGAGTGGAATCCACCGGTGGTTCTGCAAATCGAACCCGGGAAGATTCGTATTCTCGAAAACGACTGCATAAAGCAGATTTGCGTTCGCACTGGCTACATCGACAAAACCAACGAATCCATCGTATGTGTTCCCAAAAAGCTCTTAATCTACATCCGCTCAAATAATGGCAGCAACCAATCCGAAGAGATCAAAGCAATTACCGGGTAAGAAAGATCTGGTAAAAGAAGCACGGCTGGCCGGGCTGATCGCGCTGGGACTACTGCTATTCCTTTTCGAGGCATTCATTCCCAAACCGCTTCCCTGGCTCAAGCTGGGAATCGCCAACATTGTCACTATTATTGCCCTCTATTGGTATGGCGGAAAGGCAGCGTTCATTGTTTCGCTCGCGCGGATTTTCATCGGCTCCCTTTTCACCGGCAATTTCCTGACCCCCGGTTTTCTGCTTTCGCTGAGCGGAGGTATCTGTGCCGTATCGGTAATGATCTTATTTTACAAGGTGCGGGTATTTGGTATTTGGGGAATAAGCATTGCCGGCGCTGCCGCACATAATGCAGGTCAGGTTTTGGCTGCGTATTTCCTGCTTTTCGATAATCCAGTAATCCTGCAACTACTTCCCTACCTCATCATTTATTCTCTCATTTCCGGAACCCTGGTCGGTTTTATTACCTTCCTGTTGTTGGGAAGGTTAAAAAAAGAATTTGCATTTTGAGCGTTTGTTGGACAATTTGCAGAGGACGGCTCAATTTGATGCCCAAAACATCAAGGTAGAATTCATGCAAAATGGACAGACAAAAAAAATATCGATCATGAAACTGGGCGAAATCCTGTTGAAGATTCAGAACGGGGAAGAACTGGATACAATTCTCTCCGATCTGTCTGCTTTCGAAATGAAGGAAGTGCGCAATTTTTTAGAACAGGAGTTGCAGTATCTCTCTTCGTTCAGGGACAGCGCGGCCATGAAACTCTCAGAGATCAAATCCAATTATGAACCGGTTGCCAGTTATTATTATCGCCAGGATTGCCGCGAGCCGCTTGAAGCCTGTTTGAATGAAACCTGCCTCACCTCCAACCCGGTCTGCTTCAGCAGGAAAATGAAATCGCAAATGCAAGTGCTCATCAAAATACTGACGCCCTACCTGGAGAAACAATAAACCGATGGAGAAAAGCGACGCCAAAAAATACAACCGCATCAAACTGGTTATTTCTTTTACCGGAATCGCGGTCAGTCTCATTTTCTGGATCCTGCTTGTTTCAACACCCCTGAACCGCTTGCTTGCGGGATTGGCCGAATCCTGGGCGTCCCTCCCGCTGCTGCAATTTTACATTTTTGCGATCATCCTGGGAGCAATCGGCATGATCCTCAATTTTCCGCTTTCACTCTACTCCGGCTATTTTCTGGAGCATCGTTTTTCCCTTACTGAACAATCCTTTTTTTCCTGGGCATTTGAACAGGTGAAAGGCATCCTGGTCGGACTTGTTCTGGGCGGAATTCTGCTGTCCATATTTTACCTGCTGCTGACACACTATCCACAAAGCTGGTGGTTTTGGATGTGGGTGATTATTCTGGTTTTCAGCGTTCTGCTCTCCCGGCTCGCACCGGTGTTAATCTTTCCCCTGTTTTATAAATTCACACCGTTGGATAATCCCGATTTGAAGGAAAAAATATATAAACTGGGCCGGCAATGGAATTTGAATGTGAAGGGAATTTTCCAGTTTAACTTGAGCAAAACAACCAGGAAAGCGAATGCCGCATTCACCGGTTTGGGAAAAACCAAACGCGTTATCCTGGGAGATACCCTTTTAAACAACTTTGACGATGATGAAATCGAAACTGTCTTCGCCCACGAGATCGGGCATTTTGTTCACAAACACTTGTTGAAGGGGATTGTCCTGAACAGCCTGTTATCTCTGGCAGGCATGTACCTTGTTTTTATCATTTACTCCCGAATTAACGCTTCGCTTGGGTTAATGCCGGCACAGTTGGAGGCATTGCCATACCTGGGGCTGCTATTTCTGCTTTACGGCTTCCTGACCGGCCCGATAGGCAACTACGTCAGCCGGCGTTTCGAATACCAGGCCGACAGTTTTGCCGTTTCAGCAACCGGAAAGCCGGAAATATTCCAAAACAGCCTGAAGAAGTTATCGCAGTTAAATCTGGCTGATGAAGAACCCCATCCCCTTGTGGAATTTCTTTTTTATAGCCACCCCTCAATTTCCCATAGAATTGAAAAAATAGCAGGAGTTAACAAATGAGATCATTCTTTTATACCACAATTCTTTTTCTATTCTTGCTTTCCGGTTACGTCCTTGCGGACGATGATTTTTCGTTCTACCTGCCGAATTACTCGCACTACAAATTCGACAATGGATTCGAGCTCATTCTTGTAGAAAATCATACCAATCCGCTGATTGCCTCGGTGGTGGTGGTTCGCACCGGGCTGCGGAACGAAGCTCCGCAGGATAACGGTGTTTCGCACATGCTGGAGCACATGACCTTTAACGGCACCGAAAAACGGACACAAAAAGAGTTATATGATGAACTGGATTTTTATGGAATTTATCTGAATGCCCACACTTCGGAAGACTACACCGCCTACATGGCGCTGAACCACAAAGACCAGATCGATCATGCGCTGGATATCATGTCCGACATGCTTTTCAATTCGACATTTCCTCCCGAGAAATTTGAAAAGGAGAAGGGGATTATTGCAGAAGAGATTCGCAGGGATAGCGAGAGCCCCGATTTCAAAAAAGAGCAGGCGCTGAGACAGGCATTCTACAAAGAGCCGCCGTATTCTATGCCCGTAATCGGGACTGTCGCAACCGTGCAGAACATGGCGCGAGAGCAGGTTTCCGATTATTACAAGAAGTACTACAGCCCGAATAACATGATCGCCATAGTGATTGGCGATTTTAGCAAGGAGGCGATGGTCGAGCAGATCCGCAGCTATTTCGGCAAGGCGGCGGCCAGCCAAAATCCGCAGCGGACAATTACACTCCGCCAGAACTTTCCGTTTCTTTACACCGATGATGACAAGATGGGCAAGGTGACCTATATTAAACTTCCGGCACCCACATTTCAATCCAACGAATTCATCCCGTTCCAATTCCTAAATAGCTACGGGCTGGACGATCAAAGCGGCGTGCTGCTGCAGAAGCTAAAGAATCAGCCAGATCTCAAAATCAAGAATATCAGAACCAATTACGAATATCATCCTGAATTCGGCACCCTGACTTTGACCATCACCACAGATAAGGATGTGGATTCGCAGTTAATTTTGGCTGCTGTCGAAAGGGAATTCGAGAACCTGAAAAAGGCGAAAATCAGCAATGAAGAAATCCGGGCTGCAAAGCAGGAAAGGGCTATTTCCGAGATTTTGCAGACCGAAAAAATCATGTATTACGGATTTTTAAAAGCGCAGGACCTCGCCATGGGGGGGCTGGACGCTTTTGCTAAGACTATTCCCGCCTACCTTGAGCTGCCCAACAAGAAAATATTTCAAATGATGAGCTCGTACCCGGCGGCATGGAAAAATCCGGAGACGCTGTTTAAAGCGGGAAACTGGATTCAGAAAGTCAAATTGGCGAAGTACACCCGGCCTGCCAGGAAAGGCGAAATTAGCAGCAGCCGAATCTTCGAAGGAAAACTAAAAAATGGTTTGACTGTCATCCTGCTGCAGAATACCGACAACCCGGTATTGGCCATGCACTTTCTGTTTAAGAATCGCAGCGCGTGGGAACCGGCAGACAAAACGGGAATTGCCGATTTTCTCCACCACTCCCTGTTCAAGGCATCCCGCGATTTTACAAAACAGGAATTGCAGCTACAGATCAAGAATATGGGGGCTGAAATAAAGGCCTATGACTGGGATTTTATTCCGTATGATGATTATTACAACGTGCCGCAGTATTCTTATATTAGGTTTGTTACTTTGGACCAGTTTTTTGACCAGGCGGTGAATCTTGCCGCGAACAACATATTACACCCGGACCTTAAAGCGGCATTTCCGGAAGCAAAGGAAGAAATGACCGGTCTGGCAGGCCGCCAGGGAGGGAACGCCAGCAAAACAGCCCGATTGAAATTCTATCAAATGCTTTTCGGAAAAGATCATCCCCTGGCGAAACCGGTCAGCGGAACGCCGGCTACGATTGCCGCCATCGCGCTTCCCGACCTTGAAGCGTTCCATCGGCAATATTTTTCTGCCGGAAATACGATTTTGAGCATCGTAAGCAGTCTCGATTCAACTTCCGTTTTCAATGCAGTGGAGAAATATTTTGGCGAGATGCCGCAAACCGAAAAAATGGTAGAAATTCCGGAAATACCGCTTACGGTAGAAAAATCGGCCGACAGCACCGAAATCGGCAGCCGGCAGTCATATATCTACCTGGGCTACACCTTCGATGCGAATGCCGCCAGCGCCAATGCCCTGGAAGTCATGAACAACATACTCAGCGGGCGGATTGCTTTCAGCCTGCGCGAACAAAAAGGATGGGCTTACCGGCTGGGAAGCAGCATCGACTCGTGGAAGAACCGATTTTATTTCACCGCATCAATGGGAACCGGCCGCCAAACGACTATTCCCGCCATTAACGGCATTCTGGAAGAAATCCAAAAATTCAAGGCGGATACCATAACAAGCCGGGACGTGGAACGCACCCGCAACAGCATGCAGGCGGCCCTGGTGCGAAGGCGGGCAAGCAGGGAGAACCAAGCCTTTGCATTGGGAGTTAATGCCTTTTATGGTTATCCCAGGTCTTACTTTTCGTCTATTTATGAAGAAATTAACCGGGTAACTCCCGCCTCAGTCACGGCAGCTCGCGACTCCTATCTACAGACCGATGTTTATAAACTGTTCTACACTATTCCCACTGAGAAACCGCAAAAGATGGAGAGCACACCCGGCATGCCGATGCGGATGCCTCATTAATTAATTCCCACTGGCACCGGCTAGCTTAAATCTTCCGCTGGCTGGCCGGTCCTTGCTTTAACTTGCCTTGGAAGCATCCGATTTCAGGATAAACTCCGGCTCAGGGCCGATTTATTTTGCGACTCATATAAATATCCTGTTGATTATAACGATTATCTATTTACCGGGCTATCGTAGCTGATTGAAGAGAACAAATCCGGTTATGGCAAGAACGAACAATGTGAGGAATAGATGCTTTCATTTTCAAAGAAATCAAACAAGAAGAATAGAGAGACAAGCGCTAATTCAATGACTATCGCCGGCAAGAAGATCATTTTAAACTCCCGTGGGCTCATCCCGGCTGTGATTCAGATGAAGGCCGGCACCTGTTCGGAGGTGGTAAACCTGGTCTATCTCAACCAGGAAGCATTCGAGATGACGGTCTCCAGCGGAGAACTGTATCTTTACCGTAGATCCAAAAGAATGGTGGAAAAGTTCGCAGTCAATAACCGCGACGATTTCAAGATTCAGACTATCTTCATCTCAAAAAACCAGCGATCTCTGTTGGTGACCATCGCGCTTGACGAGGAGACATTGCCGGATACTTTGTTCATTCACAAGATATTCCCCCTCAAGTTTGAATTCGAAGAAAATTGACAAATTCATCTAATTTTAAGGATGACCAGACAGGCAGTTAGCGCAGTGGGCTAAATTGCCAAAAACAATGTGTGTAGATTGATTTTTTGAACAATTCAGGTTAATGATGGTTGCAAAAACGCGCGGGAAATGGATTAAAATAAAAAAGGGAATGTTGCGACGAACTTCCCTGTACGCGACACCCACTTCCCTGTGAGCAGGCAACATTCCCTTGCTATTTTTCGTAAATCATGCTTCCATTCATTACTCTTTTTATAATATCGGATAGTATTCCTATTTTATAAGGCTTTTTTAAAAAATAATTATAGCCCATATCCTTCAATCTATCGAACCTGGATGCATCGGCATAACCACTTGTAAATATAATACTTGCCTGCGGGTCGATCTTTAGGATGTGACCGGCCGCCTCCACACCATCCATCAACGGCATTTGAATGTCCATGAGAACTGCGTCGATCTCCTCGTGCCGGGATTCATAAATCTCCACTGCCTGCCTGCCATTCCCGGCGGAGATAACCTGATAATTCAGGCTTTCCAGCATCGCGGTGAGGGTCTCTTGAATCATCTCTTCATCATCGACAATCAGGAGCGTACCACTCCCCGGTTCCGGCGACTTATCGGAATATATCTCCCGCGTCACCTGCTCCTCGCAGGCCGGAAAGTAGACACACACCCGGGTCCCCTGGCCAACCTCCGAATCAACGTTAATAATACCCTTGTGGGACCGAACGATACCGTAAACCACGCTCAACCCCAAACCGGTACCTTTTCCCTGCTTCTTGCTGGAAAAGAAGGGATCGAAAATCTTGTCTTTATATTCATCGGGTATGCCGGTTCCCGAATCCTGAATCTCCAGGCAAACTGCGCGGCCCGGAATTAATTCGCGTTCGGGGTTTTCTTCATCGGCAGCTTCCGGCATAATATTGCGGGTGCGGAGGGTGAGTGAACCTCCATCCGGCATCGCATCCCTGGCATTCACTGAGAGATTCATCAGAACCTGTTCGATTTGCCCGTAATCTGCCCGGATATTGGTAAGATCTGCTGCTAAATCCATCTTTATTTCAATCTTACGATCCAGCACGCGACGGAACATGTGAGCAAAATCGGCCACAACACGGCTCAGGTTGATAATTTCAAAATTTTCACGGCTGGCGCCGCGGGAAAACGAAAGAATCTGGCGGGTTAAGGATGCGGCTTGATCGGCGGCCTTTTCTATCGTGTCAAGATATTTCACCCACTCCTCATTGTCGGCCACCTTTAACTTCAGAAGTTGAGCATTTGGCAGGATAATGGCCAGGATATTATTGAAATCGTGGGCAATGCCTCCAGCAATGGTGCCAATGCTTTCCAGTCGCTGGTCCTGGATCATTTTCCTTTCCATCGTCAATTCGCGGGTAATATCCCGAATGATGAATATCATTCCGTCTACCTGCGCATCCTCGCGGATGAGCGGCTGTGCTGCAATTTCTACCATTTTTGAATAATGCTTCGATTCTGAACTCAAGCTATGCTGAACCACCTGTTTTTCAGGAACTTTGCGCAGGTCTTCCAATATCTCCGCCAGCCCGGTTTCATTGATTTGTTCCACTGAGGTAAAACTGCTGTTCTCCATTTGAAAATCAAATGGCAGTTCCACAATATTCATCAGCTCGCGATTATACCACATGATTTTCCCGTCCATATCAACTACCAGCAAGCCAACTGGAATCTGGTGGAAAATCAGCAATACTTCTTCCTGTATTTTCTTTAATTGCAGGGTTCGTTCCCGGATTTTCTCTTCAAGCTTCTCGTTATATTCGTGCAGCCTTCGGTTCAACAGGCTCTTTTGTTTGTTGTAATAATTCAATTTCAATATCATTTCATTGAATTTTCGCGCCAATTGGCCGAATTCACCTTCGTCCTCCACATGAATCTGGTAATCAAGATTCCCTTTGCTCACCTGATCTGTGCCGTTCATCAACTCCCGAATAGGACGCGTTATATTCAAGCTGAAACGTTGTAGAACCACAAGACCGATCAACAGGACCAGGGCGCTCACCAGAATAGCCCCGTACTCCGCCTTCCGCGTCAGTTCGAATACACCCTGTGAATCGAAGCTCAGGATAACAAAACCACGAGGTGTTTCCTTCGGCTCCGATTTTATGGGGTAAATCGCTATTTCCTGCGAATCATTTATCTGCCGCAATGTTTGCTTGTCCTGAAGCCATGGTGCAACGGTTGCCATTAGCTCTTCTGCTTCGGGTTCCGGCGAGGTCCTTGGTGCCAATTCCCGGGCCAGTATTCGCCGCTGGTCATCCACAACCATCACCATTTGAATGTCTTCTTCGTTCAGGAACATCTGCAAGACATGCAGGATTTTGCCGGTCTCTCTATTCAAAAGTGGTTCGTAACAGCGCGAAGCGAGATTGCCGGCAATTGTAACAATCCGCGCTTCAAATTGCTTTTTCACAAAATGCAGATAAATCTTATGCGAAATAAGCATTGAAATCAGGTATGCTGCAACGAATAAAACACCGATTGTAATAGTGAGCCGGTGGTATAGTGATGTTCTTCTCAGTCGCTTATATTTCATAGCCTCTAATCTTCGATCGCCAGATAATTTCTTCTTACAATCGCCTAATTATTCTAAATATCGACATGGAGTTGGAAATGTTTACCACCAAAAAATATTGTTGACGCAAGTCCAAGTGGCGGGAATATCCTTAATTCGCCTGAAGACTGTTCGGGGGGGAGTAAATAAATGCGGGCAGGAACCGGGAATCTTCCCGATCAAGATTTCCCTGAAATCGCTAATATCCTAATTTGGCAAATGAATTGAATATTCTATAAAAGCATTATCTTGCGCAGGTAATCCGAAACCATCTTTGAAATGCGGAATGTTATAAATGGCGGGGGTACCCGAAATGGATTCCCCGCCCCGACTCAAATTATTTAGACATTATGTATTTGGCAATCGTCTGCAGCTGCATATTCGATGTGCCTTCATATATCTGGCCGATTTTGGCATCACGATACAGTTTTTCTACCGGGTACTCCCTGGTATAGCCGTAACCGCCAAAAATCTCGAGGGATTTCGATGTAATGTTCTCCGCTAATTGCGAAGAGAACAGCTTGGCCATTGCTGCCTCTTTAAGGAAGTCTTTTCCGGCATCTTTCAGCCTTGCAGCATTATACACTAATAGCCGCATCGCCTCCAGTTTGGTCGCCATTTCCGCTAACTGGAATTGGATGACCTGGAACTCCGCAATCTTTTTCCCGAACTGCTCTCTCTCTTTGGCATATTGCATCCCGTATTGCAAGGCAGCCTGTGAAATTCCCAGCATCTGCGCCCCGATGCCAATACGGCCCTCGTTCAATGTTTCAATGGCAACCTTATACCCCTTGCCAATTTCTCCCAACACATTCTCCTTCGGGACAATGCAGTTGTCCAGGATCAGCTCGCAGGTGCTGCTGGAGCGAATGCCAAGCTTATCTTCTTTTTTGCCGACCGAAAATCCCTCAAATTCGCGCTCGATAATAAAGGCGGTAATACCCTTATATCCCGCTTCCGGGTTGGCATTTGCAAAAACTATGAAAATATCTGCTTCGCCGCCATTCGTTGTCCACATCTTCTGGCCGTTTAACACAAAATGGTCGCCTTTATCCACGGCTCTCGCTTTCAGGCTAAATGCATCGCTCCCGGAGCCTGCCTCCGAAAGGGAATATGCACCTATTTTCTCTTTGGCGAGCATGGGCAAGTATTTTTTCTTCAATTCCTCATTTCCCCAGCGGAGAACGGCATTATTTACAAGCGTATTCTGAACATCCACATAAATTGCAGCCGAGGCATCTATTCTTGCCAGCGCCTCGATCGCCAAAATGGACATAAAGAAATTTGTACCCGTGCCGCCGTATGTTTCGGGAATTTCAATGCCCATCAAGCCCAACTCAAAAAACTGGTTGATAATTTCCTTTTTAAAAGTCCCCTGCTTATCCATCTCCAGGGAAAAGGGTTTAATCTGTTCTTCGGCAAATTCATAAACCATATCCTTGAACATGGTTTCTTCTTCGGTCAACTGCGTTAAAGGTTGGATGATCGGCTCCATTTTCTGCTCCTTCTCATTTAAAAGATGAAAGGCTGATATTAACGTTGCACTCTTTTAAATTAATCAATAAATTAATTTCAACTAAATAATTTTATTAATCATAATAAGATAAATCTTTCTTGCAATTTCAAGAGGAAAAAATGAATTCTACAGAAAAGCAGATACTCGAAAAATTGAAAACGGCACGCGACCACTACCTGGACCAGAACTATTCTGCTGCAATAGATCTTTATTTGGAATTAGCGGATGAGTTGAAGGATGATGAAGATAATATTAGTGTAATCCGGATCGAGCTGGGATGGAGCCACTATTATAATGAGGATTATTTGAAAGCAATTGAAGTTTTTGACCAGGCAATGGAAGATGCCCGCCTGGCTCCGCAACAGCAATTCGATTGTCTCCGTCTCATCGGATTTTCATACGAAATGCTTGGGGATCTTAAAAAAGCGCGCAAGTATATTGAACAGGCGCTCGACGTCAATATCGCGGACAGCGAAAAGCGCTACAGCTATTTTGAATTGGGGAAGGTGTTATTTAACCTCGGGGACATCATAGAGGCTGAACACGCATTTAAAATAGCTGAAAGTCTGTTCAAGGAGTACGAACCGGATTACCAGCATGCCCTGGAATACTACCTGGGATTTACAGCATACTTCCAGAAGAAATTTAAGATAGCCCGTCAATATTTTGATAAGATTTTGGAGGGCGCCGAGGATACTAAAATCCGCGCCACCGGCTTTTTCGGATTAGCACACCTGCACTATCACCACCGCGATTACCAGGCGCTAATCGATATCTGCGAAAAGATTTTGCGCCTGGATGAAACCTTCTTCGACAAGGAAACGCTTGGGTATTTTTTGAGCAGTGCATATCTCAATTTGCAGCGGTGGGAGGGTCTGGAGATGTTTTTCAACGAGCTGGAAGCCAACTACCCAAATGGGCGCTACGCAGCGGAATATCCGAAATTTCGTAAGGCCCTCGATGCCCATCTGAGTCCGGACAAGAAATGACGTGCATTTTTGTATTTTCAAATTGAACACCGTCGGAAGTCGGGAAAATATATATTCTTTGCCTGGCTATAAATCCGGCGGCACATTCCCTCCCATTCATCATTTCAGAGTACCACAAGTATTGAGTAATCTTCGATTTCCGAATTGATGTAGTTGGACATTGGAATTCATTCCTGACATCCGAATTCTACCCAAAATATTTAAGGTGTGAATTATATTGTTTTTCAAGGTAAGATTTTCCTCATTCTGGTCGAAAATAATTTCAGACTAAATAGAGTCAGGGAAAATGCCGCGAAACCATGCAAGAGTGCTGATTCTTGATGATGAATATTACCTCGGACAAATGCTTGCCCAGGCGCTAACTGCTGAAAAAATACAGACTATTGCCGTTACCGAGGTCGATTCGGCCATCGATTGGCTGAGTAAAACCAGCTTCGACCTGGTTGTTTCGGATATCTACCTGCCCGGCAAAACCGGAATAGATCTGTTCAATTTCGTCAAAAACAGCAAAATTGAGGTCCCCTTCATCTTCATGACCGGCAATCCGGACTTGGAGGTGGCGGTAAATTTCTTCACCCGCGGCGGCTACGATTACATCATTAAACCCTTCATGATTCCGGACTTCCTCAAAAAGGTGAACGTGGTAATCCGAAATCATAAATTGGAAAAGCAGGAGAAGAATCTGGTTAAGGATTTGCGTTCTCTTCTTGCTACCCGTCTATCGGAACTGAATATCTACCAGGATGTCTTCGAGAGCACCGATGACGGGATTGTTATCGCAGACCTGGATGGAAATATCGTAAAGGTAAACCAGGGATTTGAAAATATCACCGGCATGACAAATATCCAACTTCTACATCAACATTTGGACATATTGGGGCATTCTCTGCTCCCCGGCCTGAAATTCGGCACCATAGTGGAAACCCTGAAAACGGAAAGCTCCTGGCATGCCGATCTTGAGGGAAAACGAAACCTCGATGAAACCTGGTATAACAGCATTACATTCTCGCCCATAAAAAATGAAGAATCCAGCGTGTTTGCCTACGCAGGAATATTTAAGGATGTGACCGCACAGCGCCGGGTAGAACAGGCTCTGATCGGCAGCCTGAAACAGATGAACCTGGCGCAGGAGGCCATTATCTTCGGGATGGCGCGTCTGGCGGAACACCGCGACCAGACCACCGGATACCATTTGGAAAGAATCCGCGATTACTGCAGAACCTTAGCAGAAGCACTTATTGAGCGCAAAAAATATCGAAGCGTTATCAACAATGAATTCGTGCAGATGCTCTGTCGTACCGCCACTCTCCATGACATCGGGAAGGTAGGCATCCCGGATTATATCCTGCTAAAGGAAGATAAACTCAGCCAACCCGAATTTGAGATCATGAAGTCCCACACATCAATTGGGTATCACACTCTCAATTCCATCCGCGAGCAATATGGCGATATGGAATTTCTGAAGATGGGGATAGAGATTTCCTACTGTCACCATGAACGGTGGAACGGCAGCGGGTACCCGCAGGGCCTGAAGGGTGAGAAGATTCCGCTTTCCGCTCAAATCCTGGCCGTAGCCGACGTGTACGATGCCCTCACCACCCGCCGAAGTTACAAAGAAGCTTTCAGTCACGAGCATGCCATCGAGATTATGCAGCAGGAAAAAGGAAAACACTTTTCGCCCCACATTTTCGATGTATTCATGGAAATCGTGGACCAATTCGATGAGATCAGGAAGAAATTTCAGATGGAAAATACTGATCCTGATTTCCCTGAGAACCAACCGGTGGACGCAAATAC
>CAZUZS010000038.1:26293-36390 GCA_964624795.1 uncultured Calditrichaceae bacterium
GTGAGCCGGTAAACCGTCCATTCATTCATCGCTTTCGCGCCAAGCGATTTGTAAAACTGAATGGCGGACTCATTCCAGTTTAACACCGCCCACTCCATCCGGCCGCAATCATTCCGCTGCGCGATCTTTGCCAGCTCCGAAAGCAGGACTTTGCCAATCCCTATCCCGCGGAATTCGGGCCTTACGAAAAGATCTTCCAGGTAAAGAGACGGCCTTCCCAGAAAGGTTGAAAATGTAAAAAAATAGAGGGCAAATCCCAGGAACGGCCCCTCGCCTGTGCCGGATTCCACCACCAGTGTTTGAAAGCGCGGCTCCGCCCCGAATCCGTGTTTTTCGTAGAGATTTTCACTCGCAGACACCTGGTCTGCCAGCCGTTCGTACTCTGCCAGCGCTTTAACTAAGTCCAAAATCTGCGGAATGTCGTCCCGCCTCCCGGGCCGAATGTGGTAATTGACGGAATTTTTCATTTTATTTCTCCTGCACCGGGCAAGCCGGGTGGTAATTGGGATTCTTGTATGATCCTACTCATTTTTGAACAGGATTGAAAATAAGCTGGATCAGTAGTTATCACATGGCCTTTGCGTTTCTTAGTGCGTTTGTGCCTTATCATGAAATGACCACTAAGCGGGTGGTTGAGCCGTCACCTTTTATTTTTTATCCTTTTTCTTTTTTCTTCCCGAAGATCAGTGTTTACCGATTACCGTGCTAACAACAGTTTTCCGGCTGTCATTTTTTGCCCGGTCTGTATTCGATAAAAGTACATTCCGGAGCATGCATCCACGCCGTTTTCATTTTTGCCATTCCAGGTTAACGTATGAATACCGGCAGCCACTTCTCCCCGGAAGATGTTTTGAACAAGGCGGCCGGCAACATCGTAAATATTCAATTCGACATCCCCTGTTTTCTGAAGCTCTACCCGGAAAGTGCACTGCTGGTTAAACGGATTTGGATAAACCGCAATCATCGTGTGTGGCAGAACCACTTCCCGGTTCGCTATAAAAGTCGGTGGATTGGTGCGATTATAAAAGAGGTAGTTTCCGATGCCGGAATCCCAGTTGGTCACCAGCAGGTCACGGTCGCGGGAATAACTATAATGGACGGTAACCTGGTCACCGCTGCGCAAAGCCTGGCGAATAGAAATCCATTGTCCGCCGGGAATTGTGCAAAAATCGGTTCCCGCCGCAAGCGGCTGCCCGTTCAGCCCAACTGAAAGAATATTTTCCACCGCCTGATTTCTGAGGTAAACTACATGAATGGAATCCCGGGTGACATCGATTGTGTCATTTGCGGCAAAATAGCCGTCCTTATCGACATCCCGCAGGGCGAAAGCCTCGTTAACCGAATTGGTTCCGGAGGCCCATTCATAGCTGGTATTGAAGCTGCTGCCGGTTCCTGGAAAAAGCAGGATTTGTCCCCACCAGCGCCCGCCCAACAGATCGACCTTTCCATCTCCGGTGAGGTCTTCTGCGATCACTGCCGAAGCATACTGGATATTTTGAGAATACCAGCCGGGCATGGACTGACCGGTGGGTGCAGCATCGAAAAAATAGGTTTTATAGAATTTCGTTCCTCCGGATATCTGGGAATTGTCGGAAATGATTAAATCGGGGAATTCGTTACTGTCCACATCGGCAATAGCGAGAGAATTGGCATAATAGCTCGTATCTTGAGAATTCCAGGATGGATGGCTCGAAATGACTCCGCTAGAATCTGAGAGATAAATATAATTTGCTGTGTGAGAACATGCTACAATCATGTCCAGATAACCATTCCCATCCATATCAGCGAACTCAACGTCCATTGCAATCATAGTTGATGATGAGATCCAGCCGGGAAAAGTGTTCAGGCTCCCGTTAACATTGAAATAAATTCTGGCGTTTTCATAAATGCTGTTGTAGCCCTCGCCGCAGGCGACTCCCAAATCCAGATCGCCGTCACCGTCGGCATCGCCCAGGGCGCAGGAGAAGGTGTACATGTTGTCCGCGCTTTGAAAAGAAGGAGTGGACTCCAGCGTTCCGCCCTGGTTGAAATATACTTTCACCCGCCCCGCTTGCGAAAACCCACTTGGGCCGATGTAAACCGAAACCGCCACATCCGGGTAGCCGTCCTGGTTAATATCGCCAACCGCCAGGTGACCGTGGTAATCCACATCGGCGCTGCTCCAGGAGGGAGACAAGGGGTAGGTACCATCGCCGTTGTTGTAGTAAACCACCAGATGCTGGCGGGCCATATCGTTTCCGTTGGCAACGATGATGTCATTCCAGCCATCCTGGTTAATGTCCGCAACGCCCAGGCCGGTTGAGTAACTGCCCAGGGCGTCGGAGGTCCAGTCCGGTGTGGAGGGAAATACGGATATTTGTGCATCCGACTGTCCGGCTGTCAGCAAAATAAAAAGCAGCGGAATCAAACTTAAAAATGTGAGAATCGTGCAACGGCCTTGCCCGTAAGGCACAATAGCAAAATATTTAACAGGTCGAAGCTTTGTTTTTTCGCACAGCATTTTATGCTCCTTGATTCGTCATTCTCAGTTGAAAATGTTGAAGCTCGCAAGTCTGGCGCGGGAACAGCTCATTCTTTTGGATGGCAAGTTTACCACCGGAATCAGATTTTGGCACCATCAGGATTGCCGGTCTTCTCAGGAAGAAGCAGCCGCTGTCAGTACATCATCCATTCCGTAAAGGCCGGCCGGTTTGCCGGTAATCCACCTCGCAGCAAGTAGAGCGCCGTCCACAAATATACGGCGATTGAGTGCCTGGTGGGTGAGAATCACATTCTCATTTTCGCCGAAGAAAGAAACCTGGTGTTCACCGATAACTGAACCGCCGCGCAGCGAGTGAATTCCAATTTCATTTTCCCGCTGCAGGTTTTTCCCATGACGGCCAAACTGCGCCGCGTCTTCCAGTGAACGGCCGGAGCTCTTCGCAATTTTTTCAGCAAGGAGAAGCGCCGTTCCGCTGGGCGCATCCTTCTTCTGCCGGTGGTGCGTTTCCACTATTTCGGCATCTGCGCGACCGCCCAACATCTCCGCCGCAATTCCGGTCAAACGCAGCAGAAGGTTAATACCAATACTGAAATTAAAGCTTTGGACAATGGGTATCTGCTGTGCTGCAGTTTGGAATTTTTTCATCTGGGAAGGATCCGGACCGGTAGTGCCGGTAACCAGCGGTTTTCGCGCATTGACGCAGGCCTGCAATACCCTCATCGCACCCTCCGGAAGAGAGAAATCGATAACGACATCGGCGGCGGAAACCACTTTCGCAGGATCGGCAGAAACCGGAACGCCGGCTGCAATCTCCTCTGCCCGGAGATCCGCACCTCCGACCAATTCAAACTCTTTGTGGCCAGTCAGGACACTAACTAATTCACTTCCCATTCGACCGGATATTCCGTTAATTACAATTTTTATCATGGCTATTCTTTGATTTTTTTTAAGAAGTTTCGTGATAGTGTTAAAATTTAATTGTTCCGCTCAAAATCGGGCCGCGGAATTCGCGGCACTCGGGAAAAATTTCGATTATCAAAAAACACGCAAACCGAATTCCGAACCAATCGGGGACCGTCTCCGCGAACAGTAGATACTATGTATTCAACCGGATTATCCTGCCGGTGAAAATACCCGGACCAGCCACAGGCTCAAGTCCGGTATATAAGTAATAAAGGCTAACGCAATAAGCAGAATCACAAGAAAAGGAACGGCGGCGGTGTAAAGTTTGACAATCGGCTTTTCAAATCGGAAACTGGCAATAAACAGGTTCATGCCAACCGGGGGTGTGGAGTAGCCGATACCCAGGTTGGCCAGGAAGATGATCCCCAGGTGCACCGGATCGACACCGAAATTGGCAGCAATCGGGATTATCAAAGGCACAATTACCATAATTGCCGAGAAGATGTCCATCAAGGCACCCACGATTAGCAGGAAGACGTTCAGCGTGACGAGGAAAAGCGCTTTGCTGGTGATAAACGTCTTCATGAATCCGAGGATGGCCATAGGAATTTCTTCGGTAATCATGTAGTTTGCCAAGCCCAGCGCCGCTCCCAGGATGACCAGGATTCCACCGACCAGCACCATACTTTCGCGCATTACCCGCGGGAGATCTGCTGTAATTTTGATATCACGATAGATAAATATTTCAACCACCAGCACATAGAATGCGGTAACCGCAGCCGCCTCGGTGGCGGTGAAAAAGCCACCGTAAATTCCGATGAGGATTATAAAAGGCAGCGGTATTTCCCAGGCCGCTCCCTTGGTTGCCTGCCACGCATTTTTCCAGGTAAAAGGAGTGGTGGGGAGTTTCAGATCTTTCACAAAATAGACGCTGTAAAGCGAAAGCAGCACTACCATCAGGATGCCCGGAATAATACCGGCGAGAAAGAGTTTGTCAATGCTCACGCCGCTGACTAACCCGTAAAGTATGATGGGAAGGCTGGGCGGAAAAAGCAGCCCCAGGTTTCCGGAGGCAGTTAGCATTCCCAGGGAAAATTTCTCCGGGTAATTTTCCTTGAGCAAAACGGGGTACAGCAGTCCGCCAAGGGCGATTATGGTAACGCCGGACGCACCGGTGAATGCCGTAAAAACCGCGCAGGAAACCAGCGTTACAATGGAAAGTCCACCGGGTATCCATCCGAAAAAGGCCCGGGACAATTCCACCAAACGTTTGGGGGTATTGCTTTCGGCCAACAGGTAACCGGCAAACGTGAACAGCGGAATTGCCAGCAATATCGGCGTTCCCGCCAGACGGGTAAGCTCCACAATAACGGCGGCAGAGTCAATTCCGGCAAAATAAAAAGCGATGAGAGCAATGGCGCTGATGATGGCGAAAAGCGGCGTTCCAAACAAAGCCAGAATCAGCAGCAGCAATCCAATCAGAATGGTGAGCATGAATTATGTATCCTCAACAGTTTCTATTCATCCTTTGCGAGTAAGTTGGCCGTCCGGTCAACCACTTTCAGCAGAAACCGAAATCCGATAAGGGCAAACCCAATGGGAATGATAATCTCAAAATACCAGGCCGGAATATTTCCAAATAAAATTGTTTTGAACTCTATTTCACCCTGAAGAAAAACATAGCCGGCTTTAGCCAATAAAACACAGATGATCACCGAGACAAGGTCTACGCCGATTTTTGCCCACGGCACAAACCTGGCCGGAATCAGGCGGGTGAGAACGTCGATGTTTATGTGTTTCTCTTCGCGGGTGGCCAGCGAGGCGCCGATAAACCCGACCCACAGAACCAGTTGACGAAGAAAAATATCCCCCCACAACAATCCAGTGTCGAAGAGATTTCGTAGAAGAACCTGCAGGAAAGCAAGCAGGACCATGACGCCAAGAATCAGAATAATAAGGCCGTTTTCAAAATAAGCTAAACCGCTGTCAATTTTCTGAATTATCGTTTTCATAGATACCGGCTGATTTTGGATTGGGGTTTACTTGTCGGTTTTTTGGGCACGAAACTGCTGCAGGCTATTTTCAACTTTGTCCAATAATTCCTGGCTGTAAAGCTTGCCAACCAGATTCTGGCGGGCTTTTTCGCCCGCTTCGCGGAATTGCTCGAGATTCGCCTCCGGAACATTAACTAATTGAATGCCATTCTTCTTCATCAACTCTATGGACTCCGCATTATCCTTCCGGCTGAGCCTTACCAGTTTCTTCATGTAAGCGCGCCCCTTGTTGTGAAGAATCTCCTGGTAATTCGGCGGCAGCTTGTCAAAAGTTCTTTTTGAGATCAGAACCGCGCCGGCGGCATCCGCCAGTGGCGCATCCATCATGTATTTTACCCGGGTGTACCACTGCAGGGTTACGCACGCCAGGGGCGAGGTGTATACCGCATCCAGCAGATTGGTTTGCAGCGAGGTCAGCACATCGGTGATGGAAAGCGGAATTGGGCTAACCCCCAGCGCCTTGAATGTCGCCTCCGCCACCGGGTCACCTTCCCACATCCACATTTTTATTCCCTTCAGATCTTCCAGAGACCGCACCGGTTTATTGGCGTACACATAAACAAACCCCACTTCCGTCCAGCCGATGAGAACAAATCCCACATCCTCGAACTTCTTGGAGAATTCATCATAAAGCAGTCCGGTAATATAATCGACCTCGGATGTGTCCCGAAACAGAAATGGCGTATCAAGAATACGGACTTCCGGCAGAATTCCGCCTAATCCCACGCCGGTAAAACCGGCGCTCTGCAACTGGCCGAGACGGATTTTGCGCAAGACATATTTTTCATCGCCCTGCACGCCGCCGGCGTAAATCTTGAATTTAACCTCTCCATTTGTCAGCTTCTGGACCTCAGAATTATATTCGTCCATTACTTTCAGCCAGGTCGAGCCTTCCGGGGCAAGCGTGGCAAATTTGATTTCATATTTCTGGGCATATCCGAAATTCAGCAGCAAAAGAGCCGACAGAATTGTCATAATCGTAATCTTCACATTATTCTCCCTGGTTTGTTCAAGAATTCATTAACCCAAATAATACCACAATTGTTTCCCGCCGGCATCTCCGCGGCTGGTGTCGGCCTTTTTTGTATGCTGCTTTTGCTCAAAAGAGATCCTGCTTTTTGGTAATCAGCAGCCGTGCTTTTTCTTTGGCGATGGATGTGATTAATTCATAACCCGGCAAAATATCGGGCGGCGCCTGCATTACAATTTTCAGGTATTTGTCGAAAAGAGCTTCGTCCAATGTAGGTTGAGCATAATAGCGCGCCAGGTAGACATACGCCAGAACAAATTTATCGCCGCTGATTTCCAGACAGCGGTTAAATTCGGCTTGTGCTTTTTCCGGATCTCCGCCCAACATCCTGGGCAGCGCGCCGTAAATGCTGCCGAAAAACAGGTGTGCGGCACCAAAAAAGTAGCCTTCGTCCAGCGCGATCACGCGGTTCATCATGGCTTTCACCTTGCCCAGGTCGAACACGGCCTGCGGATTGTCCTTGCTCAGATTTATCCATCCGCCCCAGGCGAATGCCGTCCAGAAAAGGGCCGGCACTTCATTCTTCTTAAGGAGAGAAAGGCGTTCAATAAACGCTTCCTCCCGCACAGGGATACTGTCCTTGTAAGCTGAGGTCGTCCTGAGAAGATCAAATCCGTAATCTCTGGCCCGGAGATAGAACATTTTCGCCCTGTCCACGCTTACATCTTCAACAAATCCGAGGCTATAGCTGGAGTATCCCTGGGCCAGCATAAGGAGAATGTCCTTATTTTCAGGATCCGCCAGGTGAAGACCATCCAGCAATTTCAGATCGGAAGCAATTGCCTGCTCAGCGATTTGCAAATCCTGCTCCTGATAGATAGCATCAATTCCGTAATAAAGCAATCCTGTGGTGGAACGGAGGGCAATTTTCTGAATGCTGCAGCCACTGAAAACCAGCAGGAGGGGAAACAGAAACAGCCAGAATTTCGTCATGGGCACTCCATTAAATGGTTAAAAATATGGGAATAAGACAGTATTTATGCAAGCCGTAATTGAACTTTATGCAATGATGCGATTACACCTAAAATCCGTAGATTGTGAAACCACCGTCCACCGGCAAGCATTGCCCGGTAATGTAGGAAGCAGCCGGCAGACAGAAGAAAACTGCCGCTGCCGCAACTTCATCGGCTTCGGCGATTCGTTTCACGGGTGTCCGGTCCAGAATTTCCTCGTAATATTGTGCATCGGTCAAAAGCGTTTCTACCAGCGGCGTACGGGTGTACCAGGGCGCAATCATATTTACCCGGATACGGTCTTGCGCCCACTCCACCGCCAGGTTCCGGGTCAGTTGAACCAGCGCAGCTTTGGTCATGGCGTAGGGTGCCCCGGTTCGCAAGTGGGTTAGCCCGGCTACCGAACCGATATTGACTATAGCGGCGTCCCCGGAATCCTTGAGCAGCGGATACGCCAGGCGAGACATCTCAAAGGTAGAGGTCAGATTAGTACGCATGATGAAATCGTATTCCTCTGCGGTATATTGGTTCACCGGTTTTCGGATGTTAGTTCCAACATTATTGAGGAGAATATCAAGTGCGCCGAGGCTGGTTTTGCATTCGGAGATTATCTGTTGGCGTCCTTCAGCGCTGCTGACATCAGCAGCAATGCCATCGACGGGTTTATTTTGCGCAGCCCACTCATTCAGGCGGGATTCTACATCCTCCGCAGTACGGGCAGCGATGAAGACCTGCGCGCCAAGCGCCAACAATTCTTCTACAATTGCCCTGCCAATCCCCTTCGTGGCGCCGGTCACCAGCGCCTTCTTCCCATCCAGCCGCCATCGACTTCCCATAGCAGCATTCCTCCATGCTTTCAAATTTCAATTCACCCCGCAAAAGACTAAAGTTAACGCTTCGCGATTCGAAACAAAAATGAAAAAGCCAGAATTCTTCAAACTCATCGTCAGAAAAAGGATAGATAAATTTTCCGGTGAGTTCAGATCCTGACTTCATCTGAAATAGCAGAAATGTTTTAATGATGGAAATTTATCTTCGATGTGCCTGGGCGCATCGAATCGGTGTGTGAACGCAAATGGGTGGGATCAGTGCCCCGAATGCTTCTTTTTGCCCCATCGCTCTTGCTTCCGCACCAGTCCTTCCTCCGGGCACTGGTTGCATTCGAACTGCAGAGTAGTATGGGAAATCTCAAATTTTTCCCTAAGCAGCTTTTCAATCTTTTGCCGCAAAACATCCGCTTCGCTGACCTTCATATCCTGAATATTAATGTGCCCCTCCAGGTGAACATCGTTTTCGCCAACTGTCCACAGATGCACATGATGAATATCATCCACCCCGGTCAGATTTTCAATTACATCACGGATCTCCTCGATGGAGATATTTTCCGGTGCTCCTTCCATGAGCACATGAACGGATTCACTGAGAAGGTGGAAACTCTGCTTGAGAATATACAGACCAATCAGGATAGTCAAAACCGGGTCGACCCAGTAAATCTTCCAAAAGTAAATCAGGATTCCACCCACTATCACGCTCACAGAAGAGAGGGCGTCTCCCAGCAAGTGCAAATAAGAAGAACGAATATTCATGCTGTGATGAGAATCCCGTTTCAGTAGAAGGACACCCAGCACATTGGCTACCAGCCCGACTGAGGCAATCGCAATCATTATGCTGCCATGAACCTCGCTTGGCTGAAGCAACCGGAGCACAGATTCGTAGAACAGGTAAACAGAAATTCCAATCAGCACCGCAGCGTTTATGACCGCCGCAAATATCTCGGCCCGCTTCAAACCAAATGTGTGGCGAAATGAGTGATCCCGATCCTTCAATTTCAGGGCAATGTAGCTGACAATGACAGAAATACCGTCGCTGAAATTGTGCAGCGCATCGGAAATAAGCGCGAGGCTGCCTGAGATAATCCCCCCAACAATCTCAGCGACCGTAATCACGAAATTCAGGACCATTGTAATAAAGAGACGGCGGCCGGTCGATTTGATCAGATGATCATGCATATCGTTAAGTTCTCATAAATCATGCATTTTACTTGGTATCCCGAAGGACAGTTCAAAATATAAAAATTTTTCACCCGGAAAAAGAGATACATGAAAAACCGGAAAATTTGAGGCAGGCAGACCGCACCGGGATTATCTTTAACGGAAGGAACCGCAATCCGTTGGTGCAACGTGTCGAGAACAATCGTGAGGCACGGGATAAAATGCTTTTTAATCTACCGGAACACTTTCATGCCGTGGCAAAAAACAGAACGAAGGGAGTAACTCCGAATTTCTCCCTTCGCTGGATATCCGCATGAATCGGTGATAATATTAGTTTTCCTTCATAGCGCAAAACCTCTTTCGCCGCGGGGCCGATTGCCAAATCGCAAAACCGTAAATCACTTTGCGCTATTCGATTCCCGGCTAATGTGTTCGCGAATCGGCCAGGTTTTCTATTTTTCCCTCTGCGAAAGCGGTCGCGGTTTCCTCGGTTCCATGATAATTCGTTAAAATGACTTCCAATCCTTTTGACCGCATACTCTCGAAAGCGCCCATTCCCATGCCACCGGCAATAACTGCCTGGCAATCCTCAATCTCCTGCGCAATAGCATCGTGGCGATGCATAGCCCCGGCCGAATGGCCGTGGTCATGTTCACCGTGATGATGTCCTTCTTCGTGATGATG
>CAZUZS010000038.1:36490-45601 GCA_964624795.1 uncultured Calditrichaceae bacterium
CGTGATGATGTCCTTCTTCGTGATGATGGTGGTGTCCTCCAAAATGGCCGGCAGTTCTCTCTCGCAACTCGCTTCCGGTAATTTTTCCATCCTCGATGGTGTAAATTTTGAAATAGCGTGCGCGGCCAAAATGCTGGCTCACATAATCGCCATCATCGGTTACAATGGCTAACTTCATTCTATATCTCCTATTTTTTTGTATATTTGCTTTCCCGGTCCAGAGTCATTATAACCCTACGGGACAAAACAAATTAATATCTCCTGTTTTGCACTTTCCGCAAATCATGCAATTCATACCTGCATGATCTGCCGGCTCTGATCCAGCCAATCGCGGATAATCCCGGTGGCGATCTCCACGATGCGGAAAACGTCCTCGCTGGCGATGGAAAAGTACAGGGTTGCCCCCTCTTTGCGTCCGTTCACCAGCCCCACATTTCGTAGAAATGTCAGATGCCGTGAAACGACAGAGGGATCCAACTCCAGGACCTCTGTCAAATCCGCGGATGATTTCTCGCCCTCCCTGAGATTCGCTAACAGCTTCAACCGCTGGTCGCTTGCCAGGGCGGCAAAGAAACGGCTGCGGGGATCCATCATCGCCCCGGTACAGCCTCCGCCCATTCCCATTCCTCTCGGCATTTTATGCTCCTATTGCTATATTGCACTATTGTGCAATAATATAATCCTGCAATTTTAAAATGTCAATGAAATTTAATAATTGGATTGAAACGAAATTTTGCTGAAGACAGTTACCAATCAGTCGAAATCGGCTGCCCACCAGCTCAGGTAGTTCAACCTGAATCAGCCAGCATACCAAAATGCCCCAGCATATCTTTTCATTTGTAGAAAAGATATGGCTTCAAATAAGCGCCACATCTCCAAAAAATCCGGGTAATGCGGGCAGTTCGTTACCAACCCTTCGCATTGCGAAGACCGGAAATCTGGCTGACATGATTCTCTCCGTGAGCGGCGTAAATCCTCAGCAGGTCATCAATGGACATGTCGCCATTGTCGGGGTGGAATGCAGTTCGCTCCCAATCGCTTTCCGCCAGACTTTTCAGTAAAATAATCCACCGACCGTGCAGACCCTCTAGCGCAACCAGACTCAGGCTTATAGGAGCCTCGTCCGCATCCGGCAGCCTGGCCCACTCTTCCTGACGGTAAGTCTTCAGCGTGGGATGATCTTCGGTAAGGACCAGCTTCATCCGCACAAAAGCATTCATGTGAGAATCCAGCAGATGATGAACCACCTGCCGCACCGTCCAGCCGCCTTCCCGGTAAGGGGTGCTCAACTGTGTCTGGTTCAAGCCGTTCACTGCTGCTTTCAATTTCGCCGGCAGTTCCCGGATTTGGGCGATCAGTTTATCTCGATTCGCCTTGCTTTCCATGGCTTGCTCCTTTCAGATTTTTGTGAAAATACATACCGGACGTTTCAAATTCAGCGCTAAACATTTGACAAATTATTATATGGCTTCGCCCGAAAATATCAAAGGCCGGCAGAAAATTCCCGCCGGCCCGTATGATCATTTCTTTATATTCCCGGGAAAAGAGAATTAATAAACCTGTCCTTTTTTCATTTCGGCATAAAGCTCGCCGAATTTCAGATAATTTTCAACATCGGAAAGCGATTCGCAATTTGCCTGAATTACCTCGGGAAGCAACTGGGGATCAGCTTTTTCTTTGAGCAATTTTTCGACCCATTTGGGGTGCTTGCGAATGGCCGCACGTAGCGACATTTTTCCCGTAAGCCAGGACAGGTTCATGGGGTATTGTTCGGGGTGAGCAATAACAAAGAACAGGTGAAAAACAATAATTGCCAGGGTGGCCAAAATGGCTTCATAGAAGTGTACCAATTCCGACGCCCGGATAATCCAGGGCGGCGCAAATCCGGTTACCAGTACAGGAAACCACAGCACCATTCCCGTTATCCCCATAATGATTGTTCCCCACACGACTGCCCAGTACTCGGCCTTTTCTGTATAATCAAATTCCGAATACTCCGGTTTTTTGTGGCTGAATCCCATGTAATATTTGAGGGTTTGAACGATTTCTCCAATGTCGCTTTTCTTGGGAAGTATTTCCTTGAACAGATGGCGCCCGCGTTTGGTTGCCGCGATGTAATAGAGGTGGTAGAGCGAAACGGCAATCAGAACAACCGCGGATATGCGGTGGATCATTCTTCGTCCCATTTCATCTACGCCGATGCTCTCAAAAATCTTCACCCACCAGGCATCCGGGAAACGCAATGCAAATCCGGATATCGCAAGGATCGAGAATGATAGCAGCAGAAGACCGTGTTGGAGAACTTCGGGAATTTTGAATCGGACAATGTAATACTGCTTTTCTTCGATTTTTTTGTAGCGAATATATTTCAGAAAGATGATTACGTTATGAAGGAACATGCCACCGATAACGCCCACAATCAGCAGCACATAAACAAATGTTATGTAATAATTGACGGGATTGCCGCGAATCAACATGGCTTCATGCGTGTAACTCCTGGCAAAGGAGCTGCTCACGTTGTCGTGGCACTTTCCGCAGGTTTCCACCAGGTTTTTCGGATTCACGCGGGAAAAGGGATCACTGGCCTCCAGGATATCGTGGTTACCGTGACAACTCCCACAGGTGGCGGCATTCTTGCGTCCCAATTTTACCGACAGGCCGTGATAGGAATCTTCGTAGGTAGATACAACCGTTGCAGGGAGATCATATTTTCTAACGATTTTGGGATCGTTGTGGCACTCGATACAGGCATCGTGGGAAGCAACCAGTGTTGCGACTTCAGGTGAAAGTATTCGGTGCTCACCATGGCAATTGGTGCAGGTGGCCGATTCCAGGATGCCGTGGCGCAGGGCCCGGGCATGGATTGACTCGCTAAATTCCGCCAACGCATCCACATGGCAATTCCCACAGGTGTTGGAGACATTGAGCTTGTAGATCGTCGACAGCGGATCGATACGTTTGCGGATGCTGTGTGCCGGGTGGCAGGTATTACAGGTTGGCGCTGCATCGTTGCCTTCAGATACCAGTTTGCCATGAACACCCATCAAATACTCCTGGCGGACATGGGGCTGCAACAAGGTGTCCGAAGTCGCATTCACAGGCTTTTCGTGGCAACTGCTGCAGGTATTTGGCAGGTTTTGAAAATAGACTTTGGAGGCAGGGTCACTGGCTGGCAAAATGTCGTGTGTGCCGTGGCAGTCATAACATTTTGGCGCTAAATCCTCCATGTGAATGAATTTTAAGCCATGCATGCTTTGGGAATATTCCTCCTCCTCATCGGAGTGGCAACTCCCGCAAATAACCGGGGCTGCAGTCTCTGCATGGGGAAAATCAGTTACCCCTGCAAAATCCTGATGACAATCCACACATTCCAGCCCTGCGTGGATAGAATTATCGAATTTTTTGGCGTCTACAAACATCGGGATTTCCTGCCCCTTCTCATTCTGCCCCGTCAGATCGGGATCGGAATGGCACTGCAGGCAATCCTCGTTACTTTGTGCGAATGAAAAAACAACAAGAAAATGTAATATAAAAGCAACTTTCCACATTCTGAATTCCTTCGTTTTAAAACTGCAATGGATAAACCTACTGTCGGTGTTCTTTCTCTTTCAGGTAGTCATTCAAGCTTTCCAGGTTGAATAGCCATTTGCCGCCCAACTTGATGGCGGGTATATCAATCTTTCCGCTTTCCAAAAGGCGATATAGGCTGCCCTTGTGCATGCGCAAATATTCGGCAGCCTCCTTCAAGGTGAGGAGTTGAGTTTTGCTTATGCTTTCCATCCTAAATCCTTCCTTATTATTTTACCGAACCGTTATTCTTCTTTTATCAATCATGCTATATTTTCGGCTATTTTGAGAATTATATAACATTATTTGTCAATTCCAACCCAGCCGCCCGGCATCCAGGCAGAATAATAACAATTCCTTAGCGCTATGAAATTATGACTGTCAATCAAATCTTATTTGTATTCTATATCTTTAACAAACTTGATCATAATTCCATTTTTTTTCGCTAAATTAATTTAAGCGCTTGTGAAGAAATTGTCAATATAAAAATATTTAAAATCAATAATGACCAATCCGGAGGGTTAACGCGATCTTCTTTCGATAAAGACTACCAGGCCAAATAGAACAATACCGGCAATTGCATCAATCAGGTAGTGGTATCGAAGGTAGATGGTGGAAATCAGGAGTAATACGACAATGGGCAGCGTCGTGTAGAATATTTTTGGTAAGTATTTAAAGGCAAAATACGAACTTAACAAGGCAATTGTGATATGGCCGCTTGGAAAGGCATCCCATTGAATGTTCTCAAGCCCGTTGAGTGTTGAGGCCAGCGAGCGATAGAATCCATAACCTTGCAGGGGAACCGTGTGCAAGTTGGCAAGAAAGAAGCGTGGTCCTAAAGCCGGAAAAAGCAAATAGCCAATGTAGGAAAGGAAAAATGCGAGCAATATGAAGGAAGCCACCCTCTCAAATTCCCGTTCCCTCTGTTTTACATAAAGTGGAACCAGCACAAATAGCGGCAAAAAATAAAACATGGTGTAAGCAATCTGCATAATTTCGGTCAGTAACGGATGATAAAAACGCGCAATCCATACCGTGGGGTAGGTTCCGGTAAGCAGATGATCTATCTTTATCAGCTCCAGGTCGAAATCAGAGGAATTTATCGCCGGCACCAGGTAGTGCAATGCCGTGAAAAAAAGTGGCAAAAGCAGGAGCGGATACCAGCGATTCAGAAAGTACAGAAGTGCAGATTTTGGAGCCAAGCCTCCCAGCAGCAATATCATGGACAAGATTACCAGGTGCAGGCCAAGCAGTGTGGGAGCCTGTGCAATTTTGGCATGATTTATCAGAATCAAAAAGATCCAAAAAACGATGTATGCGACTGCCAGCCAGTAGTAGAACCGAAACCTGCCGGTATCGTAGAATTTTTCATCCGTCATATTAAATCAACATTTGCCTGTCTTTACACACCAAATACATTCGCAAAATATAACGAGAACCGATTATCATGCGCTAACATTTCTTTTTATTTTTTTGAGTGTTGATGTATGCGGAGAAATTTCCGGAAACGGTTTGCGGACATGGTTGGGAATCTGGCAAAAGTGGCTGCCGCCATAAACTTTTTCTGGTTATGGCAACTTCGAAGGACCGGAAACGAAGGGGCTGCCTTTTAAATGAAAACGCCGTAATAAATCTTTTGCGGCGGTTACACCAATTCTGGGAGTCGCGACAACGTCGCGCCGCGGAACCGGTTCTCCAACGGATACAAAAAGCGCATCTCCGGTCAGGTCTGCCCGGTTGAGTGTGCGGTCGATCGCGAAAGCCTGGCACAATTTCCCCGGTCCGGAAGTCAATTGGTGCAGTTGTTTCGCTCCCCGCAATTTCTTCATCTGTTCGATGCCGGAAAGCGGTTCTACAGCCCGAATCAAAACGGCGGCAGGAATTCCCTCCGGTTCGGTTACAAAATTCAGACAATTATACATGCCGTAAATAAAATACACATAGGCATGGCCGGGAGGGCCAAACATGACATCCGCGCGTGGGGTTCGGCCGCGGGCTGCGTGGCTGGCCTTATCATCCGCTCCCAAATAGGCCTCAGTTTCCACGATCCGGCCGGTGAGGTAGGATCCACCGAATTTCCTGACTAATATTCTACCCAACAGATCCCGGGCAACCTCAATAGTTGGACGATTGTAAAAGTCACGCGTCAATTTCTCGGAAAAATTCATTCTTCAGACACAGGTTGGTGCGTTCTCATTTCACGGTTCCCGGTTGCCAACATCGGGCCAAGCAGCTAATCGCGGGGCTATTCGCATGCGAAAAAATTATACCCGAAATATTCTTCCCGGCGATCCGATCAGATAACAGTTCCATCCGGGATAATTGCACCTTTGGGGATTACGATGATGCCGTCCCGAATAACATAACTATAGTTAATTTCTTCATCGACTCCACGTTCGTTGACCAACCTGACGCCGTTACCAATTCGCGCATTTTTATCGATAATGGCATTGCGAATTTCACAGTTGCTGCCAATCCCTACCTCCGGGATTCCATCCTGCACATTTTTCGCTTTTTCTTCTTTCGATTCAAAATAATCGGCGCCCATAATAATGGCACGATCCAGCACAGAATCTTCCCCGATCCGGGTACGAACCCCAATGATCGAATCCTGAATCCTGGAGCGGTTGATGATGCTTCCCTCACTCAAAATGGAATTATTAACTGACGATGCCAAAATCTTTGAACCCGGCAGGAAGCGGGGGTGGGTGAAAATTGGTCTTTCTTCATGATAAAAATTGAATCGTGGAAGTGGTCGCGTCAGATCGAGGTGGGCATCGAAAAAACTGCGAATGGTTCCGATATCTTCCCAGTACCCATCGAAAAAGTAACCCTGAACCTTTTTCCTTTCAATGGCAAACGGAATGACTTCCTTTCCAAAATCTTCGAAGTCGTTATTCTCCAAAAGTTCTTTAAGTACATCCCAGTGAAACAGGTAGATGCCCATGGATGCCAGGTGCGTCCGGCCCGCCGATTCCAGCCCGAATTGCTGAAAGACAGATTCCGGGACGACCATTTTATCCAGATCCGGCTCCACTTTCGGCTTCTCAAAAAATGAAACAATGCGTCCGGCTTTGTTGGCTTTCATCACACCAAATTCCGGTGCCTGGTCGTAAGCAACCGGGTAAACGGAGATAGAAATGTCCGCTTTTTTCTTCAGGTGATATTCAATAAACTTCCGGTAATCCATCCGGTAAAGGTGGTCGCCGGAAAGAATGAGAACCAGGTCGCCCTCGCTTCGCAGGAATCGCAGGTTCTGCCGAACCGCATCCGCGGTCCCCTGGTACCAGTCGCGGCTCTCCAGCGTCTGCTGGGCGGATAGTATTGTCACAAAATCCTTGCTGAAGCTATCGAAACGATAAGTAAGGAAAATGTGACGATGCAGCGACTCGCTGCTGAATTGGGTCGAAATGAAAATTTTTCGCAGCCCGGAATGCAGGCAGTTGCTGATTGGAATGTCGATCAAACGAAATTTTCCGGCAATTGGAACGGCCGGTTTGCTGCGCATTTTTGTGAGCGGAAACAGGCGCGTGCCCTGCCCGCCGGCTAGTATAATCGTCACCACCCTTGCCATGACTTTTCCCTTTCGCTTTTTGAGATCGGTTCAAAGTAATTTCTGCTGTGACGCCGCCTGTAAATTAAAACATTCAGCAGGAATTCTCAACAGGAAAAAGGCACATTCGCAGAGCCCCGTTCGGCTGTGGAAATATGATCATCTGTTTTGCTGCCTTAAGAAGTAGCATATATTGAACCCCGCACCAGTCCCGGTGACCTACTTTATTCAAAACGGATTGCGGATTTCCTCTTGCCGTTAAGGTCAGGTCGGATTCCAGATTTAAAAATACTGCTTTTCAAATCGCAAATCCGAAATCTGCAATTAAAATGGTTTGGCCGGACTTACTTTTCTACAACATGCAAAAGTGTCGGCAGCACAATAAGCAATAGCGGCAGGGCGATGATCAGCCCCCCGATTATGGCAATAGCCAGCGGCTGGTGCATCTGCGCACCGGTGCCGATTCCCAGCGCCAGCGGGAACAGAGCGCTGATGGCTCCCAGGGCGGTCATGAGCTTGGGACGCAGGCGGGTGGAAATGGAATAGACCAGCGAGTCGTCTTTTTCCCTGTTGCTGTTTCTTGCTTCGCGGTATTGCAGGTAGGTGAAAATGGCATTCTCCCCAATGATGCCGACGATCATGATGATGCCGGTGTAGCTGCCCACATTGAGCGGCGTCCCTGTGATGAAGAGTGCCAGCAGGCTGCCCGTCATTCCCAATACCGCAATGAAAATAATCGACAGTGAAACCCGGAAATTTTTGAACAGAAACAGGATGACGGTGAAAACCAGCAGCACGGCAGCAATCAAAATGCTCAGCAGCTCGTGGAACGCCTGCTGCTGTTCGGCGTAAGCGCCGCCGTACACGATTTCGTAACCCGGCGGCAAGCTGATCTTGCTGCTGATCCGCTGCCGGATATCTTTCAGCGTGCTGCCCAAATCACGATTGTTGAGACGGGCCGTAACTGCCACCATTGGCTTCAGGTTTTCACGATCGATTTCGGCTACGCCTTTGGTCAGCTTCACATCGGCAAACTCCGACAACGGCTTGATGCGACCGTCGTTTAGAAAAATGAAGCTCTGTCGCAGGCTGTTGATGGGCACATTATTCTCGTTTTCCATCATGCGAATATTCACCAACTTGTTCTTTTCCAGGATGCTGCCTACCACATTACCCTCGATCTTATCCTGCAACTGAAATTGCAGATCGCCGGGATTCATTTGATATTGGGCAAGTGCGGCAATCTTTGGCTCGAACCGCACCTCCGGGCCGGCAATGATAATGCCGTTAAAAACATCCGCTGTGCCCGGCGTATTTTCAACTATGGCCGTCACGCTGTCGGCCAATGCCGTCAATTTTTCGTGGTCATCACCGAAAATCTTGACTTCTATGGGCTGCACTGATGCCATCAAATCGCCCAACATATCACCGATCACCTGGCCGAAATCGACCTGCAGCCCGGGCAACAGCGCCTCCACATGAGTGCGGATGTCATCGGCAACTTCCTCGGTGGTTTTGCTGCGATCCTTTTTGAGCTGGATCAGGTAATCGCCGTCGTTGGACTCGGTAATAAAAAAGCCAAGCTGCGTGCCGGTACGACGGGAAAAGCTCTCTACTTCCGGCGTGTGCTGCAACACGTTATCCACGACCTTCAGCATTCTGTCCGTTGCATCCAGGGAAGAGCCCGGCGGGCTGGTATAATCGAGCACGATAGCGCCTTCATCCATTTCGGGCAGAAATCCTGACGGCAGTTTTGGCAGAATTATGACGGTGAGCAGAATAAGCACTGCCACGAAGCCCTCGGCAATAAACGGCTTGCGGATGAAAAAGTAGACCCAGTTGCGGGTTTTCAGCGCCTTGGATTTATGCCGGACGGAATGCCGCTCCCGTGAAAACAGGATGTAAATCACCGGCAGGCCGATCCAGGTGACGAAAAAAGAACAAACCAGCGTGATGATCATGGTGTCGGTCATCACCTTGAAATAGGCGCC
>CAZUZS010000039.1:0-4534 GCA_964624795.1 uncultured Calditrichaceae bacterium
CGTTCGAACAGAAAGTGGTGCCAAACCTGATCCACCGTCTCAGCCACGCCATCCTCCATTTCGCCGGCGGCGTGAATATTCACTGTAACCTGTGTTGAATCGGAACCGACAGCTTTAAATTGATATGTGGTCACGACGAATATGGCCCGCCCGGCCAGACCCAGCGGCCCCTCGTAGCGCAGCATTTTGCCGCGATCAGCCGCGGTGACCGTGGCATGTTTCACGCCGTTGCCTGCCTCATCATAAATTTCATAAAATCCGCCTCCCGGCTTTGGCTCGATGTAAAATTTCAGCGGCTTTTCCGAGAAGCTATGATCCCACCAGCCGCTGATGTCGCCGGTCATGACATCGAAGATCGTTTCCGGTGTGCCGGGCAGGGTGAGTTGATGGACGACCTCAAATGCGCCGGTTTTGAGCGCCCGGTTCTCTGCCCAAAGACTGCTTGCGGAAAACAGGCTCATGGCCAGCAGCATGATTATCATTCCAATGCCGATGGCGGATCTGCGATATGAATTATGCATAGTGCCTCCTTTGCTAAGGTTTTCTGAATTTAAGGTTTCACCAAGCCGGGGAAAAGCATATTCCGCAGCGCGAGTTGAAACTACATATCTGTGGGTGGCCGGTTGCAGAATATTCTGCATATCCTGTTGAAGAATATTCTACAATTGATCTTTTTCTTCTAATAAAAATGAAAGCAATCGGTTGCAGAATTGCGCCGGACAGGATTCATCCTATCGTATCTATTCCTTAAATATTAAGAGGTTAGATAGACGCAATTGCTTGGCCGGATGGATCAAATAAAAAGTTGGCATGGATGTTGAAGCTCTTCATAAAAAATATAGCAGGGGGATGTTTTGACATCAGTTGGATTTTTAATTAAAAGCGGGAGGATCTGGCTCCTCATCAGCCTGGGAATCGGATTGGGCGGAGCGATTTTTTTCTTTCCCATGAATATCGATTCCCGCTACACCTGCCTTTATCACCGCATGTTTCATTCCCGTGATGGGCAGGCATGTGGGGATTGCAATGTAACCGAAGGAGGAATGACTGGTGGCGTTCACCCCGGCAGGAATCCCGGATTTCCGGGTATCCCAAATGGGCAAGCAGAAGGAATTTCCCGGGCAAACAAAACGGGCACCGGGGGAATGGCACATGCCGGCATGCAGCAGATGGATGTTCAGACATCTCAGCTCCTCGAACAATATATTCACGGGTACGCACTCTTCTGGTGGGGAAGCATTTTGCTGCTGGCTGGAGGCTATTTTCTGCTGAGGAAGCGGAGGTCAAACCAATATGCCAATCCAAACCCGGATAATTCAGTTGCCGGTCAGTCCCTGCATTGAATTTCAATTCCTGAAATGCAGGAAAAACATAATGGATAAAGAGTTCGATTGCACAATAAAAAAGGAAATGGTAATTGTATGAGGATAAATTTGAATCGTTGGTTGCTGCTGCTTCTGCTGCCGGCATTTGTTTTGGCGCAGGCGCCGGATTCGGTAATGCGACTACCCGACCTGATTAAAGAAGGGCTGCAAAATAATCCCGATCTGTTAGCCAGCTATAAGAACTGGCAGGCGGACCAGGCGAGAATTCCGCAAGCCGGATCGCTGCCCGACCCGCAGTTGAGTCTTAACCTGCTCAATATGCCGGTAAACACATTCGCTTTCAACCAGGAGCCGATGACCGGCAAGCAGGTGGCGCTGATGCAGATGTTTCCTTTTCCCGGCAAATTGGGCCTGCAGGAGGATATCGCTAAAGCGGGTGCCGGCGTTTCGGAGGCCAAATACCAGGAGCTGCAAAACCAGTTAGCTAAGAATATTAAATTAACCTATTACGATCTTTTTCTGATCGACAAATCCATCCAAACCGTGGAAAAGAACACCGGAATTCTGAAGGATTTTATTCGCATTGCGGAAACCCGTTACTCGGTAGGGAAAGGCCTGCAGCAGGATGTGCTGAAGGCGCAGGTGGAGCTGTCCAGGATGGAAGAGCGGTCGGTGACCCTGCAACAGAAACGGGATACCGCAGCAGCCCGGCTGAATTCGCTGCTGAACCGGCCGGCAGGCTCCCCGGTGGGAAAAACTGCCGAGCCGCCAATCGATTCTCTGCAATATAATTTGCCTGAATTGAAGGACCTTGCGGATCAAAACCGGCCGCTGTTCAAAGCCTGGCAGGCCATGCTGCAACAGAGCGATAAAAAAGTGAGCCTGGCCAGGAAAGGGTATCTCCCGGACTTCAGGCTGGGCGTGGCCTATACCCAGCGGGATAAGCTGAGCAACGGCAGCGGCGGTGTGGATTTTCTGTCGGGCCTGGTGACGGTGGACGTGCCCCTCTACTTCTGGCGCAAACAGAATAAAAAGGTGGAAGAAACCCGCTATTCGCAGGAGATGGTTCAGGAGAGTTACCGGAATGTGCAAAACCAGGTGTATTCGGACCTGGACAAAACCTTGAGTGATGCCAAAAAGAATTTTCGCCTTCTGAACCTTTACAAAACCGGCATCATTCCGCAGGCGTCGCAGTCCCTGAATTCGGCGTTAGCCGGATACCAGACCGACAAAGTGGATTTCCTGACCCTGCTTAACAATGAGATATCGTTGTTCAATTTTGAGCTGGAATACTACCGTTTTGTCAGTGATTACAACAAAGGCCTGGCGGAGTTGGAGGCTGCTACGGGCACTACGCTCGGAAAAGATTAAGGATTCACCCCGTGAATTAAGCAGTGATCTGTTAAAATCTTTATCTCGAAACAGGATCATGGTTTAATTCAAAGAATGTCTCGCTGGCACTATTTCACGGGGTAAAGAAAAAGATTAAAGATTAGAAAGACTATTTTCGATACGGAGGATTCAAATGAGCACAAAGTCCCGAATCATATTGAGTGCAGGACTGATAATAATTGCTATCGCCGTGATTGGGTTTTTCACCCTGAATAAATCAAATGGGGATAATTCGAACCAGGCTTCGGCGGGCGACCAGCCGGCGCAGTTATGGACCTGCGGCATGGATCCGGATGTGATCCTGGATCACCCGGGAAATTGCCCCAAATGCGGCATGAAGCTGGTGCCGGTGAAGCAAGCCGGTATGGATTTGGCGGTCAATCTACCGCAGCATGATCCTAAAATGGACACAAAGAAATCTGAGATAAAAAATGACCGAAAGCCCCTTTACTGGCAGGCGCCAATGGATCCCACCGAGATCTATGACCATCCCGGCAAGTCGAAGATGGGGATGGAACTGGTGCCGGTGTATGAAGATCGGGCGACTGCTTCCGGCGGAACCGTGACTATCGACCCGGCAACCGTGCAGAACATGGGAGTGCGTTACACCACCGTAAAGAAGATGGACTTTAACCGCGAGGTTAGGGCGGTCGGGCTTATTAAATACAATGAAGAGAAACTTTACGCGGTAAATACCAAAATTTCCGGCTGGATTGAGAAGCTTTATGTGAACTACACCGGTCAGCCGGTACGCAGGGGGCAGCCGCTGCTTGAGATCTATTCCCCGGACCTGGTAACCACCCAGCAGGAGTATCTGCTGGCGCTGAATAACCAGAGTGCGGTCAGCCAGAGCAGCTTTTCGTCCATCCGGGACGGCGCCGAGTCGCTGCTCAACTCCACCCGCCAGCGGTTGAATAACTGGGATATCCCGCAATCGGAAATCGAGCGGCTGCAGAAAACCGGGGAGGTACGCAAGACCCTGCAGCTCAACGCCCCGGCCAGCGGTGTGGTAATCCATAAAAACGCGGTGGAAGGCTTGCATGTTATGTCCGGCACGGATCTCTATAAGATTGCCGATCTCTCCACGGTGTGGGTGGAAGCCAGCATCTACGATTATGAGCTTCCCTGGATTAGTGATGGGCAGGAAGCAACTGCAGAGCTGTCCTACCTTCCCGGAAAAAGTTACCAGGGCAAGATTTCCTATATTTATCCTTACCTGGATGAGAAGGCGCGCACTGCTACCATCCGGCTGGAATTCAGCAATCCCGATCTGCAATTGAAGCCGGGAATGTATGCCACGGTGCACCTGCAGGGCAAAACCATTCCCAATGCACTGGTGATCCCCAACGAAGCGATCATCCGATCCGGCGAGCGCAATGTGGTTTTTGTGGCGCGTGGCGGCGGGAAATTCGAGCCGCGGGAAATCAGGATCGGCATAGAAGGCGGCCCCAATAATGAATATGTTCAGGTGATTTCGGGTTTGCTGGAAGGCGAAAAGATCGTGACCTCGGCGCAATTCATGCTGGACAGCGAAAGCCGCCTGCAAGAAGCTATCCAGAAGATGTTAGAGGAAAAGCAGCAACAAGCAAAGCCGATGGAATCGCCGGAGAAGAACATGCAAAAATCGATGCCGAATATGAAAAGCGGAAAATCGGGGAGTATGTGATGCGGAAGTTGTGCAAGCGGGCTGGTTGCTGGTTTCTGGCCCCTGGATTTCATCGTGCTCGTAATCGTAATCCTAATCGTAATCGTCTTAGTGCAGAGCGCATAGAGCAGAGCGCAAAGCGAATCTGCAAATGGATTCGATGAGAAGCTGA
>CAZUZS010000039.1:4634-20708 GCA_964624795.1 uncultured Calditrichaceae bacterium
GTCATGATGCGCACCCCGGTGGACGCCATTCCCGACCTGAGCGATGTACAGGTGATTGTTTATACCGAGTATCCCGGCCAGGCGCCGCAGGTAGTGGAAGACCAGGTCACCTACCCGCTTACCACCGCCATGCTGGCAGTCCCGTATGCCAAAGTGGTGCGGGGATATTCCTTTTTTGGATATTCATTTGTCTATATTATTTTCAAGGACGGCACCGATCTTTACTGGGCGCGAAGCCGGGTGCTGGAGTATCTGAACTACGTTGCCAAGCGGCTGCCGGAAGGCGTAACGCCAACGCTCGGCCCGGATGCAACCGGTGTAGGATGGGTTTACGAATACACCCTGGACGGCGGCGATAAATACGATCTGCAACAGTTGCGCTCCATCCAGGACTGGTATCTGCGCTACGAGCTGACCAGCGTGCCGGGTGTTTCGGAAGTGGCCAGCATTGGTGGCTATGTCAAGCAGTACCAGGTAGAGGTCGATCCCAACAAGCTGGATGCCTACAATATCCCGCTTTCCAAAGTGCGGATGGCGATAAAGCGGAGCAACAACGACGTGGGCGGCCGGCTGGTAGAATCCGGCGAAACCGAATTTATGGTGCGCGGCCTGGGCTACATCAAGTCCATCCGGGATGTGGAGAATATCCCGGTAGGCGTGGATAACAACGGAACGCCCATTCTGATTAAAAATATTGCCAATGTGCACCTGGGACCGGAGCTGCGGCGCGGGCTGGCGGATTGGAATGGCGAGGGAGAGACGGTGGGCGGCATCATTGTCATGCGTTACGGGGAGAACGCGCTCAAGACCATTAAGGCGGTCAAGGAGAAGCTGCAGGAATTGAAGAAAGGGCTTCCGCCGGGCGTCACCATAAAACCGGCTTACGACCGCTCCTCGCTCATCGAGAGGGCCATCGAAAACCTGAAGGGCAAGCTGTTAGAGGAAAGCATTATCGTGGCGCTGGTGACAATTCTTTTCCTGCTGCACTTTCGCAGCGCTTTTGTGGCCATCTTTACCCTGCCCATGGGCATCCTGATTTCGTTCCTGGTGATGTATTACCAGGGATTGAATGCCAATATCATGTCGCTGAGCGGCATTGCCATCGCCATCGGCGCCATGGTGGACGCCGCCATCGTAATGATCGAGAATGCCCACAAGCACATCGAGCGGGATATCGGGAAAAAAGACCACTGGCAAATCATCATCGATTCATCGAAGGAGGTAGGGCCGGCACTGTTCTATTCCCTGCTGATCATAACGCTCTCCTTCCTGCCGGTTTTCACATTGCAGGCGCAGGAAGGAAGGCTGTTCAAGCCCCTGGCTTTTACAAAAACTTACGCTATGGCGGCCTCCGCGCTGCTGGCTATTACCGTAGTGCCGGTGCTGATGGGCTATTTCATCCGGGGCAAAATCATGCCGGAGGAGAAGAATCCCATCAACCGTTTCCTGATTAAAATTTATCGCCCGGTGATCAACTGGGTCCTGCGCTTCAAATGGACAACCATCGGCATTGCACTGGTGGTGCTGCTGATTTCGATCTTCCCGGTGGAACATATCGGTTCGGAATTTATGCCGCCGCTGAACGAAGGTGACCTGCTTTATATGCCCACCACCGATCCCGGCATCAGCATTACCAAAGCGAAAGAGCTGCTGCAGCAGACCGACAAGATCATTAAATCGTTCCCGGAAGTGGAGACCGTGTTCGGGAAAATCGGGCGGGCGGAAACCGCCACCGATCCGGCGCCGCTCTCCATGATCGAAACCACCATCACCCTGAAGCCGAAAGAGCAGTGGCGGCCGGGGATGACTATGGAGAAGCTGGTGGATCAGCTCAATGCCGCTATTCAATTTCCGGGACTCACCAACGCCTGGACGATGCCCATCAAAACCCGCATCGACATGCTTTCCACCGGAATCAAGACGCCGGTGGGTATCAAGCTGATGGGGCCGGACTTGCAGACGCTCTCCAACCTGGGGCAACAGATTGCGGCGGCGGTGAAAAATGTGAAAGGAACAGCAAGCGTTTTTTCAGATAAAACTGTGGGCGGCAACTACCTGGATTACAATATCAGGCGGGAAGAAGCGGCCCGCTACGGCCTCACCGTGGGAGATGTGCAGGACGTGATCATGTCCGCCATCGGCGGGATGAACGTGACCAGCACCGTGGAAGGGCTGGAGCGCTACCCGGTGAATGTGCGCTACCCGCGGGAGTTGCGGGACAACATCAACGCACTCAATCGAGTGCTGATTCCAACGCCGACCGGGGCGCAGATTCCGCTGAGCTATGTGGCGGATATGCAGATCAAAAAAGGCCCGCCGGTGATCAAAAGCGAAAACGCCCGCAAGACCGCCTGGTTGTATGTGGACATTAAAAACATCGATGTGGGCAGCTACGTGGCGAACGCCAAAAAGATCGTGGACGAGCAGGTGAAATTCCCGGAGGGTTACAGCATCGTATGGAGCGGGCAGTATGAATACATGCAGCGCGCCCGGCAGCGCCTGCGCATCGTGATCCCCATTACCCTGCTGATCATCTTCCTGCTGCTCTATTTCAACTTCAAGAACATACAGGAGAGCCTGATCGTGATGCTCTCGCTGCCGTTTTCACTGGTGGGCGGCATCTGGTTCCTGTATATTTTGGGATACAATTTCAGTGTGGCAGTAGGAGTCGGTTTCATCGCCCTGGCAGGGGTGGCAGCCGAAACCGGGGTGGTGATGCTGATCTATCTTGATCATGCATTCAACGACCGCAAGCTGGCCGGCAACATGCGCAGCATGAAGGACCTTTACGCCGCGGTCATCGAGGGCGCGGTGGAACGGGTCCGTCCCAAGATGATGACGGTAACCGCCATCATGGCCGGTTTGCTGCCGATCTTGTGGGGCACCGGTACCGGCTCGCAGGTGATGAAACGGATTGCGGCGCCCATGGTGGGCGGCATGATCACCTCGACAGTCCTCACGCTGGTAGTAATTCCGGCAATTTACTACCTGTGGAAAAGCCGTGAGGTGAAGTACCTGGCGGTGGATGAGGAAACCGGCTTAGAATAACCTGCAAGGCGGAGCTTTGCTTGTCTTAAAAGAAAATTCAAATAATGTAGGTCGGGAAGTTTTATCCGGATGATAAAATTCCCGACTAACCGTGTGAACTCACAGACCTTTTCGACATGTGCCATGTCTGAATAATGGATCTGTTTTATTGGGATATTAAACAGGGAGGTGCTGCCAAGCTTTCCCCAAAATTTCTATTATTCTACGAAGAAGCGATTATGATCACGAACTGGTTTGGTTGGTCTTTGCTTAAATTACCAAGTCATCCGGCGAATAAACATGCATTTCTTTAAGCCGGGAGAATATCTTGTCTGCCGAGGCCAATACTTCTACACGAAGCCGTTGCGCAATTGCCACCATCAATGCATCATTGGTCAGAAGTCCGTACTGGCGTTGAACTGTTAACGCATTTAGAAAATCCTGCTGTTCAAGGGGCTCAATCTGCAAACCGACAGCCAGCAGGTCTCTCATCATATTCTCGTAACGAGTCAATTTCTGTACCAATTCCGGGCTTTCACTCAATTGCCGTGCAGGATTGGAGCCTTTTATCCAGCAGTTATCGCGCGCCTCGGCGATCATAAATTGGTGCATTACTTCCGCCAAAATGTGAGCCGGCAAAATTCCTCTTATTTCTTCCCCGGCGCATCTGAGTAAAAGTCGTTTACATTGCTGAGAAACCTGTTGAACTGCATACAGGATAACATTCGCGTCGATAATTACATGTTCTTCGTTGGGAATATGATCAGGGTTCATTGTTCGAAATAGTCCTCTTCCAGTATTTCATTTAATTCCCGCGGTGACAACTGAAAAGGCTTTGAGCACAGTCGTTTTACTGCTTCACGTCTTTGTTCAGCCGGTTTGTCGCTGACGCGGAAGTAATTAGTCAGCGCATCGGATATGATCTCATTCATTGATCGGCCCTCCTTTGCCGCCCGCTGCCTCAACTGCCGGACTACCTCTTTTTCCAAAACCGTTCCCACTTTGGTCTTCATGATTTTATTCTCTTTGGAACTATTCATGATTTGATTTTATCCTCCATAAGTAGTTTTAATTGAAATTAAACCGGCATATTCCTGAACTGTTTCATATCATGCCGCATGTCGGCTGATTTATAAGTCATTTTTTCTGTTTTCATTTATTCTCTCAAATACGCTTTTCCCTCAAACCTGCATCGGGAAATCAGAGAGCCAAAGGATTTATATTCTGCTTCCTTGTTCCTCGTGATTTTACATTTAATTTAAATGAGCAAAACAGGAATATCAAGCCACTATCTTGATTTCTTGATAATGTCAAGAAAGGGTTTCACTGGGAAAACCATTCCCGCCAGCAGACGCAATGGGAAAAGAGGCGCTATAATTCATGATTCTACACAATATTCTGCAGCGGCAGATTTTAAACTGGAGCTTATTCTACAAACATTCGCAACACCCCTCTTTCTTATTTGCATATAAAACTGCATGTTATGAAGAAAACCCGGTTTTGGCATTATGTTTGAACTTTGTTGAATTCGGGACGTGAGAAATACATAGGATAGTACAGTTGAACAGAATGAGGGTGAACAAAATTGGGTAAGGAAGTCGGTAAAATTACGCGAATTAAAGATGGCTGGATGACGGTAAAGCTACAGAGCGGCGAGCAGTGCAGCACCTGCGCCTCCAAGTCGGCTTGCTTTTTCGCCGGACCGGCGGGCAATTACCGCTATATCAAAATCCCCTCTGTTACAGGTTATGACGAGGGAAACACGATTGCGGTCGACTACCGGGAATCATCTAAAATTCTCGCCGCACTGGTGGTGTTTTTCCTGCCGTTGGTTTTATTGTTGGCAGGATATTTCCTGGGAAATGCATTTCTGGCGGGGGCAAGCGGCGGCATCTGGGGGGCAATCATCGGATTCCTGGTTTCGGTCGGCGTAATATACATATTGAACCGGATACTTTCCCACTCGCGGCTGTTTTTGCCAAAAGTTGTGGGACGAGTGAAATCCGGTGATCTTTCGAAATCGGCATTCAGTCACTAAAAGGGACGATTTTCCGCAAGCAGAGAACAGCCGGGGAAATACGCCGCCAATTATTCTCTTAACAGTATCTTCACATTTTGAGGCTATGGATCTTTAGCGTTGAAAAAATGAAGCATCCAAAATGAAAATCACCAAATGAACCATTCACCAAATCAGATGAGGGAGAATGTCATGGTAATAAAAGGAAGTATCTCGATGGTATTAAGCGGATTTGTATTTGCTTTTTTTCTGGCGGTTTTACCCGCTCAGGCGCAGCACATGGGAAGCCAGCAGCAGGCCGGACAACAGATGCAGCAGATGGGGCAGCACATGCAGTCCATGAACCAGATGATGCAGCAGATGCAGCAGATCATGAATAAGACCAACAGCATGATGCAAATGAGGCACGGCCAGGGCGGCATGATGCACGGCGAGCAGGGAATGATGCAGGGCAAAAACAGCCAGATGATGCAGGGACAGCAAGGCATGGGAATCGGCCAGCAGAATATGATGAATATGACCCAGTACATGAATGATATGGCCAAAAACATGAACCAGGTGATGGGCCAGATGAACGACATGATGAATAATCAGAGCATGATGAATAATGGCCAGATGAAAGAGCACCTGCAATCCATGCAGAAAAATATGGAGACCATGACTAAGGCAATGAATAATTTTGTGGATAATTCACAGCAGCTTCAAAAACTGCAAAACCAGGGTCAGGCAAAGTAATCGCAGTGAATGCAAATAAATGGGAAGGGTATTATGGGAATTAGTCAAATTCCTAATTCCCGTGCCCCTTTTATTTCGCTGTCGGCTGCCAGAGGTAATTCCGCTCTTTGAATACCAGTCGGCAAGGAATGAATTAACACCCGTAAGGATTTGCTGCACAGAGGACTTTTTCATATGAATAAACATGATATGGATAAATCACAGACGAATTCCGAACAATTGTCCCATGAGCATTCCGTTTCGGAGGGAATGAACCATAGTGATTCGCATGGAGGCCATAACATGCATGGCGGACACGGCGGGCACCATGCCCACATGGTAGCGGATTTCCGCAAGCGGTTTTGGATTTCGCTGGCGCTGTCCATTCCCATCCTTTTGCTGTCTCCCATGATCCAGCATTTCCTGGGCCTGGGAACCGCCCTTCGGTTCAATGGATTTTTATATGTCAATTTTGTTCTTTCCACCGCGGTGTTTTTCTATGGCGGCTGGCCGTTCCTGAAAGGGCTTTACGATGAACTGAAATCCAAAAATCCCGGCATGATGACACTGATCGCCCTGGCGATTGCGGTGGCCTACTTTTACAGTAGCGCAGTGGTGTTCGGTGTGAAGGGCAGGATCTTTTTCTGGGAATTAGCCACTCTGATCGACATCATGCTGTTAGGCCACTGGATCGAGATGAAATCGGTGATGGGGGCTTCCCGTGCGCTGGAAGAACTGGCCAAACTGATGCCTTCCGAAGCTCACAAACTGATGGAAGACGGCAGCGTGCGGGATATTCCACTGGATCAATTACAATCGGGCGATAAAGTTTTAATCAAACCGGGTGAAAAAATTCCCGCCGATGGAAAGGTTGTGGATGGCGAGAGTTCCGTAAATGAAGCAATGATCACCGGCGAATCCAAACCGGTATCCAAGCAGGAGGGGGAAAAGGTGATCGGCGGCGCCATCAACGGCGAAGGCTCTCTGACTATTGTGGTGGAAAAAACCGGGAAAGATTCCTACCTGTCACAAGTAGTTGACCTGGTGCGGCAGGCGCAGGAGAGCAAGTCCAAAACACAAGACCTGGCTAACCGGGCGGCATTCTGGCTTACCATAATCGCCCTTTCCGCCGGGGCGATCACTATGTTCATCTGGCTGGTTTTGATGCACGAAGATTTTGTGTTCGCCCTGGAGCGCACCGTTACGGTCATGGTGATTACCTGCCCCCACGCCCTGGGCTTGGCCATTCCGTTGGTGGTGGCGGTTTCCACTGCCATTTCGGCCCGCAACGGTCTGCTGATTCGCAACCGTGCGGCGTTCGAAAAAGCCCGCAACCTGCAAGCCATTATCTTCGACAAAACCGGCACGCTTACACTGGGCAAATTCGGGGTAACAGATACTGTTGCACTGGATGGCAAATCGGACGAATCCCGGATACTGGCTTTGGCCGCAGCAGTGGAACAGAACTCCGAGCATCCCATCGCCAAAGGGATTGTGGGATCGGTGGAAAAAGTTCAAAAGGTGAGCAATTTTAAAGCAATTCCGGGCAAAGGAGCGCAAGGAACCGTGGATGAGAAAGAGGTGAAGGTGGTGAGCCCGGGCTACCTGCGGGAAAATAATATTGGTTTCAGCAATGGGAAAATTGATGAACTGAGTTCGCAGGGAAAAACGGTGGTTTTTGTGCTGGTGGACGGCAAGCTGCTAGGCGCCATCGCATTGGCGGACATCATCCGGAAGGAATCCAAAACCGCAATTGCCCGATTGAAAGAGATGGGCATCAGCGCCATGATGCTCACCGGCGACAACAAACAGGTGGCAAAATATGTGGCGGACGAACTCGGCCTGGACGATTATTTTGCGGAGGTGCTGCCGGAGCAGAAGGCGGACAAAGTGAAGGAAGTGCAGTCCCGCGGGCTGATTGTGGCGATGACCGGCGACGGCGTAAACGACGCCCCGGCGCTGGCGCAGGCCGATGTGGGAATTGCCATTGGCGCCGGAACCGACGTGGCGGTGGAGACCGCCGATATTGTGCTGGTGCGCAGCAACCCACAGGACGCGGTGGACATCATCAAACTGGCCAAAGCCACTTACCGCAAGATGGTGCAGAACCTGGTATGGGCCACCGGCTACAATGCTATCGCCATTCCGCTGGCGGCGGGTGTGCTTTACGCCTACGGGGTGTTGTTGAGCCCGGCGGCGGGCGCGGCGCTGATGTCACTAAGCACCGTAATTGTAGCGATAAACGCCCGTTTCCTGAAGGTGGAAAAATAATCGAATATGATTATGCTCTTAGCCCAGTAGGGTGAATAAATATTGATTTATCAGAATTTTGACCCCACCCCCTTTTTCCCCCTCCCCTAATGTATCAGGGGAGGGGGCGGGGGGAAGAGGCAAGATTAAATTTAATTCACTTTTTATGACAAAACCAACTTGCTGAGTAAGATGCATAATCAGATAATCGAATTTTAAACAACACAGAATCAGAAGCGTATTTTAGAAAATGAAAGAAAAAAGCAAAAAAATTATTGCAGGGACATGGATCTCACTCAAAAAAGAGAATTGTCGAGTTATTGAAAATATTCAGCGAAATCTGCTGCTGGTTATTTCCATGTTATTATTGGTTACCGCTACCGCATCGTTGGCCGGTAGCTGGTCGGTCACCGGCGGATTTCAATATATTCAAGGGAAATACATCTACACCACTTCCACCTCCACCTATTACCTGTACGGCGGGCTGCGATACCGGACTTCCCGCTGGAATGCCGGCTTTAATGTACCGCTTATTATGCAGAACAGCGACCTGGTGAACAATAGCGGGGGGATGTTTGTGCCGTCAGGGCATACGCATGGGGGCAGCGTGGATCCTCCGGGCGGCAGACCCCACGGCGGGGGAATGATGGGTAGCGGCGGAACCATCGAAACTTCTGGTGTTGAAACACAGCACGAACTTGGATTTGGAGACACCTATGTTTCCGGCCAGTACACAATCCTGGATGAGCAGCAAAATCGCCCATCAATTGCCTTTTCCGGCCAGGTGAAAATTCCTACCGGCAATACGGCGGAGAATTTCAGTACCGGCGAATTCGATTACAGCCTAGCAATCAATCTTGCCAAAAGATGGGGCAGCACCGCCGCTTTTCTGGATGCCGGTTACTGGTGGCTAGGCAATCCCCCGGAAATCACTTATAAAAATCCATTTATGTATGGAATCGGTCTCGGGCAGTTTTTTGGTGGCGGTCGCTTTTCCGCATTGCTTTATTACCAGGGATACACTACCATTCTGGAAGGCTACGATCCGCCCCGCCAGGCTAACCTGGGATTCTATTACCGATCCGGTGAAAAGACCCTGCTTTCCGCTACGATTGCCACCGGTTTCAGCAACACCAGTCCGGATTTCGGATTCTATTTGGGATTCAGCCGCACCTTGTAAATTGTTTCTGCTTCTCTATTGCTTTTCCAGAGAAGGGCCGGTTTTATGGTATTTTCTGGAACAGATCTTTATATCGTGCAAATTGGAGGTAGAACTTTCAATTTGCACGAATTATGGCAGAAAGAGAAATCGCTTCCATATCAGATGGTTTTCCCGCTGTCTTTCTGGAAGAACCAATTTCCTTTTTTCTAAAAGCTGATTTAACGTGAGTTCGAGTTAAGAAATCTTCCAGGTTTAATCGTCATTCCGGCAGGGATTGCCGGAATCCAGAGAATCAGGAAAGTACATATTGCATTCCTGTGCAGTAGATTCCCGCTAGAAGCATGCGGGAATGACCTTTGGTGAATAGCTTTTAATATAATTTAATGGACACTTGTATTATGTCGAACTCAAGTTAATTTAATTTTACACCGATCTTAACCGGGATTCGCCTTTGTGTAACTAATTCATTTTCCAGGCAACTAATAGGATGTATTTGAGGGTGTCGCGTCCCGCCGGTTCTAATTTTTGCTGACAAGCTGAAGGATGCGCACCTGAATGAATAAAGCGCCAAGTGACGCAAAAAACAAAATCCAGAATGGAGGAATAGGCCATGAGCAAGAATATGGGATCTGCCGATCGCGTTATCCGCGTGCTGTTGGCAATTGTTTTTGCTGTTTTAATATTTACGGGTACCGTCGGGGGATGGGTAGCCTGGGTGCTGGGGATACTTGGAATTATCTTTTTATTAACCAGCCTGGTTGCTTTCTGCCCGCTGTACATCCCTTTCCATCTGTCAACTTCTAAGAAAAAAGAGTAAGTTTGAGTGGCAAACCCGGCCGGGTTGATATCTGCGCTGGGTTTGCCATATATTTTCTTGGCAATAATTTTTCCCTAATTCGGTTAAACCGCATTTGAGATCATCTCAGATTTTCAACCGGTTCTTGAACGGCAGGTAGGTCATGAAATCGGCGTGGTGAACAATATAGGCTGCGGTGGAACGCTTGACCAGATCTCCCTCCCCGGCATGGGCGGCAATGATATGGCAGACCTCCGGCGGCACGCCGCATTTTTCCGCTAAGGAAACGCCGGAAAAGGGGTGACGCAGATATTTCCCATAAGTCCCCTGCACCGCATTGCCGTTTTCATCCAGCTCGTATTCCAGCAATTTTCCCACATCAGCCAGTATCGCCCCGGCGATTACTACGTCCATATCCACCGGCAGATCATCCCCGAAAAATTCGATCATCTTCTGTGCACTTTTCTTCGCCACATGAACCACGCATCTTTTGTGTGCCATAAAGCTTACCGTGATGCCCGGAATCAGCAGCGTGAACGGAATGCGTTCCAGGTCTTCGGCGGCGAGGACGCTCTGCTCCAGCGCCATTTCCCAGGTTTTGGCAGTTTTATCCCGTAAATCTTTATTTTCGATCCAGGCCAGTTCCGGCCAGAGTTCTTCGATATTCATGCTGTCTCCTTATTTACTGATGACTTGCAGATACAATTGCGATGAGGATGCTGGTCATTCATCATTTGTCATTGTTCACTGGTCATTGATCATTGATCAATGATCAGTGATCATCGACCATTCACCTGTCTCACTACATCGATGATGGTGCCATCCACCCATTTGATTGCCGCCACGACCTTCTCACCCAATTGCGGTTTGGCGGGCTTCCCGCCGCAGACTTTTTCCGCTTCCGCTTTCAGATCCTCGATTGCCCTAATAGGCAGGCGGGAGCCGGACAGTTTCTCAAGCAGGTCATTCCTTCTGGGATTGATGGCAATGCCGCGTTCCGTCACAATCACATCGATCAGCTCGCCGGGACCGCACAGGGTGGTTACTTCATCCACAATTACCGGAATGCGGTCGCGAAACAATGGAATGGGCAGGATCACGCAATTGCTGGCCAGGCAGTTTTGCCAACCGCCGATGCCGTGCAGCAGTTTGCCATCGGAATGCGTCACCACATTGGCATTGAAATTAAGATCGACTTCGGTGGCGCCCAAGACCACAACATCCACCATTGAAGCAAAATTCCCCTTCCCGTGAAAATTATAGCTGGTAAATGGACTGGTGTCTTGGTGGGCGGGATTTTCCCGCATGGAGCGCACCCCATCCAGATCAAATGTTTGCCCGTCCAGGATGAAATCAGTCAATCCCTCTTCCAGCATTTCAGTCAGGTATTTATTGGAGCCGCCCCGCACGAAGCGGGCTTTTATTCCATGCTCTTTCATCAAATCCCACAGGAAAACCGCGTAAGCCAGCGAAGTCCCGCCGGCCCCGGCCTGGAAGGAAAATCCATTTTGCAGGATGCCCGCTTCCAGCGTAAACTGCGCCGCCAGTTCGGCAATGTGCAGGCGGTCGGGACTTTTGGTGAGCTGGGTAGTTCCGGAGACGATTTTGGATGGGTCGCCGATTGACTCGACTTCCACCACAAAATCCACATTATTCCCCTGGATTTGCCAGGGAATGCAGGGAAACGGTTCCAGGTGATCTGTCACTACAATCACCCGGTCGGCATACTGGGAATCGGCCAGGGCGAATCCCAGCAGCCCGCACGCCGCTGGCCCGCGCAATCCGTTGGCATTTCCGAACGGATCGGCGGCCGGCGCCGAAATTACCGCAATATCAATATGCACCTCGCCATCCTGCACCGCCTGGTAACGCCCGCCATGCGACCGGAGAACGGCGGTGCCTTTCATTTTCCCGTAGGAGCAATAATCCCCTAACGGCCCGTTCATACTTCCTTCAATATGGTGGATAACACCGCTCTCCAAATGATCGATCAGCGGGGCATGAACCGGAAAAGAAGCACTGGGAAACCAGCGCAAATCCTTCACACCCAGTTCAGCCGCTGCCGCGAAAACCATATTTGCAACGTAGTCCCCGTTTCGCAGGTGGTGGTGGGTTGAAATGGTCATCCCGTCCCGAAGGCCGCACCGTTTCAGCGCTTCCTTGATGTTTTCCACCCGCTTGTCCCCATTGGCGGGGTAATCGATGCAGGTAGCGATGGGGGGAGCGGCTTTGCGTCCCTTCGGGCGGTGTTGCCCCACTCCCGCGAATGGCAGATGTTTTTCACCGTTTATCTCTGTCAGCACTTCCCGGCCGGCGGCATTAGTCGTCATTTTATTTTTGCTCATTTTCGTTCCTCCAGTCGTGATCAAGAATCCCGCTTTTCAGCGCCAGGTCGATGGTTCGCAGTGCCCGCTTCACCACCGGCGGGTCGATCATTTTGCTGCCCAGGGCAACCACACCCAGACCGCGCTTTTCCGCTTCTTCAAAAGCCAGCACAATTTTTTTCGCCCTTTCCAGTTCCCCGGCATCCGGCGCAAAACCCTGGTTGATCACCGCAATCTGGCGGGGATGGATGCACCCTTTGCCGTCGAAACCAAGCGATTTGGCTTCCAGCACGCTGGCTCTCAAACCTTCCTGATCGGAGACATCCGAGAAAACGGTATCGATCGCCTGGATATGGGCGGCGCGGGCGGCATTCACCAGTGCGGAACGGGCATAAAAGCTCTCCCGGCCCTCTTTGGTTCGCTGGGCTCCGATATCAGCAGTGTAGTCCTCCAGACCGATGGCCAGGGCCACATTGCGTTTGGAAACAACGGCAATCCGATAAGCATTCACCACTCCCAGTGCGCTTTCAATGATGGGCATGAAGAAAACGTCGCGGGAAATTTTTTGCCCGGCGAAAACCTGGTCAACCTTTCTGTCAATCTCCTCCAACTGCTCCGGGGTTTCCACCTTGGGAATGAGGATCAAATCGACCTGGTGGGGAAGAATTTCCTCCAGGTCTTCCAGGCCCAGCGGAAGCTGGTTAATGCGCACCATCCTCTCCGCGCCCATAAAATCCAGGCTGCGCAAAGCGTTACGCACCAGGATACGGGCATCCGGTTTGCGGGCCGGAGCCACCGAATCTTCCAGATCGAGAATCAGGCCGTCCGGCTTGTGCACGGCGGCGTTAAGCATGAGCTTGGGCTGGTCGCCGGGCAGGTACAAGCGGCTGCGCCGAAAGCGATCGCGGCTGCTTTGCGGTGCATCATCATTCCATTCCGGCAAAAACTGCTTTCCGTTATCCAGCCCCAGCTTCCGAACCGCGGCTTCCATCCGGGCCATCAGCACAAATGGCACCGCCCCGGCATCCTCAACTTCGAGTACGGCGTGTATGATATTGAAATAGGCGAGCATTTCCGAGAACAAATTGCGGATGGATTCGCCGTAGAGCGCTTCCACCTTGCTTGAAAGCCGTAAATCGATGCCGCCGGACTTTTTAATGGTCAGCCCGACCCAGCAATCAGAACGAATTTTAGAGCCGCGATTGCCGGCTTCCGCATATTTTTCTGCCATGTTCAACTCCGGAATAGATTTCTATGAGATTTCATTCGATCTTATTAACACCGGGCTTAAGCCCGGTGTTAATTGCAAATATGGTCATCCTCCGCTCTGACGTGTTGTCAGAGTTTGGCAATAATCTCCTCGGTGATTCGGCCGGTTGAGGCGGCGCCCTGCTGCAGGACTTCCTGGCTTCCCCGCAGTTTCATCATGTCGTAGCTCTGGACTTTGCCCTCTTCCACCACCTGCGAAATTGCGCGGCGAATGCGACCGGCCTTTTCCGTCTCGCCAATATGATCCATCATCATACAGGCGGAAAGGATCATGGCGATGGGATTCACGATGGACGGATCGAAATTCTCATACTTTGGCGCCGATCCGTGGGTCGGTTCAAAAATGGCGACCTTTTCCCCGATGTTGGCGCTGCACGCAAAACCGAGACCGCCAACCAGCCCGGCAAACCCGTCGGACACAATATCCCCAAACATGTTCCCGGCCACGATCACGCCGTAATCTTCCGGATTCTTGGTGAGCCACATCATCTGGGCATCGATGTTGGTGTTCCACAATTCGATTCCCGGAAATTCTTTGGCCATCTCCTTGGCAATACCCAGCATCATCCCGGAAGTCTCGCGGATCACGTTCGGCTTTTCGCACACCGTCACTGATTTGTAGCCATATTTGCGGGCATGTTCAAACGCTGCGCGAACAATTCTGGTGGTGTAATGTTTGGTGAAAATACGGGTGGAAATTGCCAGCTCCTCCTTGGGGGACCGGGCAAAATTCTTCATCTTGGGGTGGGTCATCAGGGCTGCGTAAACATTATCCGGCGGATTGGTCCATTCCACGCCGCTGTAAAGCCCTTCGGTATTCTGGCGGAAAATTACCACATCCACCTGCGGCTCCTCAACTGCGGCTCCCCTGCCCTTGCGGATAAAGTTGAGCGGATTTCCCTTGAACGTTTTGCAGGGTCGAATGCAGATATCCAGATCGAAGTGCTGGCGCAGCCCCACGATTGGGCTGTAATAGACATAACCTTTTCCCTTCAGCTCCGGCGCCAGCTCCCGGTCCGCATCCGATTTTGGCTTGGAGGTGATGGCCCCAAACAGGCCGATTTTGTGCTTTTCAAGCAGATCCAGAGTTCGCTGCGGCAGCGGATTTCCCTCCCGGCACCAGAAATCCCAGCCGATGTCGGCATGCACATATTCCGCTTCGAAACCCACTGCATCCAAAACCTTTACCGCCTCCGGCAAGACGACCTTACCGATTCCGTCTCCCGGCATCGTCACAATTGTTCTTCCGGACATATTTTTTATCTCCTTTAATTTTGAATCAAAAACAGGGCATAAGTTAATAAAGGAAAATAATCTTTAAAATCGGCATTTTAAAATTTCTATGGATGGAGAAGGTAGCAGAACGGAAAAACCAGACCAGGACTAAGGATGAGGTTCGTAGCACCGGGAGTCAGCTTGCCTCGCCAATCGCCCAACAAGCAGCACTCCCGTCAACAATAGAACAAGAGGGGTGACAATATCCGTTTTTCCATTTTTTCCTGTAATCGAAAGAACACGCCACAGCACATCATCGCTTCCGAGGGGGACTCCTCGTAAATAGAGATTAAAATTGCAGAAAAATCATTTCACGCCAGATGAAATAAACACAATTGCGGAAACGAGTAACCGGGCCCTTATACTCATAACTCATGAAATTATGATTCATAAAAACCAAAGTTGAAAAAGACAGTGCCGATATTACAATAAGTATTTCACATAATGTTTAACAAAACCTGTTTTATTGTCATAAGGTGCTGTCATTTTTTAGTATGATGTTTTGAAGAAGCGTGGAAGTATTGGGGACTTTTGCGCTGCAACAACCTTCCGATTGTGGGATTTCAGGACGGGGCAACAGTCAATGCAGATGAACTCCATCTGCAAATAGCTGTGCATTATACGCGGAATTCGATTAAACGCGCTCCGCAGATAGTGTTGATAAATCGGCCTGACCGGAAATGGTTCCGGTTGGGAAAAGGCCGGTGATTCACGAACCCCTAACTAAAAGAAGGAGAAGCATTATGGCGATTCATTTCAAAATTATTGCCAGGAAAAACCCGCAGGACCCGGCAGCCCCACCCAAGTATTACGCGCAGGCGGTTGCCAACGGCAAACGCGACCTGGAAGGATTAGCCGAGCGGATTTCCCGCACCACAACAATGGGTGTGGGCGATATTTATGGCGTGTTGAAGACCCTGGAAGAGGAGATTATCTATGCGCTGAAAGACGGCGTATCGGTTGAATTGGGAAGCATTTGCGACATTTATGCCACGGTCAGCGGATCGGGGGCCGAAACTGAGGCAGATTTCAGTGCGGCAAGCCATATCGACAAAAAGAGTATCCGCATCACCGCCAAGGCAAAACTGAAAAAACAGATGGCGGACGTACCAGTGGTTCGCCAGGGATAAAATGAATATGCCGGGCAGCAAAAACGCTGTCGCCCGGCTCACTTTTTTCTCATGCGCATCTCACGTTTCTCTCATGCGGATCAGACAACCGGCGCATACGCAAGAGACGG
>CAZUZS010000039.1:20808-33830 GCA_964624795.1 uncultured Calditrichaceae bacterium
AAGAGACGGAGCGCTCATGCGCATCAGACAAACGGCTGATGCGGGAGAGACAATACGGTTAATAAATAAGGCGGGTAAAGTATTGATTAGCCCGGTGCTTCAGCGCCGGGATTATAAGTATCCCCGGGTATTTTGAGGGGCTTCAGCCCCTTGCCGCGGCTCCCTGAGAGATTTTCAACAACCAATGATTAATAACCGAAACACACAATGAGTTATTTTTTTATTGCATTTTATTACCCGGCAAAATAGATTCTTATGCAACAAATAAATATTGCATTCATGGAATGAACGATCACATTTCTTTCCAGGACAAAGCATCTCAACTCAAGATGAATGGTATTTTTAAGCACAGAGTAGCTGTATAGTTTTACAAGATTTCAATTTTGGGGTTTATTTTCACCGGAGACCCAAAGGGTAAACAATTTTTTATGCTATGACCAAGCTTCCTGGAAGAATCTAATGCGGCGTTGGGAAAATCGGATTGCAGAAAGCGATAGATATAGTAATGCCGGGCTCCGGTAAGCCAGGTCACCAGTGGAACACGCCTGACAATCGACATAAAATAAATCCCTATACAGGGAGCTTTGAGATTTTATAGATGATATAGGGAATTAATTCCCTATATTAGGAAAGTTGACACTAATGGCCTAATTAATATCAACATGTTCGGCACATAAGGAGGATCGATGATTGTCAACATTGCGTCTATCGCTTTCGCACTCATCCTTCTCTTTGTAGGGGCTGAGGGCCTTGTAAGAGGCAGTGCATCGATTGCCATTAGAGCCGGGCTCAGCCGTCTGATAGTGGGGCTTACCATAGTAGCCTTCGGAACCAGTGCTCCGGAGTTGGTAGTAAGTGTCAAGGCGGCTCTTTCGCAACAAGGTGATATTACAGTTGGAAATGTTGTTGGATCAAATTCCTTTAACATTGGCGTCATTCTCGGCTTGACGGCATTGTTGTGCCCGATCCCTGTTCAATTGCAGGTCATTAAAACTGATGCGCCGATTGCGTTGGGAGTCGCACTGCTATTGCCTCTATTTCTTCTTAACAAAACACTTGGTCGTGTTGAGGGTTTAGTGCTCTTTGTTGGAATTGTCAGTTATACTTGGATGTGCATTTATTTTGGGAGAAAGGCAGCTTCTAAGGGGCAAGACGATGTTTCCATTCCATCTGTTTCGAGGAACTGGTTAATCGATGTTGCATTTATAATAACAGGATTAGGAGTTCTCATACTCGGGTCTCGTCTGCTCGTTGATCACTCAATTATCCTGGCCAGGACTTTGGGGGTAAGTGAGGCGGTGATTGGTCTCACAATAGTTGCTGCCGGAACTAGTATGCCAGAGCTTGCAACATCGATTGTTGCCGCATTACGCAAGCAGCCGGACCTTGCAATAGGTAATATAATTGGATCAAACATATTCAATATTCTTGCCATATTGGGTATAGCGTCCTTGATTGAACCGCTTCACGCTCCTGGAATATCTATATTGGATTATTCTGTGATGATCATTTTTACAGTCCTCCTGATACCTATGCTTTACACGGGAAGAATACTTCGCCGGCTTGAAGGAGTGGCACTCCTTGCTCTGTATGGTGTTTACCTTTTCATCCTTTGGCCAAAGTGAATTGTCGAACAGTTGCTTGCGGGCGACGGCTAAATGTTGCACCCAAAGCACACGTTGTGATGCAAAAAGGTGCGCAAAAGAAAATGGAAAAATGATATCAACTACACAATCTAATCTCCCATTTCCAGTTCAACCTGGATTCCTACAAGCATTCCAACTATGATGAAGCCAACACCCGTGTTGACTTCATCGATAAGTTCTTTGAGCTGCTGGGCTGGCGTTCCTGGTTGAGGCCATGCTGGATATACAGCAAAATTGAGCGTTGCGGACCTGCATCGGATAAAAACTCCACCGAGAAAAAGTGGCACTACTTGATTGGGAAATCGATAAGCTGGTTTATGCGCTTTATGGATTGAGTGAGGAGGAGGTTGGGATTGTGGAGGGGGAGATTGACCAATAATTTTAAAATTATGTTATCGAGGCATAGGTAATCCAAAAATTTATTGATTGTGAGAAAGTAATAGGATTAATTTCACCTGAATACAAAAAACCAATATTAAGCGTGAGGGAATCATGAAATTTGATAGCCTCTCCAAGCCAAGCTTATTGGATCTATCTCAATACTAAGTGCTATTATGGAGCTTTTCAATTGTAATGTGGCTATCTATGCTAATAATGATTGGTGCTAACTTTTGGGTAGGATTTCTTTTCCCGATCCTTCCGGCAATAGGGCTACATTTATTATTAAATAAAATTGAGAAAGAAACGAATGAAGAGAGGACTGCTGCGTATATGGGGGCCAAACGGGCGCGGGAGGAAAAAGCAAAACAGATATGGATTAGTTTAAAAAATACAAATCATAAAAATTTAGTAACTAACTTTTTGTTGAAACACCCGGATGAATTTAATAGTTTTATTGCCTATAAAAATCGTATGCAAGAAATGGTAGATTTGCAAATTCCAATTTATCTACCCAAACTCATAAACGACCCCGAGTATAAGTTTTTTCAAGAATATAAGCAAAGAGTGAATGCCTTGTCACAGCTTTTGAAAAAGAAAGGCTACAGCGCCGCTTGTGACGAAACAATTGAACTACTGGAGGAATGTCGAAAAGACCTTATTTATGAAAATATAAAGAGCAAAATTTTGGAAAATCATCCTCATACGATGAATGAATATATTAATGAATTTGTTTGCAATTTTGATGGTCAAGACTACGAATTATTTACACATTTCTTGAATATACTACGGGAGAAAGAGTTCAAATTCGATAAAAAAGATGTGATAGATAGTATTTATAAGGCCCAAGAACGAGAAGAACTTGAAAGTTTTGAGAAGGACTTATTAAGTTCAGATCAGGATGATATCCCAGATGACTATGAATTTGAAGAATAGAACCCATCTTATTGCGAATAATCCATGAAAAATAATCATATTCCGAACAGGTGAATAGGCAGTTTCTACAATAATTGAACATCTACGATGTTCTGGTTGCCGTCTCGATACGCATCTTCCGGATGCTGCTCGACGGCCGGCAATTGCTAAAGGTGAAGCGTTGATGGGCAAAGCGCAAAAGCGGCGCAATATACGCTGCCTCGATTTCCATAAAACATCACCAAACTCGGTCGAGCTGCCAAATGCAGCGCCCTCAAAGAGGGCGGCAAATATGCTTATATTTTTCATAATCCATTAAAGATAACGCATAAAATAACGATAATACTGTCATAAATTATAATGAGATGGTTTATCGCCAAAAATTTATGCGCTTTTATTTTAAAACAGCTTATATTTCGCGGAGCGTAAATAGATTGATTAAAGAATCATATCGCTGTTATACAGCGTGTGGTGAAAACCATTCTTTCTCTTGTGGTAATATTAAAGCGAGGTTTTTTAACAAGATCAAGCAATCAGGTGCCAAAGAAACGGTGTATTTATTCGCATTCGGTTTAAATTACGCCATGGCGTAGCATCGAACTATTATTCCGTAATTTAATATAGATAGCAACCGTTTTCTTGCACATTTACGTCCCGATTAAGCCGGCTATAGCCATAGCACCTGCTGCGGGGCCAATTTCCTGAAAATTATTCAGGTATCGGAAAATTTTTTATTTAACCCAGTTCGGGAGAAATAAATGGGAAATAGACTTTTAGAGAGGAAAGAAGCTGCAGCTAACCGGCTGTTTTCCGGATTCGCTCGATTATGTGCTTTCCTTACGGCCGTCATGGGTCTGGCCGGGATGGTTGGCTGGCTCGCCGGCATCCCCCTGCTGGCGACATTCGGCCAGGGAAAAATACCCATGGCGCCAACCACCGCCCTGCTCTTCCTGTTATACGGCACAGTTTTGTTCGCATATACGCGTGCGCCGCAGAGCCGGAAGGTCCGGACGGCGGGAATTGCGCTAATTTCAGCCGGCATCATGCTATCACTGGCGCTGTTCATCATTGCGTCGGCAGGAATACACCCCGCCTTCGAACACATGGGGATACAAATCAAGGGGTTCGTGCAAGGAGCACCGATAGGGCATATGTCACGGCTCACGGCGTTCTGTTTTTTGGCAGCCGGCTTTTCATCTCTGCTGCTAATACTATCCCCAACCGGGCGGCGGCGTTATCGGCTTGCGGCTGCATTTTATTCCGCCTGCGCGGTGCTCCTCAGCGGCATAATCCTGACGCTGGCATATATGCTGGGCGGCCCGCTATTTTATGGAAGCCGGATCATTCCCCCGGCATTGACGACCTCGCTGGCCTTCATGATGGCGGGGCTGGCCATTGCGGTATATTCCGGCGGTCTGCGCTGGCTGGAGAGACATTTATCAAAACAGATTAATTCCTTAAAAAGCGGAATGGTTGCGGGGGCCGCGATTCTGCTGTGTGCCGGCATATTTGCCGCCGGTTATTTTTATTTCGATAATTACCGGGAGCATTTTCAATCCGATATCAAAGCCGAACTCGGCGCCATCGCAGATATGAAGGTGAACGAGCTGGCCCAATGGAGAAAAGAGCGGCTGGCTGATGCGGGCATGTTTTTCAAAAATGTCAGTTTTTCCTCGCTTGTGCAATCTTACTTTGCCAATCCGGCCAATCCCCAGATGCATAGGATGCTGCGGGATTGGCTGAATAATTTGTGGGCTTTTCATCAATACGAGCGGGTTTCGCTTGTGGATATCCACGGCACGGAGCGGCTGGTTACACCGGAGGCCGGAGGAAAAATGCACCTTTCTTTTGGTGAGGAGGTTGCGGCGGTATTGGAGGCAGGCCAGATTACCTTTTTCGATTTTCACAGCGACGAACCCGGCGAATCGCTCCATCTTTCCATCATGATACCCATTTTTGATGAAGCCAACCACGGCAAACCGCTGGGGGCGCTGGCGCTGCTGGTCGATCCGGCTAAATACCTTTATCCGGTACTGAGACAATGGCCTGCCTCCTTTCAGAGCGGAAGGATGTGCCTTCTCCGGCGGAAGGGTGAGACAATCCAGTTGCTGAACGATCCGAAACTTCGTGATAGCCAGGCCGGGAATTTCCCGGTGGAATTATCAAAATCGACACTCCCGGCCGCGATGGCAGCGGGAAGCGGAATGGCTAACACGGAAGGCACGGATTACAACGGCGTGTGGGTAGTGGCAGCAGCGCGCCGGGTCCCCAATTCCCCCTGGTCGCTGGTGGTCCAGATGGATACAGCGGAGGCTTACGCGCCGCTTCGTGCGCGATTATGGCAGTTGCTGGGACTGGTGGCGGCTCTGCTCCTGGGTACCGGGGCGCTGGCGGGTCTGTTCCGGAGGGAACAGAAAACCCGCTTTTACCGGGAGCAGTTCCAGGCGGCGGAGGCACTGCGCCATAGCGAGGAGCGCTACCGGCTCATTTCGGAAAACACCGCCGATGTCATCTGGCTGTTGGATCTTGCCACACTTCGATTCACCTATGTCAGTCCGTCGGTATTCAGGCTGCGCGGATGGACGCCCGAGGAGATCATGGAACAACCGCTGGAACAGGCGCTAACGCCCGATTCGTACCTGAAGGTGATGGAAGGACTTGAGAAGAAGCTGTCCGCGTTTCGCAGGGGGGAAGATATCGCACCGGCCGAGGTTACCGAAGTGGACCAGCTTCGAAAAGACGGCTCGATGGTCAACACTGAAGTCGTAACCACACTGTTAATCAATGAGGACGGCCAGCCGGACCAGATATTAGGGGTATCAAGGGATATCACAAAGAGAAAGAAAGCAGAACAGGCGCTTCAGAAGAAAGACCTGCTGCTGAGGGAAATGAGCTGGATGGCAAAAATCGGCGGCTGGGAGTTCGATGCTGCGACCCTTGAGGGAACCTGGACCGACGAAGTTGCCCGCATACATGGCCTGGATCCGGATGCGCCCATCAATGCGGAACTCGGCATGAGCTTTTATAAAGCGGAATCACGTGAGAGGATAGAACAGGCGATAAAAGAAGCAATCGAATCCGGAATTCCTTATGACCTGGAATTAGAACTGGTAACTGCCGACGGCGAGCGTAAATGGGTGAGAACTATCGGCCGGCCGGAGAAAAAGGGTAATAAGATTGCAAAGGTTAGCGGCATATTCCAGGACATTACCGAGCTGAAAAGAACGCAGGAGCGTGTCCTGTTCCTGAGCCGGCTCTATGCCACCCTGAGCCAGATTAACCAGACAATAGTGCATACCAAAGATCCGGACCAACTCTTCAGGGATATCTGCGATGTCGCGGTTCGTTTTGGAAAACTTCAGTTGGCATGGATCGGGCTGGTGGATGAGAAAAGCGGCAAGCTAAGGCCGGTCGCCATGAAGGAACGAAAAGGCGAGTTGACGCCAGGCGACATAAATACCAAAAGACAGCGGCTATTCAGCGATCTCGCGCAGCAAGCCCTCATGACCGGAACGATCGCGGTGGGCGATGGAATTCAGAATGCAGAGAATCCCGAACCTGAAGCTTTGCGGGACGGCGACGACCTGCACCGGGCTACTGCGGTAGTTCCATTCTGTAAAAAAGGAAAAATATACGGCGTTCTCAGTCTCAGTGCTTCGGAAAGCTTTCTCATGGATGCCGAGCAAAAACAACTGCTGGAAGAAATCGCATCGGATATCACCTATGCGCTGGATGCAATTGAGGGCGACATGGTACGCAGGCAAACGGAAGACAAACTGCGCACCAATGAAGCGTTGCTGGCGACTGCAATGAAGCTCGCCGGGATGGGCTACTGGGAATATAATGTAGGGGATGATCTTTTTACTTTCAACGACGCTTTTTACGCTATTCTGCGGACAACCGCTGAGCAGGAGGGCGGCTATACCATGTCGTCCTCAAAATATGCCGAGCGGTTTGTCCACCCGGATGACGCAGTACTGATTGGCAAAGAAGTGCGGGCGGCCATAGAAACGGACAATCCGGATTACAGCCGGCAATTGGAGCATCGCATCATATTTGCCGATGGAGAGCCCGGATTTATAACTGTTAGTTTTTTTGTTCTAAAAGATGAGCAGGGGTGGACAGTTAAAACATTCGGCGTGAACCAGGATATCAGCGAGCGAAAACGGGCCGAAACCGCCTTGCGGGAAAGCGAGGCCAGGTTTAGAACAGCTTTTGAGCATTCCGCCAGCGGGATGGCGCTAACCGGGATGGATGGCTCAATTGAGAAGGCCAATGAACCGCTATGTAAAATGCTGGGATACTCCGCGAGTGAATTAGAAGGCAAGCATTTCAACGAAATCACGCACCCGGATGATACCCGGATTGGAGTCGATGCAGCTCATCGCATGTTGTCCGGAGAAACACAATCGCTTTCCTTTGAGAAGCGATATTTGAAGAAAAGCGGGGAGGTAGTGTGGATTCAATTCAATGCCGCTTTGCTCAAAGACGGAAACGGAAATCCTGAACATTTTATTGCCCAGATGGAGGATGTTACAGACCGCAGGAGAGCAATAGAGTCGCTGGCGGAAAGCGAAGAACGCTATCGTACCCTGGCCGAAGCCGCCCAGGATTCCATTTATATCGTCGGAAAAGACGACACGATAAGCTATGTAAATTCGGCGGCAATGCGGTTCCTGCGGCTTCCTGCTGAAAAGATTATTGGAAAAAAACGTTCCGAATTTTTTCCGCAACCGGAGAACAACCAACAATCGGAAAACCTGCAAAAAATATTTGAAACAGGAATTTCGATAAACCATGAATCTTCCATTCCCACCCCCAAAGGCAAAATATGGCTGAATACATCGCTTTCCCCATTGAGGAATAAGGACGGCCAAATCGCTGCAGTTCTGGGAATTTCCAGGAATGTAACCGAGTACAAGGAGGCCGAGACCGCCATTCGCGACATCGCACAAAGCATGGCCCAGGCGCAGCAGATCGCGCACTTCGGAAGTTGGGAGATAACATTAAATCCCACACCGGATACCACCGATATATTCAGGAACTCCGACGAATGCTATCGTATTTTTGGCTATGAGCCGGGTTCCTCTCCATCCACAGCGCGCCTGCTGAGAAGACACACTCACCCCGCCGACCTCAAATCGGCATCCGGAAAATTCTTCGCCGTTGTCCGAAACAAGACCGCCTACAGCGATGAATTTCGAATCATTCGCAAAGACGGCGCGGTGCGTTATATTCACAATCAGGGGCGCCCGGTCTTTGATGAACAAACCGGCGAGGCGATAAAGCTTATCGGCACAATTCATGACATTACCGAACGCAAGGAGCAGGAAGAGGCCCTGCGTCAAAGCGAAGAACGCCTGCGGACAACGCTTTACAGCATTGGCGACGGCGTTATCACAACGAATATTAAGGGCGAAATCCTGCAGATGAATCATGTCGCAGAAGAATTGACCGGCTGGCCTGAATCCGACGCGCAGGGAAAGGCGATTACAGAGATCTTCAAAATAATCAATGAAGAAAGCCGGGCACCGGTGGCTAACCCGGTGGAGCTCGTCCTGGAAAAAGAAACTGTAGTGGATTTGGCCAATCACACCCTGCTGGTGGCGCAGGATGGGAGTGAGCGGCCAATTGCGGACAGCGGCGCACCGATCCGCAACAGGCGGGGCGAGATAACCGGGGTAGTGCTGGTATTCAACGATCAGACCGAGCGCAGGGAGCTGCAGGCGCGGCTGAACCAGGCGCAGAAGCTGGAAGCGGTTGGACGGCTGGCAGGCGGCGTTGCCCACGATTTTAACAACATGATCGGCGTTATCCTGGGGTATGCGCAACTCCTGCATTCAAAACTCAGCCCGCCCGACCCCCTGCTAAAAAACGTAGATGCCATTATCAAGGCAGCGGAACGTTCCGCCAACCTCACCAGTCAATTGCTGGCGTTTGCCAGAAAGCAGGTAATCCGGCCGGTTACCCTGAACCTCAACGAGTCGCTGGAAGGATTGAGCAAAATGCTGAAGCGGCTGATCGGCGAAGACATTTCGCTGTCCATAAATCCGGCCGGGAGTCTCTGGAATGTCAGAATCGACCCCACGCAGGTAGACCAGATACTTGCCAATCTCAGCACCAATGCCAGGGATGCCATCGAGAATGTCGGCACAATAACGATAGAAACCACAAATGTTGTTATTGATGAAGCTTATAGCAAGGAACATATTGAGACCCAACCCGGGGAATATGCGATGCTGGCGTTCAGCGACTCCGGGAGTGGCATGAGCAAAGAAACCCAGGCCCGCATTTTTGAACCGTTTTTTACCACCAAGCCGGCAGGGGAAGGTACCGGCCTGGGATTGGCAACCATTTTCGGAATTGTAAAACAAAACGACGGTTTCATCAATGTATACAGTGAGCCGGATCATGGCACTACATTCAAAATATACTTCCCCCGTTTCTACGGTGAGACTGATGAGCCCTCTGAGTTGCCGCAAGAGATTTCGACAAAAGGATCGGAGACAATACTCATAGTTGAGGATGAAGAACAATTGCTGGAATTGGCCAGGCTTGCATTGGATATGCAGGGCTATGAGGTATTTACGGCAAAATCGCCCGGAGTTGCCATTCTCCTGTTCAAGAAGATGGACAAAAAGATCGATCTTGTAATTACCGATGTTGTCATGCCGGGGATGAATGGCAAGGAACTGAAAGAGGAGCTGGAAAAAATGAAACCGGGAATCAAGGTAATCTTTATGTCGGGCTACACAGCCAATGTAGTAGCACACCGCGGCATACTGGACGAGGGCGTGAACTTTCTCCAGAAACCTTTTACGCCGTCCTCATTAGCAAGAAAGGTACGGGAAGTGTTAAATGCCTAAAAAAGCTGTGGAAGGAAAGGCAATTTTGAATAATTGATAAATTTGGTCGGAAGGAGAAATTCATTCCTGCTCAGGGTTAAAGTTAATTCAGTTGGCCTGGTTTTATCGCAACGGGGCCTGCATCTACAGAAAATACACCCAATGGGAGAATAAACCGGAATTAGATATGCACAATAGATTAAAGATTCTGCACCTGGAAGACGAAATCCAGGTAACCGATATAGTATATTCGCTGTTATCAAGCGAAGGATTCGATCCCGAAATAATGAGGGTTGAAACGAAAACCGATTTCTTAGCCAAAACAGAAAACGGAAGATTCAATCTTATCCTGGCCGATTTTCAGCTGCCGGGTTTTGATGGCCTTACCGCCCTGACATTGGCAAAAGACAGATGCCCGGAAATCCCGTTTATCCTTTTTACCGGTGCCATTGGAGAAGAAATGGCAATTGAAGCGCTTAAGAATGGAGCGACCGACTATGTCCTCAAACAGAAGATCACCAAACTTGTTCCGGCGGTCAGACGGGCATTAAAGGAGGCACAGGAATCGGCGGGCAGGAAGCTTGCCGAAGATGACCTAAAAAAATCTGAGAAAGAGAAATCATTAATTCTGAATTCTATCTCGGAATTTTGTATTTATTATAATCTGGAGATGAGAATAGAGTGGGCGAATAAGGCGGCAAAGGAAGCCTTTGGGTTACCGGATGCCGAACTGGTGGGGAAGGAGTGTTACGAAGTTTGGCACAAACAGCGCGGGCCATGTGAAGATTGCCCGGTGCTGAAAACGCGGTCCAGCGGCTTGCCTGCGGACGCCGAGGTTTGCACTCCCGAACAGGGAGTGTGGCATTTCAGAAGCTACCCGGTAAAAGACCAGCAGGGTGAGATAACCGGCATTATTGAATTAGGAGAGGACGTCACAGACAAATACAAAAACAAGGTTGCTTTGGTCGAGGCCGAGAAAAAATACCGCAGCTTGTTCAATAATGCCTTAGAGGGAATATTTCAGTCCACCCCTGACGGCAAATATATCAGCGGAAATCCTGCGCTGGCAAGAATGTTTGGTTACACATCCCCCGGTTCTTTCATGCGTGAAATCAGAGACATTAGCCAACAGGCCTATGCAAATCCCGAAAAGCGAGAAGAATTCCGCCGCTTGCTTGAGAAAAAGGAAAAGCTGACCAACTACGAAATCGAATTCCAGCGGAAAGATAAGAGCCGTTTTTGGGGTTCCGTCAATGCTACCGTCATCCGCGATGAAAACGGGAAAGTAGCCTACTATGAAGGGACTATGGAAGATGTGACGGAGGAAAAAATTGCGCGCAGAGAATTAGCCCAGCAAAAAGAACTTCTGCAAACCATCCTGGATAATATTCCGGTGATGATATCGCTTATTCATCCCGATGGCCGATACAGGTGGGTGAACGATGCCTGGGAAAAAATTCTGGGCTGGACCATTGAGGACACCCGGAAACTCGATATATTGAAAGAGCTTTATCCCGGCCCCGAACATCGCAAATTTGTTTCGGAATACATCACGCATCCACCGGAAGGCTGGTTCGACTTCAAAACCAGGATCCGGGATGGTAAGATTCTGGATACGTCCTGGATGAATGTGCTTCTATCGGATGGCAGCAGCATCGGGATTGGCATCGATATCACGCAACGGAAGCTGTCGGAACAGAAATTGATGGAGACCACCCGCCTATTGGAGAAAACTTTCGACAGCCTGGATGAGGCGGTGTTCATAATAAATCCGTTGCTGAAGCGTTCGATAGTTAATTGCAATAAAGCAGTAGAGCAAATTTTCGGCTACATGCCACAAGAACTGATTGGGAAGAGCAGCGACATTCTCCACGTGGACCATGAGCATTTTGAAGAATTTGGCCGTAGTAGTGAAGCCGTATTGCAGAAAAGGGGAAATTTTCATACTGAGTTCAGTATGAAACGCAGAGACGGTCAGATCATCAATACTGACCATACGGTCACGATGCTGAATCCGGAAGAAGGCTGGAAAGGCGGTGTTGTCAGCATCGTCCGGGATATCACCGAACATAAGAAAAATATAGAGGACCTTAAAAAGTCACGTGAACAACTTAGGTCTTTGGCAGCTCATCTTCAAACCGTGACAGAAAAAGAAAAATCGAATATTGCCCGGGAAATCCACGATGAATTGGGACAGGTGCTGGCCGTAATAAAATTGAACCTGACCATGCTGAGAAACGAAATTTCCGAGGCGGATGGGAAGCTTGACCCGAATTCGACAGTCAAAGAGATCGATTCCATGAGGGCCTTCGTGGAGTCCACTATCGGGAACGTAAAGCGCATGATCACCGAATTGCGGCCGGAGGTTCTGGACAACCTCGAACTGCCGGAAGCCCTGGAATGGCAAATCCGCGAATTCGAGAATCGTACCGGTATTCGGTGTGAGTTTAGCGCCAATACGTGGAAAACAAACATCTCCAAGGAGGAAAGCATTGCTGCTTTCAGAATTCTGCAGGAGGCATTAACCAACATTGCCCGTCACGCCAATGCCACAAACGTGAATGTCGTTTTTGATTATCGCAAGGACAAACTGCAATTGAAAATAATTGACGATGGCGCAGGGATTTCGGGCGAGAGACTAAAAGCCGGGAACAGCTTCGGAATCCTGGGGATGAAGGAACGAGCAAATGCACTGGGCGGGCGTGTTAATATCATATCCGGGAAAAAAGGAGGCACATCTGTTGTTCTTGATCTTCCATCAAAATAGTTAGCATTTCTAACAATTTTTATAGTAAATTAAGCCGATTTCACATCTCGAAGTCAACCAAAGGGAGGACGAATCTATGATCAGAATCGTGATTGCAGACGACCATGCCCTTATCCGGGAGGGTTTTAAACGCCTGATTGAAAAAGAAACCGATCTATCCGTTGTGGGAGAGGCAGAAGATGCCGGCCGGGTATTGGAACTCCTGCGTAGGATTGAATGTGACGTACTGGTATTGGATATCAGTATGCCGGGACGCAGTGGATTGAGTATTATAAGAGATCTGGAGAGTGCATACCCTAAGATGAAGATACTGATTCTCAGCATTCATCCGGAGGACCGTTTTGCCATTCGCGCTCTGCAATCGAGCGCATCCGGCTACATTACCAAGGAAAGTGCGCCGGAAGAGTTGATTACGGCCATCCGCAAAGTGCACGGAGGCGGAAAATATGTCAGCCCGGAATTGGCGGAAAA
>CAZUZS010000039.1:33930-45148 GCA_964624795.1 uncultured Calditrichaceae bacterium
TCTGCATCCGGTCTTCGTGCCGATTATTGATAATTTTCCGGCATCGTTTATTGCTCCGGTTTAGGGCGCAATCTGCATTCGTCCCTTCACCTTGCAGCGGCAAGGTGAAGGGAGCCTCATAGAGCAAAATTAAACAGCCAATCGCATCACAATCCAGGCGATATCGCGACGCATTCATGACCATAAGCGGAATCTTGGCCTTCCAAATGCGACCGTGTCGTATTTATATTTCCGATCCCACATTTTTGTCGTATATACTGTGACATAAAAATCATATATCGCGTGATATTCGGATATATAAATAGCGCCGATAATACCCGGCAGTGGATTCATAAAAGTAATCCTGTTGGCATCATGCAATAAAGAAGAAGATGGGATTATTCTGGATCGGAAAACTGCCGATGACGCGGAAAAATAAAAGGATCCGCAAAATTGCGGGTATCTTGCAGGGCGCCGGTTAAGGAGAAAATAAAATCTGATGTTCAGAAGGTGCAGACGGCAGCCGATCATATTTGCATAGAGCGGCAAGATCAGAATCAATAAAAAGAATCCGGGTGTGATCCTGCATCTCGCTTTGTGAAAAACTTGCGATATAACACAAGGAGAGAGTAAATGAAGGAAACAGAAAATCAGATGGTAACAGAGGTGATGGAAGATACCATGCAGAACAAATATCTTACTTTCAGGATCGGGGAAGAAGACTATGCTTTCGAGATTCACTATGTCACGGAAATAATTGGGATACAAAGCATTACCGTCCTGCCCGACCTTCCGCCCTTTATTAAAGGGGTAATTAATTTGCGGGGAAAGGTGATACCGGTAATCGACATTCGCCTGCGCTTTGGCATGGCGGAACGTGCATACGACGAGCGCACCTGTATAGTGGTCGTCAAGCTTCATGATATGACTGTAGGGTTACTTGTGGACCTGGTGAAAGAGGTCGTGGATATTCCGGAAGAACAGATCGATCCTCCCCCTGCGGTGAGTAAAAATTATGAAGCCCGCTTTGTAAAGGGACTTGGCAAGATGGACCGGGAAGTAAAAATTATTGTGAACATGGATACATTACTGAAAGATGATGAGACATCATTGATCGAGGAAACCTCCGTAATGGGAGATGATGCGATCGTTTGAAAGTTAACAACCACAGCCAAATATCAGAAAAGGAGTACCGCCATGGAATGGTTCAAAAACCTCAAGCTGGGGAAAAAATTAGTATTTTCATTTTTGCTGTTATCGGCACTGACATTCATTGTCGGATTTCAGGGTTTAAGCAACATGAGTAATCTAAACGATATGTTGAACAGCTTATATCAGAACGAAATGCAGGGATTGTCCTTTATAAAAGAAGGCAACATCAACCTGATAAATTATAGCCGGGCGGAGCGGAACCTGCTGCTGGCTTCTACGCAGGAGCAACGCGATAATTTCAAAAATGCCATGGATGGCTATCAACAAGATTTGGAGAGTCAGCTTGCAAAAGCCCAGCCTCTTATTAAAACTGAGGAAGGGAAAAATTTAATCAGACAATTTCAGAATGCATGGAATGATTATAAAAAAGTCTCCGATGAAATTGTGAGCATGGCGCTGCAGGATGCACTCAACCAGTCCACAGATCATATTGAACTGGCCCGAACTGAAGGCAGGGAAAAATCTGACCTGGTAGACACACTGCTCAGCAAATTGGCCAGAGTCAAGGAAAACCAGGGCAAAGATTTTTATGTGCAAAGTGATGAGATCTATAGTCGGCAGAGGATGTATATGATAATTCTGATACTGGGCAGCCTCGGCATCGGATTGGGTCTGGGCATTTTTCTTTCGCGAAAAATAACTCAGCCGATAAAAGAACTGGCCGCAGTAGCAGCAAGCATTGCCCGGGGAAAGATTGATGATCATATTTCATATTCTGCTGAGGATGAGATCGGACTGCTTGCCAATTCTTTCCGTGAGATGAGCGAAGTTTTGAATGTGAAAGCCGAGGCTGCCGAGCAGATTGCACGGGGCAATGTGGACGTGGAAATAAAAACCGCTTCCAGCGAAGATGTGCTGGGTAAGGCCATGATAAACCTGAGGAATAATATTAGCAACCTGATCAAGGAAATGAACCGCATGTCCCGCGAACACAATGCCGGCGATATCGATGTGGAAATTCCCGCAGATAAATTTGAGGGCGCCTATAATGAGATGGCCAGGGGGATAAACGAAATGGTTTTAGGGCACATTTCGGTAAAGAAAAAAGCTATGGCCTGCGTCAAAGAGTTCGCAAAGGGGAATTTTGATGCAGAACTGGAAAAATTTCCAGGTAAAAAGGCATTCATCAATGACACCATCGAGGAACTGCGGGAAAACCTGAGGAGCATCAGCAAAGAAATCGGCAAATTGATCAGCGCATCCGAAGAAGGCAAACTGGCCACTCGGGGCGATATATCCCGGTTCGATGGCGATTGGAAAAAAATGCTCAGCGGAATTAACAATATGTTAGATGCGGTTATCGAGCCGGTGAATGAAGCGGCGCAGGTGCTGGAGGAATTGTCAAAAGGGGATCTGACCGAGCGTGTGAAAGGCGATTACAAAGGAGACCACGCCAAGATCAAAAATGCCCTGAATAAAACCGTCGATTCGCTGAATGATATCCTGAGCCAGGTGACGGTGGCGGTGGAGCAGGTGGCCAGCGGCGCGCAGCAGGTTTCGGATGCCAGCCAGGGCGTCTCGCAGGGCGCTACCGAGCAGGCCAGCTCGCTGGAAGAGATTACTTCGTCCATGACGGAAATCAACTCCCAATCCAGGCAAAATGCGGAGAATGCTTCCCAGGCCAACAAACTGGCTTCCACATCCCGCACCTCCGCAGAGACCGGCAACTCCCGCATGCAGCAGATGCTGAAGGCCATGGGTGACATCAATGAATCGTCCGCTCAGATTTCCAAGATCATCAAGGCGATCGATGAAATTGCCTTCCAGACCAACCTTCTGGCGCTCAATGCGGCAGTGGAAGCGGCCCGCGCCGGTATTCACGGAAAAGGTTTTGCCGTAGTTGCCGAGGAGGTTCGCAACCTGGCGCAGCGCAGCGCCAAAGCCGCCAAAGAAACCACCGAACTCATCGAGGGATCGGTAGACAAAGTCAAGGCAGGAACCAGGATTGCGGATGAAACTGCCCAGGCATTAAGCGAAATAATCGACAGTATAACCAAGGCGAGTGACCTGGTGGGTGAGATTGCCAGCGCTTCCAAAGAGCAGGTTACCGGCATCGAGCAGGCTAACGAAGGTCTCGGCCAGATTGATCAGGTCACCCAGTCAAGCGCAGCCAACGCGGAAGAAGGTGCTTCGGCGGCCGAGGAACTGTCCAGCCAGGCTGTGCAATTGCAGGGGATGCTGAAGCGTTTCAAGCTGAACCACAGAGCGAATCAATTCCGGCCGGCAGCCGCGGAACCGTCACAATCCGGGCGCACGACACTTTCGAAAACGCAGGTGGACTCGGATCAAAATAAGCGGGGCTACGGAGAAAGAAAATCCCACAATGGGAATGGTTTCAGGCCGGTGAGAAAGCCGAAGAATGGCCAGGCTTCGGAATTAATCGTCCTGGATGATGAGGATTTTGGAGATTTCTAATCCATGGTTTTCCCCAACCATGCGATGCACAAGTGGCAGCAAGGCCTGGCGCCCATGCTGCCGCTCAATTTAGAGGGACAGCCAAATATAACGGCCGGACTTGGCCAAAGCAGTTTCGACTGAAATTTAATATCATTCGAGAAATAAAAAAACAGAACGATGGGTAGCTACTCCGATAAATTTGTGACCGATATGTTCATGGGTAAAAGTTGCCGGCCATCTTCAACGGGCCGGATTACAAATCATTTAAAGAAGCTAAACAGGCAGATGAATTTCTTTGCTGCGTTTTTCAGGAGGGACCGCACGGTATGAGATCATTATTACGAATCCTGTACCTCGAAGACAACCCGAATGATGCCCAACGCGTGCGATCCGCCATTGAAGCGGCGGCATTAGATTGCCGCATTTCCCTTGTCGACAACCGGGCGGATTTCGTCGGGGCTGTTGAAAAAGAGGAGTTTGATATCATCCTCGCTGTTCAAACCCTTGACGGTTTCGATGGAATTTCCGCGCTTGAAATTGCCCGGCATAAAAATCCGGATGTTCCTTTTATCTTCGTTTCGGAGCAGCCCGGCATAGAATCTGCCTTGGTAATGCTAAAAACCGGCGCAACGGACTACATCTGCAAACCCGAACTCTCCCGGCTGGTTCCGGCCATTCTCCGGGCGGCGGATGAAAAAAAAGAGAAGAAAGAATTGCGCGAGGCCGAGAAGCGTTACAGGATGCTGGCGGAATCGTCGCAGGACTTCATTTTTATCATAGACCAGAGGGGATTCCTTAAATATATAAACCGGAGCGGCGCCGAATTTATGCGGCAGGACCAGGATAAAGTTCCCGGCATGCATCTTTCCAACATCTTCGATGAAAACACCTGCCGGCAATTCTGGAACGGACTGCAGAAGGTGTTTCGAACAGGGGAAGCCTCCATCAACGAATCGCTAATTGAGCTTCCCGCAGCCCGTTTCTGGCTGCATACCCAGCTCGTTCCATTTTTCAAAAAGAATAAAAAAGTGGAACAGGTGATGGGAATTGCGCGGGATATTTCGCAAATCCGCAAGGCCGCCGATACCCTTCGGGACAGCGAAGACCGCTTGCGCATTTTATTCGAACGCGCACCCGATGCCTATTACCTGACCGACCTGAACGGCGATTTTGCGGATGGTAATCTGGCTGCGGAAAGGATGTTGGGCGGCAGGCGCGAGGAATTGATCGGGAAGAATTATTTGAGTTTGGGCCTCCTCGGCAAAAGAGATGCTTTCCGGGCAAAAAGAAATTTGGTAAAAAATAAGAAGGGCATGTCCACGGGGCCGGATGAATTCACGCTGAATACGTGGAACGGAAAACAGGTGGTGGTGGAGATCAGAACGCATCCGGTTAAAATTAAGGATGAAGACCTGGTGCTGGGGATCGCCCGGGATATTACCGACCGAAAAGAAACAGAAAACCGCCTGCAATGGGAGCTGGCCATTGCCGGGGCTTCAAACGAGCTTTCCGAGACCACAGTCCATTCCTCCTCCACCATCAGCGATATTGCCAATATCCTTCTGGAACATGCGCTGATGTTTACCGACAGCAAGCATGGATTCGTATCCGTTACTTCGCCCGAAACCGGAGAAAATACCATTCTGGCGCAGACAATCATTTCCGGGGGAAACTCCGGGCCCCGCCCGGGAAATATACAGGCAATGGGCAATGCGAATCCCTTGAACGCTTGCCGGGTGCTGGATGGAGAGCTGCTTAGCCCGGAGAATCCGTACTTCATGAATGCACCGCAAAACCAATTCCTGGACCTGGACTTGCCCGAGAAACATGCGCGCATTCATAATCTGTTGTCGGTGCCGGCGCTGGCGGACGGCAGGAAAGTAGGCCAGGTGGTGGTCATTAACTCGGACAAGGATTACAGCCAGCAGGATATTCACACGCTTCAGCGGTTGACGGAACTTTATGCGGTTGCCATCAGGAAAAAACAGGCAAAAATCGCCCTGCAAAAATCGGAAGAGCAGCACCGGTTATTGTTCGAAACAATGGTTCAGGGGGTTGTTTATCAGGACCGTGCAGGACAGATCATTTTTGCAAATCCCGCTGCCGAGCGCATTTTGGGTCTGACGCTGGACCAGATGAAAGGCAGGACCTCGCACGATCCGCGCTGGAAAGCGGTGCGGGAAGACGGATCAGAATTCCCCGGAGACCAGCATCCGGCCATAATGGCGTTAAGAACGGGTAAGGAAATCAAAAATGCAATCATGGGGATATTCAATCCGCACGAAAACGAATTGCGCTGGATCATCGTTCATGCAGTGCCGCAGTTTAAACCGGGGGAGGATACGCCTTACCAGGTTTACACGACGATTGAAGATTTCACGGCCAGAAAAAAAGCTGCCGAAGCGCTGCAGGAAAGCGAGGAAAAGTACCGCACTCTGTTCGAGAATTTGCAGGATGTTTTCTTTCGTACGAACAGCCGGGGAATTATCACGCTGGTTTCTCCGTCAATTGAAAATATTCTGGGATATAAGCCGGATGAAATTACCGGCATGGATTTAAACCGGGAACTCTTCATTCACGAGGAGGAGCGAAATCGATTTACCGGTCTGGTTTCGAAACAGGGATTCGTAGAAAGATTTGAATTTGCGCTCCGGAGGAAAGACGGTTCTGCTGTGTTTGTCTCAACCAGCGCGCACTTTTACCGGGACCGCGAGGGCAAAGTAGCGGGAATCGAAGGATTATGCAGGGACATAAGCCAGCGCAAGAAAGCAACCCGCGCGCTGCGCGAGTCCGAGGAACGTTACCGGACCCTGTTCGACCGGGTGCCGGTCGGTCTCTACCGCACCGACGGCAAAGGAAATGTACTGGAGGCCAACCAGGCATTGATCGAAATTTTTGGTTATCAGGACCGGGAGGAGATATTCGCCAGTTCCGCGGTCTCTCATTATCTGGATCCCGGCGAAAGAGGGAAATGGAAAAAGGCGATTGATGCAAATGGTTTTGTCAAAGATTATGTAACCCAGCATGTAAGAAAAGATGGAAAAGTCATCTGGCTAAAGGAAAATGCCACGGCTATTAAAGATGAAAAAGGAAACCTGCAATTTTACGAAGGCAGTCTGGAAGATGTGACCGAAAAGCAGTTAGCCGAGAGGGCGCTCCGGGAAAGTGAAGAAAGATTCCGCAACCTGTTTGAGAATGCGGTGATCGGCATTTATCGCACCACCCCCGATGGCAAAATTCAGCTTGCCAACCCGGCCCTGCTCCGAATGATGGGATACAACAGCTTTGAAGATCTGGCAAAAAGAAACCTGGAAGAATCCGGCTTTGAACCGGACCATCCGCGGGATGAATTCAAGAAGCGGCTGGAGGCAGAAGGTCAGATTATCGGCATGGAAGCGGCATGGAGACGGAATGACGGAACGGTATTGCATATCTCGGAAAGCGCCAAAGCCATAAAAGACGACGCTGGCGAAATCATTTACTATGAAGGCACCGTAGAAGACATAACCCAGAGGAAACTGGCGGAATCCGCATTGACGGAAAGTGAGAAAAAATACCGGCACCTGTTCGAAAATCTTCAGGACGTGTTTTACAGGGCAGACATGAAAGGTGACCTGGTGTTGATTTCGCCATCCTGCAAAGAAATATTCGGATACACGCCGGATGAGATTATTGGCTTGAACCTGGCGAAGGATTTCTATGTTGACCCACCCGAACAACATGAGATACTAAATCACATGACTGAAAAGGGAACGGTGCATAATTTCGAAGTCAGGTTAAAGAAGAAAGATGGCAAGATCATTTGGGGATCCTCAAATTCTGAAATTTTGTATGATGAAACAGGAAAACCGGTTGGTGTTCAGGGATTAGTCAGGGACATCACAGACCGGAAGAATATGGAAACCGCGCTGCAGGACAGTGAAAATCTTTTCCGCACCATGACTGAGTTTGCACTTGTTGGTGTTTACATTATCCAGGACGGGAAGTTCGTTTATGTAAATTCTTCATTGGCGGAGACATTTGGTTATCAGCCGGACGAGATTATCGGGAAACTAGGGCCATTGGATTTGACGGACCCCGCCGACCAAGAGACAGTACGCGAACATATCGCCGACCGACCGGAAAAAGGAATAGAATTCATCCGGTACGTGGCGAAGGGACGGCACCGGAAAGAAGTCGAAATTTATTTCGAGGTCATGGGTCGCACCATAGATTACCATGGAAAGCCCGCGATACTCGGAACTTTGATAGATATTACCGGGCGCCGTAAGACGCAGCAGACACTCAGTGAAAGCGAAGCTCGCTTCCGGTCGCTGGTTCAGCACTCCAGCGATATTATTACTATAATGGACCTGGAGGGGATCATCCATTACCAGAGCGACACCATGGAGAAAATGGCCGGTTACAAACCGGAGGAGTTAATTGGAGAATGCGCATTCCATTATATTCCGGTCGATGAATTGCCGCATATCAAGGAGGTCATTCAGGATATCGCGGAGAACAAACAGGTAAGTTTTATGGTGGAGCACCATTTCCGGCACAAAGATGGTTCATGGCGAATATTCGAGTCGACCACCAGCAACCAGCTCCATAATCCGGCTGTGGCAGGAATTGTAATAAATTCTCGCGACATAACCGAGCGCAGGACTCTCGAGGACCAATTGATCCAGGCACAAAAAATGGAGGCTGTTGGGCGACTCGCCGGTGGGGTGGCGCACGATTTCAATAATTTACTCACCGTAATCAACGGCTATACGGAGATGCTTCTGTATAAAATGGAGAAGGACGATCCACGAATTTCAATGGCGGAAATGATACAAAAAGCCGGGAATAAGGCGAACTCCCTTGTCTCACAACTCCTGGCGTTTAGCCGGCGGCAGATTATCCGGCCGGAGATTTTGGATTTAAACAGTTCTTTGAAGGATATGATAAAGATGCTGCGCCGCCTGATTGGCGAGGACATCGAGCTGGTCACTCACCTTGGCCCGAACCTGCACCGCATCAAAGCCGATCCGGGCCAGATTGATCAGGTAGTGATGAATCTTGCAGTAAATGCCCGGGATGCGATGCCGAACGGCGGGCGGTTTATCATAGAGACCAAAAATGTCAGCAGCAGCAATGGAGACCTAATTCCAAATGTCAATAATAAGAATGGAGAATATGTACTCTTGTCCATAACCGATACCGGCACCGGTATGGATGAAGAGACACTCTCACATGTCTTTGAACCATTCTTTACAACCAAGGAAAAAGGCAAGGGCACCGGACTCGGACTCGCCACCATATACGGCATCGTTAAGTCTCATGACGGCATTTTGGATGTCAGCAGCCAGCCGGGAGAAGGGACAACCTTCAAAATTTACCTTCCCATGGCATCCGGTCAGCCGTTGGCTTCCAAAAGCAGCGATAAAAAACCCGAAAGAGCCAACGGAAACGAATCCATACTTGTTGTAGAAGATGAAGAGGCAGTTCGCGAACTCATATCCGATATTCTTGAGGATCATGGATTCGAAGTGCGTATTGCAAAAAATGGTACCGAGGCGCTTGATATTTTTCAACAGCAGGACACCAATTATGACCTCCTGGTAACCGATCTGATTATGCCACGAATTAATGGCAAAGAGCTGAGCTTAAAGGCACGTAAGATTTCCCCAAACCTCAGAATTCTCTTTATTTCCGGCTACAATGATGAGGAAGTCGGGAATCATGGAATCAGCGAGACCGAAGATGACTATCTGCAAAAGCCGTTTTCGCCCGAATCGCTGGTTTCAAAGATCCGGATGATCCTGGACCGCAATAAGCCGCACAAGGAAGCTCTGGTTGACATGCATTAACCCCCAGCACAAGAGACAGCCTTCGCGACACTGCATACAGAAACAGCTTCGGAGAAAATCTCAGACTGCTTTATTATTCACCTCAACGATTTCGAAACTGTTGGAAATTACCGCTACAAATCCAAATCTCCTCACCAGTTCTGCTTCATTGCCCAATCTTTGAATCTTGTTGGCGGAATATCAAACTCCTTAAAATTTGCCGGGATATCGGCGTTGTAGCCAACGCTGTCGAACCACTCATACATTGTGGCAAATTCATCGCTGAATTTTCGCACCTCTTCAATAGGTGTTTGCACATATTCGACCTTCTCCCCCTTGGCCTCGCTTATGAATTTCGCCGCCTGGGGCATGGTGAGCTCATCTCCGGCGATGTCCAGCGCACGCCCGTTGAGCTCCTCGTGTTTCAGAAAAGCGACCAGCCCGTATTTCCCGATATCTTTCACGGCGATCATCTGGAGCGGAGTTTCCGGCTTTATGCCGGCAGCGAGCTTATTTTGTTCAATCGCCGGTTTGAACCACGGCGAAATCAGGTTTTCCATAAAAAATGCCGGCCGGATAATTGTGTATGAAGGAAAGCCGAGATCACGCACGGTTTCCTCGACCCGCCACTTATTATCGAAGTGAGGGATCCCGGTGTTGCGGTGGGCAGACCCGACCGAACTGTAAACAAAATGCTGGACGCCGGTGCTTCTGGCAATTTTTGCAAACCGTTTGCCTTGTTCTTCTTCTTTTACAACGCCCGCTTCCCAGGTATTCTGGACCGCAAAGACTCCCCACATCCCTCGCACCGCTTTCTCAAGCGACGCACTGTCGTCCAGGTCACCCTGCACAATCTCGGCACCCAGTTGTTGAAGGGCATTTGCGGCATCGCTTTTCGGTTTGCGGGTCATCGCAATTACCGGAAAGCCATTCGCCAACAGCTCCCGCGCAATTGCGCCTCCCTGCTGTCCGGTTGCTCCCGTCACCAATATTTTATTTATATTGCTCATGGTAGTACTCCTCTTTTTATGTTCAAATAAAAACAACACCGGAATTTTGGACATGCATCTTGTTTACCGAAAATTTCAAAATACAAGTCCGGCAATTCCGGTCAGCTTAGCGATATACTACCCGCGCCGGGCTGAATTGTTCCTATGCCCGCGAGCAGTGGATTGGACCAGCCCCATCGCTAAAAATAAAATAAGGTAAACGTGTTCAATGAAGAATTAAAGTATTTACTCCTGGCCGGCGCTCGATTTTCCGTGTTTTAACTCAAAGCCACGGACAACAACATAAGCGATCAAAGCAATCAGAAAAAAAACCAGCAGCATCCAGGCCATGCTTTGCAACGACTCGATCACCGTGCGATAAATTTCCAGCACCCAGCGATCGGTGGTCAGAACAGCAGGCGTTTTGCTTTCGCCGGCGGGAACAACATATTTTTCGAGCTGCCAAATGCGAACCCCGCCGGAAATACCTACCACATACAACGCGAAAAGAATATATTTCTTCCAGGCGATGCCCAGGTCTTCGGAAATGATCCTGTTCAGGATTTTGCCAATTGTAGAACGAAAAATAGAGGCGACAATAAATGCCGTCAATGCCGCCACAAGGAAGGTTACAATTAATAGGGTAATAAACATAACAAGGCTCCCGTGGATTTGCGTTATACTGGGATTTATTCGCGAATAAGAATTACTTGGCTATTCTTATTTTGCTTCTTTAATAAGCCGGATGGCCTCCGCCGAAGCTTCTCTTATCTGACCAAAGTCCTGTGAATTTATCCAATCCGGTTTAACCATCCAGCTTCCGCCACA
>CAZUZS010000040.1:0-44941 GCA_964624795.1 uncultured Calditrichaceae bacterium
ATCAAACAATACTTCTCGTAAATACCGGCACCGGGTCGTCCAGCGCCAGCGGTTCCCGGATCCAGAACGGCTCGGCGTATTTTACACCTGCCATCCAGCCGAAATAGCGGGCGCGAAACTCCACCGAATCCAAAAACCATTGTGAGGAAATGAAGGTCTGCTCTTCCGGCCATTCCGGATTGTAAAATTGCGATTCATACGCCTGTAACGCGCGAAACTTGGTTTCGTATTCGGCAGTAATGTCGATGACAAAAGAAGGCTGGAAATCGTATTTTGCAATGTAATAGAGAATCCTGAATGGACGGTGAGGCGGAACTTCCGGCAGTCTCTTCTTCAACCCGGAGTAAAAACAGCCTTCGGTAATAAGCCGGCTGGCGTGAACATGATCGGGATGCCGGTCGTCGGCATATGGCGCCAGTACCAACGATGGCCGCAGGTCCCGCACTTGCCGGATGATTTTTTCCCGGTTCTCCTCATTCACCTCAATATTGCTGTCCGGAATTTTCAGGTTGGTGCGCTGTGTTACCCCCAGGATTTGTGCTGCTCTGGCCGATTCTTCATATCGCTGCTCCACTGTCCCCCGGCTGCCCATCTCACCTTCTGTCAAATCTGCGATAGCGGTGGAATAGCCAATTTTATTTAACTTAAGCAGCGTTCCGCCGCAGCCTAACTCCACATCGTCGGGATGAGCGCCGAATGCCAGTATCTCTGCGTTTTGCGTTCGTGACATGAAGAACGACCTCCGGGAAGATAAACCTGATAATTAAGTTGTGAATTCTGAAAGTTTATATGGTGCATGCACAACTAAATTGATAAGGCGCCCTTATTCCACAAGATTTGCTTCCCGCCGGCTGAATTCAATCTCGTAAGCCATAAGCTGGATGTCACCCGGGGCATTGGAAATGACAAAGTGGTTCTCGGGGATTTCATTCCAGTGAAAAGTTTTATCCACCGGCTCGGACGAAATGACCATTCCGGTATCAACCTGGGTGTAATAAAGCGTTCGGTTTCGCCGGAAGCCTAACAAAAATTCGCCATTGGTAAGCATAAAATTAAGCGCTAACTGCTTTTGATCTTCGGGATCTGTGAGTTCCACCAGTTGCCGAATGATATTGGAGACGATATTTAAAACACAGTACACATCGCACCTTTTGGATGATCGAAACCAATGAAGAAAGTAGCGGAACAGAAACTCACTATCGGTGGTTCCATGCGTTTTAATAGCTTCGTGCGACGGCAGCCGGGTGCTCATTGCGTTCTTATATTTTTCAATATTGGGGATGTTGCCGTTGTGCATGAACATCCAGTTTTCGTGAACAAACGGGTGGGTGTTTTCCATCAGTACCGGGCCTTGCGAACGGCGGCGGATGTGTGCAAATAGCATTTCGCCGTACAGCCGGTCGGCGGCAGGCCTGAAACTGCTGTCCAGGTAGGCGGGATCGGTGTTTTTTATTACTTGGGTTTTACCGTTATTTTGATACGCGAATCCCCAGCCATCCGGATTTGGACGCTGCGAAATATCGCGCTCGCTTTGTTTTAACAAACTATTTTCTGCTTCCGAAATCCAGTAGGACAGCTTGATTGGCTTTTCACCCCAAAAGACAATGAATCTGCACATTTTTATCAACCTTGTAATTATTCACCAGAACTGCTTGTGAAATTTTAAATCGCCAAACCTTAAGATGCAAGCTAATAAAAAAATTAACCCGACACTCCCATTTATTGAAAGAATATAAGGGTTTTCAGAATTAATATTCCTTCCGAATGTTCAGCAAGGTGCATGTGCAAGAACTCCCTGATTCACTTTTTGCATACACATTAGTACAATCGAACAGGCTTGTTATACGGAAGTAATATTTTGATTAGGATTTTTTTTATCCACTGATTATTTTTCTATCTGCAAAACGGGACTGAATAAATTCAATTCAAATATATTAGGAGAACCTTTATGAGAGTATTTACCAACCTGTTCGGCCGTTCTCCCTTTTCACCTTTGCAAACGCACATGGAAAAAGTGGCAAGTTGCGTTCACAAAACAGAAGAGCTATACGATGCCTATGTAAACGGCGATTTCGATCGGATAAGCAAGCTGAAAGATGAAATCTCCAAGCTGGAACATATGGCCGATCTGACAAAAAATGAAATTCGCAACAGCTTGCCGAAGGGGATCTTTCTGGCTGTAAACCGTGGTGACCTGCTGGAAATACTGGCATTGCAGGATACAATTGCCGACCGGGCAGAAGACATAGCCGGTTTGATGAGCCTGAAAAAGCTGAAACCGCTGGAGGGTATGGAGGCCGATCTGAAAACCTTCCTCGATAAAAATATTGAAGCAGTGGATCAGGCGCACCGGATAATCCGCCAGATGGACGAGCTGCTGGAAACCTCGTTTGGCGGCAGAGAAGCGGAAAAGGTGCGGGAGATGGTGGAAGAGGCGGCTTTCATGGAGCACGAAGCCGACGTCCTGCAGCGACGACTAATGAAGGACTTGTTTGGCAAGGAAGATTCTCTCTCCTACGGATCATTTTTTCTATGGATAAACATACTTCGCACGATTGCTTCATTTGCCAATCTGTCCGAAAAGCTCGCAAACCGGGTGCGAATGCTGCTGGATATAAAATAGCGAGCATTCTCCCGTGTAGCCGGGCGACAAAATATATTGGTAATCCCGGGAGCCGACAGAGGTTCATGCAAACAACAAGGCTGTGTTCCGCACTAAAAATGGAGAGCATCTATGGGAGTTGAAACGATACTACTTGTTCTTTCAATCGGTTTTGGGTTTTATATGGCGTGGAGCATCGGGGCAAATGATGTTGCCAATGCAATGGGCACATCGGTCGGTTCCGGTGCATTAACAGTAAAGAAAGCAGTTATCGTAGCTGCCCTGGTCGAATTCTCCGGGGCATTTTTTGTGGGAAGCAATGTGTCGGAAACAATCCGCCAGGGAATAATTGATCCTGTTATTTTTGAGAATAATCCGATGGATCTTGTGTACGGAATGGCGGGTGCGCTGCTGGCGGCTGCTATCTGGCTTCAGATCGCTTCCTATTTCGGATGGCCGGTTTCTACTACGCATTCTATCGTCGGTTCTGTTTTGGGATTTGGCGTCGTTGTGGGCGGAATCAATGCTGCTGATTGGGGCCAGGTCGGATCGATTGTTGCCAGTTGGATCATTTCCCCGTTGCTGAGCGGAACCATTGCTTTCATCATATTTTCTTTTCTTCAACATTATATATACGATGCCGAGCACCCGGTGGAGCAGGCAAAGAAAGCCACACCGCCCATCGTTTTTATGGTTTTTCTGGTCCTGACGCTGGCAATGGTGTTCAAGGGCCTGAAAAATCTTCACCTGAACCTGGGATTCGGCCAGGCACTCGTTGTGGCGATTCTAATCGGGCTGGTCGCAGCATTTATTGGACGATTTCTGATCAATCGGCTAAAACCGATCAATGTTGAGGAGCGCATTCTTGTAAAACAGCCGATAGCAGTGAGAAAAGGTTTGCCCAGGATTATACAACAGTTGTCACGGATCACCGAAACTGCCAAAGGAGAAGTTCAGAAACAGCTTCATTTTGTGATGGGCGATCTGAAAACCATACAGGCCGACGTCAACCGTGGCACCGAAGTTGAACAAACCAGCTCCGAGTATAAAACGGTTCAGGGAGTTTTTGCTTATCTTCAGGTACTCAGCGCCGCTTTCGTTGCCTTTGCCCACGGCGCCAACGACGTGGCGAACGCTGTCGGCCCGCTGGCTGCCATCATTTCCATCCTCAGATCAAATGTGATAACGATGCAATCCCAGGTTCCGCTATGGATTCTGGCCATGGGCGGGGTTGGAATTGTCATTGGGTTGGCAACCTGGGGGTGGCGTGTGATGGAAACCATCGGTAAGAAAATTACCGAGCTGACTCCCACCAGGGGTTTCGCAGCAGAGTTCTCTGCGGCAACAACCATTGTGATAGCTTCCAAGCTGGGACTGCCGATCAGCACGACTCACACTCTGGTCGGTGCAGTTCTCGGCGTTGGCCTGGCCCGGGGAATCGGCGCGCTCAATTTGCGGACCATTCTGGACATCGTAATTTCATGGATTATTACCATCCCGATCGGTGCCGGCGGGGCAATTATTTTCTACTACATCTTTAAGACAATTTTCGGATAGGGCTGTTTCGTAGCGAATATTCGTGGCCTGGCGCAGGAATGGATCTGTTCATAACTCCAATCAGGCGTAATAACGGCTCACCAGATTCTCCAGGTAGCGTGATTTCATCTGCTCGCTGGCCATGGCCTGCTTGATGGGCGGCAGCTTTAAAATGACGCCCAGAATTGCCGCCAACGCCCGGTGGCTGCGCAGCGCGTGATTATCGAAGATCAGGTTCTGCAATTTCCCCCGTTCAATTGCCATGACCACCACGCGGTGAACAGAATTCAATGGCGTGATTACTCGTTCCTGGCGCGGCTTTAGCTGAATGGCGTCCCGGGAGCAAGAACGGACACACACCCCGCACCCCAGGCAAATTTCTTCATCCACCTTCGCCTTCTTTTGTTTTGGAGATTTGGCATCGTTGGTGGAAACCAGTGACATCGCTTCTACCGGGCAGACGTTGACGCATTTGGTGCAGCCATTGCAGTTTTCATCCACAATCTCCGGGATGAAGTTTGTTGTATGAACCGGGTTCATCAATCCGAAACGGCGTGCAGCGATCATTGCCTCGCAGCAGCAACCGCAGCAGTTGCAGATGAAGCTCACTCCGTGCCGCACGTTTTCGCCGAATTGGACCAGGTTGTGCTCATAAGCCAATTGCAGCAGATCAAGACCTTCTTCTGGGTCCACCTCTCTTGCGTATCCGTGGCTGGCCAACGAGGCTGCCGTGGAGTTGAATGTCATGCAGATTTCCATGGGAGCGTCGCAGGCCCGGCCCAGGTGTTCCATCTTGTGGCGGCAGTAGCATATACCTACCGCGCGGTGCGATGCGGTTTTGATTACCTCGCTGGCTCGCTCGTAATCCAGCACATGCAGACTGTTCTCGTTTGTCAGCACCGGTTCGTGCACAAAAACCCGTCCAAGCTGCGTTTCGCCGTCCGTGAATAGATTTTTAATGAAATCTTCTTCCACGTTCAGGTACTGGTAAAAAAGCTCGGCCAACAGTTTCTGGTCAACGTCTTCTCTTACCCGCATCATCGAAAATTCAAAAAATCCGGCCATCGGCGGGGGAAGGGTGTAGATTTTCCGGCCGTTGTTCTCGACGTCCACCAGGATAGCGCGGGAGGCCAGCTCATCAAGAATCTTTTGCGAACTGCTTTCGTCCAGCTTCCATATCTCACTAGCCTTCTTTGCGGCGAACGGCTTGATGGGAAGTACCGCAACCAGCTCCGCTTCCTTTTCGCTGAACAGCACACTCAATATCCGGAAAAGCAGTTTGGAAGGCGGCGCTCCCTGCGGAAAGCGGTTCAGCCGCTCCGTCAGTCTCTCATACCCCGATTTTAACGCATGGTGTGCCATCTTTTCCGCCTTTCCCGTTTGGGCCAAGAATTGATGTCAAAATGTAACGGCCCGGGTTATTCAATCGCCCAGCGAGGCTCTCTTTCGGAAATCTCTGAACATCCCCCCCTTTGAATGAGGGAGGAACTCGCCTGAAAAATCAACGCAGCAAAACCATTCTGCCGTTTAGCCGCTTTTCTGCGGTTTGCAGTTGATAGAAATAAATGCCGCTGGCGGCGTCTTTTCCGTTTCGATCCCGCCCATTCCAATGCACCCGGTGAGAACCGGCGGGAAGATAGCTGTCCAGCAGGGTCGCCACTTTTCTTCCCAAGATATCGAAAACTGACAGTGAGATTTTTTCGCTTTTTGTCAGGTGAAAAGCGATCACGGTTCCGGAATTGAAAGGATTGGGGTAATTGGAAATCAGCTCTGCATTCTGCGGAAGATGTGCCGCCGACGACTGAATCTGGGTAATCGGGTCGTCGGTGAGGAACGGAATGAAATCTACATACCCGAAGGCGGGATTATCCGGCTGGTGGACAATTCGCGCTTCAATGCTGTCCTCGTTGCTGGTTCCCCACCAGTTCCCTTCCGCCATAATGGGCAGCGAATTGTTGTTGTACAATTCATATTTTTTATCGCCGATGCCGTTACCCACAAACCGGTTTCCGCCGTCGTCGGTGGTGTCTGCATTGGACAGGTCGCCAACATCCGGCTGGCCGCCGTTGATGATGGCGATTCCGTAGTAATGCCCGGAGATTGTGTTGCCGCTGATTACCGGGTGATTGGGGCCGTTGCAGGCAATCCCGAAACCGAAATTGAGGGTGTCCGGATTGATATTATTATTGAGCAAGGTGTTTCGCCAAATGAGCGGATTGGCGCCGGTCTGGTAGCAGAGGATTCCGTAGGCGCAATCCTCGATCCGGTTGTTTTCGATGATGGCATTGGACTGGTTCCAGATGGCGATTCCGCCGCTTTTGTCGTATCCGCCAATAATGGTATTGCCGCGGATTACCGGTGAATTCAGTCCCTGTAACCCGATGGTGATAATCACATAGGGCGAACTGTTCTGAAAATTGTTTTCCGCGAAATAATTGCCTTCAATCAGCGGTGAGGAATCCGACGTCATCTTGACCGCGTACTGCCGGTTGTGAATAATCCGGCAATTTCGCAGGGTTGGGCTGGAGTTGAAAATATCCACTGCTGCTTCAGAGCTGTGCCGCACAACGCAGTTTTCGATCACCGGGCTGGTGCTCACGGTTCGGATAGTTCGTGTGCCGTACTCCAGAATGCAGTAATGCAGGAAGGAGCTGTCTGCAGCGGTATTGTCCCGAAACTCGATCCCAGCGTAATCGCCGTAGTTTTTGTTCTGTGATGTGATGAGAACGGTGTCGGTTTCGGTGCCCTCCGCCTGCAGAAAACCCAGGATTTGCAGCTTCAGGCTGCCGGTCTGGTCCGCAAAAACCAGGGTATCGCCGGCTGAGATCAGGAGCCGGTCGGCGATGCTGACGTTCACCGATTGTGACATCACAAAGTAGTGGTTCCCGCCGCTCACTACCCCGCCGCTGTGCGCAACCAGGCTGTCGAGCGACCACGATACGCCCGTTCCGGGAGTGGTGTAATCGCCAAAGGCGAGAGAGAAAAGGCAAAATAAAATTGTGAAAAAGGTAAAGGTGGCTTTCATTACGGCCTCACTCTTTGGTTATCGTTCTGTATTTTGTTCCTTGATGATTTCATGAATCAGGTAGGGGATATCTGCAAACATGTCTTTTCGGGGATAATTTATCAACAGCGAGTAAAGTCCCACTATAAAATAGACATTCATGTTCATAGTGGTGAGGGTCCACCAGTAAAAAATGACACCCACCAAAACCAGCATTCCACCCATCAACCAGATTATCCTCAATTTGGAGCGCAGATCCTGCGTCAGGCGACGGGCTGTTTCTATTTCGTCCATCTGCGGATTTTTTGCGGTCAGTTTTTCGGTAACCTGGCGCATGTAGCGCAAACTAAAGTGTTTTCGCTTGTAATAAAAAACCGAAATGACCAGGATAATCGCAATTGCAAAACTGATGCGGTCGATTACCGGAAAGTATGACAGGAGTCGGGGAGACGGACGCACCGAAATGTATTCGAAAAAAGAGACACCAAAAATGACCACCGAGAACAGGAAGATTACCTGCCAGAATAGTTTTATTTCGCCGATAAAGCGATTAATGATTTGCTCTGAATCATGAACATGCATGATTTGTCTCCCGGTGTTAATTTCCGGTTGGGGCCGTGTTTTCCGATACGGGTTGTTCTTCCGCGGGTGCGGAAGGCGAGGTGACAAAGAAAAGGATGCGGTCGCTGAGCTCGCCCACCAGAATCATGATAACCACCGGGTTCAGCGGCAATGTGGAAATAAATCGAAACCACAGCAGGTAAACCAGCGGCATCACGATTCCGAAGATAAATCGCACTCCGAATAGCATGAGGTGGCTGCCCAAAATCATGGTTACGGTTTGCCTGGTGGCTGCTGAAGCGCGGTTCAAATATCGGAGGCGGTTCCAGATGGTGAGCGCCTCCAGCACGAGAGTGATTATCAGAACCCACAGAAATATTCCCTGGAGCCTGGTATCATCATAAATCCACAAGCCCATTGCGCTGCCTGTTGTCACCGCCCCTTGTATAAACATGCCGGCGGTAGTGGGGTGCTTCCATGCCGGCCGGTCGTAGGCAAAAGTGTACTGTTTTGCTACCGAAAACAGGACAAATATTCCGGCAAGGAAGGCAATGAAATTGATGACATCGATGGGATATGCGAGGTAATGCGCGCCGATGACAATCCCGGAAAGCGTAAGAAAAATGGTGAAGATGAAAATCTCTCTTTTGTTGAGATAGTTGGATTGCTGTTCGTTTGCCGGGATGCCGCCTGATATTACCCGAAGGGAGATAATAAAAATTGAGAGGCCCGCCAGACCGATCAGCCAGAAAAACTTAAGCCAGGAATGATAAATGGATATTCTTTGAAAAAAAAGGGTGTCGTCAAACGTCAGGTATGCGGTGAGAAACAGGCAGGAGATGGAGCCGATCGTGAACATCTCGCCGAAGCTGAACAGAATGTGCGGGAGTTCCCGGTACGGCCCGGTTTTACTTTTCAATTCCATCAAATCCGCAATCTTTTTTTTTCTTTACCGGTTGAACGTTTCGCTGCTCGTCTTCGTATTATTTCAGATTTTTGTTTTTCCGCTCGTAATTGCTGCCCTGAATTTAAACAGGTTGTCACTAATATCCAAAAGAATATAAAAGCGTGTGGGATGATTCTCCCAAAGGGGAGGGCGATCTCATCTCCTGGGGATAAATGCGTTACTGCGGTGATGCGGCAGCGTTCGGAAATTTCTCTCAATTTTTGGGGAAGAGGATTCTCAAATCAGGCAGGTGAAAAGTCATTTCAAAAATCAATTGTGGCACTCATCAATTCAGCCCAAAAGCTGCTCCTTTCGCAAGATTCAAGTCACTAATATGTTCCATCGCTTCAATAATGGCCTGATTCGGAGTACAGCGGCAAGTTAATACGCAACCGCCTGCACAGCGTGCTTTTCCACAAAATTTTGCCAGTCTTCCAGCTCTTTTTTCAGGTGCTGGCCGGTGTAGGAATTGGGATCGGCAGCCAGATCTTCGGGCGCTCCCGCGGCAATGATCTCACCGCCTTCGTCGCCTCCTTCCGGCCCCAGGTCGATTATCCAGTCGGCAGTTTTGATGACGTCCATATTGTGCTCGATGACGATGACGGTGTTTCCTTTTTCCACCAACTGGTTGAGAACATTCAGCAGCATTCCGATATCGGCAAAGTGCAGGCCGGTTGTCGGCTCGTCCAGGATGTAAACCGTCTTGCCGGTACTAACCCGGCTGAGCTCGGTTCCCAGTTTCACGCGCTGCGCTTCTCCGCCGCTCAGCGTGGTTGCCGGCTGGCCGAGATGGATGTATCCCAAACCGACCTCATTCATGGTGGTGAGTTTCCGGTTAATGGACGGAATATTTTCGAAAAACTCCAGCGCTTCGCTAACCGTCATGTCCAGCACTTCGGATATCGATTTCCCGCGGTAGCGGATTTCCAATGTCTCGCGGTTGTAGCGCTTCCCTTTGCATACCTCGCAGGTTACGTAAACATCCGGTAAAAAGTGCATCTCGATCTTCTTGACGCCGTCGCCCTGGCAGGCTTCACACCGCCCACCTTTGACGTTGAAGGAGAAACGGCCCGGTTTGTAGCCCCTGATTCTGGATTCCGGCAACTGCGTAAACAAGTCCCGGATCAGAGTGAACAGCCCGGTGTAAGTTGCCGGGTTCGAACGCGGGGTGCGTCCGATGGGGGACTGGTCGATGGCAATTACTTTGTCGATCTCCTCCAATCCCTCGATTTCCGTGTAGGGCAGGGGAATGGTTTTGCTGTTGTAGAAATGACGCGAAAGCACCGGATAGAGCGTCTCGTTGAGCAGGGTGCTTTTCCCCGATCCCGAAACACCGGTGATGCAGATGAACTTGCCCAGCGGAAAACTCACCGTGATGTCCTTCAGATTGTTGCCCTGTGCATTACGGAGAACCAGGCTGTGCTCGTTTCCCTGCCGGCGATTTTCCGGCACCGGAATGTACTTCTGGTAGTTCAGATACTGCCCGGTCAGGCTTTCACTGCTCATCTTTATCTCGTCAGGTGTTCCGGTTGCAACGATTTCGCCGCCATGTTTTCCGGCACCCGGCCCAAGATCCACAACATAATCGGCATGTTCAATCGTCTCGCGGTCGTGTTCTACCACCAGGACTGTATTGCCGAGATCGCGCAGCCGCAAAAGGGTGTTGATCAGCCGCACGTTATCCCGTTGGTGCAGACCGATGGACGGTTCATCCAAAATGTAGAGCACACCCACCAACTGCGAACCGATCTGCGTCGCTAACCGGATGCGCTGTGCCTCACCACCGGAAAGCGTACCGGCTGTGCGATCCAGCGTCAGGTACTCCAGGCCCACATCCTGCAGGAATTCCAGCCGTGCCAAAATCTCCTTGAGAATCTGGTGAGCAATCAGGTTCTCCTTTTCAGACAAAACGAGATTTTCGAAATATGAAATGGTGTCTTTCACATCTTTAGCAGTGACTTCGGCAATGTTCAAACCGCCGATTTTAACTCCCAGCGCTTCCTTTCTTAAGCGTGCGCCTTCACACTCCGGGCAGGGGATCTGGTTCATAAAACTTTCGATCCAATCCTGGATGTGCACTGAGGAAGTCTGCTTGAAACGGCGATATAGATTGTTGATGACTCCCTCATAGCGCGAAGAAAATTCGAATTTCGAATCCTCACGCTGGAATATAAATTTGACTTTCTCGGTAGTGCCGTAAAGAATGAGCTGCTGAATGCTGTCCGGAAGTTCTTTCCATGGGACAGAAGTGCTGAAGTCGTATTGGCGGGAAAGCGCCTCGATCATCTCGAAATACCAGCTATTGCGCTTTTCTCCCACCGGTGCCACTGCGCCGTTCTCAATGCTGAGATTGGAATTCGGTACCACCAGCCGCGGGTCGATTTCCAGTTTGGTGCCCAGGCCGTCGCAGGACGGGCAGGCGCCATACGGGCTGTTGAAGGAGAACATGCGCGGCTCGATCTCTTCGTAGCTGATGCCGCAGTTCATGCAGGCAAATTGCTCGCTGTAGAGCTGCTCGCTGGCGTGGTCCACGTTTTCAGCAATTAGCAGGCCGCTGCCCATTTTTAGCGAAACTTCCACCGATTCCGCCAGCCGCTGGCGAATGTCGGGACGTATTTTGAGGCGGTCCACCACCACTTCGATGTTGTGTTTGATATTCTTCTTTAGCTTGATTTCGCCATCCAGCTCCACCAGCTTTCCATCGATGCGGGCGCGCACGAAACCCTCTTTTTTTATCTCTTCGATCAGGTCGCGGTATTCACCCTTTCGCCCCCGCACCACCGGCGCCAGTATCTGGATTCGTGTTCCCTCGGGTGCATCCAGGATTTTATCCACAATTTGCTGCGGCGTCTGCTTTTCGATAGGCTGTCCGCAGTTGTAGCAGTGGGGGTGGCCAATCCGGGCAAAGAGCAGCCGGAGGTAATCATAAATTTCGGTAACCGTGCCAACGGTCGAACGCGGATTCTTGTGCGTCGTTTTTTGCTCGATGGAGATCGCCGGCGAGAGGCCGTCGATGTAATCGACGTCCGGTTTTTCCATCAGGCCCAGGAACTGGCGGGCGTAGGCGCTCAAGCTTTCCACGTAGCGGCGCTGTCCCTCGGCGTAGATGGTGTCGAACGCCAGGCTGGACTTCCCCGAGCCGGAAAGCCCGGTAATCACCACAAATTGATCGCGCGGTATCGTCAGGCTTATGTCCTTCAGGTTATGTTCCCGCGCTCCTTTTATTGTAATAAATTCTTTCTTGGTCATCTGAAATCTGCTCTCATTCTATTTATGCTGCGCCCGGTTGAATCGGGAATTTCGGGGCAGTAAGATAATCAAAAATCCGGCGATTGCAATTGAATTTTGTGCCCCGATTTTGGAATATTGCGAATCGACAACAGTCCTTTCCGTCCCAAACTAGTTATGGGAACGCGATTGACGGAAAAAGTATCCATTGGACTGAAATTTTGCCAGAATGCAGTTGGGGGACGATAGAATCTTAAATTTAGATGGGCTAATCTGCACAGTTATTGTGGCTGGCCGGCAAAACGGAATAACGATAGTTATGGACCGTTAAACATTAAATCAGGAGTGAACGGATTCTTTCTTTAGCTGATCAAATATCGCCTGCAACCTGCGGCTATGGCGGACGGGATAAATTTCGGGATTGTCGAATCGTTTGTATCTTTTGTTCAGCAGATCGGTATTTTTTAAATAAACTTCCCTCACCTGCGAAGTTACAGGAAATTCATAAACCGGATTTCCTTTTTTCAAGATTGGGACCAGCAGTGGAATGGATAGCCGGTCCACCTGATCATCTTCCAGCCCGATGATATCGTATAGATAATTTCCGCGATCATCGACTGCCCGATAAATCTGCTTCCTTCCGGGATAGGTCGCTTTATTCTCACTGAACTTGGCACGTAGCCGGGTTTGGCCGTCGATTTCCTGCTCTACCAGTTTGTAAATGCCGCCAAGGTACGGTGCATCGGCGGAGGTTGACATTCGGGTGCCGACACCAAAGCTGTCGATCGGCGCGCCGGATTCCACCAATTTCCTGATCCGGTGTTCATCCAAATCACCACTGGCGACGATAGTTACATTCTGCAACCCGGATTCGTCCAGGATTTTTCGGACTTTCCGGCTCTCTTCATTTAAATTGCCGCTGTCAATTCTTACCCCTCTTATTTCCGGGCCAACTTTTGCAGCATTTCGGGCACCCTGCTCAATATCGTAGGTATCGATAAGGAGAATGGTGCTCTTCGGAAAAACATCAAAATAACTCCGGAAAGATTCCAGCTCGTCCTCGAATGCCATGGTCCAGCTATGGGCAGCAGTGCCGAAAACCGGGATGTCAAATCTCATTCCGGCCAAAACATTTGAGGTGCCGATGCAGCCGGCAATGTAGCTGGCGCGGGCCGCCAGCACGCTGGCTTCCGGCCCGTGAGCCCGGCGGGAGCCGAATTCCATTACGCCGCGCTTTTTCCCGTCCCAATTGGCGGCCTGGGTTACCCTCGCTGCCTTGCTGGCAACCAGCGTCTGAAAATTGATCATCGACAGAGCGAACGTTTCGATGACCTGCGCCTGGATTACCGGCGCTGAGACCCGTAGCAGCGGCTCACCCGGGAAAACAACCTGCCCTTCCGGGATTCCCCATACATCGCCGGTGAAATGGAATTCCCGCAAGTATTTCCAGAATTTATGATCGACATTTTTAAAGGTGGGCAGGTCTTTCAAATAGTTCACCTCTTCTGCGGTGAACTTAAGACTTGTTAAATATTCAACAACCTGCTGCAAGCCGGCGGATACCAGGAACGAGCGGTTTTGCGGCATCTCACGAACAAAGAGCTCAAATGTGGAGGGGGGATTATATTTGTTGGTGAAATAGCCGGCCGCCATGGTCAGTTCATAGAGATCGACGACTAGAGCCTGGTTGTATAGCGGCGTTGGCATTTCAGAACCCATGATGAATTACCTTTTAGCTAATTTCGTGCGCAGGCACAGGGATGTCAAGTGTGAAAATATTGAAGAATTGTGGAACATAGGTCGAAGAGCAAAGGCAAATTCCGGATTTGGCCGGTAGTCGCAGCATCCTAAAAAAACTAGCGCGAGCTTTTTTCCATTTGCCATACAGCGATTTACCTTAGCGGGTGGAGGAAATCTTCGCGCGCACAAGATATTGGCAAATTTGCAGGAATTTGTCTCAGAGTGCCGGCTTAATGAACAGGGAATCAAAAATCTTTGATTCCAAATTCTATTTTAGGCGTTTCTTTACATAGATTTCGGGATACAGCTCCCTGGCACATTCAGGACAGATGCTGTGGCTGAATTCCGCCTCGGAATGGTCCCGCACATATTCTTCTATTGAATTCCAATAACCTTTGTCATCCCGGATCTTTTTACAGTGGGCGCAGATGGGCAGTAATCCGCTCAGCGTTTTGATCTTGCCGGAGGCTTCCTGCAGTTCCTCGATCAACTGTTCCCTCTCTGTGAGGAGTTGCTCCTGACGGAAATTTACCGACGAAAGCTCCTCATTTTTCTGCCGGAGTTCACCCGTCTTTTCATCGACCAAAGCCTCCAGCGTTTTTTTCCGTCGCTCGATATTTCTGATTCGGAGAAAATGCATGCCAAGAATGATAGAAATCAGCGACGCTGTGGCTATTAACCGGAACCACCATGTTTGCCAGTATGGCGGCTTTATGGTGATTACCAGTGAGGTGAAGGCCTCATTCCAGACACCGTCGTTATTGCTTCCCTTCACTTTGAAAATGTATTTGCCGGGACTCAGATTGGTATAAGTCGCAGCACCGGGATTTCGGCACCAGTTCCAATCGGTGTCGAATCCGTCCAATTTATAAAGGTAACTGTTCTTGTGGGGATTAGTGAAATCAAGCGCTGCAAATTCGACGGTAAAAATGGCATCCTGGTAGGAAAGGCCCACTTCTTTTTTTAAAAAAATAGGGGTGTCCAAGACAACTGTCTCGTTGAAAACTTTCAAACCGGTTATCAGAGTGGGAGGTCGATGCGTGTTCAATTTCACGCTATCGGGATTGAAACGGGTAAATCCGCTGAGACCTCCAAAATACATTTGTCCGTCCCGGCTCAGCAGACTGCTCTGACTGAATTCGTTGCTTTGTAATCCGTCGCTGGCGTCAAAATTCTCAAAACTCTTAGTTGTCGGATTAAACCGCGAAAGTCCTTTGTTGGTGCTAAGCCACAGGTTCCCTTTCCTGTCTTCCAGTATTGCCTGCACGACGTTACTTGGCAAACCTTCGGATTCTGTAAAATTGTCAAAATATCCGCTTTGGCGATCAAATCGGTTCAGTCCGCCACCAATCGTTCCGATCCATAAGGTTCCCTGGCTATCTTCATGAATGCATTTAACATGATTATGGCTCAGGCTGTGCGGATTTTTTGCATTATATGCATATTGAATGAAATGCACGCCAGGGATATTAACATGTTGTGTGGAATCGGCATCTGCTATCTGGGGATTATCAAAGACAATCTTATTCAGTCCTCCACTGGCAGTGCCAATCCATAAAGTCCCGCTGCGGTCCTCGAAAATGGTGCTGACCAAATCATCGCTAAGGCTGACAGGATCATTCTCCCGATGTGTGAAGTGGGTAAAACGATTCGCTGACCGGTCAAACAATTCCAGCCCACCGCCCCAGGTACCGATCCATAAACGACCGACCCGGTCCTCATGGATGGCTGAAATGTTATCGTGTTTTATGCTGTTGGGATCTCCGCGGCTGTTTTTGTAGCTGGTAAAATTGCCGGTTTTAGGATCCATGCGGTCCAATCCGGCGGCTGTGCCTACCCATAAGACTCCCTGTTTATCCTGCTCAATTGCCCAAACGATGTTGTCGCACAGCGCTCCTGCGCAATTCGGATCACTATCGAAATGTGCAAACTTTCTGCTCCCGGGATCAAAGCGATTTAATCCCCCACCCCAGGTGCCAATCCAAATCATGCCGTCACGATCCTCGAAGATGTAATTGACAATGTTATTGCTGAGGCTATTCGATGTCAGCGGCTGGTGCGAAAAATTCTGAAAAACTGCCTTACGCGGATTCCACCGGCTCACTCCCATGCCGGTGCCAAACCACAGCAGTCCGGAACCATCTTCATAAATCGCGGGAACCCAATTGTCTGCGAGGCTGGTGGGATCCTGGGGATCGTGACGATGTCGAATAAACACACCTGTTTCAGGATCGAACTCGTTTACGCCTTCCCCACGAGTGCCCGCCCAGATTTTTCCCCGCTGGTCGCGAAGCAAGGACATAATGATGTTATCACTGATACTGTTCTCGTTGTTCTGTTGGTGGAGATAGCGCGTGAATTTTCTGCTCAGGGGATCAAAATGATTCAGGCCACCGCCCCAGGTGCCGATCCAAAGCGTATTATTTTTCCCGCGAATAATGCATTTCACCAGGTTGTGGCTTAAGCTGGAAGGATTCCCGGGTTCATTCTGATAAGTGGTAAAATTATCTTTGTCCCGGTTGTAACGGCTGAGACCGCCGCCAAAAGTACCTATCCAAAGGTTGCCTGTATCATCTTCGTTAATTACGTTCACAGCACCCGCTGGAATACCAGTCGGATTGTCGGGGTCGTTCCGGTAGTGGACAAAATGACTACGATTTGCCTCCATGCGATCCAGTCCGTCGTCGGTGCCTATCCATAATGTGCCGGTGTGGTCCTGGAAAATGGTCCAAACCCGGTTGTGGCTCAGGCTCGCCGGATCGGACGGATCGTGCGCAAATTGTTTAAAATGCTTTGTCCGGGGTTCGAAAGCATACAGCCCACCGCTGTGTGATCCTACCCAAATAGTCCCTTCGTTATCTTCAAACAGGCACTGCACCCAGCTATCCGAAAAGGAGGTGGTATCGAACGGATGGTATTTGTAAATAGTGAAGTGATTGCCGTCGTACCTGTTCAGGCCATCCTGTGTTCCAAACCAGATGAAGCCGGTCATATCCTGCAAAATGCTTGTAACAGAGCTCTGGGAAAGACCCTGGTCAATAGTGAGTGCATCAAATTTTAATTGAGAATTGGCCGAGTAGAGGAAGGTGATTTGAAATATACTCCACAGCACGACACACCGCTTAAGCGGTCCGGGAATCTTGAAATTGAAAATCCGCATTGCCAACACCTGTGATCTATATTGAACAATATAATTGCCTGCTGCTGGGTATAAATCGCGAAAATCCTGGGTAACATCAAATGCCTTCCGAAAAATCGAAGCCAAATATAGGTAAATTATCGAAAGCTTCAAACAAATCTTAAATTGACCGGAAAATGAGGATATGAAAATGGATTTCCGCAGGCGTCAGGTTTCGCCTTCCGGATTTCAGTTCGCAATTTGCGAGGATTTCAGAGTAGAGGCGATTTCGCCGATAATCCTCTGATCGCTGTCCCAAAAGCTGCTGCCGGTGAAAGAATTATTTCCGAAGCGGAAAATACGCATCTGAATAGCTGCGATTTTGCATTTGCTATCCGGTTGGACGCCTGCAATTCTGCGTTTAGATCCGCGATTTACTGACCCGTGGGATTCCGTTACCTGCTCGATTGCGGGAATTTTACCCGTTTGAATTCCCTCTGATAATTTTTTATATTTGCCTGCGTTTGAAATAGGTTAGTGCATAATGATGAATACCAGGGTTGCTTTTTATACATTTGGCTGCCGCCTCAACCAGGCAGAAACCGCTATTTTGCAGCGCAGTTTTGAGCAAAGTGGCTACCGGGTTGTCAATTTCAAGGAGCCGGCAGATATGGTAGTGGTGAACACCTGCACCGTCACCGAAAACGGAGACGCAGACACACGCCGGCTGGTGAATAAGATCAATCGCATCAATCCCGGGGCCCGCATTGCACTGGTCGGCTGCCAGGCACAAATTCAGCGGGAGAAGCTTTTGGATTTGCCCAATGTGCAATGGGTGGTTGGCAATTCGCGGAAAATGGAATTGGTAGAGGTGCTGCAGGAGAATCAGCAGCAGGAAATTCCCCAGGTAATTGCGCCAGTGATTTCCCGCCGCAGTTTCACCCTGCCGGTCGCCGGTATCGACCGACAGCACACCCGTGCCAATCTCAAAATACAGGACGGCTGCGATTTCTTTTGTTCTTTTTGTGTGATTCCGTTTGCTCGAGGTCGCGCCCGAAGCCGGAAATTTTCTGATATAATGGACGAGGCGCGGCAACTGGTAGCCGCCGGGCACCGTGAGCTGGTGCTTACCGGTATCAACATCGGCACCTATTCATTTGAGAAAAAAACTGTTTTCGATGTGCTTCAGAAATTACAGGAACTGGAAGGTTTGGATCGGCTGCGGATTTCTTCCATTGAGCCAACCACTATTCCGGAACAGCTTTTTAGGCAGATGAACGCTGACGGCAAATTGTGCCGCTACCTGCATGTTCCGCTGCAAAGCGGCAGCGATGAAATCCTCCGGGCAATGAATCGCCGTTACACCGCACAGGAATTTGCCGATTTCATTCAACTGGCGCATAAGCGTGTTACGGGAATTTGCCTGGGAACTGATGTGATTGTCGGTTTTCCGGGAGAAACGGAACGGCATTTCGATGACACATATCATCTGCTGCTCGATTTGCCCCTGACCTACTTCCATGTATTCAGCTATTCGGAACGGCAGTGGGCAAAAAGCCGGAAGTTAAACGGGCAGGTGGAACCGGAGATCATCGAACAGCGCAGCAGGAGATTACGGGAGTTGAGCACCCGGAAACGGCGGGTTTATTTGCAGGAGAATATCGGAACAACACAGAAGGTGCTGTTCGAGCAGCAGAAAAAAGGTTTCTGGACCGGACTGACTGACACTTACATTCGCGTGAAGGTGAAATCGGAAAACGATCTGCACAACACTTTTGCACTCGTGAGATTGGAACAGATTGAAGGAAATGCGGTTATTGGTAGCTTGAAGTAATTGCAGGCTTGCTTATGCAATTCTTGATCGTGAAACGATTAGGATTACGATTACGAAAATAAGTCTGCTGCTTCGAGCCTGGAATTACAGGTGAAAGTAAAACTAATGACAAGAAACATTCCATGAAGAAGGTTTATATAGAAACGTATGGCTGCCAGATGAATGAGTACGACACCGAACTGGTGCGCGCCATACTGCAAAAGGAAAACTACCGGTTTGTGGAGAGCGAAAATCTTGCGGACATCGTGATGCTGAACACCTGCTCGGTGCGGGATCATGCCAACCAAAAGGTTTACAACCGCATTCACACCATCCGGTACAATCACAACGGAAATGGTGTGATGATTGGCGTGCTGGGCTGCATGGCGACCAATTTCCGCAAAGCGCTGCTGGAAAATAAGGAGTTGAAACTCGATTTTGTTGCGGGACCGGACAGCTACAAACGGTTGCCGCACCTGATCCGGGAAGTGGAGGAGAAGGGCCGCGGCGCTTATGATGTCACCCTGTCCGAGTTCGAAAATTACTCCGATGTTTACCCCCAGCGCAAGAATGGCATCAACGCCTGGATTGCGGTGATGCGGGGTTGCAATAACTTTTGCACATTTTGCGTGGTGCCCTACACCCGCGGCCGGGAGCGCAGCCGTTCTCCGGAAAATGTGGTGGAAGAGGTGAAACGTCTTGCCGGTGAAGGCTTTCAACAGGTTACCTTGCTGGGGCAAAATGTCAATTCCTATAATTATGAAGGAAGGGATTTCGCTTATCTTGTGGAAAAAGTCAGTGAGGTCGACGGCATTCAGCGCATCCGGTTCACTTCGCCGCATCCCAAGGATTTTCCGCACCGGCTGCTGCACGTGGTGGCTGAAAACCCGAAGGTTTGCAAGCACATTCACCTGCCGCTGCAAGCCGGCAACAGCCGGGTTCTGGATATGATGAACCGCACCTACACACAGGAAGAGTACCTCGCTTTGGCGGATGACATTCGCAGCCACTACCCGGAAATGGTGATTACCACCGATATTATTGTCGGTTTTCCCACTGAAACTGATGCGGAGTTTGAAGACACCTTTCGGGTAATGGAACAGGTCGAATTCGATTCCGCTTTCATTTTTAAATACTCGGAGCGTACTGGCACTGTTGCAGCGAGAAAGTTCCCCGACGACGTTCCGGCGGAGAAAAAAAAGGAACGGATCATTCGTCTGAATGAATTGCAGAAGAAAATATCACTGAAAAAGAACCGAGCTCACATTGGGCAGATTCATGAAATATTGGTAGAAGAGGAAAGCACAAAAAAATCACCCGAAGATTTTCAGGGCCGCAACGATGGCAACAAGCTTGTCATTTTCCCTGCCGGCGATTACCGCAGGGGCGATTTCGTTAAGGTGGAAATCACTGATGCTACTGCCAATGTGCTCAAGGGGAAAGTGGTAGAATGAGTGCCTGTTGAATGAATATTATGTGGAAAATTCTTCTTTAGGAACAAGCGACATCTGGAAAAAAGTCATTACCCAACCGGATTGGAAAATTATCCTGAAATAATACAAAAGCATGATCTGTCATTCCGAGCGAAAGCGAGGAATCTTCAATCCATCTTTATTAAAAGGTCTATAGATTTCTCATTCCGCCTTATTTCGTTCGAGAAGACCTTCAGGCATGGTTTTCGCGTGATCATCGAAAATTGACTATTCTACCAACAGCATTTTCCTGGCTTCAGTGAAACCGGCAGTCTGCAAGCGATAAATGTAAATGCCGCTGGGGTAATCTTTTGCATCCCAGTGGGCTGAATAATTGCCGGATTTCTTAAATCCACTTGCCAGAACTCTCACCTCTCTGCCCAGAACGTCGTACACCTTTAGGGAAATAACCCCCGGTTTGCCAACCGAATAGTAAATCCTGGTTGACGAGTTGAAAGGATTGGGGTAGTTCTGTTCAAGATCAAATTGCACAGCGACCGGGTTTTCTTCGTCCGAGATCCCCACAATGCCGTTCCGGAATTTCACGTCCATGCTGTCGATGGTGGAATTCTCATACTCGTCCTGCGCTTCAGCATAAATCCGGTAATCACCGTCTGGATAGTTGGTGGTGACGAATGCCGAGTCTTTTTCACCCAAATCGATGAGCGAATCCCCGTTGTTGTTGGTCAGGATATGATGATAATCGCGATGTTCGTCCATCCAACTGGAAGGCTGCAGATACTGATCTCTCTTGTAAATAATGGTAGCGTACGGCTCGAAATGATCGCCCTCGTAAAAATCGTAAGTGTGGTTCAGAGCCTGGCCAAGTGTCCTGGGGAAAACGTTCTCCCCGCCGGGCAGCCTGTTCACCCAGTAGAATGTTTTGTAAGCCGGCTGTTCCCACGGTGAATCATTAACATAATCTTTAACTTTTATTATGATATCAATGTCGCCGTATAGACTGTCGCCGTCCAGGTAATTGCTGGTTTCGTTGGTGCAGAAGGCAAATTTGGAATTGGGGAAAACGTTTTCAATCACCGGCGGAATGGAATCGATATTGGGCCGTAAAGCCAGCAGCGGATTGAAATTGATGCCCCACTCATTATCGAAATATTGCCAAACCAGCCCGGAGTCACGTATCTGGACAAAGTGAATATGTCCCCAGGTGGAAGTCCATTCGATGATATCGCCGAGGTAATCGTGAACCTGAACAGTGTCGCCGACATCAAACTGAATAGTGCTTTCGATGAGATGGGCATAAAGCCAGCCATCGGAATAGCCGGGACTTTCCATCGGACTTATCGCCATCCGCCAATAAATGGCGCCACCGATGGTCAGCACACATTTCACGGCGCCGGATTGTACGGCGTAAACCGGCTCGGCAATCGGCGTAATCAGATCCAGGCCCTGGTGCAGGTAGGAGTAGGTGGAGCCATAGCCGCCCATGTGCTGCTCGTAGTGATTCCAGACCGTGCGCATGCTGTCGTAGGGAAAAAACGGCCAGGGGATTTCATCGTAATTGAGCGGCGATTTGCGGGTTTCTTTTTCCCAGGCACCATGCTCAAATTTCTTGACGGTTGCAGCACTTTCTTCAAGAATATTCCCGGACCGGTCATAAATCCTCGCGATGCCTTTCGAGAAGCGGGTTTCCCGGTGCTGTATTCCGGCAACGATATTTCCGTTCGCGAAGCGCAAGTCACGGTAGGAATTTTTTCCATGCAGTTCCTCTTCCGTTGCCAGGCCGCCTTCTCGCAAATCAAAAATTTTGAGATGTCTTTTATCGATCACTGCCAGTAAATCGCCTTCCGGGGCAATTTTGATCCGGCGAGGATACATAAAACCGGTTTTAAATTCCTGAAAAAGCGCACCGTTTTGATACACCCGCACGGTGCCGCGTTCGGCCAGGGCAATGATCTTTTCATTCTGCGAAATATCAAACTGGTCACAGGCCGGATAGCTGTCAATCCGGTGTTCCGGGAGTGATATGACGTAGAACTGTTTGGCAGTTCCCACTGCAAATTTATTCCCGGTTGGGGAGAAACCAAAAAGGGAAGCGCTGTTAAATTTTTCGGAGAAAAGCGCCTGTCCGTTGCTTGAGTAGAAGTGGACGGTGAGCTCATTTTTAAAGAATGTTTTCATATCCATGAAAGCGGCAATCCCGTTGTTGGAAATGTAAACATCGGATCCCGGGGCTTGCGGCAGCGTGTAAAGGAGGTTCCCATTCCCATAGAGTTCAAAATTATTTAGTTCGCGGACCTCATCGCTCACATGGCCGATTTCATAACGGCATGTGAATATACCGTTTTCCGATTGTCCCTTTACATCGCCGCCCGGCAGCCGGTTTGTAATCACACCGTTGGAGGAGACGTGTGGGATGGAAGAACCGGATTTCATATATCCAGCCCCGGCAAGCACAGCGCCGCATGAAAGAGCAAAAAGTAAAACAATCGAATGAAAGCTGTCCAGAAACCTTTGCATTGTAAATTTCCCGCGTTGTTGTTGATTGGTCCGATTATGTGGTCATCCGAATTCCCAGATCGTGTTCTTCATCGACAAGGGACATGATCAGTTAACCACGTAATTCGCTGTTGACGAGTCGGTTAACTTACCGCCGGCATAAATACACGGCATCTTTGATTAAAATAATTAACTGGAATGAGATTTACAATGGTTAAAAATTGCGAGCGAAGGAACTTCAATTTCCGCATTGAAAACCCCCTAGCGCAAGAGGGAGCTTTCAGAGCGAAATGTTTTTAGCGCTTTCCTCTTTTTCGGCGATCGCATCCTCAATTTCTTTCAACCTTTGAAATTTATCTGCAAAGGTGCCCTCGACATCCGCCATCTTGCCGGTTTTGAACAGGTCCCACAAGCCACCGCCCATTTCATTGAACAGCTTTTCCCGCTGCCCTTTCAAATTGCGGATTTCGATTTTCAATTTGGTAAGCTCGGTGGCTTCGCTGGAAAAATGCCGGACTCTTTTAAAAATATCCCGGGCAATATCCACTCCCTTGTCTGCGGCGTCGCTTAATATATCGCCAGCTCTTTTGATTTTCTCCTCGGTGGTTTCTTCCGCGTAAATATCTTCCGGGTCAAATCCCTGTTCGTCTTTTTGTTCTCCCGATTTTCCCGATTTGGGTTCTTCCATTTTCTCTCCTTTCCAGGATTTATTTACATTCTGAGAATTTAATCGGCTATGAAAGCTTTTAGTTCAGACTCGGGCACCGCTTTCACTTTTTTTGAGCCGGTTTTCATACTTCGACTGAGAATTCAAACGAAAAGAACTGTAGAAAAGTTTTGGAATCTAAACAATTCCAAAAGACCTGCTGTTGCCGGTGTTTGTACCATGTTTAGGGTCCGGCTTTAGTCGGCGTTGCGTATTATTTGTTAACCACTTCATCGATTCCAATTGGGCGTGCTGAAGTTTACGCACTGCAGCCTTACTCCTCCGGAGGCGTGATTTTTCCCCGTTGTTTTTTCAATTCGCTTCGTTGCTTTTTGTGTTGCAGGCGTTCTCGAATTGCAGCCTGACTGGGCTGGGTCTTGATCCGCTTTTTCGGCCGGTGCGCTGCCTGCCGAATCAATTTGATGAAGCGATCCAGCGCATCGCGGCGGTTTTGATGCTGAGTTCGGAACCGTTTCGCCTCAATGACCAGCTCGCCATCCTTTGTGATCTTGCTGCCTGCCAGGTTCACGAGCCTTTCCCGAACCTCATCCGGCAGCGAAGGGGAGTTCTTTACATCGAAACGAAGTTGCGCTGCGCTTGATACTTTGTTTACGTTCTGCCCTCCCGGACCGGAGGCGCGGATGAACTCGAATCTGATCTCGCCCGGTTCGATGGAAATGTCTTTGTTGATTTTTATCATAGTTCTCAAATCCGCTTATCACAAAATAACTCTGAAGAAGCTCTCCTCCGTTGAACGAACTCCCGGCGGAATCGTTTCGGCTGACAGCAGCCTGGCAGGAAAAAGTAAAATCCGGTTGCACGCTGGGATCGGCGAGTATTCCAAATCCCGCTCTCTCTATTTCATTTGCGGCATTTCATACCGCGCTTTTTCCCGCGGGAAAACGGCAACATTTGCGCAAATCCAACCAAACATGGTTGCCTGTCCGGCAGCAGTCGGATATTTTGCCTGCCCGTCAAAAATATGCATTTGTCATGAATCAGACAATGCAAAAATGTTTGATCGGGCGAAGGAGGAGGTTGGCAGTAGGAGGTAAGATGTGAAAGCGGAAACTCGGAAACCGGAACAGAGAAGTCTGATAAACCGATTGGGGAGAGCGCTTAAATAAAATGGATGCTGTCATAGGTGGTAAGAAATTATTCGCTGAATAATTTGATTCACCATCGAAATAATGGTAAATTGATGGCGGTGAGGGAGGAGAAATCAGGATGGAAATGATGGAGAAAAATGAGACGCTGGCAGCCCCACAGGCAGGCCAGGATTATAAATCACAGATAAATGCCCGCGCGAAAATCGTTGATATATTAACCAAAGTCGATCTACGCCAGGCTTACTCGGACAAGCTTCTCGACCGGGAACTAAAGGATTTTGAGGAAGATGACCGGCGGTTTATCACGGAGGTGGTGAACGGCGCCCTGCGCTGGCGGCTGCGTCTCGACTGGTATCTCAATCAACTCTACCTGGGGGAATATGGCAACCTGATTCCCGATGTCAAGAATAACCTGCGGTCCTCGGTCTACCAACTGATGTACCTGGACAAAATACCACCCTACGCCGTGCTTTTTGAGGCTGTTGAAATCGCGAAAGCGAAATACAACCAGAAGACTGCCAACCTGGTGAATGCCATTCTTCGCAATTACCTCCGGCAGCAGAAAAAATTTGATGTGCTGGAATTACAGCTCGACATCCTTGATAAAATCGCCATGAAATGTTCGCATCCCCAGTGGCTGGTGCAAAGGTGGATCGAATACTGGGGAATTGATGAGGTAAGCAAATTGTGCGAGGCCAACAACTCGCGCCCGCGTCTGGCGGTTCGGATTAATGAGGCGCAGGCAGACCGGGAGATTTTTTTCAAATCGCTGGATGAGAATGGCGTCCGCTACGAGGTGCATCCCGAATTTTCGAACTTTGTGTGGATCGATAATTTTCAGGAATTTCGTAAGCTGGATTTCCTTATCAAAGGCTGGGTGTATGTGCAGGATATAAGTACCGGCCTGCCGGTGAAGGTGCTGGATCCGCAGCCCGGCGAGATTGTTTTGGATATGTGTGCCGCGCCGGGCGGGAAAACAGGATTGGCTGGGGAAATGATGAAAAACAGCGGGACCATTCTGGCCCTGGACCGGCATTTTTCTCGTATGCACCTGACCCGGGATAATCTGCAGCGGTTGGGCCTTTCCAATTTTGCCGTCATAACCGCCGATTCGCAAAATTTGCCAAGCAATGTCAAATTCGACCGTATTTTGATAGACGCTCCATGTTCGGGATTCGGTGTGCTCAGCAAACGGGTTGACTTGAAATGGAAGCGAACAGAGCAGGATATCCTGAATATGAAGTCTGTTCAGTTGGCGCTTCTTGATTCTGCCGCCGGCTATGTGAAGGAAAACGGTGTTATTGTTTACTGCACCTGCACAATCGAGCCGGAAGAAAACGAGGGTGTGGTGCGGGAATTTCTGAAACTCCATCCCGGCTTTGAGTTGGAAAGCCTGGAAGGAACCATTGATTCTCGCTATCTGCGGGATAAATATTTTGTCGAAACATTCCCACATAAGCATGGAATGGACGGTTCCTTTGCAGCCCGTCTTAGAAAGACCGGCAGCGCATAGCATTTTTAGGAATTTTCACCAACCCGATTGTTGTTCGGAATTTGCACAAAAACCCTTTCTTTTGCTTTTTACCGGCAAAAATATATCTTTCGAAAAATTTCGTCTGCTCTTAAAAGAGTCTGCCCGGATTTTAGAAGCAGCAAAATCAAGTTTTCTGCCATTTGAACTCCTTTCGAATTTTAAAGCTTCTCTTCGCCGATTGTATTCGAATAATGTCTTCTGTTTAGTCAGTGCCTCGTATTTGGAAAATACGCTACAGTCTGCTTATTCCCATTTATGTAACGAGTGAAACAGAATGATTCGGATGTGTTCGCTCAGCAATTAGATCTTCCGGGTGGCTATTTTCAGGACGAATTCTTGACGACGACGCCGGAATTCGGGCAGTTCCCGCGTTTTCCCTTCCTGCAAGTCGCGAAATGACGAAAATTCAGGCAACTATTGGATGAATTTGTGTAGTGTTTTTAATCACCAGCCAGCGGTTGCGCGCCATATGGCTATTAAAATCAAGGATATAGGAAATTGGCATTTAGTTTGTAACTGAATTGGTGGAATAGGATGGGAATAAGGTGTGAAGGTAGGCAAGAAAATCTACGGGAAGCAACGCTGTGATAGCGATTTGGTCTTTAATAAAAGGGTGGTAGAAGGTCATTTTCAGGCAATGCAGAAGCGCATGGGAAGGCGGTCTCAAGGGGCCGGGTAATGCAGGCCCGGGATTCGGATTGTATCGGGTGTCGCCTAAGACAGGGACGTTTGAGGAGAGAAGATGCAGCCGGATCTGATGGGTACGCCCGGTGATTGGTTTCGCCAGCACAAGAGAAATGTTGGGATTTATGTGTTCTGCAAGTAGCTGAAAATCGGACCGGGAATTACCGGTGTGAGGTTCGGGTTTGGATGAGAATCTGTAGAATGAATGTCCGCCGGGCATTTTTCGTATTGTTCCGGACACTACCCAGGAGGTTTGAGGTACCTTACCCTGGCATATTGCCAGATAACTCTTCTGAATTTGCTGTTCCCGCATCTGGCGGTTCAGCTCCCTGGCCATACTGGCAGACAATGGGATCAGCAAAGCGCCACTGGTTTCCGTGTCCAGACGATGGAACGGAAAGAAGTTCCGAGGAAGCAGTTTGGCCTTTTCAAGGAAATAATAAATGTTGTTAACCGCCGAATCCAAAGTTGGAGCAGTTGGAATTCCGGCGGGTTTGTTAATGGCGAGCAGGTGCTCGTCTCTATAAATAATCAGGTCTGGCCAATGGATACGATGGGCTTTTTCTTGCAGCTTTTGATCGTCTTTGATACGAATCTCAATCCGGACCGGCGGAAAAATCTGCTGGGAAGCTCGGCGAATTCTGCGCCTGTCCGCAAAGACGCTTCCCTGGTCTATCAGCCGCTTAATATGTCGTCGGGAGAGTCCGGTGTTTTCCGCGAATATCAATTTATCCAGCCGATCCGGAGATTGATTGCTGTGTATTTCAAAGACAATATTTTTCATCGAAACTCTCTGTTTAAAAAAATTTAAGCAGATAGAACTGAAATATAAAGGTAAAATATGGAAGTTAGCACCAAACATAAGTTCGAGGATGAATGGCTCGCAAAAGCTATGCTGGATTACCAGATTGTAGCAAAGGACTTTCTGGATGAGTTGCGGGCCCGTCACGGCGATCATGATTATTTCGCCGATGTTCTGGTCGAAAATAATCACCTGACGACCGAGGACATAGCAGTTTTCGTGGAAAGCATCCTTCAGATTCCCTTTATAAATCTTGATGAGGTGGAAATCGACCCCTCAACCATTCAGCAAATTCCGGAGAGTATCTGCCAGAAGTACCAGATATTCCCTTTCAATAAAAAAGAAGATCATATTGCAGTTGCATTTGCCAATCCTTTCGATTTGGATGCGGAAAAAGAAATTGCCTACATTTCCGGAAAATTTGTCAAGACCTTTTTCTCGTTCCGGGATCAGATCAGGAGAAAAACGGAAGAATATTATTCGCCGGAAAAATTTATCGACAATCTTGTGGATCGCGCCAAGATAGCCAAAGCAGTGCAGTTTGCCGACGGTGACGGCAAGGAAGGCGATTCGTCAGTGGTCCGGCTTGTGAGCATGGTCATCGGGGACGCGATAGAGCAGGACGCCAGTGATGTTCATATCGAGCCGAAAGAGAAAGTCGTGCTGGTGCGTTACCGGGTGGATGGCATCTTACGCAATATTCTGGAGGTCCCGAAGAGTGTTCATCCCTCGCTGGTGAGCCGCATTAAGATTATTTCGAATTTGAATATCGCAGAATCGCGGAAGCCCCAGGACGGCAAGGCAAAAGTAATCCACGATGGAGCGGACGTAGACCTGCGAATTTCCGTTTTGCCCACCAATTTCGGTGAAAAGGTTGTCATTCGAATTCTCGACAAAAGAAAAGCCAGGGTTTCCTTTCAGCAGTTGGGCATCCGCGGGCAGAATCTGCAACTGCTTGAAAAATGCTTCGCCAGAACGCAGGGAATGATCCTGGTGACCGGGCCTACCGGATCGGGCAAAACCACTTCTCTTTATGCTGCCCTGAATCGAATACGGAACACCGCCAATAATATTCTCACAATTGAAGATCCGATTGAATATATGATCGAAGGGATCAACCAGGTGCAGGTGAACCAGAAGGCCGGGATTACCTTTGCCTCGGCGCTGCGGTCTTTCCTGCGCCAGGACCCGGACGTTATTCTGGTGGGCGAAATCCGTGACCAGGAGACCGCCGAAATTGCGGTGCAGGCGGCGCTTACCGGCCACCTGGTGCTCAGTACCCTGCACACCAACGATTCGCTGGGCGCAATCACCCGGCTGGCCGATATAGGGGTGGACATCTACAAGGTGGCGTCATCGCTGGAAGCGGTGGTCGCTCAGCGCTTAGTTCGTACGCTTTGCCCAAGCTGCAAAGAAGAAACGCAGCCGGATGACATTGAAAAAAAGCTGATTCCATTTATCAGCCAAATGAAAATAGAGCCTAAGTTTTACCACGCGGCAGGATGCCAGAAGTGTGGTTTTACCGGTTACAAGGGTCGTATCGGTGTTTACGAAATCCTCCTACTTGATGAAGAACTGAAAGATTTGGTGGGTTCCGGCGCATCTATTTACCAGATTCGGAAAAACGCCCGGAAGAAAGGCTTCCAGAATCTTTACGAGGATGCCCTAAAGCACATCGCCGAAGGCCTGACGGATTACAAGGAAGTCCTGCGCGTAATCAGCCCGGGTAACATGGATGATGAAAAATCGCAGCAGGAACTGGTGGGCAAGAACATATCAACGCCGGTTCCGTCCAACGGAGAAGCGAAAACGGCCCATCCCGAGAAACCGGACGATCTGGATCAGACAATCCGGGATTCGGCTTCCGTGGTAAAGTTCCCGGTTGATGAAACCCCACCGCCACCTTCGGATGAGAAGCGGACACCGTCAATTCTGCTGGTTGAGGATTCCTCCGGCCTTCGAAAAATGGTGAAGGTTCTGATTGAGAAGAAAACGGATTGGACATTGCTTGAGGCCGAAGACGGGTTGAAGGCGGTCGAGATTGTGAGCAAGCACAAACCGGATATAGTTGTGTTGGATATCATGATGCCCAACATGGATGGATACGAATTCCTGCAGCACCTGCGGAAGAATCTGTCTACTGCAGCAATTCCGGTAATGGTATTAACCGCCCTGAACGGACCTGATAATGAAGTAAAGAGTTTCGACCTGGGCGCCGATGATTATGTCAGCAAGCCGTACAATCCGCACGTTCTGCTGGCCCGGATCAAACGACTCCTAATGCGTTCGAACAGTCATTTTTTTCCCACAACCGTCCAGACAGCGGATACTTCAAAAGCGAATCTTAAACTGGTATAAGGGCAAAAAAGCATGGATTATTTGATACTATTTATTTTTGGGGCGGTTATCGGAAGTTTTTTGAATGTATGCATTTATCGCATCCCCCGAAGCATTTCGCTGGTTCGCCCCGGCTCCTTCTGTCCCAATTGCGGCGTTCATATTCCCTTTTATCATAATATTCCGCTGCTGAGCTACGCCCTGTTAAAGGGGCAGTGCGCAGTCTGCCATCAGGCAATCGGAAATCGCTATTGGGTGGTTGAATTGTTCTCCGGTCTCATCACTGTTCTCACTTATGCCAAATTCGGACTGTATCCTGCTTTCTTTTTCTACATTGTTTTTATTTATTTTCTCATCGTCATCAGTTTCATCGACCTGGCTACCCAGCTTATTTATAACCGCCTGCTGATTTACCTGTTGATTTTTGGCGTCGGCTTTAATGCTGCTTTCGCGGTTCGTCCCTGGATTGAAACTGGACTTGGCGTTATTGCGGGCGGCTGTTCACTGTTGTTTTTCGCCGTCCTTGGCAAAATGCTTTTCCGCAAGGAGAGCATGGGAATGGGCGATATCAAGCTAGCGGCGGTGCTTGGCTTTTTCCTGGGCTGGAAAATGGTGCTGCTGGCGCTTCTGGTGGGATTTATTTATGCCATGGTAGCGGCGGTGCTGCTTTCCCTGGCTGGTAGAAACCGCCTGCAGGAATATCTTCCTGTGGCACCGTTTTTGGCCATTGGTTCATTGACATTCGTCTACTGGGGACCGGCACTTCTGCAATGGTACTGGAATTTGTTTATGCCGGTGGCAGGATAAGGGGTTCGGAGCTATGCCAAATTATGTATACAAAGCGGTAACGGATGAGGGGCGTGTGCTGGAAAACGAGATTGTCGCCCCAAACGAGCAGGAAGTAATTCTGCACTTGCAGAAGCTGCGGATGGTGCCGGTGGAGATTAAGCCCCGCACTTCCAGGGCAGTGGCCGCCAAATCCCACAAGAAAGTGAAGGTGAAAGAGGTCATTCTTTTCACCAAACAGCTTTACACGTTGTTGAAATCAGGTGTTCCTGTCCTGGTAAGTCTGAACGCCATTAAAGAGCAATACTCCGATCCGTCGTTTAAAGCGCTTATCGAACAGATCGCGGAAGAGGTGGAACAGGGGAATTCGTTCTCTTCGGCATTGGCGCAGTTCCCTAAAATATTTCCTTCTCTATATGTAAGCTCGGTAAAAGTGGGAGAAATGAGCGGAACGTTGGAAGAAACGCTGAAATATCTCTACCAGTACCTGGACGAGGAACACCAGATTCGCCAGAATGTTAAGAAAGCAATGCGATACCCTGCCTTGGTCGTCGTGGGATTGATCTCTGCTTTCCTGATTTTTACCACATTTGTGATCCCCAAATTTATCCCCATTTTCACTGCCAGCGGACTGGCCTTGCCCTTCCCGACCCGCCTGCTGATTGGCATTTACTATGTGCTAACGAACTACGGCGTGTATTTGGCCATAGGAATTGCGGCGCTTATTACCGGCCTGGTTCTGTATGCCCGCACTGCGGAGGGTCGATATCAATATCATAAATTGCTGCTTAAACTTCCCATTATTGGCCCCCTGCTGATTAAGGTGAGTGTTTCCCGTTTTGCCAAAGTGTTTCACACCATGAACCGAACCGGGATTCCTGTGATTAAGGCATTCGAGACGATGGGCGAAACCATGGATAATGAGGTTTACCGCAGGGAATTGGCCGGAATTCTGGAGCGCGTTAAGGAAGGAGAAGGGATCGCCAATTCTCTTCGCCAGAGCCCGTATTTCACCGCTTTTGTGGTGAGTATGGTTTCCATTGGCGAGAAATCGGGAGCATTGGATGATATGTTGGAAAGCATCTCCGACTATTACGACATGGAGATCTCCGAAACTGTGAATAATATGACATCTTTAATCGAACCGATCGTTACCGTGGCGTTGGGGGGGATGGTTTTACTTCTGGCTTTGGCAATTTTCTTACCCATGTGGGATATGATGAGCATGGTTAAATAACAAAAAACTAACAAAAATCTTATCTAATCAATTCAGGAGGAAGTAGAGAAATGAAGTTAGTATCCAATCAAAAAGGTTTCACAATGATCGAACTGATCGTTGTGATCATTATCCTGGGTATTCTGGTGGCAGTTGCGGTGCCGAAATACTTCAGCATGAATGCCGCCGCGCAGGAAGCCGCCTGTTTGGCAAACCAGAAATCCATCGAAAGTGCCATTATGATGGAATATTCCAAACGGTTGGTAAACGGGGAATCGGTGACCCTGGGTGATGTGGTTTCCGATTACAACTCCAGCCCGGCAGATTTCTTCGTGAACGGCCAGATTCCCAAATGCCCCACCGATAACAGCGATTATACGGTAGCGGCCGGCGCCGGCGGCGAGAGCATCACCATTACCTGTCCTAACGGCCATGTGTTCGGAGGCTAAGGAAAGAAGCAATGAGTGCTCTTCCCGGTCTGCAGAAATTTTGGAAAGATGAGCAGGGTGTAACGCTCATAGAATTGACGATTGTCATCATTCTGATCGGCGTCGCCCTGCCGTCCATTCTCTCAATGATGGGCCTGGTAACGGTACATTCCGCCCGGAACGGCATCATGGAAGAGGCTGTTGCATTGGCAGAATCCAAAATGGAACAGATAATCGGGAAAAAGGAAGCTTTATGGAGTTGGTATAAGAGTTCCGGACAGTTTGAGACAACCGAGAGTCTGGACGATGGTTTCCAGCGCTCGGTTACAGTAACACATTTATCCGATTGGGGGGATTCGGGTTTAGAGGGTTGGGAAGTGGAGGTTGCTGTGACGCACCCTCTGCTTCCCAATGGTTATCGGTTGGTTGTCCGGCTGACCAAGTATCATTAGTCAGCCTTTGAAAGGTAAAAACCGGATTGTATGTATTCCGGATTTTGTTTAAGAACTAACAGTGTGGATGGCGCGATATGCCCGGTCGATTCCGAGAGAAATTATCGAGCGAGAACGGATTTACGCTCATCGAGTTGGTCACCGTAATCGTGATTATGGGTGTTCTGGTCGGGCTGTCTATTGGAATTATCGCGGTGAGTGGCGAATCGGTGCAGCAGGTGTTCAACCAGACCAACAGCAGGTCCGAGCTTCGCATGGCAATGCGCGTATTTCGCAACGACTTTCAGAAGCTGAGTGTCGACAGCATTCTTACCGCTCAGTCCGACCAATTGAGTTTTTATGATATCGACGGCAACTATGTCAATTATCATATGGTGGGATATAATCTTGTCAGGAATAATGAGAACTTTTTGAATAATGTACGCGCCAATCCGTTTGAGTATCTGGATCAGGATTATATCCAGGTGGAATCCGCTGCTGATCTGATCAGTTTCATTCGGCTTAACCTGATAATTGAACGAAACGGCCATACAAAAACATTGACCGATGTGTTTTATGCGCGGAATTAATTTACAGGACGAAAGAGGTGCAGCACTGCTGGCCTCGGTGTTTTTTATCATGCTGCTGGGAATGATAGGGCTCAGTCTGGTAACCCTCACCGTAGCGGATTCGCAAAGCGAGGTCATAAGCAGCGGAGAGCGCCAGGCATTTTATGCCGCATACTCCGGTTTGGAATATGGCATCAAAAGGGTGTTGACCGATGCCAGTTATTATGACTGGTCGGAAACAGTGGAAACCGGCGGTGATTTGTACAGCGATGTATCGGTCGAATTCCTGGGCGAGAACCTGGTCAGAGTTCGTTCTAACGGGCACAGCAGCAAATTTGTCAAACGACTTGAGCGGACAATCGATTATATCGATGTGTCGCAATATGCTGTTTATGCGAGCGGGGATGTAGATTATACTTTTACTAATGTCTGGCCAAATTTGCTTTCGAATAATACCAGCCTGGTTTACCAACATGCACCGGTCATGCCGATCTTCGATTTGGATGAGCTCCGCAACCTTGCCTTGCCCAGCCGGTATTATTCCGGGAATCTGAACATCTTGTTTTCATTCACACCCCAACCGAACATGATGACTTTTGTAGAGGGCCATATGCACATCTTAGCCAACATCTTAACGGCCAATGAAGATTATGGATACTTTACTGTGATGGGAGATGTCCATCAAAATATCAGCGGAGTCACTGCTGTAATCTATCAACCGGTTGCAGGAAAAACTTATCGACAGACTCTTCTCGGTGTGTATCTGGCAGGCGGGCTAATTACAAATGGAGATGTAATTGGAGGGTCGAAATGGACCTTGCTTTATTTAAATAACCTGCATGTATTTTATAACCAGGCAAAGTTGAGAGATTTTTTACACTATTCAATTAATGGTGGTCCCTTGGTTATCCGGCGAAACCGATGGACAAACCTGAATTAGGTTTTGTCTGTTAGGTGGCTATCATTCGGATAGTAATAAAATCAAGAATACAATTTTAAATTCATAAAAGGTTCGGGATCGCATGAGTATTAGAAATCGGCTGCCACACCAGGAAATGGATTCTCCCGGTAGCGAGACAACAGTTATCAGTAGGGATGCTCTGCTGAAGCGGCTCAAGGAATCGAATCCGGAAAACAATGAAAAGGAGGCGTTGGATTTGAACGACCGGTTTTATGCCGGCCTCCCTTTCATCAAAAAATTATCCGCCAAAAATTGCCTCTCCATCGATATCAGCACCGACAATATCTACTATCTTGTCACGAAGAAGGCAGGCACGGATCTCCAGGTTAAACAATGGGGCACCGAAAAAATTACCGGTGATAATACCGACCGCTACCGCTCACTGGAAATATCTCTGAAAATTATCCGTTCCAAAGTTTACCGTTCCGGGATGAGCGTACAGGTCAGTTTTTTTTCACCGGATATCAACATCCGACAGGTGGTGGTCCCCAAACTGAAATCGGCCGAGATAGAAAATGCAATCCTCTACATGAATAAGACGGAGCTGACCAATTTCAATGATAGCGTAGTCTGGAATTACCAGGTTCTGGAATCCTTCACGGAAAATGATGTGGAAAAGGTGCGTGCGTTGGTGACTGTGGTTCCCGGTGAGGTGATTGATATTTACCTGGATATTCTGGAACGGGCCGGGTTTAAGCCGGACATCCTGGTTCCCAGGCCGTTTGCTTTCCATGCTGCCTACCAGCAGATGATGAAAAATCCGGCAAACGATGTTCTGATCGATATCAGCACCGACACAACCCAGATTTTTTTCTTTGTAGGCGGCAAGCTGCGTTTCGTCCGCAATTTTGCAATTGGCGCTAACAATCTGCAGAAAGCGATTGGTAACGGGGATGCGGATGAAGCGGCAGCGAAGCCGGAAATGATACCCGGAAACGGGAAAGACACAGGGGAGGCCGGCGACAGCGCCAATATCCGCGATCGCCTCATGAAAAAGGTGGAATCGCTGAAATCCAAGCAAAATCCGTTGCTCCAGGTTCTGTTGGGGGAAATTTTACGTTCCCTTGAGTTTTTCCGCGGAAACAAAGATGAGTATCCAATCAAAAATGTATACGTTTCCGGCGCAGGACTGAAAATAGACGCCGTTCTGCCCTATCTGAAAAACAGGATCAATTATCCGGTGTTCATGTTAGCTCCCTGTTTTTCCCGGCAGAATACCTTGCACATCGGAAGCTCCGAGTATACCGGTGCGCTGGGAATTGCGCTATTTACGGGCAGTGCACTTAACATGATGCCTGCCGAATTTCAGGTACGGGAGAAGTATAAAAACCTGAGCGCGCTGGTGGTGGTTTTTTTGTTCATCTTCCTGGTATTTGCCGGTTACTTAACCTACCTGCAACGCGGGGATGTTAAACATTCCAACCAAAAAATTGCGGCGCTCCAGCAGCGTTATGAGGAATTAAATCCGGTGGAGCGAATTTACGAGGAATTCCTTAAAAACATCAACCAGGTGGAACGCAAGAAAAACCAGTTGCTGATTCCGGTAAAACCGGTGCCCGAACTGCTCCGTACCATGAAGCTATTCAGTAATGAGGTGCCGGATGGCATACGCCTTACATCCTTCCGCTTCACCAACTTCCAACCCGTCTCGAAACGGACCAAATCGGCTGCCAAAGGCGCTCCAACCGAAGAAATTCATTATAAATACCGGGTTGGAATCATTGGCCAAATTACGGGCGAATACCTGATGGGGGATGTCCGGCTCATTAATTTCATGAATCACCTGAACGACCTCGGCTATTTCAAAAATATCAAGCTTTTGAATAAGCGCAAGCAGCCGGAAAACCGGCTGTTCGAATTCGAATTGGAAGCCTATTTGTAGGAGACCATATTGAAATCTCAAAAAGTTTTCCTGGTTTTAGTAATCCTTCTGGTGGTAGCAGTGGTTGGCTGGTTCACCTTTATTTATCAGCCGGATACAGTTGAATTGAAAAAGCTTCAACTAAAACTGGCTGCCATGAATGCCAAGCTTCAAACTGCCCAGGTAGCACAAAAAGATCTGGATTATATAGAAAAGCGCCTGGAAAAAGCGAAAACTGACCTTTCCGCAATCGAATCCCGAATTGTTGACAGAAAAAACCTCTCCGCAGTAACCGAGGAGCTAAGGAAGATTTCCGGAAATTATGATCTGGAGATCACGGATTTTACACCGGTGATCGACGCCTATTTCGAGAAAGATCGTAACGATAAGGTCAGGCCGCTGCCGATTGTGATGACGGTTACCGGGCGCTTTTTGAGGGTGGGCGAATTTATCGAATCGTGGGATAACCTGGACTTCTACCTGGTGCCGCGGGAAATCATAGTGGAAAAGCTCGATCCCGCATCCAACGTTTTGACCGCTACAATCACCACAAATCTTTACACCTGGAGTCAGTAGGAGGCAAGATGGCCCAACTTACCAAAAGTCAAAAAAGATTGTTGCTTGTGTTATTTGCCGTTTTGGCTTATGCGATTTACGATGTCTCCACAAATTGGGACACCTATTTCGGCTACTATACCGGGAAAACCAAAAAATCCGTGACCCAGGCGGAGAAAGCCAAAGCACAAAGCAGATCGAACACGGTTCAAATAAAGAAAATATATGACAAAAGCTGGAAAAGCGATCCGTTTTATGTCCCGGAAGAAAAAAAGCCGGAGCGCCGTGCGCCGGTTCGGCAGAAGTCGAGGTTTGATCTCAAAGCGATCAGCTCCGACGGAGAAAATTCGGTGGCTATGATCAACGACCGGATAGTTACGGTAGGAGATTTCATCAACGGTTATAAAATTACAAAAATAGAGTCAAGGCGGGTTGTTCTTGGAAAAGGCGCTCAGTCGTTGGTTTTGACACTCAAATAAAGTGAAGGAGCCCTGGAATGAAAAAGGTGCTGTGCATACTTGCGCTTACGATAATCTTCATTTCGATGTCGCTGGCACAAAATGATTTATCCGATAAACTGAACAAAAGAATCAGTGCAAATTTTCAGAAAACCCCGGTTACCGATGTGCTGCGGCTGCTGGCTTCTCAAAATGGGCTGAACCTGGTGGTGGGCAGCGACGTGAGCGGCCATGTAACCATACAGTTGACAAATGTAACGCTTTCCGACGGGCTGAATGCCATCCTTAAATCGCAGGGGTACCATTATATCGTGCAAAACGATATTCTTTTGGTGAAACCGTTTGACAGCAATGTGAACGGCGAATTGGACAGCCGCATTATCAAACTCAAGTATTTGAACGGATACCAGATTCAATCCACTCTGGAACCGCTGCTTTCCGGAAAAGGAAAAATTCAGCCGTTGATTTCGGAGCAGGAAAAGGATGATTACCTGAAACGCTCCGATGTCCTGGTTGTAACCGATGTGTGGGAAAATTTACGGACTATCGAAAAGGTCGTCCAGGAAATGGATGTTGAACCAATCCAGCTTGAGATCGAAGTAAAACTGGTGGAAACTTTGCTGGGATCGAATAAGCAGGTGGGGTTCAACTGGCCTAAGAAGGTTTCGGCGACTGTCACCGGCGCGGAGGTGACCGCCCCGATAACGAAATCTACCGGCGGTTCGCAAAACCAGAGATTTTTCTCGGGCTGGTATGAATTTCCTTCGGTAGGTGATCAGGTAAACCTGGGTGTTCTCACAGTAGATGAACTGAATGCTACCCTGGAACTTCTGGCGCAGGATAACAACAGCCGGCTGGTTTCCAATCCCCGGTTAACTACATTGAATAACAAAAAAGCGGTAATTGATGTCGGCACATCTGTTCCGGTGCCGGAAGTTTCCCGCGGAATCGGCGGTGACCTGATTTCCTACAAGGAGAAACAGGTCGCAATGTATATGGAAGTTATACCGCGGGTCAATGAAGGGAACGTTATAACACTCATAGTTCATCCACGCCTGGAAGAGATCATTGGGTACTCCGGCCCGTCGGATTACCCGCAGCCGATTATTTCCCGCCGGGAAGTGACTACCCAGGTAACGGTCCGGGAAGGAGAAACGGCGGCTATTGGCGGCTTGATCAAAGAAACGACCAGCAAAAATGTGGAAAAATTGTGGCTGCTGGGCGACATCCCGGTGCTTGGCTATCTTTTCCGCCATACCACCACAAAGAAAGAGAAAACGGATTTACTAATTTTTATCACTCCTACTCTGGTCAGGAAGAAGTAGAAGCGTTCAGGAAGAAGATGATGCCAAAAAACATAATTCATGAAATTCTGGAATTCGCGATCTCTAATAGCGCCTCCGATGTGCATTTCAGCAGCAACGAGCAGCCGCTTCTGAGGATCATGGGGCAATTTAAGAAAGTGGATATGCCGTCCGTCGATCATGATTCGCTAAGTGAAGCATTGATGGCTTTGCTGAATGAGGAACAGCGCCGCCTGTTTCGCGAATATCATGAAGTGGACCTGGCGTTTTCGATGGACGAACAGGCGCGCTTCCGGGTTAATATTTTTGAACACTACAACGGCATCGCCGGGGCATTCCGAATTTTTCCCGGAACCGTTCGGTCGTTGGACGACTTGATGCTGCCCGCCGTTCTAAAGGAGCTGGTCAAGCGAAAAAAAGGCCTGCTGTTAGTGACCGGCCCTGCCGGCAGCGGAAAATCAACAACCCTGGCAGCCATGATCAATGAAATCAACATGAAGCGGCGGGAACACATCATCACTATCGAGGACCCCGTCGAATACATTTATTCACCGATGCAGAGCCTGATTCACCAGCGGGAGGTCGGATTTCACTCCAACAGCTTTTCCCGGGCTTTAATTAACGCACTGCGGGAAGACCCCAATGTGATTCTGGTCGGCGAGATGCGCAATGTGGACACCATCACCCATGCCCTGCAGGCGGCAGAGACCGGCCAGTTGGTGCTCTCCACCCTGCACACCAATTCCGCCGCCGAGTGTGTGGATCGCATTGTGGATGTATTTCCGGCCGGTCAACACCGGCAGATCCGGGTAATGCTTGCCAGCACGCTGGTGGGCGTTGTTTCTCAGCGGCTGGTTCCCATGGCTTTCAAATCCGACCGCATCGCGTTGATGGAAATCCTGGTTGCGACGGCGGCAGTGCAGAATTTAATCCGCGAAGGAAAATCATACCAGATTCCATCGGCCATTCAAACCGGGGCCGATTTCGGGATGCAGACGTTCGATAAGGCATTCGAAACATTGCGCAAAAATAACCTGATTTCACCCCAGTTTAAACTCACTGATTTTGTCTAACCAAAGGAGATGTTGTGAAAAGATTTTTCTTTACATGTCTGGCAGCAGGATTATTAGTTGTCTTCTCCTGTTCGGACAGCACCAAGACCAACAAGGATCTGGCAACGGTGAAGGGGACGGTTTACGGCTTGCAGACAGATAATCAGATTTTCCCTGTGAGCGGTTCCCTCATCACGGTGGAAAACTTCTATGCGCAAACTCATTCCGGCACTGACGGCCATTACGAGTTCTCCATCGAGTTAGATTCGGATGTCGACCAGGCGACGGTTAAAATCAATGCCTCAAAAGCCGGGTATGAAACGAGTTCGGCATCCCTGGTTGCAAAAAAGGGTGAGGTGGTTGAGGTCCCTGATATTACCCTTAAAAAAATATTGAACGATACAACCGGCTCCGATACCACAGGAACCGACACTACCCATGTGTCCGGAGAAGCTGCGCACATCGAGGTTTACGGATCGCATGTGCAGCATATTTATGTCCTGGGCTCCGGATTGGCCGAAACTGCGCGGATTTACTTTTTGGTGACCGATGCGCAGGGTGTGCCGGTGGATTACGACCATCGGGTGCAGGTTCGATTTTCAATTTTGAATGGACCGCACGGCGGTGAATATGTCTTCCCGGACACCATGACCACGCATGGCGGGCAGGTTTATACCGTTTTGAGCAGCGGCATTGTTGCCGGACCAGTTCAGATACAAGCCTCCATAACGCAAAGCGGTGCCACAATTCAAGCCGTGCCCATTCGAATGGCGATTTTCGGCGGATTGCCGGACCCGGCGCATTTCAGCCTGGCTTCCGATATTTTAAACATTGCCGGCCTGAAATTCTCAGGGCTTCTTGATCATATTACGGCGTTTGTGGGAGATCGCTACAGCAACCCGGTTGCACCGGGAACTGTGGTCTATTTTTCGAGTGATTATGGGATCGTAGATGGCAGTGCGGTAACGGACGATCTGGGCCGCGCAACGGTTCAATTTCTTACTGCTTCCCCGCGGCCACCGTCACCTGCCGATAGCGCTTTTGTGCATATTACCGGCTGGACATTCCGGGACAGCCTGCAGGAAAACCTGATCAGCAGCCGCACCCGTGTTCTATTGACTGACAATACTGCACCAATCCAAGTGAGCCCGACCACTTTCAGCTACAATCTTACAAATACGCCGGTCAATTTCGCATATGCCGTCAGCGACATTTGGGGGCTGCCGATTATAGGCGACAGCCGCATCCGGGTGACCTCCACCGATGGGGATGTGTATGGCGACACCGATGTAACGATCCAGGATACCCAGCAAAGCGGACCGGGATCCACACAATTCGCTTTCACCTGGGCACCGGGCGACAGTCTTGATGCACCGGAAGTTTACATCAATATTAAGGTGACTACCCCAAACGATGGCAACGGTTACCGGTCACTCAGTATCGCGGGATTCAAACAATAAACAAGAACAAATAAACCCCCCAAAGCAGCCTACCTCTGCTTCCGGAAGCCTCCGATATCATTTCGGGGGCTTCTTTTGTTTTGGGATCTTCTAAAACACCAAAATGTTTTTTATAGTAAAATATGAACTCTTGCGATCTTCTCAATTTCAATTTATGATTCGGAAGGAAGAATACGATAGGACGAAAATATCAGATTATCATTTTCGCGCTTATGTATTCTGTAACTCATCCGATTATTTAATTTGTAGTTGAAGTTGGTTCTCCTCTCAATAACCTCATAAGCCTCAAGAACCGGAAGACACTCTTCCGGTTCTTTTTTTATGTGGGGGATCGAAAGCCGACGTCACCGACAGATTACAAATACAGATCGTGTTCTCTTTGAGACGAAAATTAGCCAGCAGTATATTGCCGGCAGGCAGGAAGGTTTCTGAAATTGTTCTATGTGACTTTTTCAGGTCGATCTTGTCAAAGAGCGGTTCCGTAGATGCGATAAGTTTTGTACGGGTCGCCGCCCAATAATTTTGCTGCCCTTACCATCAGTTCGTTGTCTTCCAGAATCCAGGACATCTCTGCGCTGTCGTAACCGCGTTTGGTGCCCCGCACGAAGGTCTCCAGGTAAAACAGCCCGCCGATTCCCGCCTGCTGATATTTTTGAATAACCCCAAGTGTGATGACCCGCAGCCGGTGAATTTTTTTCTTGCCGGTAAGAAATTTGAACCAGCCGGTCGGGAGCAATCTCCCGTTCGGGATCTTGGCGAAAACCTGGTTGTAATCCGGCAGCGCCAAAGAAAAACCGACCGGACCCTCTTTTGTCTCGGCAATAAGCACCAGCTCCGGGTCGAGAATTTTTTTGAAATCGTCCGCAACGAAGTCAAATTCTGCAGGCGTCATTGGAACGAAACCCCAGTTCTTTTCCCAGGCGTTGTTGTAGACCTTGCGCACCCGCTCCAATTCTGCGTTGAAATCTCTCAGATTAATAGAGCGCAGCGTGATGCCCGCTTTTTCCTTAGTGACATGCGCGACCTGTTTAAGCTTATCACTGATTAGAATGGTATCTTTGTGAAGGTAGTAGGCCAGCAAATCTTTCGCTTTTTCGTATTTCAGTTTTTCCATGATGTCTTTGTAGTATGGCGGATTGTGGGTCATCATGAAAAATGGCGGTGTGTCGAATCCATCTATGAGGAAGCCAACCTCATCGTTTGTGGAAGGATTCATTGGGCCAATCATACCATCCTTGCCCTTGTCCTTCAACCACGCCTTTGCAGTATCCAGCAGTGGCTGAAAAACATCGGGATCGTTTATTCCCTCCAAAAAACCGAAAAATCCGTTGTTGTCTTTATGGAAATCGTTATGCATCTGGTTGGTGATGGCAGCAATCCGGCCAACCACTTCGCCGTTTTTGTAGGCAAGGAAGTACTCCGCTTCGGCATGTTGGAAGAATGGATTTTTCTGTTTGTCCAACACTTTAAGGCGATCCATCAAAAGCGGGGGAACCCAGTTCGGATCGCCGGCATTTATCTTCCAGACCAGTTTAATAAAATCCATTAGCTGACTGCGGTTTTTGACAGGTTTGATTTCAATATTCTTCATAGCAGGTTCCTTATGTTTGGTCTTCCCGGTCGGGATTCATTCCCGGTCTCAGAGGCGAAAAGGAGGAACTGGCAAATACTCAGATTATGCCCATCCGTTTTCCGATCTTCTTGAAGGTTTCAAGCACGATACTGAGATCGTCGTCGCTGTGGGTCGCCATATAGGAAGTACGGAGCAGCGCCTTATCCGGAGGAACGGCGGGGCTGATCACCGGATTCACATAAACGCCAGCCTCGAAAAGTTGCCGCCAGAAATAGAATGTTTTGACGTCGTCTCCAATAATGATGGGAACGATAGGGGTTTCGGATTCACCGGTGTTAAAACCCATGGCCTGGAATTCCTCTTTCATCTTCTTCCCGATGGATTGCAGGCGATGAATGATTTGAGGTTCTTTTTGAATGATTTCGAGAGATTTCAGCACTGCTGCAATATTGGCCGGTGGAATGCTGGCGCTGAAAATAAGCGGCCGTGAATGGTGCTTGATGTAATGAATGACTTCGGATTTCCCCGCAATGAAACCACCCAGAGAGGCAAACGATTTGCTGAAAGTGCACATCACTAAATCTACCTCGTCCCAGATGTTAAAATGCTCCTGGGTTCCGCGGCCGGTTGCTCCCATTACCCCCAGCCCGTGTGCATCGTCGACGTACAGCCGAACGTTATATTTTTTTGCCAGCTCGACCATCTGCGGCAATTTTACGATATCCCCTTCCATGCTGAAAACGCCGTCGGTAATGATGATCCGCGGCGAATCCGGGTGCAGCCGGGAAAGAACGCGATCCAGGTCGTTCATATCGTTATGGCGGAATCGCTTAATATTACCGCCCATCTGCAAACCGGCGGCCAAAAAGATTCCATCGAAAATGCTGGCATGGTTGGTTTTGTCTGTGATAATGGTGTCTTCTTTGGTGAAAATAGTGGAAATAGCTCCAAGGTTTGTCTGGTAGCCGGTGCTGAAACAAAGCGCCGATTCCTTGTGAACAAACTGTGCTAACTGTTCCTCCAGCATTTCATGCAGTTCCAGGGTGCCGTTTAAAAACCGCGATCCCGAACAGCTTGTACCGTATTCCTGTATGGCTTTTATGGCAGCTTCCTGAACCCGGGGATCCTTTGTGAGGCCAAGATAGTTGTTGGAACCGATCATGATGATCTCCTGACCGTCCATTACTACTCTTGGACCATGATTTTCCCGAATCGGTTTAAAATAAGGATAGATGCCAAGCTCCATCGCTTCTTTTGCACGTGTAAAATTCATGCACTTCTGAAAAATGTCCAACTTTGAACCTCCTTATTTTCTGAATGCTTGCGTCGCCAATTTAAAGAAACTAATCGGTATGTTAAAACCTAATTTTTTATTTGAGAAGAAGGTCGGGCGATTATTTAAAAAGGCCTTTCAGCAATTCGAAAGTTGCCGTTCCTTTTCCCATGGTGTAAACATGAATGCCGGGCACGCCATACTCGATGAGCTGATTGCATAATTCCACGGTGAATTTTATTCCTTCCATTCTTGCCTCGTTTGGAGTAGCGGCATTTTCCATGGCATCAACAAGTTCTGCGGGCAGAGAAATGTGAAAATCCCTGGGAAGGGTGGTAAGCTGGCGCAGGCTCGTAATAGGTTTTATGCCGGGCAGAATCGGCACTTCAATACCAATTTCCCGTGCATGTTCAACAAAATTCTTATACACATCAAAAGAGAAGAACATTTGCGTGATAATGTAATGTGCACCTTCATCAACCTTCTGCTTCAACGATTTAAGATCTTTTTCGAAGTTTGGTGCCTCGTAATGTTTCTCCGGGTAACCGGCCACACCGATGCAAAAATTGGTGTGATTTGCGTTTTCCAGGTTCTCCTGGTAGCTGCCGTTGTTCATGCCTACAACTTGCTGAACCAGCTCGAACGCGTAACGATGTCCCTCTTTTTCCGGGATAAATGTTTTTTCACCCGGTGGCGGATCGCCGCGCACCGCAAAAATATTTTCAATCCCAAGATAGTGAAGATCAATCAGTGCATCTTCGGTTTCAAATTTGGTGAACCCTCCACAAATGAAGTGTGGCACAACATCTATCTTGTAGCGGTTTAGTACGGCTGCACAGATACCCACCGTCCCCGGTTTTTTTCGCTTGGGTACGCGGTAAATTACGCCGTTTTTTTCTTCGTAAACCACGTGCGGCTGGTGGTAGGTTACACTGATGAACGCCGGATTGAATTCCATTAACGGATCGATGACCTGAAAAATCTCCCCGATACTCTGGCCCTTGTTGGGCGGGGTGATCTCCAGGGAAATGAAGATATCTTTGGACTTGTTTATTGCTTCGATAACATGCATAAGACGAATTTATATGTTAGAACCAAAAAAGATAAAATTATAATAAATAAATCTTGTCAGGCAAAGCAAATAATTAGTTCCGCGACATGAAGAGAGCAAACTGGAGTATGTTCATCCGAAAGTCAACGAACCTGCAGATCGTCCGGAGGATTCCCAAAATATATTCAAACTGTTATAATGCCAGAAATATTTATAAATTTAGGATTGGAATTTTGAATAAAACCAGGTGTAATTTTCTATGTCAAATATCTTTTTAACAGGTGCAACCGGATTCGTGGGAAGTTTTGTTGCCG
>CAZUZS010000041.1:0-44189 GCA_964624795.1 uncultured Calditrichaceae bacterium
CATGCGATAAAGATTATAGGTGGAACTCTTCTATGCTTTCAATAATATTAGTTAAAAAAGATAAAATTGTTTCTCCACATTCCGCTATATCTACTCGTTTTTCTGGCATGCATCTTGTGCTTTATCACAATTCATATAAGGAGAACTCTTATCATTGTCGATCTGTTCGACTTAACACATTAACACATGCAATATCGAGATCCATGCGAAAAGCACCTTTCGCAATATAGACTATCAAGTTTGCCAATTCTGATAAAATTCCGCTAAAATCATATGATCCCATTTAATAAAGACATCTCGTAATAACAATTTGGTTCATCACATTATTGCATGCCTGCATCGACTTTAGAATAAAATTCTATATGCCTGTCCTCCAGAGTTCCGCTTATCAGAACACTATTGTCTATAAATATTCCACTCCTCAAAGCTAGGTTTTGCCTATAGCAGAGAATATGAGTTTCCGTGGAAAGGTAAAATATTTTTTGCAATATCGTATTCTCACAACCGGTAAACCGTGGCGGAGTGACATATTTTTTATAAACCACCAGGAATCGATTCTTGTAAAGAACTAATAATTTATATATAGCGATTCATAATTCTATATATTACTTTACTTCACCGGCTGAATTAGAGAGCGTTGCATCTTGCATGTATAATCAAGCCGGTAAAAGAATTAAATTTGCCAGGAGCATAAATGCGGTCCAGATACAAAAAAAAATACCAACTCTCACCACTAATAGAGCACCTCGACGCTTTCAGATCCAGGATTATTCGCTCCGTTTTGGGAATTCTGGTGGGGCTTGTAATTTGCCTCATTTTTTCAAAACCCTTGCTTAACGTTCTGCTTTGGCCCTCTACCCGTGCCAATGTCCCAATGGAACTGCAGGTATTGAAGGTACAGGGGATGTTTCTGGTAACCCTGCAGATCGGGTTCTTCGGGGGAATTATCCTCAGCCTGCCATACATATTTTACCAGATTTGGATGCTCATCTCAACGGTTTTGGGTTGGCAGGAAAGACGATCATTCCCTGCCTTTGTTACCTCAGCCAGTTTACTCTTTCTTGCCGGGGTTGCATTTGCCTACATGTTGATTCTCCCGTTTGCGCTGGAATTTTTCCTGAAAATGGCACCACCTACAATCAAGACAAATATTTCGATAGATTTTTATATCGGATTTGCTATTCGCCTTATGGCTGTTTTCGGGTTGATTTTTCAGCTTCCCGTCATTAGTTATTTCTTGAGCAAAATTGGCGTGCTTACTCCGGAGCCCATGCAAAAATATAGAAGATATGCAATTGTTGTCATATTTGTGATTGCGGCGATTCTGACCCCACCTGATCCCTTCACCCAGATATTATTAGCGGTTCCACTAATTGTGTTGTATGAATTTTCTATTCTGCTCTCGAAAATTGTAAGGAAGGGCAAAAAACACGAGGAAGAACAACCTGATCTTTTGGTAAGTGAGGAGATTGAATAAAAAACGTCTAACGGAATTCCGAATCCCCTTCCTCAGACGCGGATGTTGCGAGGATAGCTGCGAAATTCGGACTTCACCAGTTTATGCAATGGAAATTTTGGACTGAATTAACCATGATCATCAGATTCATTTTGTTGGTAGTTATCGTAATCCTCGCCGTGTGGTTTCTTGGCAGGTATTTTAGTTTGTTGAAGAGAGAATTTCTCGGTCAGGTCCAGCAAAAAGGAGGTGGTGATGGCAAAATTCATGTTCTTGGAATTGACATTAGAAAACAGATAATAAAGCGGAATATTTCCATTGTTCTGATGTCTATGAGCGTTCTGAGCCTGTTTGTCTTTCTGTTTTTATATTTTTTGGGCTATCCTGAGACAATGCTGAAAAAATTGATGGTATCTTCGATCCTTGTCTTTATCATCTCATACTTTTGGTACTCCGGCTTCGCCGCATCGAAGGAGTGAATGCCAAACAAAAAGTCACTTAATTAAATGTCATGAATCCGTTCAGAACAAATCACAGGCAGTAAGCAAAATTCTTGGAAAATCATATTTGCAGGAAGGAGTAAATTATGTTTGGATTAGGTCCGCCTGAATTACTGATAATCTTTCTGATTATACTGGTTCTCTTCGGTGCCAAAAAGCTACCGGAGCTGGCGCGCTCACTGGGAAGTTCCATGAAGGAATTCAAGAATGCCACCAACAATAAGGAAAAGGAAGATCAAAAGCAGACCGCTCCGCCGGAGGATCAGGATACAGAGCCGAAAAACCAGGGTTGATTAATTCACAATCGCTCACATTGCCGCCGGAAGTTTGTTTCAGGAGGAGGATCGGCAGCAAGCTGTATCAGCTATCTTGCGACGCTTTTGTGCTTCATATTTAAAGAGGCATTTAAAATAGAAAGCAAATAGCAGCACGGGAATGCCGCCTTGCGATTCAATCAATGCCGGTCCTTATATCCGGGAAATTTTGGATATTCAGACGACGATATGGAGCTTATTTTTTGGCGCCTTTTCCCACCACGCGGTAGTTGAATTCGTATGAAAGCACTTTATCCCAATCCCGCGCGCCCATCATCCGGCTTCTTGTGCCATCTACAGGCCCAACCGGTTTCCCGTAGGAATAGAACCAGTTTACAATCGGGCTGCCGGAATAATTGAGTGTAAACCAGTATTCCCCGGGACTGAGAATCAAGCCGTTCGATGACAGGTCGAAATCTACCCAATCGTAGCCCGTTTGATTACTGATATTCCTGGTCCCCAATTTTTTGCTGGCAGCGGCCGCAGCACCGGGTTTGCCATTCTCGTCCTCACTCAATTCCACCCATAACAAACCGTTTCCGCCAAAATTATGCAGTGCAAGCCCAAGTTTGGTCAGCAGCACCGGCTCTTGCAGAACAAATTTTTGGGCATATTGTTCACGACCGGTTACGTACTCGGCAGTCTCGACCATGAAATTTCGTTTAAGCTCATTATTCCGTGCGGCATTGTCCTGGCCGCTTAAACGGGCATATAAAAAATCGAACCGTCGGGGAAATTCAAGATTGCCGTATTCGAATGGGGCATTGTAGGTCAATTTCGTAAAATCGACCTCCGGTCTGGGGCTGGCAGCAGGGTGGTGCTCGGGCTCCGGCTCGGCTTCGGGGGCAGGCTCGGGCTTGCTCGCAGGTTCAGGTTGGGGCTTCTCCGGCAGTTCGGTTGCTGCCAGAACCGGAATCACCGGCTGGAGCGCCGGCGTCAGCAACAATTTCCGCGGGCCTTTCAGCGTTTTCTGACTCAACAGGCTAACATTGTCCGTGACAAATTGCGATTCGATTGCCTCTTCCAGCTTTGGCGTCAGCTCTTCGCTGCCGCGGCTCTGGCTCCACCGTACTAGACCGTCCTGCACGGTTTCCTCATTATCCAGCCCAACTTCTATTCGCAAATAACGGTTGCTGACAAAAAATTCGGTTTGCTGAGGATCGAACGGCAGCCAGCCCAGGTCCGGGAAATATGCTTCGATCCAGGAATGACGGCCTTGCGCCATTTCGAAGCTGTACTCCGAATTTCCCACCTCGATATCATACGCCTTTTTAAGCGTAATTCCATTCACAATTCGGGTCGGAATACCCACTGCTCGCGCAAGCGCCGCAGCCAGGTGTGAATAATTCTGGCAGTTACCTTTTCCGGTGTTGAATGCATAAAGCGCATCGTACTGCTCGGGAACCAATACATACCGCATCTGATCTACCACATAATGTAAGATTGCCTGCACTGCCTGCAATTCGGTAGTAGCCTCTGCTGTTAGCTGGTGAGCTTTTTTCTGGATTTCAGCATTCCCGGATTGCACCTGGTTAGTCGCTTGAAGATAAACTTTTACTTCCGCCGGAATGTCGGCGAGAGGGAAGGGTACCCGGCTATTCAACTGCGTCAACTGAACCTTATTGTCCGCTTTGAGAGATATTACCGCCTGAATATTTTTTTCAGGAGCATCCCAATAAAACTTTTTCACAACATTTCCGCGGTCGTCCTTTGCCTCCTCCTGCTCGCGGGGCAGGGGATTAAAATCAAATTTAAGGTCCGACACTGTCTGCGAGTAAGTCGATGATTTAAAATTGCCGGGAACCACAAAACTGACCATCAGAACATCAATACCGTCAAATGGCACAATGGACTGCTCCAACTTGTATTGAATCACCGATTCCTGGTTTCCGGTAAGCACCAATTCCTGCGCTAAGACTGTCGAGAAAGTCATAATAACACTCAACATCAGAAACGCTTTTTTCATTTGTCAGCCCCTTGAATAGTTTGAAATGAATTTAATAACAATTGAAGAAAAACAGCTAATATTTATTATCTCATCGCGGACACCCGGTTTGCCTTGCCCTTTTCCGGAGAAAACACGATGTAAAATAGAACAATTCTTAACTTCCCGATATGATGGAGAGCAAAACCGGCAAAATATGATTTTAACATTTTCCGGGAAATCTGCCCCGGTTCCGGCTGTCTTGTGCTTGCAGGCAGAAAGTGAACCCGGACTTCCGTAGAGATAACTTTTCATTTGTCTCAACATGAAACTTCTAAAATTCCTTTTCCTTGCCTTGATTTCATCATTTTCGTAGAATTTGGGCCATGAATAGACTTTACCAAACCCCATCCGGGCTCCCGTTGCCTCCGTCAGCACGCTATTGCGCTGTTGTCCATTATGCAGAAGTCGGGCTAAAAGGTGGAAATCGTGGCCAGTTTGAGAACCAGTTGCGAAGGAACATCCTGCGAGCCCTTTCGGATACGACAGTTGGTTCGGTGCAACGATATTTCGGGCGGCTGATGGTATTTTTCCCAAAGCAGTTTGACTGGCCTGCCATTTGCGAACGGTTGAGCCGGGTCTTTGGCATTGCATACTTTTCGCTGGGAATCCTGACCGATCAGAATTTGGACAACATCATCGCGGCAGCGCTTGCCCAGGTCTCGGAATACCAATTCAACACTTTCCGCGTTACCGCCAGGAGATCGCAAAAGGATTTTGCTCTCACCTCACAGGAAATCAATATTCGAGTTGGTGCGGCAATTCAGGAGAAGACCGGAACAGCAGTGAATCTTGACAATCCGGAACTGGAATGCCGGGTAGAGATATTCAATTTAAACGCCGCGGTTTATGTGGAAAAGCTGCCCGGTCAGGGTGGGCTTCCTACGGGCGTCAGTGAAAAAGCCGTCTCTCTGCTCTCTTCCGGCATTGACTCCCCGGTAGCCTCGTGGAAAATCATGAGGCGCGGTGTTCGGCTTACCTTTGTCCATTTTCACAGTATGCCCGCTACTTCTCCGGCATCAATTGAAAATGCTAAGAGTCTGGTTCAGCTTTTAACAACCTACCAATATGAGGCTCGACTCTACCTGGTGCCGTTTCTGGCCGTTCAACAGAAAATTATGGTAGAATCCGTACCCGATTACCGGGTGCTGCTTTACCGCCGTAGCATGTTCCAAATGGCTGAAATGATCGCTAAACGGGAGAAGGCCACTGCGCTGGTAAGCGGCGAGAGCGTGGGGCAGGTGGCATCGCAAACATTGAGCAATATTCGGGTTGTAAACGAGGCAACTGAGTTACCTGTGCTGCGTCCCCTTGCCGGCGATGATAAAAAGGATATTATTGAAATAGCAAAAGAGATCGGGACATTCACAATTTCTTCCCAGCCTTACCAGGATTGTTGCTCATTGTATGTTCCAAGACATCCTGAAACCCGGGCAAATCCCGAAAAAATTCGCGCGGCTGAATCCGTTCTCAATTTGCAAAAGCTACTCACCGACGCGGTAAACAAAGCTGAAATCGTCAAGTTTCGTCATCCGCAGGGCCAAAGCAATAAAAACGATCTCCAATAGTAAGCTCGTGTTTCGGAGCTGCCAACCGCTGGTTATATTTTTCCGTTTCTTTATTTCCAGAAATGTAAGAAGGTAGAAAAATGAAGATCAAAATTTCAGGTAATATATTGTTACTCGGCCTTTGCCTGTTTGCCATGATATTAATACCGGCAACAGCATTCGGAGGCGAAAACAATGAGCCGGGCCCTTACGACCCATCGACTGATGTGCACGCTGCAATTCAGACTGCAATCCGGAATGCAGAACCCAACCACCAGCATATTTTGCTTATCTTTGGCGCAAACTGGTGCCCTTGGTGCAGGGCGCTGGACTATTTGTTGGAAACTAACGAGGCGATAAAAACCTGCCTGGCAGAAAAATACCAGACGGTTTTGGTGGATGTTGGCCGTAAGAACGACAATATGGATATTGATTCTCTTTACGGAGATCCGGTAAAATTCGGCTTGCCGGTTTTGGTCGTCCTGGATGAGGCAGGACAACAAATAACCACGCAAGAGACTGGTTCACTTGAGTCAAAAGACATTGACACGAAAGGACACGATCCCAAGAAGGTTATTGCATTTTTAAAAAAATGGGCACATCCTGCGGTGGGTGAAAAATAAAGCAGGGATGCTGCTTACAACTCAAATGAGGAGGCACTCAACACGGGAGGAAAACCCGCGAATTGATTGTATCTGCAACATCCCTACAGATATAATTACAATCTATTTAAGCCTGAGTTCCACATATTTAAAATCTCCGAATTCCTCGAATTCCTTACTATCCTACGGGATTTATCAGCACATCGTTGCGAAAAAAAATGCACTGCTTCCCCGGTAGTGCACAAATCAATCTATGTTAAAAAGGAAATCTGTGTTAAAGCATCGCCGATTCCCATGAGACAAAGCCATTGGTGATTTTGTAGGTTAAACATGGAGATGACTGGATCAGCAATGCCCACAAAGCGATCTAACTTTCAAAGTAACTTGTATTTATAAGAAGGGACTGTGGCGGGAAATAGCAATTTGAGATTTCTTATCTCCGGAAAAACAGTGGCGCCTATCTGCCACCAAAAAGCGGTTAGTAAAGATTATCTTTCTCAAATTGCTCGCAGGTGTCGTCCAGACTGATCTCAATATTGCGAATCTGGCACTTGTAATAAAAATCCTCAACCTCTCCTTTGTTTTCACTCATGTGAATGAAAGAAAGGCGATTTTTGCAGAACTGACAGGTTTTGGGTACAGTGGATTTCTTTTTTGTCGCCGTAGTAATGCCAACACGATAAAAGAAGCGTGAAATACTTTCTATATAAAAGGAAATCTGCTGTAGAATTATCTTTATTCGCAACAAAATCAGTGCTTGAAATACTATCAGGGCAATGACTATCCCAATCAAAGCCCCCGTGGTAACCGGACTGTTAAAAAACTCACTCATTATCCCCTCATCCTGTTTATTCTGTATACCGCGAAAAATCCTGCCGGTTCTCTTTTCGTAACACTCTTTATTTTCGTCCCGGAGCAATAAAAGTTAAGACAGATTATCAGATAAAATTACCCCGATCCCTGTTATCCCCACGCCGAAAGAAAATGATTGTTCCAAAGAATTTTTCCGGAAAGCCCCAGCACTCAGTCATTTGAAGAAGGGAAGCATAAAGCCGGTACCAAGAGTGAAATAGAATCCCGTGAAATCATAGACCGCATCGGTAACATAGTTATTCTCAATAGTTTTTCGCACCACGTTATCCACATCCTCATCAACACGCAATTGGCCATCCATTTGCTGCAGATTTGCAAATCGGATCCCTGCTTCTCCGCTGAGAAAAAGCCAGGTGGACAGCCTCACAGTCGCCCCTCCGCAGATGTGGGCGGTGAGCGCATTTGATGAAAAATCAGCACTGTTGTTTACCCGGTTGTCCTTGTCGTTAAATTTCAGATTGGATTGAAACCACCCCAGGCCAAGACCAAATCCGCCGCCCAGGTATGTATTTACTCTTTTCCAGGAACTATAATTAATATAATAATGCAGTCCGACACTGATCTCAAATAACTCTATCTGGCGGTCCGTATGGTAAGTGAATGGCGAAGCAGATACAGTTGTGGTGTTATTGGCCGTGTTTTTTTCCCTGAAATAAGAGGTATTAAGATTAAAAAAATAGTTCTCTTCCATATGATACTCGATCTGCGCTCCCCACGTATAATCACCTTTGAAAGCATCCGGGAAGGAAAGTGGCTGCCCGGTTATCCGGCGCAGATTTTCTATTCGTACTTTGGTATCGTTGTTGGCATCGGCCATTCTTACCGTAGTGTATCCAAAATACGGCTTTATCGTGAAATTTTGTGCGCGTAAGTGAATCCCCCAAAAAATGATCAGAGCAGATATGATGACAGTTTTTCGCATGGCCTGTTCCTGATTTCTTTTATTCGCTCCGCTTATCTACAACCGACATGAGCATCGAAGAATGGCTGTCTTGATTCTTTCACGCAAGCCGGAATAACGTTTTAATGAGACACCTCAAAATCCCGAATAGAGACATAAAAAGATTACAGCCGGGTTCTCCCGCAGAAACCGCGAAGCAAATTCGGATCGGTTAATTGTACTCTTCATCCAGGTAATTTGGGTGCAAATAATAATCTCCGAAACCGGTACGGTCAACAAACACAAATGTCTTCTGCAAATTGTAATAACGCCAGACTACGTATGGCGTACCTTCCATTTCGAAAGGGTGACGCTCGATATCATCAGGCTGACCGAATTTTACGAATATCCTTCCGCGGTCGGTCTCCCAGCCTTCATTGCTCAAGGTAGAGTAATTTTCATTCGAAAAGTTTATCCGATGGTAATATTCATCCATCAACTCATTTTTTTCTGTTTCAGGATTGGGATCCATTCTCCTCCAAACGCGCTTGAAATAGGCCAGCTTTTCCTCGTATGGCTGCTTCAATGCCCATCCTACGGAATCGGCATCCATAAGATAGTGCATTTGCCTCAAGGCAAGATCCAAATCTTTGGGAGAATCGGGAGACACCGTCCAATAAAATGAAAATAGTCTTTGCGCCTCGAGCACATGTTCCTTGTAACGACCATCCACCACAAGCTCGTAGCGGCTCTGATCGAATTGGGCGCGGTTTATTCTAATGTAATGTTCATTGAAGCGTCTGCCATTTCTCAAAAAATACTGGCTGAAATAGGTGACCGCTCCTGCCGGATTTTTGATGGAATATGAAATATTCAGTGAATCGGTGCTGTCCTTCACCGCACTCGCAAAATAGAAATAAAAGTAATTCTCACCGTCGCTAAAATTATTGGTAAGGTTAGGCTCGAAGGACAAGATATTCCCAGCACTATCTGTTTCAAATTTGGTAAAAAACAAAACATCGCTAATGAGAAAATTTTGTTTGTCAAGCCCCTCGACGCTAAAATGAAGTTTTCGGTTCACCTGCTTGTTGCTGTTCTTATCGAGCACGGTTATTACGGCATCATAATCGTTGGGTTCAAGTACAATATCCGTTTTAAAGGTGCTTTTTATTTTGCGTGAATTTGTTTCCGCATAATTTTTGCAGACCACCTGTTTTTTAACTGTGCGGTTGAAAACGTACTCTTTTTCTTTATTGCTGATATAAATTTCGAACTGGATATCGGCAGTATATAGTTCTTCCTCTTTTACAAAAGTCAAATCGTCATTGAGGATCTGTATATAAAGGCGGATAATTCGTGAGTCACCGGTTTTGTCGAACGTGCGGAAAACGCTGGCATAAAAAAACGGGACTCCAACCCCGCTCAGCTTGGGGCTGGACATATATTGTGCCGGCAATTCCGATATAAACAAAATAAAAACAAAAAAAATAACAAGTTTGGATATTTTCATTACTCCTCCACAATTTGGCCGAAAATTTCGTACTCCCCCGCGCCGGTTACTTTTACGTTGAAAAATTCTCCGGGTTTTGCCAATTTATTTATATTTTCAATGATCACCTCGTTGTCGATTTCGGGCGAATCCGCATACGTGCGGCCAACCGCGGTTTGGGATTGCTCATCGACCTCATCCAACAGGACACGGAGCGTTTGCCCGACCTTTCCCTCATTTTTCTGCAGGGAGATTTGTTGCTGCAGAGCCATGAGCTCCGCGAGTCGTTTTTCGGCAGTCTTTTTTGCAGGGTGAGACAAGCTGAAAGCAGCGGTATTTTCTTCCGGAGAATAAACAAAAACACCCAAGCGATCGAACCGGAATTCCTCGACAAAATCTCTTAAAGCAGCAAAATCGGCAGTGGTTTCGCCGGGATGCCCCACGATAAGTGTTGTTCGCAATGCCACATCCGGAATGCGTTTCCGGAACGTGCCCAGAATATGCCGGATCCGGTAGGAAGTTCCTCCTCTTTTCATTATCCGCAGCATATTGTCGGTGATGTGTTGGACCGGCAAATCAACATAATGCAAAATCTTCGAACTGGCCGCCATCACGTCAATCAGCTCATCCTGAAAAGTGGTCGGGTAAGCATAGTGCAGGCGAATCCATTCAATGCCGGGAATTTCCTCCAATCGCTGGAGCAGTTCGACGATACGCTGCTTTTTATAGAGATCTAATCCGTAAAAGGTTGTGTCCTGCGCAATCAGTATAATCTCTTTCACTCCCCGTGCAGCCAGAAGTTCGGCCTCCGCAACAATTTCATCCATGCGGCGGCTCCGGTGCCTGCCGCGCATCAGCGGGATGGCACAAAAGGCGCATTTATGATTACATCCCTCCGAAATCTTGAGATAGGCATAATGCGATTTTCGGGACAAAGCCCGTTCTTCGTAAAGATGTTCGGGCGATTTCGGCTGGAGGTCGAGATACTGCAGGATACTGATAAAATCTTCGGTCCCGAAATAACTGTCCACTTCCGGGATCTCCCGGGACAGGTCCTTTTGGTATCGTTGGGAGAGGCAGCCGCAGACCAGCAATTTGGTGCCCGGCCGCTCTTTTTTCAACTTCCCCGCTTCCAGAATAGCATCTATCGATTCCTGCTTGGCAGGCGCAATAAATCCGCAAGTATTGACAATAATGACGTCCGCGTCTTCGGGGTCGTCAGTCAGCGGCACATCATTGGCACGCAACTGACCTAAAAGGATCTCCGAATCGTACTGATTTTTTGAACATCCCAGGGTGGTTACATGTATTCGTTTTTTATGATTATTTTCGTTGATGCGTTTTATAATTGTACCCCACAGTCCGACTGAGTAAAGGGTTTATCTGCTATTCGCCGGCAACCGGTCGAAGTCGCCGGGAAGCAGAATCAGATTGCCAATTTTGTCAGTCACCATCTCTAAAATAAAGACTTATGCAAAGTTAGACAACTTTTTATTGGTTGGGATGAAAAATGTTCCTGTCGTTTCGCTGGAAATTCATCCCCTTTTCGCGGCAATTCATGTCGAATCTGGCGGCATACAGATTGCCACGGCGAAAGAGAATGCCTGGCCCACCGCTGCCGGAATGGCCGAAAAAATTTATCCCGAATGCTTCAAAGGCAAATCTAAATTTCGGGCGGGCAAGAAGTCACTCCTTCTCCGGATAAGGTGACAGCCGCTGTTTTCCCGGTATCTCCCCGCTTGAACTTCGCTTAAAATATTTTTGGTAGACCGGTGTCAGGTGTGCCGGCCAGCTCAGTACGGAAAGCTTGCCGATTTCCAACCGGTTCTTCCAGCCGAAGGTAAGCTTGCGCTCGAAAGCCGAAATGGAATCCGTGCGGTAAACCGGCAGTCGCCTTAAACAGGAATCGTCTGCCCCGGATGTTTTGCCCCAAATGTTAATGAAACCATACTCGTACCCCTCGGAGCGCGCAACACGCCGGATCATTTTGGTTTGCAAACCGAAGGGGTAAGCCACCGACAAAATATCTTTTCCGGTGATGTGTTCCAGCTCCTTTTTTGAGATCACCATCTCACTACGCACCTCATCCGGGGCCAACTGGGTGAGGGAGCGATGCGTTACGCCGTGCGAACCAATCTCGAATCCCGCCTCCGCCAATTCCCTGATCTGCTGCGTTTTGAGATGGCGGAACCGAATGCCTCCCAGGTTGGCATCCCAGGTGTTCCAACCGTTCACGTAGCCACTGATCACGAATACCACCGCAGTAAATCCGAATTGTTCCAGAATGGGAAACGCATTAATGTAAACCGATTCGTAGCCATCATCAAAAGTAATAATAACCGGCTTAAGCGGAATCACACCATTTCGTAAAGACCACAACGTAACTGGCTGATAGCCGGCTTCCCTCAGGAACTGCATCTGTTTGAAAAAAGAGGCGGGTCTTACACCATTGATCCCCCACTCTCTTCTGTCATCAATTTTATGATAAGTCAGGATCGGGATTTTGTATCGGTGAATTTCCATCAATCTTCGGAGGCAAGTTCCTGAATCTTTGTTGACAGATCCGCCAGCGGCAAGCCGGCTTCCTCGGCCAGAAAATCTTTGACAATATGCCCTTTGTAAATCGATACACCAGAGGCAATAACCGGATCGTTCAGAATGGTTTCGGCCAATCCCATCTCCGATATTTTTACGAGGAATGGGATCAGTGCGGCCGACAAGGCCCGGGATGCGATTTTTGGCACGCCGGCGGTAATATTTGAAACGCCATAATGCACAACGCCGTCCACAATAAAAGTGGGATTATCGTGATGCGTGACTTTGCTGGTTTCCACACCGCCTCCAAGATCAACATCTACATCAATAATCACAGAACCCCGCCGCATGGTTCTCACCATCTCGGGCGTGACCAGTTTGGGCGTCGCTTTGTCCGAAACCTGAACGCAAGAGATCAATAAATCTGTGCCTGGCAGAACCTCCTTTAATTGTTCGTCGGTGTTGATGAGCGTGATAATGTTGGAAAAACCGATGAGGTCGAGTTTTTGCAGTTTGGCATAATCATGATCCAGCACCACCACCCGTGCGCCTAACCCCGCGGCTGTTACTGCGGCCTGACTGCCCACGTTCCCGGCACCTAAAATCGTGACTTGCGCAGGCTCCGAGCCGGTTACCCTTCCCAGTACAATTCCGCGCCCGTTATTATGCTTCTGCAGGTAGTAGGCGCCATTTATCACCGCCATCTGGCCGGTGATGCGGCTAATGGGCACTGAAATCGGGTGGTCGCGATGCTCATCTTCTACATATTCATAAGCGAGGCACGTGCATCCCCTGCCGGCGAGATTTTTCAATAAATCAGTATTGCTGATGAAATGAAAGAAGGCGAAGATGGCCTGGTCCGGACGAACCAGGTCAATTTCTACAGGCTGCGGTTCGCGAACTTTCAGGATAATCTCCGAAAGAGAATATAATTTCTCAGCGGAAGGTACTATTGTGGCACCCATCCGCTCGTACCGGGAATCGGGTGCTTCACAATCCTCACCGGCGCCGGTTTCGACATAAACCTGCTGGCCGCGCCGTACCAGCTCTTTAACCAGGAAAGGTAATGCTCCTACTCGGGTTTCTTGCGTGCGAATTTCTTTTGGGATTCCAAATATCATGCGTTGTCCTGTTTTATTTATCCGAATCAATTAATTGTCACGAAAACAAGCCGCCTGTCCACTCAATTTATATCATTCAAGCCCAAATGTGCCAGTTATTTTTTATTTCCGCAGCATAATGCCATTCCGCGGCGCTTAGAGCGAATAAACAACATTCCGCGTTTGTCGGAAATTTTTCCACCGTGTTCGGAAAGAAATGCGCCTTTGCGGCGAAAAGTAAGCCTGATTTAAAAGATGTTCAGGGTATTTTTATTTTGAATCGGGGACAAACATGACCTGCAGCATTCGGTCATCGACGAACAGTTTATTTACAAGGTCGAAGACTCCCTCCTTCGTCACTTTATCCATATCCTCAATTATCTGATCAATATCCTGAAATCCCTGCAGGTAGATCTCCATTTTTGCCAGCCTGTTCATCCTGCGGGCAGTGCTTTCCAAACCCAGAACCAGACTTCCTTTTACTTGCGATTTTACCTGTGACATTTCACGGTTCGATATTGGCTTCTCCTTCAGCCGCTCGATTTCCCTTTTCAATAATTTTAGAGCTTTCTCCGTCTTATTTTTATCAGTGCCCAGGTAAATCCCCATAAGACCATTGTCCCGAAAGAAATCCAGGAATGAATAGATGGAATAAGCAACGCCATACCGCTCCCTGATATTTTGAAAGAGCCTGGAACCCATTCCCCCTCCCAGAAGAGTGTTCAGTAATAACAGCTCATATTTCCGGTGATGATTATATGGCAAGGCTTCCATCCCCAGGCAAATATGGGCCTGGTTAATCGGCCGGTTCATGACAATCTCGCCGGTTCCGGTCTCCCGCGGTGCGGGCGTTGTTTCCTCCGGCATCCCCTCCGGGAGCTCGAGCCTGGATTCCCACAACTCCACCAGCCTTCCGTGATCAAGATTTCCGGCTGCTGCTACCACGGTATTGGAGGCAGTGTAATGCCGGCTATAAAAATCCAACAGCTGCTCGCGGGAAATTTGAGTTACCGTTTCTTTTGAACCCAGGATTGGAAATCCCAGACTATTGTCGGGGTAGAGTTTTTCGATAAAAATATCCTGCACCAGGTCATCCGGTGCGTCTTCCACGCTGTCGATTTCATCGATGATTACTTCCCTCTCTTTTTCCAATTCCCTCGCGGAAAAAAGGGAGTGACACAACATATCGGAAATTACATCCGCGGCTTTGGGAAGGTGATCATCTAAGATCTCCGCATAATAGCAGGTTTGTTCTTTGCTTGTGAATGCATTCAGGTAGCCTCCCAGCGACTCAAGACTGCGCGCAATTTCCCGGGCAGAGCGCTTTTCTGTTCCCTTAAACATAATGTGTTCCAGGAAGTGTGCCGCGCCGTTGTTCTCCCTGGTTTCACTTCGAGTGCCGGACTTAATCCATGCGCCGACTGAAACCGAACGCACTGAAGGTATTTTTTCGCTCACAATAGTGAGCCCACTGGGCAGGATCGTCTTGTTATATTCGGAATAAACCATTTATTTTTCTCGTGCCATCATTTTGATGCCGATTGCTTGAATCAATTTTTCTGATACAGGAAATAGTGTTATTCATTCTCCTTCAAATGGTTCCCGCATTATTAGGCGACGACCGAAAATTTGGGAATAGTGAATAGCAATTCATGCAAACCGGAGGATTGTCCACCAAACGAAAAAGGGGCTTTCGCCCCTTTTCATTGTCACTTGTTCTCTTCATTCTCGCTTTGGTGCCGTCTCAGGTATTCTTTGCGGCTCAGGTTGTAGCGGCCCTCCCGGTCGATCTCCTTCAGGACCACATGAAACTTGTCGCCAACCTTTACGGCATCGGCTACCGTCGCAACTCGTTTGGTATCCAGCTCGGAGATATGAATTAAACCTTCTTTCCCGGGCATGAATTCGGCAAATGCTCCAAAATTCATGAGACGCTTGACAGTGGCGTAATACTCCTTGCCCGGTTCAGGTTCAGCGGTAATGGCCTCGATTTTCTGTTTTGCCTTTTCCGCCATCGCCACATCCGCAGAAGCAATCACGGTTAAACCGGAATCGTCAATGTCAATCTTTACGCCGGTTTCCTCGATGATAGCCCGGATGTTTTTCCCTGATGGTCCAATCACCTCGCCGATCTTATCGGTCGGGATCATGAGGGTAAGGATGCGCGGTGCATAGGGCGAAATATCTGCGCGCGGCGACTGGATGGCGGCTTCCATTAAATCCAGAATCTTGAGCCGAGCCACTCGCGCCTTTTCCAGTGCTTCTTCCATTATTTCAAAACTTAAGCCGGATATTTTAATATCCATTTGGAAAGCATTGATTCCATCCCGGGTTCCGGCCACCTTGAAATCCATATCTCCCAGGTGGTCTTCATCACCAAGAATGTCGGTCAGGATGCGAACTTCATCTTCTTGTTTGATCAGACCCATGGCAATTCCCGCCACATGGCATTTGGTAGGCACACCGGCGTCCATCAGGCTCAGGGAGCCGGAACACACCGTCGCCATTGAGGAGGAGCCGTTGGATTCCAAGACATCCGACACAATGCGGATTGTGTATGGAAATGATTCATCACTGGGCAGCACCGGCTTCAGAGAACGTTCGGCAAGATTGCCGTGACCAATCTCTCGTCTGCTGGGCCCGCGGAAAGGTTTAACCTCGCCCACACTGAACGGCGGAAAATTGTAGTGCAGCATGTAACTTTTGCTGCTTTCGCCTTCCAGATTCTCTACAATCTGTTCATCGATTTTTGTCCCCAGGGTAGTGGCGCCCAGGCTCTGGGTCTGCCCTCTGGTAAAGAGCGCGGAACCGTGTGCCCGCGGTAGAACACCCACTTCACAGGTGATATCCCGAATATCGTCCATTCCCCGGCCGTCCAGCCGGCGGCGATTTTCAAGGATCATCGCGCGCACTTCCTCTTTCTCTATATTATGAAAAATCTCTTTTATTTGCGATTTATACGGTTCGTATTCCTCACCCAGCGATTCCAACAGTTCGTCGCGAATTTCATCCAGCCGGGTATGCCGTGACTTTTTTTCAGCAATCTGGATGGCTTCCCGGATTTTACCGCGCACCGGAGTGTCTACCTTTTCCTGCAGATCTTCGGGCGTTTCCGGCAAGACCACTTCCATTTTTACCGGGGAAAATTCCGATATTATTTCCCTCTCAAGCTCTATGATTTCCCGAATATGGCTGTGACCGAATTTCAGCGCTTCAAGCATCACCGATTCCGGGATTTCGCTTGCTTCACCCTCTACCATCAGAATGGAATCTTCGCTGCCGGCGACAATCAGTTCCATCTCAGCTTCATGGACCTGCTGAAACGTTGGATTAACAATAAATTCGCCGCCAAGCCTGCACACCCGCACTGCCGCAATTGGCCCCGCGAACGGAATATCGGAGATCGAGAGTGCAACCGAAGCACCCACCGTCGCCAGCACATCGGCGTCATTTTCACGATCGCTGCTGATTACAAATGCCGCAATCTGGGTATCATTTTTGAAGCCGTCCGGGAACAGGGGGCGCAGTGGACGGTCGATCAACCTGGCGCTTAGAATCTCTTTTTCGGTAGGCCGGCCTTCCCGCTTAAAAAAACCGCCGGGAATTTTTCCGGCAGCGTAAGTTCTCTCCTGGTATTCAACGGAGAGCGGGAAAAAATCGATGTCTTCGCGGATATTTTTGCTGCACGTGGCGGTTACCAGCACCATCGTATCGCCGGTGCGAACCACAACAGAGCCATTGGCCTGTTTCGCCATTCTGCCTGTTTCAATGGAGATTGAATGTCCCCCAATCTCTCTTTCTTTCCGTATAAGCATTTTACCTCCCAACAACCTGTTATCTTCTCAATCCCAATTCCTGAATCAAGCTGCGATAGCGGTTGATGTCTTTTTTAATTAAATAATTGAGTAAGCGGCGGCGTTGACCAACCAATTTCAACAAACCGCGCCGTGAATGGTGATCTTTCGCATTCACCTTCAGATGCTCGGTGAGCTCCACAATCCTGCGTGTAATGAGGGCAATCTGCACCTCGGTGCTGCCGGAATTTTTTGCGTCGCCGCCAAATTTTTTAATTATCTCTGATTTCGCCTCTTTCGTCAGAGCCATTACGTCCTCCGGATTTAAATATTCTCACTATTTTTTTTATCTTCTAAAAGTTGTTCTTTCAGCGCTTCAGCGGTCTCGAATTTAACTTCATCCCGAATAAATTTTTTAAAACGCACTTCTATGTTTTCACCATAGATAGAACCGATAAAATTAAAAATATGCACTTCTAAAGTCAAGGGATCAAAATTAAAGGTTGGCCGGTGGCCGATGCTCATCATCCCGGAATAATTGCCGGAATCGAGGTTTACGTCCACTGCGTACACCCCTATTTTGGGAATAACCTTGTTCGGGTCAGCAACTTCGATATTTGCAGTGGGATAGCCAAGTTCTCTTCCGCGCCTGTCCCCATGCCCCACTACGCCTCGCAGCGAATAGACACGACCCAGCAATTCTGCGGCATTTTCCACATGACCGGCCAGCAGCTCGTTGCGAATGCGGGTGCTGCTTACAATCTCCCCGGCGACATAGTACGGCTCCAAAATCTTTACCGTAAAGCCAAACTCTCGTGAGATTGCCTTTAGCTGTTCGGGATGGCCTTCCCGGTTGCGGCCAAAAGCGTGATCGTGACCGACAACCATTTTGCTCACATGCAATCGATTCACCAAAATATCCTGAACGAATTCGCGGTAGCCGGTTTGCGAAAATTCGCGGGTGAAAGGGATGACCAGCACAGCATCCAGCCCGAACTGCCGCAGAATGTCCAGCTTTTCCTCCAAAGTAGTGAGAAGAAGCACCTTGTTGTCCCGAGAGCCGACCACCATTCTGGGGTGAGGATGGAATGTGACTAAAACCTGCAGGCAGCCGGATTCCCGCGAGCACTGACGCAATTCGTTCAGCACTTGCTGGTGTCCGCGGTGAAAGCCATCGAAGGTGCCAACTGTGACCGCCGCGGGCTGCTTTATATCGATTTCGTCAATTGTCCGAAATATTTTCATTTGCCTTCAGCATCTTCCATTTTTGTTCAAAGCCTGGAATATCCAAAGCATCATCTATGGAAAAATCGCCGATACGGGTGCGGGACAGATTTCTGAGAAAACCGGTAGTTCCCAGTTTACGGGCAATGTCCAGCCCGAGTGCGCGCACGTAGGTCCCCCGGCTGCACAGAACCCGGAATCGGACTATCTTCCCTTCAATTCCCAAAAAATCCAACTGGTGGATTTCCACCCACTTATACCGTTCGGGAACCGCTTCGCCGCTGCGAGCCATTTTGTACAGGCGCCGTCCGCCAACTTTGGCTGCCGAATAGTCTGGGATTCGTTGTTTTATTTTTCCAACAAAAGTCTGTAAAGCGTTCCTGACATCCTCAAGCGCCAATTCCGGCACATCTTCTTCCCCGATAATTTCGCCGGTGATGTCCAGAGTGTCGGTCCTTCTCCCTAACTCCAGTTCAGCGATATATTCCTTCGGCAGTTTCATCAGCTCGCTCACCTGCTTGGTAGCCCTGCCCAGGCAAACGAGCAAGACTCCGGTGGCAAAAGGATCGAGCGTACCGGCGTGCCCTACTTTCTTAATGCGGGTAATATTACGGAGTTTACGCACAACATCGAAAGAGCTCCAACTCTCCGGCTTGTTCATATTGATGATGTAACCATCTTCAATAGTGCGGTGTATTCCGGTTTGCCCTGCTGCCGTGAGAATATTTTTCATCTATCTGAAATTGTTTCCTGATTTCGCCTGTGAGCCGCATCTGCGGCCTCCCCGGAAGTTTGCTCGGTTACGATTCCGCCGGCCCATCCGGGTTTTCCGATTTGATCTTCCTGAGCAGGTCCTCAATATGCTGCGAATATTCCTGCGAATCGTCATAAAAAAAACGCAGCTCGGGCAGATATCGTAATTTCAAAATAGGGCCAAGTTCGTTACGGATGAAATTCTTTGCACTATCCAGCGCTTCCTGGCTGTGCTGGCGCTGCTCCTCGTCCCCCAGCGTTGTGTAATAGACTGAGGCAATTCTTAAATCACCCGAGATACGTGCATGCGTAACGGTTATGAAACCCTTGCGGGGATCTTTTAATTTTCTATCGATGATTTGGCTGACCTCTTTCATGATCTGGTCAGCCAGCTTTTTTTGTCTTAATGTCTCATGTTTCATAATAGAGCACGTTTAAATAAATTCGAAATTATGATCCACGATTTCAATTGCGTCGTTGGAATCAATCAGGTTGAAAATGATATCCATATTTTTTTCAATGTATTTGTAATCGCTCCCCACCTGAACAATTCCCAGCCGGGTACGCTGCCATTTGTCCGTAAAATCCACTTCTGCCACCGACACGTTAAATTTGTGGTGAAGCTTGTCTTTTATGCTCTTGACCACCATCCTCTTTTCTTTCAGCGAACCGCTGTAAGGAATATGAATATCAAGAGTCAGCACTCCGATTATCGTTTGCATGGCGACATAATCATACCATATACCAAGTCTGTTTTATCAGACAGCTCTCAACTCCCGTGGGTTCCTGACAGGCAGGCACTAATTCCAAAATAAGCATCCGCCCACCAGCTTTTCCGATGGGCAGTTCCACTTGATTATTTCGCTACATCTCAAGAGTGCGTTTTTCCTTAACGACCTCGAACGCCTCAATCTGGTCACCTATTTTAAGATCGTTATAATTCTCAATCATCAATCCGCACTCGTAGCCGGCAACAACTTCCCGCACATCATCCTTGAATCGCTTCAGCGAAGCCAGCCTGCCTTCATAGATTTCCACATCGTTCCGGACAATGCGCACTCTTGCATTACGGTTTATCTTGCCGTTCAGCACGTAACATCCCGCTACCGTGCCCATCCGTGAGATCTTAAATACCTCCCGCACTTCCACCAATCCCAGTACCTGTTCACGTTCTTCCGGTTCCAGAAGGCCTTCCAGCGCTTTCTTCACATCATCTATTGCGTCGTAAATGACTTTGTACAGACGGATATCCACCTTCTCCTGTTCAGCCAACTCCTTCGCGTTCAGCGTGGGACGCACATGGAACCCGATGATAATCGCCTGCGAGGCTGCAGCCAGCATGACGTCGGATTCCGATATAGGGCCGACAGCCCGCCGCACTACCTTCACCGCCACATCGCTGTTGGCAATTTTCAGCAGAGAATCCGTCAGAGCCTGTGCCGAACCATCCACATCGGCCTTGACGAGTATATTAAGCTCCTTGACTTCTCCTTCCTGAATCTGCCGCGAGATTTCATCGAGGGTAAGGAAGCGGATTTGCCGGAAGTCCTGCTCTCGCTTCAACTGCTGGCGATGCATGGCAATATCACGAGCGGCTTTCTCATCCTTCATCACAATAAGTTTATCGCCGGCTTCCGGAACACCATCGATTCCCAATACCTGTACCGGAAAGGCCGGACCTGCTTCATCCACGCGCTGATTTCTCTCGTTCATCAGTGCCCGAACGCGACCGTAATACTGCCCGGCAATGAAATCGGAGCCCACCCGCAGCGTCCCCTGTTCCACCAGAACGGTTGCAACGGGCCCCTTGCCTTTATCCAATCGTGATTCGACAATTACACCTGATGCTCTCTTTTTGGGATTTGCCTTGAGCTCCAGCAGTTCCGCCTCCAGCGCAATCTTCTCCAGGAGATCGGGAATTCCCTGCCCTGTTTTTGCCGAGACTTCCACGACCTGAATTTTTCCGCCCCAATCTTCTACAAGAATGTTGTGGTTGGCCAGTTGTTTCCGAATCGCCTGCGGATCGGCATTCGGCTTATCCACTTTGTTGATAGCGATCAGGATAGGTACGCCGGCTGCCCGCGCATGATCGATGGCTTCCTCGGTTTGCGGCATCACACGATCGTCGGCAGCAATGACCAGCACCACCAGGTCGGTCACCTGCGCGCCGCGGGATCGCATAGCGGTAAAAGCCTCATGCCCGGGAGTATCCAGGAAAGTGATCTTCCTGCCATTTTCAAGCTCCACAACGTAGGCACCTATATGCTGCGTAATCCCACCCGATTCGCCGGCAACGACATTGGCCCTGCGAACATAATCGAGCAACGAAGTTTTCCCATGATCCACATGCCCCATTACCGTCACCACCGGATGCCGGGCTTCGTAATCGTCGGGATTGTCTGTCTCATCAAGAACTTCTTCCAGGAAGTCGGAACCAAATTCCTCCTCTTCCTGCACATTAAATCCAAAATCTTCCGCCAACAATCGGATCATGTCCATATCCAGCCGCTGGTTGATAGTAACCATCTGCCCCAATTCAAGGCATTTCTTTATAACATCCGCCACCGGAACAGACATGAGATTCGCCAGATCCTGAACCGTGATGAATTCGTTTACCGAAATCACATTTCCCTCCTCAACATCTGCCTCCTCGGAAGCGCCTCTCACTTTTTTCCTTTTTTTCTTGCCGATTCCGGTATCCTGCATACTGGCCAATGTTTTTTTCAGTGTATCCTGAACTTCCTGTTGATCGACTTCTTTCTTCCTGCGCGACCGCTTGCGGTGTTCCTCCCGCACAACCGGAGTTTCCCCTTCATCAATATCCAGCAATGGCATTTTTGTTTTACCAAGCCGGCCTTCTTTGCGGATCATCTCAAGCGCTTTTCTCCGCCGCCGCTCTTTCTCGGATAAGTCTTCTTCGCGGGTTTTTTGCTTTTTGTCTTTCTTCTTCTTTGCCTTGGCATCCAGAAGTTCCTGAGACTCTTCACCGGAAATCTCTGTCTCGGATTCTTCCTTCCCCATCGCCGCTATCCGGCGCGGAACAACGTCTTTTCCTCCGCGTGATGCCGCCCCTGCGCCTATCTGCTCTTCTTCGCCTGAGGACTCTTCTTTTATTTTCTTGATTATTTTTTTCTTCTTCTCGGCTTTGGTCTTCTTTCTCTCCCGTTGGCGTTCAAGGTACTGTTTTGCCACAGGATGATCAATAATGTCGCCAACCTGCGGTTTCTCCGGCTCGGCAGCCTCTTCGGAAACCGCATCCGTTTCTTCTTCCTCTATTTCTCCTTCGTCAGTTTCAACGATTTCGGTTTCAGCTTCAATCGGTTTCGTTTCCGCAGCGGACACCTCATCTTCAGAGAGTTCGGACCCCGGTTGTTGTTCAGCCTCTGGCTCTGCCTGCTTTTGTTCCTCCACGGAAATCGCCTCATCTTTCGGCAGTTCCAACGCACCTTCTATTTCTTCACCCGGAAGCCCGGCTTTCTCCTCTTTTCCACCCGCCGTCTCGAGTTCTGCAGAAGCCACTTCTGCCTCCGGTGCTTCGTGAGTTGCTTCCTCTCCCGTTCCGGCTTCAAACTCAAGGGCAACAGCTTCGTCTTCTTCTTTCTCTTTCCGGCGCTGCGCCAGTTTATCCGCTTTCACCTTTTCCTGTGAAAAACGCTTCAATATCTCATCATACATATCTTCAGTTACCGGGGTATTAAGACCGGCAACCTCAAATCCCTTCTTTTCCAGGAATTCCGAAATCGTCTGATGAGAGAGATTGAGTTCTTTCGCTACCTTAAAAAGTTTTCTTCTGGTTTGCTTTACAGCCATTTAAACTCCCGATTTAAATTTCCGAACGATTGCAACACCAAGGTTCCCGCTTAGGATTCCCAGAATTTTGTGATCCCGAATTCCCCAAAGTTCCTCCCAGTTTTTGGTTTGCTCGCTCCTGACCAACAGGACTCCATTTTCCCAGGTCGCGTGCTGCAACCGCTTAAGCGTTTTTTCGGATAATTGTGAGTCGACAATTACCATCATGACAGTATTTTTTTCAACCGATCGCCGAACTGCCTCGAAGCCTTTCACTGCTTGCCGCGCCTTAAGGGCAAAACCAATTAATGCCGCGGTTTGTGCGTCGATCGATAACGTGCCAATGTTTTTAAAATCAGCCTGTCTGACCGTATCGCCATTTCTCAAACCTGTCATTGCAACCCGCCTAAATCTTCCTGCTTTTTGTTACTTTTACCGCATTGAACAATTTCTATACTTTGCTAAAAACCAAGTGAACAATTTTTCCCGCAACTTCGAATTCTCTTAAATGTTCAGTTGCTGCAGGATTTTTTGCGCCGTCTTCTGACCAATTCCCGGAATCTCCAGCAACCCCTGCAAGCCCAAATTCTTTAGCTCTTCAACAGTATTAATGTTGGCCTCGCGCAGGCGGACAATCATGGCCTTGGAAAGGCCCGGAATTTCCTCGATATCCACTTCCTCTTCCATGGATTTCTGGTAATATTCCGATTCCTTTATCAGCTCGATGTTCCAGTTTGTAATTTTCTGCGCAAGCTCCTTATTGACTTCTCCGCGGCCCAATGCCAATCCCATATCCTTATCCGGAATGATCGCCACAGCCAGTTTGTCTTCATAATTTATCATCACACGCAATGGTTTCGCCGGGGTGAGGGAGCGGTTCACGAAAATTTCCGGCTCAGATGAAAATGCGACGACATCGATTTTCTCGCCGTTCAGTTCCCTCACAACAGACTGGATTCGCACCCCGCGCATCCCGACGCAGGCGCCAACCGGGTCAATCCTTTTATCCATTGATTCCACTGCGATTTTGGCACGCTCTCCCGGCTTGCGGGCAATCTTCTTTATTTCAACAATCCCATCAAAAATCTCCGGCACCTCGATCTCAAAAAGGCGAATCATAAATTTGTCATCCGACCTGGAAATTATAATTTCCGGGCTGCTGCGTTGGCGTTTTCTGTTATTCCGCTCGTCCTCCACGTCAAGATTGTTGTTGCTATCCGGTTCAACCACTTTTTTTATCAACGCACGCACGCTGTCCCCGCGGCGCAGTTCCTCTCGCGGAATCGACTCGGAGCGGGGCATGAACATTTCCGTGCGATCCACCAGCAGGAAATATCCATTTCGGGTTACCTGGTGCACATCTCCAATTATAATTTCCCCCACCCGAGTACTGTACTCATCATAGATTTTCTTCTTTTCATATTCCCGGATGCGCTGCAACAACGTCTGTTTCGCGATATTGATCAAACGCCGCCCGAACTGTTCCGGATCGACAACTTCCACAAATGCCTCACCCTCCTCAATGTCGGGATCGATCTTGCGGGCATCTTTCAGCGAGATCTGGAGAATTCCGTCCTCAACTTCATTCACAACTTCCTTCTCCACGTAAATTTCCACATCACCCCGATCCATATTTACAATGACATCGAAATTATCCGCTTCACCATACTTTTTTCTGATCAAGGTAAGAAATATCTCTTCCAAAATATCGCGTATTTCATCGCGGTCAATTCTTTTCTCTTTTGCTATCTGATTGACGGCTTCAACTATATCGCTACGCATAAATTTTGTAAACCTCCAGTATAATTACCATTTAGTTTTTACCAGTGCTTTCACAATTCCGGAAAAAGGTATTTCGAGTTGATTCTCTTTCATTTGCAGAACGATCCCCCGTTCATTTACTTCATCAAGAACTCCAATGAGATCCTCGCGCCCCTCATCTGTCTCGCACAGAACATGTAGCGGTCGTCCGATATTTTTCCGGTACTGCCAATGCTCTTTCAGCGGCCGGTCCAAACCGGGAGACGATACTTCCAACCGGTAGCGGCCGGGAAAGGGATCTTCCATGTCAAGAACATCCCCGATTTCTCGGGTGAGATCTGTTATTTGGTGCATCGTAATACCCGCTTCCGTGTCAGCAAAAACTGAAAGCACCAGATTGTTCGGATTCCCCCGCAATTCAATATCTACCAGATAAACCTGCATCTGATCAAATATCGGCGATATCAAGTCCTTTATTTGTCGAATCCGCTCTTCCATCAACGATCTCTATACCTCCTGCCTTCATTTACAAATCCCGCCGATTCACCTGATCCTGCTCTTCCGGGTCGGATGACCAGCACATCCATAAAACAAAAAAGTGGGTTTGTCAACCCACTTAACCAACGCCAAATATACTAAACAGATACTTTCTATGCAAGCCTTTTAAGGCAAATCCGATGCTTTCCAACTCCACCGGGCCGCTCTATTTTTTCATTTCATACCTGCATATTTTTTATCCGACAGAATCACAATCACAATCTCCGGGCAACACGATTGACGGAGGTTTTACACCACTAAAACGGATAAGGTTTCCTTAACCTCAAATCTCCATGTTGCCTGGCCACCAGGCCGCAGCAAGATGGTATTCCATTGAAGGGAAACTTCTTTTTGTTCGGCAGAAGGTCAACGCATTAGTTGGTTGAAATAAAAATTATTTGTAATCAGGCGTAATGCATTTTAACATAGAGCCACAAAATTGTGAACCATGTAATAAATATCGTTGTCTTGCGTATGCCAGAATCGTCTCAATATTCAGAAGCCGTCGGTTGCATTCACATTCATTCTACCTATTCAGATGGCAGCGGCACTATCCCGGAAATATCTGCGACTGCCCACGAAGCCGGTCTGGATTACATTATGATCACTGACCACAATAACCTGCGGGCATTGAAAAATGGTGAGGAGGGGTGGTACGGGCCGGTTTTGACGATCATTGGGTACGAGATAAACGATATTGACGATACTAATCACTACCTGGCATTCGGCCTGGAAGAAGAAGTCAGCAAGAATCTTCCGGCACCGGAGTATGTTCGCCGGGTGCGGGACAATGGTGGATTTGGGATTATTGCGCACCCTGATGAACAGCGGGAATCCATGCCCGAACATCCATCATATCCGTGGGTGGCCTGGGACAGCCGGGACTACCAGGGAATAGAAATATGGAACCAGATGTCGGAGTGGATGGAGGGTCTCACACCATGGAACAAGCTCTGGCGTTTTATTAATCCAAGAAAATCCATTATCGCGCCGCTTCCGCGGACCCTGCAACGTTGGGATGAGGCAGCCATCGACCGCAATGTGGTAGGTATAGGCGGAGTGGATGCCCATGCCCACAAACATAAGATGTTCGGCGGGCTGGTACAGGTTACTGTTTTCCGGTACAAAGTCCAGTTTAAATCGGTGCGGACCCACCTGCTGCTTTCCCGCCCGCTTGCCCCGGGAATGGATGTGCAGGAAGCCAAATCTTTAATCTATGATGCACTTTGTAACAGTCGCGGTTTCATTTCGAATTTCTTTAACGGCGATGCCACCGGTTTTCGTTGCCGGGCTGAGAATGAATTAAGGACTGCCAATATGGGTGAATCGCTCGGATTTCGCGAAGAGACCCGCTTGCTTGCAGAGCTGCCGGGACCTGCACAAATTCGCCTGATCGCCGATGGAAAACCAGCCGACCAAAAAGAAGGCACTGCAGTCACCTTTCAGATCAAGCAACCCGGTCTCTATCGTGTGGAAGTTTACCGGAAAGGACGTGCCTGGATTTTTTCAAATCACATAAGGATTACAGGTGAGTCGTAAAAACTGGCTGAGTTATTTTGACTATTTTTTCATCACCCGCCCCATGCTTTTTTTTCCGGGCTGGAGTACGCTGTTAGCCGGTTATATGGTAGTTAGCGGTCAGAACAACCTTCAGTCGTTTCTTGCCGACAGGGGTGTAATCTGGCAATTTCCGGAATCGTCTGTTTTTTACTCGGCACTCGCATTCGCTGCTGCGATGGGCGCCAGCTTCATCCTCAACCAGTTGCACGATGTGGAAACCGACCGTCATAATGAAAAGCTTTTCCTCCTGGAGGGAAAACATATTGGAAAACCGGCGGCGATTGTGGAAAGCACTCTTCTCATACTTATTTCCATGGGCTTCAGCTTGCTCGTCAATTCGGAAATTTTGTTTCTCAATATTGCCTTTATTTTCATCACCGGTTACCTGTATAATTTCCCGCCTTTTGAATTTAAAAACCGGCCGTGGTGGGGTTCTCTGCTCAATATGCTAATGGGATGGATTGCTTTTGCCCTGGGATGGACGATCGTGGGCAACTTGAATCTTCAACTGCTTCTTTACTCGCTTCCCTACTTCTTCCTGAATTCCGGTCTCTGTTTTCTCACGACCCTGCCCGATATGGGTGGAGACCGGGCGGCGAATAAAACGACGCTGAGTGTCCGTTATGGGATCAAACTTACCATCTGGCTCAGCATCTTCAGTTATGTTGCGTCCCTCATTAGCGGGCTCTTGCTGAGCGACCGCCTAATTCTGTTAATTGATCTGCTCACCCTTTGGTGGATTCTCAGGATGGCTTTCAAACCAACAGTTTCGGCGGCGGTGAAGGTGGTAAAAATGGCGATTCTGTTCTTTTCCCTGGCAGTCTGTACCAGGTTCCCATTTTACTTTGTTGTTATGATACTGATTTTCTTTTTCACAAAATTTTACTACCGGCAGCGCTTTCAATTTGATTATCCAAATTTTCGAGGAGATTGAGAATGTATCAAACCCGGCAAATCGATAGACCATTTGATATCATCGTGGTGGGTGGTGGTCCCGCCGGATCGATGGCTGCCTGGCAGGCTGCCCGCCTCGGTGCGAGCGTGCTGCTGCTGGAGAAAGACCGCGAAGTCGGCATCCCGGTTCGCTGCGCGGAGGCTGTCGGCAAGCGCAGCCTGGAAGAACTGATCGAGAAGCCAGCTCCTGCGCACTGGATTGCCGCCGAAATCAGCCGTTTCAGGCTGGTTGCACCGGACGGCACAAAAGTGTTTGTCGATGCCAATAATGAAACCGGGTATGTTCTCCACCGCCGTATTTTCGATTCAGACCTGGCAGCGATGGCGGCAAATGCCGGGGCGCAATTGCTAACAAGTGCCGAAGTAACCGGCGTTCTGAAATCGGACGGCGTGGTCCGGGGTGTAAGAACCTCGCTGGGGAATGAATCAGTGGAAATAAGCAGCCGCATTGTAATTGCTGCCGATGGCGTTGAATCGCGCGTCGCACGCTGGGCAGGTATTGACTCGACAGTTCGGTTGAAAGATATGGAAACCTGCGCCCAGTATACCCTCGCCAATATCGATTGCGACCCGAGCGTCTGCGATTTTTATTTTTCACGGGAATTTGCGCCGGGCGGCTACGCCTGGGTTTTTCCCAAGGGAGAAAGAGTCGCAAACGTGGGATTGGGAATCTCCGGCAATTTTTCCCGTAAAGGTCCCCCGGAAGAGCGCCTGGAGCTGTATCTGGAACGATTTTTCCCTGCTGCCTCAATAGTCTCCCGAACGGTAGGCGGTGTGCCGGTAGACAAAACCTTAAAAAGTATAGTTGCCGACGGTTTTATGGTGATCGGCGACGCAGCGCACCAGGCCAATCCCATTTCGGGTGGCGGGATTATTTCCGGGATGATTGCCGGCAAAATTTCCGGTGAAGTGGCCGCCGAAGCCATCAGAACTGGAAACGTTGGTCAGAAAGCATTGTTGCCCTACGCCAGACAATGGCACAAAAGAGTGGGAAAAAGCCATGCAAGAACATATCGACTCAAAGAGGCGCTGATGAAATTTGACGACAGGCAGTTAAACAGCATCGCCGAAGAATATTTGAAACTAAAGGACGACCAACGGAACATCCTCAATCTTTTCAAGACTGCCTTTAGAAATAAACCTTCGTTCCTGTTCGATGTCATCAAGATATTTTCCTCGTTTTAAACTGCATTTTTTAACAGGAACACCAGTACGGCAAGAATTCATCTGCATCGACACTTTATGGCAATTCGCTGCTCCAAATCGACAATCTAAAAACCTGGATTCGCATTCGATGCGATGCGATGCGAAACCGTCCCTGAAAAAAGTCGTAACGCTTTGCGCAATAGGCCGGGAGGATATGTGCCACATAAAATGACATTTTCTAATGAAATTTCCGGGAATACGTTCACCGATAAAGGCCGGACGGACAACTTCCCCGGGTGTTGCTTTCATTGTTATATTTCACTTCTGCGGCCTTATCCGTCTTATAATTACGAAAAATTTGCCGATAGTTATAGTCGCACCACTACGATTGTGGCAAAGGCCACAATTCCAATTTGGTCCAAAAGCTTATCTGGCATATCCGAATGTAGTGGATTGCTAAATACTTTTCATCGGAAATCTAACCATGTATCTTGAGCTCCCACAGTTTGTCGGTGCCATTATCATCCTGCTCTGGATCGATTTTATCGTCCTCCTTATTGTGCGAAAAATAAAGCTGCCTGATTTTTTTGCGCATGTCTGCACCGGGTTCCTTTTGGGATTGCTGATCAGTAACTTTGGGGATATGCTCTCACTTTATCTTCAAGTTGTATTCACTCAGTTTACCGGTTTGTTTGAAGTACTCATTATGATGGGTTTATTTTTTTTCTTCCTTGAATTTGCTTTCCGGACGCGCCTGAAGACCTACCGGATTGCGCCAGTTGCTGACTACCGCATCGTTTTCCTGTACACCGGTACACTGGCGATACTTATATCAATAGCCACCTACATGTTGATGATCCCGAACGCCGGTTACAAGCAGCTCATCTTTCTACCCGTTGCGCTTCTGGCTGCTGATCTGGGCGGTTTGGTAACGGGAGGATTTTTCGATCCCGACCAACTACGCTTGAGGTACCTTGATTTTATGAAATTTACGCTGGCGCTGGAAACCGTTTCGATTCTGGCCTATCTGCTGTTTGCCGTTCCTTCTCAAATTGAACTAAACTATTTAAACTATGGCTTTTTTATTCTCCCATTGATAGCCCTGATACTTTTCTGGGCGATGTCCCGTCCCAAGTGGACAAACCGCCGAATTCAACAGTTGCAAAAAGTGCCTGTTTTCCCCCTGGTAATCGGGATTCTGCTGATGCCGATATTGATCGGTTTTTATTTCAGCCTGCCCATTATATTTACGGGCATGGTGTGCGGCATTGCCCTCCAGGTACTGGTGCGCCAGAACAGGATACTGCGGGAACCGATCCCGCTTGGCACCTTCCGGTTCTTTATAATTTTTCCGCTGGCCGCGCTCGGGATCACGATATCAGCGAACGTCAACTGGATTCATGCGCTTCTGGATGCGCTGGTCATTCTGTTTGCGCTGCTAATTGCCGCTTTCATAGTCGGTATTTTCTGGATGCGCCGCGAGGAGGAGTATGTCGCCATGTTCTTTTCCCTTCTTTACAGGGGCGAAATTACCCTCTTTTTCCTGCTATGGGGCTATTTGCAGAATATCATCCCGAGGGAGATTATCGCCGCTGTCCTTATGCTCTCCCTTCTGCTTCACATTATCGCCCGGCTGGGACTCATCCGCCGACTACAAACCGACAAAGCCACCTGACGCAGTGCTCACTCAAGTACCCATTCTTGTAATAGTTTCAGCCTTTACAACATTTTGCGAAACAATTACAGCACCGACCTTCGGTTTCAAAGGAGGTTGGCGTAGTTTAATTTGTGTTATATATTTGATCCGGATTTTGACGAGCAGCCTTCGGTGGCTGCATCAACATTGAAAATGAGGATTTAAGATGAATTTTTTGAATAAGTTGAAGCAGGGTTTGACCAAAACCCGCGAACAGGTGTTCGACCAGATACAAAACGCTATTTTATCCGCCAGTAAAATTGACGATTCGCTTCTGGAAGAAATTGAGGATATCCTGATTGCCGGCGATGTCGGCGTTGACACGACATCACTCATCATCGGGCATCTAAAGGAGGAAGTAAAAAAACGAAAATATCAATACACCGAGCAGTTATATAAACTTTTGAAGGAAGAAATAATCGGCCTGCTGCTGGCAGGTGGCGAGGAGAACGGTAAACCCGCGCAGCCGCCTTTCGTCATTCTGGTGGTGGGCGTAAACGGCACAGGAAAGACCACGTCGATCGCCAAATTAGCCAATATTTTCAAAAACCAAGGACAGAGCGTTCTCCTGGTAGCCGCCGATACATTTCGCGCTGCGGCTATTGAGCAGCTCCAGATTTGGGCAGAGCGCGCCGGTGTGGACATCATCAAACATCAGAGCGGAGCGGATCCCGGCGCTGTTGCATTCGATGCACTGCGGGCGGCCCAGGCACGAAAAACGGATGTCGTCATAATCGATACTGCCGGCCGGCTGCATACTAAAGTCAACCTCATGGAGGAACTCAAGAAAATTCAGCGGGTGATGCAAAAGGTCATCCCCGAGGCACCGCACCAGACGCTGCTGGTGCTGGACGGCACAGTGGGACAAAACGCAATTTCGCAGGCCAAACAGTTTATCGATGCAGTAGGAGTGAACGGCATTATCCTCACCAAGCTGGACGGGACTGCAAAAGGCGGCGCGGTAATCGGCATCTCCCACAGGCTGAATCTGCCGGTAAAATACGTGGGTTTGGGAGAGAAAATTGACGACCTTCAGCCATTCGATCCGGAGGCTTTTGTGGAGGGGCTTTTTTAGTGTTTGAACGCCCTTTCATTTCATAAGGATCATCTTCCTGGTTTCCAGAAAGCCTCCACTTTTAACTCTCATGCGCGCCTGCACAAAACTTCCCACTTGAATTTTTCCGTCCTGTCTTCGTATATTCAGTGGAGTGTTCCTGTATTCTCACTAAAAAAGATGAATACGAGTAAAGCCCATGCGCATCACAATGCCGAAAAGAAAGCTGGTTTATCCCCTGCGGGAAGTTTGCAGAATGACCGGGCTTTCCGATGAAGTTATCAAGCGGTGGGAAGTGCAATTTCCCATAATCAAGCCGATTCGGAACCGCGCCGCCAACCGGAATTATCTTGAGAAAGATGTTAAACTGATTTTCTACATTCGCGATCTGATCTACGTCCAGAAGCTGAATGAAGAGCAGGTTCTTGAAAAAGTGAAGAAATATAATCCTTTAGTGGATGCCGAAAGCCCTGCTTTTCTCAAGAGCCTGCTGGCGGAGATCAAGATGGAAATTGAAGATATCAAAAATCTCCTTTCCGAATAAGCCACCGAGAGGAGCCGCTCATCAAAAATGCCGGCTTACGGCGGTTCATTTCCCGGATCATAAATCCACTCTGCCGCGACTGTGAAGGATAATGCAAAACCGTTTGACATGTTTTCCGTATTGTATTAAATTTTTGCGGTTTCGGAGCGTGGCGCAGCCTGGATAGCGCACTACCTTGGGGTGGTAGGGGTCGCTGGTTCAAATCCAGTCGCTCCGACAACATGAAAAGGGGAATCCGGTGCGGATTTCCCTTTTTTATTTTATCCCCAGCTTTTCCGGAGCAGATTTCAGGGAAGCAGGCACCAATCGGATTTACCGACAATTCTCCACTATTGCGAAACAGCAGTTTCATGAATGTACAACAACTAGCCCAGCCCAAATATTTACCAGAACAAAAAATCGGCATTATCATTCCGGCTTATAATCCCGACCCGGAACAGCTCGATTTGCTGATAAGTCGAACGGCGACAGCCTGTAAGTTCTGCAGTTTTCACATCCTGGTTGTGGACGACGGCTCTGAGAAACCCGTCAAGGCGGCCGCTGATGGAAATATTCCTCTCGAACTCATACGAAATCCGGAAAACCGTGGGAAAGGTGCGGCGCTTAAGCGGGGATTCCGGCATTTTCTTGTTGACCAACCGGTGGATTACATCGTCACGCTGGATGCCGATCTTCAACACCCTCCCGAGAAGATTCCGGAGTTCATGGAGACCCTGGCCGCCAATTCGGCGGATATAGTCGTCGGTTACCGCTCCCGCAGTCCGCGCACCATGCCGCCGCACAGGATTTTGTCCAACACGCTGACCTCGCTGCTTATCTCCCTGCTGACCGGCCAATTGGTAAAAGATAGCCAATGTGGTTTCCGGCTTATCGATGCCAGGGTCCTGCGCAATCTCCCGCTTGAGGAAAACGGCTTTCACCTGGAAAGCGAACTGCTGATCCGGGCAGCGTGGAAAGGATTCGGGTTAAGTTTTGTCCCGATTCCGACCATTTACAATAAAGAAAAAAGTTCTATTAAAAATTTTGCCGATACCGTAAATTTTGTTTCTTTGATTTTCCAGCTAATATGGGAGCGTCTTTTTAAATATGTTTGAAGTTCTTAGACAACAGATGGTACAAAAATGCGTCATCGACGCGGGAATAAACGACCGTAGAGTGATTGCAGCAATGTCAGCAATTCCGCGTCACCTGTTTGTGGAGCCGGCGCTCGCGCACCAGGCTTACCAGGGAAGCAGCCTGCCCATCGGTTTCGGACAGACCATTTCGCACCCCACAACGGTTGCCACCATGACCGCGGCACTTGAGTTGAGCGGGGACGAGAAAATCCTGGAGATAGGCACCGGCAGCGGCTACCAGGCAGCGGTGCTGGCGGCCCTGGGAGCAAATGTATTTACCATCGAGCGTATCCCGGAGCTGGCACGGCAGGCCGAAAAAATTCTCCACGAGCTGAAATTCTACCAGGTGGCGATACGCATCGGCGACGGCAGCCGCGGGTGGCCACAATTCGCACCCTTTCAACGGATTATTTTGACGGCTCACAGCAGGGACATCCCGGAAGATCTGCTGCGCCAGCTCGATGAGGGCGGCATTTTAATTATGCCCAAAGGCGATGAACAAAAGCAGAGCCTGATCCGGTTGATCAAAAACGGGAATGAAATCCTGCAGGAAACCATCTCCGCGGCAAATTTTGTCCCGATGATAAAGAACAGTTAATCCGCAGCATCGGTCAATTATCCGTGCGTGAGAACTATTTGTTTTGCATAATCTAAGAAATATTTGTCGTTCCGATTTCCGCTTCAGCGGGGTGAACAAATTTTTGTTACCACAACAAGCAAGAACAAGGACAAACAATGATTGAAGTACTAAAACTGATCGGAATTACTTTCCTGCCGTTCCTGGAATTGAGGGCCAGCATTCCGTACGGCATAATTACCGCTCACCTGCCGTGGTACTGGGTGGTTTTCATCTGCGTTATTGCCAACATCATTGTGGGCATTATCTATTTTTACGTTGTCGAATGGTTTTTCCGCCTGATTCTGCATATCCCGGTGCTGAACAAAATCTGGGAGCGGCGGGTGGAAAAAGTGCAGCGAAAGATACACGCCGGGGTGGAAAAATATGGCGAAATTTTCCTGGCAATTTTTATCGGAATTCCACTGCCGGGCAGCGGCGTTTATTCCGGCGCGCTTGGCGCTTACCTGGTGGGCATGTCTTTCAAAAAGTTCATCATTGCCGACATAATTGGCGTGCTGATTGCCGCAACGCTGGTCACCATTGCCGTGCTTACCGGCTCGGAGGCATTCAAATTATTCTTGAAACCCGTTTGAGCGGGAGTTCGCCGGGAGCAGTCCCTGATTGTTCAAACCAGCTTTCTCTCAGGCACATTAGCCGCCTCTTTCTGAAGAATACCAATTTAATAAAAGACCCACCGATAGTTAAGAAGGATCTGTCATTCCCTGCCTGCCCCCACGGGGCATTTTTTAAGCGTGAATCTATTTTACGTGATTACTGGATTCCCGATAAAAGCATTCGGGAATGACAGTTTTCAAAATAGCCACCTTCGAATGATATCTCACAATTTAATTTTCTTTCCCCTTGCCTTTTATTTTATCGGAAATGTATTTTTTAGTGATTTTGTGAACGAGATGTGTAATCTTGCGGTATAATAATCAATCATTACCGAAGGTGAAATACATGAAAACAAAAACTTTGTTCACGACTATCACGGTATTACTTCTGGGGTTTGTCCACCATCCGGTTTGTCAGTCAGCTTCTGAACAGCGCCTGGCAATTTTGCCATTTTCTGCAATCGGCCTCGACGAACCGACCATTCTGAGCACGGAATCCCTTCTGCGGCATGAAATCGAAAAATTAGGAGCAGTTGAAGTGCTTCCGCAGGAAAAGGTTGATGCGGCTTTACAGGGAGAGATTTGCAGCGAGGTGCCTTGCGCAGTTGAGATTGGTAAGAAGCTGCAGGCAACCGAGGTCCTGCTCTGTAAAATGATCACGCTGGGCGAGAAAGTTATTGTTGAGTACCGGCTGATCGACATTCCCAACCAGAAAATTCTGTTGATTGATCAGGCTACCGCCTCCTATGTGGAAGATCTGGATGTTGTGATGGAGCGGATGGCGATCAGCATCGTGCGGCAGGAGCCGCTGGATAAAACCGCCAAAATTGACCTCATAACCGCAAAAGAGACGAAAACTCCCCGGCGACGGGCCAGCCGGAAATATGCAGGATTATCATTCGGTTATCTTTATCCGCAGGAAGGTTATGACAGTGACGACCGGTCCTTTTCCATGGATTTCCGCTCCGGCGCCGAAATAAATGATTATTCTATCGGGATGCAACTGGCCATTCGCAAGGGATTTGCCGCCAATATTTACGGTTCCTATCTGTTTACCAAAACAGATGTCTGCCCTTACCTGGGCGGTGCCTTCGGATTTCACTGGATCACCCACAACAATTATAATTACGGCGGCTACTGGGATGATTTCGGCGTTTATCACGAAACAAAGAAGAAAAAGGGCGACGGATTCGAGTTCACAGCAAACGGCGGTATATTGGCGTTTCATACATACAATTTGCAGCTTATCGCAAATCTGGCATATAGCTACACGCTAAATGATTATAACGACAGTGCGATCATATTTACCATTGGATTGCTGCGATGATGGTTTTCATGTTCGGCAAACCGCGACCGTGGGGGCAAATCGAGACGTCGAAAAAAGTGCAAAAAAGCAGATCGGCAGCAAGCCGAAAATATAAGCGAAGAGCAACGTTACATGTAGTATCCGCCTGGCAGAGAGGAGGATCTTCAAAAATAAATTGTGCTCAGTTATAGAGATCGGCACCGGAGTTGATTCCGGCGCTGTCTCCGGCTAAGCAACCAGACGTAGCACACCAGGTTGTCTCAAGCCGGAGAAGCAAACCCACAAAATAACAAGGAGAAAGAAACTATGGCAGACAAGAAAGCAGACCTGGCCGGACCAGGAATTGGTAATTATGATGACCTCAAAAAAGTGCTTCCTTCGGATTACAAATCTTTATTAACGCCAAAGGAAACGATGCAGGCTTTATTTGCGGTGAAAGGCTATATCGAAGAGAATCTCTGCAAGGAGCTGAATCTCATGATGGTGCAGGTTCCTTTAATTGTTGATGTTAACAGCGGTGTGAACGATTACCTGGACCGCGACGGTTCACGGACGCCGATCCAGTTTCACATATCGAATGATTATGACAAACACCCCATCGATGCGCAGGTGGTGCAGGCGGCAACCAAATGGAAACGTATGGCGCTGAAACAGTTTGGAATGAACGTGGGCGAAGGCCTGTGCACCGACATGAGGGCGGTGAGAAAGGATTACTTCCTGGATCATGACCACAGTTGCTACGTTGACCAGTGGGATTGGGAACGGGTTATGACCAAAGAGCAGAGGAACCTCGATTATCTGACTGATGTGGTAAAGAAAATCTGGAAAGTGATTTGGGGCGCCGGCGAATATGCAAAAAAAGAATTTCCACAACTGGCAGGGAATTATCCCGATTTCCCGGAGGAGCTGAAGTTCCTCCACGCCGAAGAAATCCTGGACATGTATCCCGACCTGCCGCGCAAGCAGCGCGAAACCGCCATTCTTCAAAAATACCCGGCGGTCTTCATCTACGGCATTGGCTGGACGCTGCAGGATGGTTACCCGCATGAAATGCGTGCCGCCGATTATGACGATTGGGTAACGGAAACGAAATCGAAGGACGGCAAACCGATGCACGGACTGAACGGCGACATACTGGTCTGGAATCCGGTGACGAAACGGCGCCATGAGCTGACTTCCATGGGCATCCGGGTGACCAAAGATACCCTCAAGCAGCAGCTAGAGATCACCGGCCAGGAAGATTTCCTGAAGCTGCCCTACCACCAGGCAATCATGAACAACGAGATTCCGCTGAGCATCGGTGGCGGCATCGGGCAATCCCGAACCTACATGTACCTGCTTCGCAAGGCACATTTAGGTGAAGTCAGCGTCACCGTCTGGCCGCAGATCCTGAAGGACATCTGTGCCGAGAAGAATATTTTTGTTCTGGAGTAGCAGACCGGCATAGACTGGCAGGACGCAAGGAGATAAACTAAATCCTGCTCATTTAAAGAAGAGGCAGCATTCGCCAGGCCGGATTTTCCGGCGACTGAGCATGCTGCCTTTTTTAATTTGCTATATGCTGTTTCCTTTTGCTCTGCAAAATCGCAATTCAACACTAATAAAATCAATAGAATATAATACCGGTCATTTTCCCGTAGGGATAACTTTGTCACGAGCGAAATCCCGCGACGCGAGACGAAGTCGAGAAATCTGATTTTGAGATAAAGATTTCTCCATCTCGCTCACTTTGTTCGCTTCAGTCGAAATGACAATTTGATAACTTTGCGGACCTAAGGAAATTATCAAAATTTACTAAATGCAAAAGATTTCGATTTTCTAAAAGATACTTCCGGATTCCGGTTGTGTCACTTTCTACTTGTGTTCCACGCCGACCATCTTTTTCAGACTCTCCCTGGATTTCAGCGGGTTGATTTTATCTTCATATTCCAGCACAATTCCTTCCAGGGGCGGATGTGTTTTCTTGAGAAAATCCAATATCTCCCGGTACGGAATATACCCTTCGCCAATAGTGCAGAAATTTTTGTGATCCTGCTGCGGATCGCGGGAATCGATCAGGTGCAGTACGATGGGGATGCGCTTGTTTCCAAAATAGTTAAACATCTGGTAGCACCACTGAAGCGCCTCCGAGGTTTCCAACTGCAGGTCCTGGTGAAAAAAGCGCGGAATATCCAGCACCGGCAAAAGCTTGACCGTATTGCTGTTGGCAAGGGTGAAAATGGCCTGGTATTTTCGCAAATTTTTTTCGGCATTCTCCCTGCCGGCGGTCCGGAAATAATTTTCCAGGTAAATCAGGCGGTTGTGAATAGCAATTTCCTCGATTGTTTGCAAGGTGTCTTCCAGGGCTGCCTGCTCGTCGTAATGGATTATCACCCGCGATTCTTCCAAAGAATCCAGGAATGCAAACAGCCGGGCAGCATAATCTCCGGCAGTAAATTCGGGATTTAAATATCCTTCGGAATGGAAATAGACCGTGCTAAAGGTCCCGGAATCGAGCACCTCCCTGATCTTATCCAGCCTTTTATTATCTCCCAATAATTCATTATTCAGATAAATTTGGATGACATCGAAGTGAGACTGCTCCGCATAATGAACCGTGTCCAGCGGATCGTACGCGAAATTGGAGGAAACCGAATTGGCAACACCTAAAGGAATTTGCATGAAAAGCTCCGTTCTGTTTTGCAGAGATTAATTTTCCTTTCTTAAACATCAAAGAACGGTTTTAGTTTTCAAATTTCGAAGCGCCACAGAAATTTACACAACCATTTCCTCGAAAATCGCAGGATAAACCGGAAAGGGACCGTTATCCCTTCTCTTCTTCAAGCGAATCCTGGACTTTCTGAAACCAGCTTTTGCCGCTTACCGTCGCCAGAACAATCGTCAGCACGCCCAATGTAACGAAAATCGTGGCGAAGCCGATAACCACTATTTCCCTGGCAATATTAATTTCAGTGAGCGCCATGGCCGAGAAGAACAGCAAAAGGACCGATTTGGTAAACCGGGCAATCAGGGTAGCGCGGTGAATCTCCTCCCGGCGCATCGCTTTCAGCAACGCGGTTGAAGTCCAGCTTGAAACCAGCCAGCCAAAACCGAACAGGATCAAAGCCACAAATATTTTCGGAAAAAAGAGAATGCCCTTTTCCAGAACGGTCGACAAAACCGTCAACTTCCAAACGCTGAATGCATCGTTAAGAAAAACCAGAAAGACAATAAAGAAGAATATGTTTCCCAGAAAGCTATAGAAACCGTAACGCACATCCGCCTTGGAGAAATCCTCTCCCCAGCGGAAACGCACCAGAAAGCGCTCCAGCCGTAAAATCAGGGCAATTTGAATGATTACCCTTTTAATGAACCATCCCAGCAGCCACCCGATAATAACCAGAATTATCCCCGCAAAAAGGCTTGGCAAATACCCGAAGAAATTGGCGCTTAAATTTACAAACAGGTCTTGCATCGATTTATTCATTGTCTTCCCCTAACTTTTTATGCGGTTTTAAAAGAGATGCCCAAAAATTCTCCCGTTCTTCGTATTCCTTCACCCACAATACCGGGCACACGGTCTGCTCTGTGATATCCTGTGCAAGGGAATTCCCCAGAAGCAGTTCCAGAAAATCTCCCGATCTGCCGCCCATCACCAGAAGGTCCGTTTTCCTGGCTTCCTTTAAAATGCCCTTTAATACATCTTCATCGTAAAGCACACGTACCTGGGCAGGGAGACGGTTTTCCCGGATGATCTCCTCAACTTCGTTTATCCTTTTTTCCTTCTCCGCTTCGCGAATTGCGGGATCGAGCACGATGGCAAGGTTGAGTTTGCATTTGAAATAGTCCACCAGCACCGGCGCAATTTCGGTTGCAAGCCGCGTGTGAATATCGGCACTGAACGGAATAAGAATATTTCGAATTTTCTTGTGATCAAATGTGCCGTGCAGTATGGCAACCTCGCTGGGCGATTTCTGAATTACGGTATCGATGAGGGAAGAAAACACTTTTTCCAGAAATTTGGGACGCTTCTGTCTGCCCACGATGATGAAATTGCATCCGACCTCCTCCGCTGTTTCGATTATTCCCTGCGAAATTCGGTGGGAAATTTTTACGATGGAACGCGAAGGCACATTCCATTCGCCGGCCATTGTTTCGGCCTCATCCAGCATGGATTCGGCCCTTGATGCTGCCTCAAGCCCCGACTGCAGCGGCTGGCCCTCCCGAACCTCCACAACATTCAGGAAAATCACTTCTGCATTGTTTTTAATAGCAATCGCCATTGCCAGACTGGTAATGCTCTTTGCTGTTTTGGGATTTGACAGGCATACCAGAATACTGTATTCTTTTCGCTCAATTCTCTCCAGCGATTTCACCTTGCGGATATGTTCCACCTCGCGCTTGGAAGCATACTCCCGGTAAGTAAACATTCCCAGCGCCACCCATACCCCGGTGATAATCCAGGCAATGGGGCTGTAATTGAACATGTAAATGGCAATGAACAGCAGCATCACGATGCCCAGGATGGAAAACCAGGGGTAAAGCGGCACAAAAAAACCGCGGTCGAGATCCGGCCTTTTCTTGCGCAGGCGGATCATTGCAATATTCACCTGCAGGAAAAGCAGCAGGAACATGATATCCGCGGCACTGGCTACGTCTTCGATGGGCAGAGAAACGGCCATCAGCACAATGATAATTAATGAAATCATGATGGCCCAGTGAGGCGTGAAGTTTTTTGGGTGCACCTTGCTGAAAAATGCGGGGAAGTTCCGATCCCGTCCCATGGCAAACGCTACCCGCGACGACGAGAAAATGGTGGCGTTCAGCGCCGACATGGTGGAGATTAAGCCGCCAAACAGGATCATCACACCGCCACCAACAAAGAAGCCTCTCGCCACTTCCACCAGCGCCGTTTCTTTATGCGAAGCCAGGTAATCCCAGGGAGTCATTCCGTGTGGTTTTACCGCACCGAGTGCGGCTACGGCTACCAGCAGGTAAATTGGCACCACAATGATAAGCGAAAGAAAAACAGCCTTTGGAATATTCTTTTTAGGATTTTTGATTTCTTCAGAGCTTTGTGCAATGACTTCATAGCCTTCGAAAGCGATAAATGTAAGGCCCATTGCCTTAAATACTCCGCCCCACCCATTGGCCAGGAACGGCGTGAATGAGGATTTCCAGTTTGCCGTATGAAAGATAATGTCAATCCCAAAGCCAACAAAAATGAAGAGAATGACTATCTTGGTAATGGTTACCAGGTTTCCTATTTTCCCGGCCTCGGACGCGCCCCGGAAGTTGATATAAGCGAACAACAGCGCAGCAGCCACGGCCAGTATTTTGTGCGGCGGTAAAAACGCCCAGTGGGGAATGGTTACCCCCAGTTCCTTGAACATCAGGTCAAAATAAGCCCCAAAACCGATGGCGTACAGACTGCACGCCACGGCGTGAGCGAACCAGCTCATCCAGCCGGAGATGAAACCGTTCCATTTGGGCAAGCCTTCTTTAACCCACAAATAACCGCCGCCGGCATCATGATAGCAGGAACCCAGCTCGGCGTAAGACATGGCGGTGAACAGAGCGACAAACCCGTTCAACGCGAAACTCAGGATAAGCGCGGGCCCGGCAACCCCCGCGGCAATGCCGATCAGGACAAAAATACCGGCGCCGATCATTGCCCCGACTCCGATCAGGGTTGCATCCATCAGGCTCATTTCCCTGGTCAGTTTTACTTCGGTTTCAAATTTTTTCATATCGTGCGCCTTTCAGTAATTGAACTGGTTTGCGGAAATCCGCAAGCCGGATCCATCTATTCGCGGGAATAAATTGAGGAAAAATGAATTCAGGATAAACTAAATACCATTTCGAGACTGTCATCCGATCAACCTTGAAAATTCCGGTTAATTTACGCAAGGAATATTTAATTTGCAAAATTTTATAGCGGAGAGGTGTTGCGGCAGGTTCTGTCTGCAAAGCGAAAACCACTTCGTTGTATACAAATCACCCCGCACCGGTCGCAAAACAGGTGCGGGGGTAACATCATTCGTTTAAAACATCAGCCATGCCAGAAGATAGAGTGTATTGTTGTCCGCGGCGTTTCTTCCAAGCCCATCGTAATTGGTCTGCGCCCCATTGAATTTGTTGTACAGCACATACTGAATGGAAAACTTGGTATTCAACCACGGCAGATAATCGACTTCCCCAATAAAGCCGCTGCTGTTGGGGGCTCCGGTCCGGCTGCCATTTATTGCCTGTGGAATGTAAATCCCCTTATTGCTGTTACCACTTATGGTAAAGAATCCCAACGACAGGCCAATTCCCTGCGGAAAATAGTAGTTGCCATCGACCTTAAAAGTATTCAGGGTGTTCGAGGCGTCCGGGTCGTTTGCCACAAAGGTAGCGTCCAAATCTTGCTTTTCATGGATGTAAGTAGCATGAGCAGTAAGGTTACCGGTTCCCAGCGAGCGTTCATATTGCCCGTCGAATCCGATATCGGTGTACTTGTTGGTGAATCCACTTACGCCGGTCGGATAAAGACGGGTGTACAGCCCGTAAGTGCCGATCTCCAGGTACTGGCCTGCCCATTGATGCTGCAATGCGAGCCGCCAGTAGGGCGCAACGCCTTTAATGGTGTTGGTGGACGTAGAATCGGGAGGATAAACACCACCCTGGGGAGTGGATCGGTAAGCCGTAATTTCCCCGTATACAAAATTGTTCCATAGACTGTATAACCCCAAACCGGCAACCTGTTGTGCCAATGCGCCTTCAATAAAAGCGGATGCTGCCGGTGTGGGGACAACAGCCGAAGCGGCGTATGGAAATCCCCAGGCAGGTGTAGTATTCCAGACATCCTGCACAGTGGGATTATTGTTCAGAGTCACGCCATAGATCAGGTCTCTCGAGGCAAGAGAGGTATGATCGGCAAAACGGATATCAGCGTTGTCCCAGCCGAATTCCGCTCCCTGATCATCATAGGTAAACTGAATGAAAGTCCCCAATCTTGGACTCACCGCACCTGCAAAAAAAACGCTCAACTGCTGGGGGAATTCGGAAATATCGTTCTGCGACTCCGGTTCGCTTTTGTTCAGTCGCGTGTGAGATGCCTGAAGCATTCCGGACAACGGCAGAAATTCCAGCAATTTCAAACGGGTTTGTTCGTTCTGCCCTTTCGACTCGATGACCCTGATGCCGGTTAGTGTGTAGCCATTCAGCTTGAACAGTCTCCCGAATGCGTTTAATTCGGGGAAGATGGAATGGCAGGAACTGCACGCCAGGTTCGTTTGCCGGGCAAAACTGGGAACTGCCTGAGCCTGCTGATTCAGGAAACCTGTCAATACGACAATCAGCAAAAGCAGATTAAGAGATTTAAAAATACTTGAGCGCATATTTCCTCCTCGTTCTCCTGATAAAATTCTGTTTAAGAATTTAATTCTAACCAGGCCGGATTTTCCGGCACAATCTTTAACCCGGACCTTCAGGGAGGCAGCCGGGTTATCATTCGCTCCAATAAGCACACTGACAGAAGCCCAAACTTCCAAATGACCCGTTCTAATGAGCCCATAATATTGACATTTTGTTAGCCAAGCATCTTATTGACAAAATCCCAATTGACCAATTTCCCAATAAAAATATCCAGGTAATCCGGACGACGGTTCTGGTAGTCGAGATAATAGGCATGCTCCCACACATCAACTGTGAGCAGGGGAATTAAGCCGTGGGCAACAGGAGTATCGGCATTGCCGGTTTTCATTATTTTCAGATCGCCGTTTTCCAGAACCAGCCAGGCCCACCCGCTGCCAAACTGGGTAGCCCCGGCACTCTTGAACTCTTCCTTGAATTTCTCGAAATCGCCAAAATACGAGTCAATTTTCTGTGCGATTTTTCCGGACGGATTCCCTCCGCCACCAGGCTTCATGCAATTCCAGTAAAAACTATGGTTCCACGCTTGTGCTGCATTATTAAACAAGGCGGTTAGACCGCTATCAGATACACTCTTCTCGATGATATCTTCCAGTTTCTGATTTTCGAAAGCAGTGCCTTTGACCAAGTCCAGAGTTTTGTTTACATACGCGTTGTGATGTTTGTCGTGATGGAACTCCAGCGTTCTGGCGCTGATATGTGGCTCAAGCGCATTTTTGGGGTAAGGTAAATCCGGTAGACTGATATTCATGACGCCTCCTCCTTAACATTAGTGATTTTATATTTATTTAAAAAACTCAGCAAACTCATAGAAGTAAGGGACACACATACCTTTTTTTATGCATCCTCATCGGGTAAAAGGAGGATATTTAAATCTGAGTGCAACGACAGACCAATTGCGGATTGAACCAACGTTCTCTTCCTTAATCTATGGCAAAATAACGGCTAACCATCTTAGTTCCTTTTTGCACTCACCTTCCTGTGCATCTTAGAGCAGAAAAATGAAGAGTTGATGAATATTTAATGAAGCGCTGAAAATATTTTGATC
>CAZUZS010000042.1:0-22792 GCA_964624795.1 uncultured Calditrichaceae bacterium
CCGTCCTGCCGGTGCAAGCGGCTATGGTGTGCGCTTGTTGTGGCACTGGATTCGCCTGTTGGCGAGCAAATAGCAGTTATCTAGTTGGCGGGTGTGGGCACAATAGTGGCGGTCGTTTTCCTGCCACCTATTGTATTCAAGGCAAATCTTTTAAACAATCAACCTCACAACCCAATACTCCAACACTTCGTCACTCCATCAGACTCACCTCATCTCTCGTTTGCAGCGAATGCCTTTATTATTAGATATAAAATTGCTTGATTTTCAATAATATATTTTGATATTATTATTCGATGATGTCAAATTGTTTAGAAAACGTCGGTGTCTGAGTGAATTCTTCCTCCGGGTTCGCGGAAACAGTGAAAGACAATTGCTTCGCGGACAGGCTGCTAAACCGGGGAATCTTGGATCTATCTCAACCGGAATACTGACAATGAAATATCTTGATACTGCGTGCGCCTCATGGAAAAAATGATTGACATTCACAATCATCTGATCCCAAAATTTGACGATGGCCCAAAATCGTTGGAGGAATCCCTGCAAATGTTGCGGATTGCAGAAGACCAGGGGATCACAGATGTGTTCGCAACATCGCATTTCAACGAATATATTCCGCATGACCTGGAAAAGGAATATTTCGGCAAATTGAAAGAATTGCGGGAAGAAGCGCTGAACCGCGGTATCAAGGTCAATATCTATTCCGGCTCCGAAATGTTTTATCATAATTACGTCGAGACCACTATCAAGTCCAGTAAGGTTACCACACTCGGCGGATGGGGACAATACATCCTGATCGAGTTCCCCATGTTTCAGATGCCGGACGGTGTGGAAGACGTTCTGTTCCGGCTGTCGGTTGAAGAGTTCATTCCCATAGTTGCCCATCCCGAACGCTACAATGCAGTGCTGGAAAAACCAAAAAAAGCAATTGATTTTATCCGCTATGGCGGCTTGCTGCAGGTGAACGGCGGCAGTGTTCTCGGCCATTTCGGTAAAGATGCACAGAAGGTATCGATGAGCTTGCTCGAACAGCGCGTCGTTCATTTTATTGCGTCCGATGCGCACTCGCCGGAAGGACGAACATTTGTTTTGAGACGGGTTTTTGAATTTCTGAAAGATAAATTGCCGGAAGATTATTTGACCAACCTTTTTTATGCAAACCAGCGAAATATCATCGATGAAATCCGGATAGAGAAGGTTCAACTCCCACAGGAAGAAAAACCGCAAGGTTTATTTAATAAGCTGAAAAAGCGGTTCAAATAGATTTTGTACGAAATAAATCCAATCCTGTTATCTTGAAGGAGGCCAAAAATGTACAGTACTCTGCCCACCAGAGAAATCTATTGGAATATTTCCGGGATCGTCTGGATGTATGTCCTATTCGTTGTCATGTTTGCCATTTTCTTGTGGGGTTTTTACAAACGCATCAGGCTCTGGAAACTGGGGAGGGAAGATAACCGCATCGACCATATTGGGCACCGGATCGGGCTGGTACTGAAATATGCACTGGGACAGGGCCGGGTCATCAAAAAGGTATATCCCGGCATCATGCATCTCCTCATCTATGGCGGATTTATTATTCTGACCATCGGGACTTTGCTGATTTTTCTGGAAACCGATTTCAGTGCCCCGCTATTCTCCTGGACGTTCCTGAAAGGAGCATTCTATCTTTATTATTCGGTTGCTCTCGACCTCTTTGGCGTGTTAGCCATTATCGGAATTGTTTTGGCCATCTATCGCCGAACTGTGATGAAACCGGTGAATTTGAAAAGTAAAAAAGATGACGTGATTAATTTCAGTTTATTTCTAGTAATCTTGGTTACCGGTTTTATCATCGAAGGATTGCGCATTGGCGCAACGCAGCCGGCATGGGCCGCCTGGTCGCCGTTTGGTCTTGCCGTCTCAAAATTTTTTGAGACACTTGGGATGACACCCGCCGGGATGGAAAATCTTCATGTTTACACCTGGTGGTTCCACCTTGTAATTGCCTTCATTTTTTTGGGCTACTTTTCTTACTCCAAGATGCAGCATGTATTCACAGCTCCACTCAACATCTTTTTCCAGTCACTGGAACCAAAGGGCGCCCTCTCCAAAATGGAATTGGAGGAAATCGAGAATTTTGGCGCCTCGGAAATTAACCATTTTTCATGGAAAGAATTGATGGATCTGGATGCTTGTACCGAGTGCGGCCGCTGCTCGGATGCATGCCCGGCCACTAATACGCAAAAGCCGCTTTCACCAATGAAGGTCATTTTGGATTTAAAGAATTACATGAATGAAAAAGGTTCGGCGCTGCTAACCGCTGGCGAAAATAATGGTGGTAATGGAGATGGAGCGGCTGTAAAAATGGTTGGCGAAGCGGTGCTGGAGCAGGAGTTGTGGGACTGCACTACCTGCCGCGCCTGTATGCAGGCTTGCCCGGTTTATATCGAGCACATACCCAAGATCGTGGAAATGCGCCGCCACCTGGTGCTGGAGGAGAGTCGTTTCCCAACTGAAGCGATCACGACCTTCAAGAATCTGGAGACTAACGGCAACCCGTGGGGCATCTCGGCAGAAGACCGCGAAAAATGGACCGAGGGCCTGGATGTGCCGAAAATGCGGGAAGCAGACGGCGAAGTGGATTACATGTTCTGGGTCGGATGCGCCGGTGCTTACGATGCGCGGCATCAAAAAGTGGCACGTGCGATGGTGCAGATCTTAAACAAGGCCGGTGTAAGCTACGCTATTTTGGGAAGCGAAGAAACCTGCACGGGCGATGCGGCACGCCGAATCGGGAACGAATATCTTTTCCAGATCTTGGCGGAGCAAAATGTGGAGACGATCAAAGCATACAAATTTAAACAAATCCTCACAATTTGTCCGCACTGTCTTAATACGCTGGCAAATGAGTATCCCCAGTTTGGAGGCCAATATAAAGTTGTGCACCATGCGGAGCTGTTGAATGAACTCATCAAATCGGGCAAAATTAGTCTCACCGAATCGGTGAAAAAGACAATCACCTACCACGATTCCTGCTATCTTGGCCGTCATAATGGTATTTATGATGCGCCGCGCGAAGCACTTAGCGCCATTCCCGGCGTCAGCCTGAAAGAGATGAAACGTTCGCGGGAAAACGGTTTCTGCTGTGGCGCAGGCGGCGGGCGAATGTGGATGGAGGAGAAACATCCCAAGATCAATCACAACCGGGTGGAAGAAGCCGCCGGCCTGAATCCCGATATCGTCAGCACAGCGTGCCCTTTCTGTGCCACCATGATCGGCGACGGCATCAACGAAACCGGCAGGGAAGAGAAATTGCAGGAAAGAGATTTGGCGCTGCTCGTTGCCGATGCGATGGGGATAAAAGCCTGAGCGAAAACGGACGCAATGATCAATAGCCAATAATCGGCAACTCAACAAAAGTTGATATTGAATCCCGCCAGGCGCCGCGCTTCATGTGCCATGCACCAAGCCTTTCTCCATCTCCCTTACTATTTGCAAATCTACCGTGGAAACCGTACATTCCTGCTTGAATTTTGTTGAGGGGATGGAAATAGCCAATTTATTTATAAAGCCTTTGCAGATTGGCAATTTGCGGACCAGGCACAACATAGTGCTGGCGCCGCTGGCCGGAATAAGCGATTATCCATTCCGGCAGATGTGCCGCGAGTTTGGCGCCGATCTCACTTTCACCGAAATGGTCAGCATCGATGGGCTGCTGTATGATAACGGCGCCACGCGACGTCTGCTTACTGTTCACCCGGATGAGGAGCCGGTTGGCTTTCAGTTTTTTGGCAGCGATCCCGAGCTTTTTGGCCGTGTCATTCCTGAAGTGGAAAATCTGAACCCGGCGGTCATCGATCTTAATTTTGGCTGCCCTGTTAGAAAAGTGGTGGCAAAAGGGGCCGGTTCGGCGTTGCTAAAGAATATCGATCGGATGCGGAAAATAGTTGAAGTTGTGAAGGGCGCAACAAAATTTCCGGTAACGGCCAAAATTCGCATTGGCTGGAACCAGGAAATGATTGTGGCGGAAGAGGCAGCCCTGGCTGTGGAAGCAGGGGGTGCGGACGCCATCACTGTGCATGCGCGGACACGTAGCCAGGGGTATTCGGGACATGCGCAATGGGAATATATAGCGCGTGTAAAGCAGGCGCTGAAGATCCCGGTGATTGGGAATGGCGACGTATTCGATGCACAATCAGCGCAGGAGATGTTCCGAACTACCGGCGTTGACGGCATTATGCTGGCGCGCGGCGCATTGGGCCATCCCTGGATTTTCAGTGAAATTCTCGGTGAAAAAGGGGACGGCGCTACTTCACCGGAGACATCCGTTGAACGGCGCTTTCAAATCATGATGAAACATTACCGGTTGGAAGTAGAGGAGTTTGGCGAGACGGTGGCACTGTCGCGAATGAAGAAGCATTTTGGGTGGTACACCCACGGCTTGCCGGGAGCATCGGTTCTGCGAAACCAGATTTTCCGCGCAAAGGAGTTTCAGGAATTGGAGGAAATATTGGAGTCATATAGAAAAAACAATATTCACGAATTGGCTCATTGAGGCGCCTGCCGACATCCAAAGAGTGGCCGGCTTGAGGCAGGCTGCATTGAAAATGGACTATTTGGCAAGATTGAGGAAATCAACAGGAAATGCATGACCAACTTAAATTCCTTTTAGACCGCTTCCGGAAAGGTGAAATCGGTGAAGCGGAAATATTGGCTGCGCTCAAGTGGTCTACGATTCAGTCGCTGGATTTTGCTACCATCGACCATCATCGGGAGCTGCGCCAGGGATTTCCCGAAGTCATCTTCTGCGAAGGGAAGACTGCCGGGCAGATTACGGACATCGCAGCCAAAATATTTGAGCGTCATGGCCGGCTGCTGGCAACCCGTGCCAAGCCGGAGATATTTCAGGAAGTAAAAAAAGCATTGCCGGATTTGGAATATAATGCACCCGCCCGCTGCATCCATTCTCCCTTTCCGGAAATTTCCCCGGATGCCAAAGGGAAAGTTGCTGTCATTTCAGCCGGGACCTCAGATATCCCGGTAGCGGAAGAGGCTGCTGCCACGGTGCGGATGTTCGGTTTCGAAGCAATGAAAATATATGATGTGGGTGTGGCAGGCTTGCACCGCCTGAACCATCACTGGGAGTCTATTCAAAAGGCGCAGGTTCTCATTGTGCTGGCGGGAATGGAGGGCGCCCTGGCCAGCGTGGTTGGCGGGCTGGTGGACAAGCCGGTAATCGCGGTGCCGACCTCGGTGGGTTACGGAACGAGCTTTGGCGGATTAACGGCCCTTTTTGCGATGCTTAACAGTTGCGCCAGTAACGTTCTGGTGGTGAATATTGATAACGGTTTTGGGGCTGGTTTTTCGGCCAGTCTCATGCTGCGGCAGATCTTAAATAGCGAGTAATTTGAGCTCGCCAGCGGCAGCTCCATGCCGGCAGCGCTTTGGAATTGCGATTTTATGCCGATTATGAGCATTGGTGAACCGATGAGAAAAGGGCACTTTAATTCCCCTACAGGTTCGGAGGCGGGTGAATTTGGCGGGTAGCCGGAGCAAATTACCCGTACTTTAACAATGAGATAAAAATTCAAAATTAATTCACCCGGCGTAAACAGAAACCTGATAAATCACAAGGTTCAAATTCAAAAGAATTTGAGGTTGAACTATGAAAAATTCTAAGCGTGAAATCTACCGGGAATTGCGTCTCACGGAGCCGGTGGCTGGCGTGGACAATGCCGCTTTCTCCAAAGGAAAACGTCCCATCCTGTTTATTTCAGATCTGGCGTTTTCTCCCCCCACCGATGTGTGGGAGACGGAGAAGGAAATTTGTGTCGTCATGGAAATCGCAGATTTGCGGTCCGAAAATATAAAAATTGTCTATTCGCAGGGCTACCTGGTAATCGAAGGACGACGTTCTGAACCGGAATGGATCTCGGCTTCCGAGATTACAAAATTTCATAAGAAGGAAATTGATTACGGAAATTTCCGGGTGAAGGTGAAAATGAATACGCGAATCAGCCGGGAAAAAATTTCCGCAAGATACAAGAACGGCATGTTGAGTATTTCGCTCTTGAAGAATATTTTCAAGGGGAATGTTACCGAGATGGAAATTCCGGTGGTTGAAGAATAATCGGGAAAGCAACTGGAGATGGGGCCGGATGGGTTCTTCTCGCTTGTGAACGCCGGGAATTGGTGCAACGAATTCTTCTGCAAACACTTGAAATGGAATATGGCAGGGATATAGGAGACAAAGATGGCAGGCAAAGATGTGAAGGAACATGATACCGATACACTTTATATATTACCGGTTAAAAACCTGGTTGTGTTTCCGTTCGTCGTCGTTCCGTTTGTGATTGAAGACCAGGATTTGGCAGAAATGATTAACCTCGCTCTGGTGAACCGCCTGGATATCGGCATATTTACTGAGCTCGCCCGCGAAGATAAAGGTACCCAGATCTACAAAGTTGGTACTCGGGCCACCGTTCTGAAAATGTTCCAGATGCAGGATGGCTCCACCCGTCTGCTGGTCCAGGGGCTGGCACGGGTCAAGATATCCCGCATAAAGAAGGAATCACCGTTTTTGATTGCGCAGACCAGCCCGGTTGCAACAAAGATCCAGAATCCCGAAAGGTGTGAGGCCCAGGTCCGGACTATCAAGGATTTATTAGAGAAATTGTCTGTTCGTTCGCCGCTGGTGCCGGAAGATTTTGTCCAGTCATTGTTTAACCAGAGCCACGCCGAAAAATTTACCGATCTGCTGGCCGCCAATCTTGAGATCAGCGCCGATGCCCGGCAGAATTTGCTTGAAGAAACGGTTCTGGATAGACGACTGGAAATCCTGCTGGATCACCTCAACCGGGAATGGAAAGTTGTGGAGATTACCGGCGAGATACAAACCAAAGTCAACCACCAGGTGGACCGGACACAACGTGAATTTATTCTTCGTGAGCAGTTGCGGGCGATTAAGGAAGAACTGGGAGAAGAGGAGGATGAAGAAGAAGATGAGTGGGAAGCCGAGATAGAAGATTTACGCAAACAGATAAAGAAGGCGAAAATGCCGCACAGCGTGGAAGAAATTGCTCTGAAAGAAGTTGAAAGGCTGGCGGAAATGTCGCCGGTGGCGGCTGAATATACCATCTCTCGCACTTATGTGGACTGGCTGATTGCGTTGCCGTGGAGCAAGGAAACCAAAGACAATATGGATCTGGACAACGCCAAGAAAATCCTGGATCAGGATCACTACGATTTGAAAGATGTCAAAGACCGTATCCTTGAATTTTTGGCGATTCGTAAATTGCGCAAGCAAACCAAAGGGCCGATTCTCTGCCTGGCCGGCCCTCCCGGAGTGGGGAAAACCAGCCTGGGCCGGTCGGTAGCCCGGGCCATGGGGCGGAAGTTTGTTCGTTTCAGTGTTGGTGGTATGCGCGATGAAGCGGAAATCCGCGGACACCGCCGCACCTATATCGGCGCGCTGCCGGGCCGGATTATCCAGATGATCAAAGAGGCCGGCACCATCAACCCGGTATTCATGCTGGATGAAATTGACAAGATTGGCTCGGATTTCAGGGGGGACCCCGCTTCGGCGCTCTTGGAAGCGCTCGATCCACAGCAAAACAGCGATTTCACGGACCACTACCTGGATGTCAAGTTCGATCTGTCGCGGGTGATGTTCATTACGACCGCGAATGTGTTATATAATATTCCGCCGGCGTTGTTGGACAGGCTGGAAGTGATCGAGCTTCCCGGTTACATCACGGAGGAGAAAATTCAGATTGCCCGAAAATATCTGGTACCGCGGCAGATCGATGAAAACGGGCTAAAGAAACGATATCTCAAGTTTCATGTGAACGCCATCGAGCGCATTATTACGGATTATACAAATGAAGCGGGTGTTCGCAGCCTGGAGCGGGAAATTGCTACCGTCTGCCGTAAAGTAGCCCGCCGCTTTGCGGAAGGAAGCCGCGATGTGATCACGATGACCGCCGCGAATGTTCCGCAATACCTTGGGCCGCAGAAAAACTACCCGGAATTGGCGGGAATAAAAGATGAAATCGGGATTGCCACCGGTCTGGCATGGACGCCGGTTGGCGGCGAAATACTATTCATTGAATCCACACAGATGAAGGGCGGCAAGAACCTTACACTCACCGGCCAGTTAGGCGAAGTTATGCGGGAATCGGCGCAGGCGGCGTTGAGCTACATTCGCGCGCATGCGGACAAATATGAAATCGATCCGGAATTTTTCCAGAAAAATGATATTCACATTCATGTCCCGGCCGGTGCGGTTCCGAAAGACGGACCGTCCGCCGGCGCGACGATTGCCACCTCGCTGCTGTCTCTCCTTACCGGCCACCCGGTAAAACACGATGTGGCGCTTACCGGCGAGATATCTCTGCAGGGCAGGGTGCTTCCGGTCGGCGGAATTAAAGAGAAGGTTCTGGCGGCGCGGCGTGCGGGCATCAAAAAAGTGATTCTGCCGGCACGGAATGAAAAAGATTTGCTGGAGGTGCCGGAGAATCTCCGCAAAAAAATGCAATTCATTTTCGTCGAGAGGCTTAGCGAAGTCTTCGAACACGCCATTCGGAACGGTAACCGGATTACGGTCAAAAAAAGTAAGGTCAGGCTACAAAAAGAATCCAGGCCGAAAACAAATTTGCACATTCCATCTCATTAGGAAGTGGTAGTGGATTCAAACTTTCAAGTTTATTGCCGGCCAGAAAAGCGCGATTCTCGCGACTCCCAGAAGTTGTGCAGGAAGGATTCATGATTCATATTTGGTGATCCAATTCAATTGAATTTCTAACAAAGCAATCAAAAATAAAGAAGCCGGAAAACTTCCGGAGCCCGAAGCACAGGGAGGCAAATTGAAGGAAGTTACAATTTATACAGATGGTGCCTGCACCGGAAATCCGGGACCGGGGGGCTACGGTGTTATTTTAAAATATCAGGATCATCGCAGTGAGATTGCCGCCGGGTTTCAGAAGACCACCAATAACCGCATGGAGTTGCTGGCAGCAATTTCCGGCCTGGAAGCGTTGAAGGAGCCATGCCAGGTAGTTCTTTACACCGATTCCCGCTATATTGCGGACGGTCTGACCAAAGGCTGGGCCCGCCGCTGGCAGCAGAACGGCTGGATGCGTAGCAAAAAGGAGAGGGCGCTGAATCCCGATTTGTGGGAGAGGCTGCTGGACCTGTATGATTTCCACAATGTGGAAATAAGGTGGATAAGGGGTCATGCCGGTGATCCGGAAAACGAAAGGGCGGATTTTCTGGCGGTGCGCGCCGCGAAAGGAAAAGATTTGCAGACGGACAAATATTATGAAAATAATCAATAGCCGCCATTCCATGTACTATTTTGACGAGGGAAGAGTACGATTGCGCTTTGCTGTTAAACTGGTGATAAATTGAGACAAACCTTTGCAATCCTGTTAATATGCTTCATTGTAACATCCGGCCGCACGCAGGCTTTCGATGAATTTCTGGCCCGCGTGGCTGCCGCCCCCGATTCAGAGAAACCGGCCTTTGTCGACAGCTTCATGAATGCCGCGCCTCAGTTTCCGCTCGTCGAATCAGACACCCTCCTCTATTTCATATTCAGGGGGAATGCCAGCTCTGTTACCGTGCTTGGCGACTTCAATGACTGGGATTCATCAGCATGTCCTATGACCCGCATCACCGGCACCGATCTGTGGTATTGCTCTGAGGTATTCGAATCCGATGCCCGGCTTGATTACCAATTTGTGCTGAATGGGAGCTACTGGATTCTCGATCCATTGAATCCCAACAAAGTAGAAGGCGGCTACGGGGCCAATTCTGAGCTTCGGATGCCCGCTTATGCCCCGGCGCCCGAGATCGATTATTATTCTGACATTCCGCACGGGATTATCACCGATACCCTGTTCTACAACGCCGGTTTAGGGAATTCGCGAACGATGAAAGTATATCTCCCACCGGGGTATTCTACCTCTGCCGACAGCTTTTGTGTTATTCTCTTTCATGACGGGCTTGATTTCCTTTCCCTGGGAAAAGCAAATAATATCCTGGATTACCTGATTGCGCATAAGGAAATACAGCCGGTGATCGGAGTTTTTATTCCCGCCGTGGACCGGCCCCGGGAATATGCCGGTGACCTGATACCCCTGTATATTTCTTTGGTAGTTGATGAAATTATGCCGTGGGTGGAGCAAAAATACCGGGTGAAAACGAATGCCCAAATGCACGCAACACTCGGTGTTTCCAACGGGGGAAATATTGCACTTTGGTTGGGAGTCACTCATCCGGAGGTTTTCGGGAATGTGGCAGCGCTTTCCAGCAACGTTCAACATTCAATCCCGGGCATTCTGCAAAACGGTCCGATGCTTAACCTGAGGTTTTACCTGGATATCGGGACCTATGATATCCCGGAGCTCATTCCGCTGGTGCAAGACCTGCGGCGGATTTTGCAGTACCACGGGTATGTTTACCAGTACCGGGAGTATCATGAGGGGCATAGCTGGGGCAATTGGCGTGCTCATGTGGATAATGCGCTGGAAATGTTTTTCCCCTACTCAAAGCGGAATTAGAAAAAGTCTCATATTTCGGTGAGGAATTTTCTCCTGCGCCAAACCACCGAATTCCGTTTGGCCAAGCAATGATCATTTGATTTGGTTTCCGGCTGATTTCATAGAAAAATTGTAATTTTCGATCTTTACAAGCAAATGGCAGGACTTTACTCGAGGCAACCGCGCTTGGCAATTTGCAGATGGTGCCTACCGGCAATTTACGGCGGTATAAAAAAGCTGTCGCAATGTGTAATCGCGACAGCTTTGCTTTTGGGGAATGCAATTTCTTCTTATTTGATAAGAATCATTTTGCGGATTTGGTCAAAGTTGCCGGCAACTAACCGGTAGAAATAAACGCCATTTGGCAAGTCTTCTGCTGTCCAGCTTATGGTGTGCTCACCGGCAGTCATGTTTTTGTTGTCCGCCAGGCGGGCTACTTCCTGGCCCACGGTGTTGTAAATAATCAGTGAAACGTTCGTGGATTTTGCCAGCGTAAAGCGGATACTGGTGCTGGGATTGAAGGGATTCGGGTAATTCTGGCTCAATGAGAACTCATTCGGAACTGTGGTGGCTGCTGTTTGCGGTAATCCGGCTACTCCCGACAGAGAAAGATCGTCCAATAAAAAGTAAGAGCCGATGTTTGTCAGTCCAGCGGTTGTATCTACTATCGCAAATTGAATTATAACAGTATCCGGCACGTCGCTTGTCACATAAGTTATTCCAACATTAAAGGAAGTATAACCGGAGACAGCGGACCCGATGAACAGTTCCCCCGCTCCAATTCCCGCTTTGTTTTTTTCCATTATGACAATAATAGACAGCAAATCGCCACCTGTTGGTGAGAACTGATAGTAGCCCGAAAAAGTGGCATATCTTTGGGATACAGGGAATCCGAGGCCATTTTGAGCGCTATATAAAGTGGGCGGGTAGGGAGTCCCAAATAAGCTAGTTACTTCACCTCGAACGGCGAACGACCCGGAATGGCTGGTGCCGGATTGTGTTACGGGAGTACCAACTCCCGGCACATTGTCAGTTAACCAGGAAACCGGATTTCCAGCAGACCATTGCTCGAAACCCGCATTGGGGACTTGGGAAAACAGAGCAAGTGGCAGCAAAAAGATAAAAAACGAAGATATGAAGAATCGAAACAAATAATTCATAACACCACCTCAATATATATGATGTGAAACGTGACCGACAATTAATTAATCTTGTCTGTAATTTTTCAGCAACCTAAATTAGTTGAGCTTTCAAACGTCCGAAGTGATTACCGTCACACCTGCTGCCCCTTTGCCACCTGCTTTTTGCTTTTCTGCTTCGGGGACCATATTTCCGTATCGATAGGAAATGATAATGATACACACTGATTTGGCCGACGGTGCAATCAAACGCGAATTGATGGCTGGCATCGCAGTCCTTTATCTTATTATCGTACTGCCAGGTGTTGTCGGTCAAGTCTCAACGCTGCCCTGGTTATCGCGATTGATTAAGTGATCCTGCGGTGCTCCGGGCAATAATCCAATGATTTCACCAATATTTCTCGCTTGCGGTATGGAATTATTTGTCTTCATCAAATGCATTCTCTATATTTGTGGGTGATTAAAACTATTTGAAGGAGGAGATTGGATGAAAGGTGATGCAAAGGTAATTGAGCTACTGAACGAAGTCCTGACTGCGGAATTAACGGCAATCAACCAGTATTTTATCCACGCTGAGATGTGCAGCGACTGGGGGTACGAGAAACTTTATGAAAAAATCAAGAAGGAATCAATCGATGAGATGAAACATGCCGAATGGTTGATCGAGCGAATTCTGTTCCTTGATGGTCAGCCGAACATGAGCCGTTATTTCAAGATCAATGTGGGCAAGAATGTGAAAGACCAGTTAACCAAAGATTTGCAGGTGGAAGTCGAAGCGGTCGCCCGGCTGCAAAGAGGGATAAAAATTTGTCTGGAAGTTTCGGACGATGTCTCGCGCGAGTTGCTTGAGAAAATTGATCTTCAGGAAGAAGAACACGTCGATTGGCTGGAGTCGCAACTCCGTTTGATTGACAAAATCGGTATTGAAAACTATCTGGCGGAACAGATGTGATTTTCCGGCATTTCTGAAACCCGGGACTAAGCCGGACACAATTCCGGCACGGCGATCAATTATGTCTGTAAATAAATAATGCAAATAAAATAACAAATTAGTGAAGGAGGCAAAAAATGAAAGGTGCACCGGAAATCATTGATATTCTGAACAAATCCTTAGAAGGCGAGTTGTTCGCGACCATGCAGTATATCTTGCACAGCGAAACATGCGAACACCTGGGATATAACAAGCTCGCGGCCTATATCAAGCAGGAAGCGATACAGGAAATGGGCCATGCGGAAAAGCTAACCGAGCGCATCCTGTTTTTGGAAGGAACACCTAAAATGCGTATGAACCGTGAAATGGGCTGGGATTCGAACATCAAAAAGGATTTAGAGATGCAGCTTAAAGCGGAGTTCGAAGGAATTGATATTTATAAAGAGGGTGTCCGGTTGTGCCGCAAACTGGAAGACGCCGGTACCCGCAAATTGCTGGAAACCATCATACAAGACGAAGAAGATCATGTGGATTGGATAGAAGAGCAATTTAACTTGATTGAACAGGTTGGAATGGAAAATTACCTGGCGCAACAGATGGGGACCGCGGAGTAACTTAGCGAAGTGAGTCTATTGGGATGGCCCGTTCTTGATTTGCGACTAGACTTATCCGGGACATCCTGCTCAATCCTTGTTGAGTCCGAAAGCGAAATCGATTTTGATTCTTTTTCGGACTCTTTTATTTGCCCCCCAAAAATCATTTTAGCATACCCCAGCGATGAAAAACAAATCCGGCGAGTTAGGATGTTTGCATAAAGGCAAAAGAAATTAATGATCCTTTCCGCCAAGGATAAGACACAATCTGCAGCGAAATCGCCTGCATTCGTCTTCTTAAAATGAAGCATGGTAAATTTTGATCTTGCTACAATCTGAGCACCTTGTTGTGCTATTCTAAGTGATATTATATGTCCGGAAATTACAGAGAGCCTAATTGTGTTCTCTGATTATTGGCAATATTCCGGGCATCAATATTTCTGTGGATTTTTCTTGCAGCAAGGCTTGGATTTTTTCTATCCTTTATTTAAGTTTAGCAGATTTGTGAGCAATTGAAAAACTTAAACGAGATGTAACCAGCATCCGGAACAAATTATATAGGGCAAGGTAGTCACCTTGCTTCGGTATTGAATGGTATCCATTAACCAAAAAACATGAGGAAAGTAAAATGAAAAGACTCACAGTTATCGCGGGAGTATTTGCAGTTTTATTAATGTTTTCTCAAGCAATTTCTACCAACGGGACTTATCTTAACGGATTCAGTCCTTTAACAGTTGGTCGCGGTGGATTAGCCTATGGATTTTATGATTCCCCAACATTGATGATGACGAATCCGGCTGCACTCTCATTCATGCCCGGCAGTCGTGTGGAAGCCGACTTTTCCGTTCTTATCCCCAAGCTGCATTTCAAGAACAGTTTGAATAACAAGGATGGCGAATCTCAAACTTTTCCCATGTTCGATGTAGCTTATGCAAATCGTTATAGCAATTCGAACTGGAGTTGGGGAATCGGTGTTTTTACGCAGGGCGGAATGGGGTCGAAATTTTATCTCAAAAATCAGCTATTCCCGGAAGACAAAGAATATTATTCCAAATTTGGCGTCATCGAGGGTGGCCCAACAGTTGTGTACAAGGCCGGCGACGACATCAGCCTGGGCGCATCCGTTCATTTGCTGTACGGAATGATGGAAATGAAAATGCCATTCAGCCTCTTGCCCTCTTTTCTGGGAGGCATTGCCATTCCCGGAATGACTTTTGGCCAGATGTTCGGTGCACCCACCAGCATGGGAGGACTGGGGTATAACGAAGTAACCGCTTATGCAAGCCTGGAGGACCTGGCAGGAGTGGGAGTAAATGGAAATATAAGTGCCCAGTATAAAGTGAATGACCAGCTCACGGTAGGAGCCGGATTTTCTACCAACAGCACGCTGAAATTAAAGAACGGCACGGCCACTATGGACATGACCGATCAATTCAACGACGCCTTCAGCCGTATGGTAAGTGGTGCATTGATGCAAATGGGAATTAATCCGGCCAACGCGACTGCAGCACAACTCGCTGCCGCACAACAAGGGGTAATGCAGCAGTTGGGGCAGATGGGAATTGATCCCCAAGCAGGAATGAAGGCCACCTATGATGTCCAGGCTGATATCAAACAGCCTGCGAAAATGGGAATCGGGTTCAGCTACCGCGCGACCTCAATGCTTACGGTAGGTGCGGATGTTGAATATATCTTGTGGAAAACGGCTTTCGATAGAATGGCGTTGAAGTTCTCGAATGGTGACAATGCCAATATTAACAAAATGATGGGTTCACCCGATTTTAATTATGATTTTCCGCTGGATTGGGAGAATACATACGTCATTAAATTGGGGGCGCAAATGGAGTTCTCGCCCATGCTTACCGGCCGGTTGGGCTTTATTCATGGGAAGAATCCCGTTCCGGATAAAACCCTATTCCCGGTATTTCCGGCGATTGTAGAAAATCATATCACCGCCGGATTTACCCTGAATATTACACAAAAATTGGCTTTCAATGGGGCATACGAGTTGGCACTCAACAAATCCCAAACCACCAATGAAAGCGTTATTGCTCAGGAATATGTGAACAGCACTTCAGAATTAATGGAACATCTCGTCCATGCTTCAATTCTCTTCAAATTTTAGGTCGTGGTTGTAATAAAGCAGCCCTTCGTTCGCGGAGGGCTGCCTTATTTATGGGCGGTCCTTTGCAGAATCCCGAAAATTCATCGAAGCAATACAAATCTCATAAGTTTCTATCGAAAGGAAAAGTGATGGACAAAATTTCTGTTCGTGCGTGCATTCTTGCAGCAATAATTATATTCGTCATTACTGCGTTTGCCCAACAGAAAGAGCAGGGGGTTTACGAATTCGTGATTCAAAAGGCAACGGTGAATTTTGAAAATGCTGCTGTTGCGATGGCGAATGAGATTCATAACAGCAATTTTCGCCTCCTTGCAAAATTAGATGTTGCATCGCCGGAAAAATGTTCTTACAAGGGATTAGATTTTGCCCTTTATGATTCAGCCTATGCAGAAAAGCTCATGCAGATAAATCGTCTGACGGCACCGTTTGCTGTAGTCGATCGGATCAATCTCTTTGAGGATGAGGCTGGAATTAATGTTTCCATTGTCAATCCAATTAATATTGGCAGAACCGTCTTTATGGATGATGAAAAATATAATAACTTGTTTAATCAACATCGGCTGGCCTTGCGGGAATTGATCATCAAGGCGGTCCCCGGCGAAATATCCGACAAGCAGTACGGCGAAATGCGGAAGAAGGGCTACATTGGGAGAACAATGGGGGTAATGGCGGGCGGTTCATTTGATGGCAAAATCCAGGATATCGCCGAAGCGCCGGCGGGAAATTTCCCGGAACTAGTGCAGAAATTAAAAACCGAGATGTCTAAGGCTGGTCCAAAATGGGGGATGAAGTTGGCCTATGCCCTGGACCTGAAAAAAGATGAGATCGCTATCCTGGGAACCACCGGCCCCGAATTGGAGCGCAAATCCTTTTCCATTGTAGGTGCCGGCAACAATAAGAGCAGGAAGGATTACACCTGCCCGGGAATGGCTTATGCCGGCGCGTATCCCATCGAGATTGTAGTCGTGAAGGATGGTGATGTGATAAAGGTGAAGATGGTAGATGCCATGTTTCGCATGAAAATGTATTTTGAAGACGCCGGCAAATGGGCATTCGCCAAAAACATGGGGATGCCGGGCTCCATCGCTGACGAGATTAAGGACCAGATCAATAAGGCGTTTAAGCAACAGTGATTTGTACGGCCTGGAATCCTGGTCAAATTTCCACCCCAAGAAGCTTGATCGTTAGGATGATCTTGAATATGGCTTCAGGGCGAAGCACAAGCCACGCTTTCTTCGCCCAAACGACGGACGGCGCTCCCACAGTTGGCAATTTTAGGTGTCATGGTTAATTCGTGATAATCGCCTCTGACGACTATCACGAATTGAGCCTCTTGTAACAACGATTATTCTCAGGATGACAATTTCCAACCAAGTATTAATCCAGGGATTTTTCTAATCCTTCGTAAGCCTTGTGCACTTTTTCAATCGCTTCTTTTACCTTCTCATGATCTTTCGAATCGTGTAATTTTCCTAAATCGGCTACTGCATCCGACAATTCTTTTCGATGCTGGTCGAAAGCTTCTTGCCGGGATGCAAAGCGTCTGGGTAATTCAGCAGTGTTGAGACTCTCCATTTCCTGCTGGAACTGCGGAATGGCTTCATTGATTTTTTCCCAATTCTCGGTTGGCAAATAATCGTGAAACACATGAAACATCACTTTGTGGAATGCATCCATTGCCGGAACCGGTGGGTTGACGATGTTTACCAATGATTCGTAAGCGTCATGCATGTCCCGGGCGGATTTTAGAAGCGCTTCGTCGTCATTTGCATCCATCGCTTTTTTGTACGATGCCAGGACGTTTCCCATCTGCTCCAGGCCCTGCTCCCAATGCATTTTCCGGTCCGGCCACTGCGGCGGAAATTCGGCGCTTTTCAAATTCTGATAATCTTTTTCCAAATCGGGATAGAGCGATTTCAGCAAATCGGAATCCTTGTTGGGATATGCTTTATGCCAGAGTGGATGAATTGATTTATGCATTTGATCCAATGCCGGAATCTCGATTTTCTGAGTCTCCGTTTCCTGCCCGAATGCAGGGAGGAAGGAAAAAATGGCGAGCAATACGAAAATAGAAATTGAACTGTGCTTCATGGGACATCTCCTTTTTTTTGCATATTCAGCTTTATGATTTAATCAAAAATTAAATTCTGGCTAATGTTTTTCTTCAGCGTCCCGCCGGGTTTTCCAAAAGGATGGAGTTTGTAGAAAAAATTCCGGCGCCATTTCTGACGCCGGAATAGATAGAGTGCCAGTAAGATTGTCTATTTCGGATAATTCTCCACCGGGTAGGCGGCCGGTTTTGGGAAATTGCGCGGATTCTCCTTAATATCTTGCATTACAATTTCAATCGCCTTATCCAGTTGCGGATCTTTGCCATCTACCAAATCCTCCAGGCGGTTATCCACGTAAACGTCCGGCTCCACGCCATGCCCTTCGATAATCCATTTCCCTTCCAGGCTCAATGTGCCGAATTCCGGCCTGGTGACATAACCGCCATCCACAAGGCGCGAGTACCCCCGGATCCCGGTAACGCCGCCCCAGGTTCTGGTGCCGACCAATTTTCCCAGTTTGTATTCTTTAAAATAGTGGGGGAAAATATCGCCATCCGAGGCGGAATAGGCATTGGCCAGGCATACAAGGTAACCGTTGAAAGCGGCATCCGGGTATGTCTCCAGGTCTTTGGGATTGCGGGCCTTCCCCAGCCCGGCAACGAAACGGCGCAGACGTTCAAGTATCATCTGGCTCACAAACCCGCCGCCGTTGAAACGCACATCAATGATAATCGCCTTTTTCTTGATTTGCGCATAATAGGTCTTCACGAACTGGTTCAATCCATCATCGCCCATGTCCGGGATATGAACATAACCTACCTCGCCATTTGTTTTTTCCTCAACATACCGGCGATTTTTTTCTACCCATGTCAGGTAGTTCAAATCGAATTCGCTGCTTACCGGCTTAATTTTATACTCTTTCGCTCCATCTTCGACAGGTTTGCCGTTTACCCGGATACGCACAATTTTGTCGGCCTGGTTCTGGAGCAGTTCATAGGGATTCATGGATGTGGTCACATCCGTGCCGTTAATGCTGATCAAATAATCACCTTCCTTGACCTCGATCCCCGGTTCAGTGAGCGGAGAACGCCGGGAGGGATGCCAATTTTCGCCCTGCAGGATTTGGGTAATTTTGTAGCGGCCGGCTTGAATGTCGGGGGTGAGTCTTGCACCCAACAAACCGACGTCAACTTTTTTGATCTCCGGCATGTCGCCGCCTCCAACATAAGAGTGACTGGTGTTTAGCTCGCCGATCATTTCGCCAATGATGTAATTCAGATCAAACCGGTGCGAAAGAGATGGGAGTAGAGCGGCGTACTGTTTACGGACTGCCGGCCAGTCCAGGCCGTGCATATTGGGAATGTAGAAAAAATCCCGCTCCATTCTCCATGCTTCGTTAAACATTTGAACCCATTCTTTCATGGGATCCAAATACATTTCCATGCCGGATAAATCAATTGCCCCGTCTCCCGCATTTTGGCTTTTCTCCGATGTCTTGACAATCCCTGCCTGACCCTTCGCTTTGTAAATGAGGTATTCACCGTCCGGCGAAATATCATAAAAATCAAGCCCCGACATGAAAGTAGTTTCTTTTTTGTCCTCAAAACTGAAAGCTTTCAATTCTCGTGGCGTTGATTCCAGAGGACCGCTTAATCCGTTGAGCGGGAGGGAAAGATAAAACAATTTGCCTTTAGTTGCTTTCAGGCTTGCAAGATTTGCGGGTGAGGCAGGCAGTGCTGCCACGCGCTCTGCGATTCCCCGGAAATCAATTTGCAGCGGCTGTTCTTTTTCCTTCTTCTCTTTCTTCTTTTCCTTGTCGTTGGCGTTTTCATCTTTTTTCGCTTCAACCTCATCGCTTTCCGGTGCAAACGGAGACAGCTCGTTTGCCTTCAGCGTCATGACATAAACCCTGGCCTGCTTATCGTAGACATAACTCATTTCGTAATTGCCGAGCAGCGCGTTGTAGTTACGTTCCGAGATGAAATAGAGATATTTACCTTCCGGATCGAATACCGGATTGTAGTCATCGGTCATGTCTGTTGTTAGCCGGTGGATTTGGCGGTTATCCGGAGAGTAGAGAAAAAGTGATTGAAATCCATTGTATTCCGGCTTGGCATAAACCAGCCATTTGCTGTCTGGGGACCAGTTGTAATCATGGATTTCCCAGCGATTCGCGCTATCCACGAAGGTCGTGGTCTTTGATGCAATATCGATGTAGTAGAGTTTTAGATTCTTATCAGCGAATGCCAATTTCCTGCTGTCGGGCGACCAGACCGGCATAAATTTATGGCCCGGGTGGTTTTGGGTAAGTTGTGTAACTGTGCCCTCCTCACCAGCCGTTCGTATATAGATTTCTTCATTTCCGGACTCATCCGAAATATATGAGATCCATTTCCCATCCGGCGACCAGTTTACGCCCCGTTCATTGGCGCCACTGGTATTGGTCAGGTTGCGGGTGTTTCCTTTTTTCTGCGGAACCGTAAAAATATCGCCGCGGGCGTCCAGCAGTGCCCTTTTGCCGCCAGGTGCTACTGCGATTTCTGTTATTTTATCCTCCACTTTCTGGTAGTGGGCCCTGGTCAATTCTCTGTCGCTGTTCAGCGTAATCGGGATATTGTCATACTTATCTGTTTCCAGATTGAGAAGGTAGAGGAAACCACCGTTTTCGTAAACGATTTCTCCATCGCCGAGCGACGGCCAGTTCACGTCGAATTCCTTGTGAAATGTAAGCTGCTTTGTTTGTTTTGTATCCAAATCGTAAGAAAAAATGTTTGCCCGCCCGGTTCGATCGGAGGCGAAATATATTCGGTTTTTATACCACATGGGAATGTGGTCCATTCCATCGTAATCGGTGATTTTTTGGCTGCTGTTATTTGCGAAATCGTAGATCCAAATATCCTGTTCCTGACCACCTTTATACCGTTTCCAGGTGCGGAAGTCGCGGAAAATTCTGTTGAGCGCAATTCTTTTCATATCCGGCGAGTAGCTCGCGAAGCCGGCATAGGGGAAAGGAAGCGGTTGGGGATAGCCGCCATCTTTGCCGATAAGAAAGAGCTTCCCTAACCATGCATTAAAGGATTCCCGTTGGCTGCGAAACAGGATTGATTTTCCGTCCGGTGTCCATTCGAACACCAGGTTGTCATATCCCATCCGACCCGGCAGGTCGGTCGCCTTCGGATAATAGGTCAGTCGTTTCGGCACGCCACCCTCGGCCGGCATCACGTAAACTTCCCTGGTGCCGTCCAATTCGCCGCTAAACGCGATTTCCTTTCCGTCCGGGCTGAAGCGGGCGAAAAACTCAATTCCCTTGCTGGTCGTCAGCCTGCGCGCAGCCCCGCCGGCAGTTGAACCGAGCCACAAATCGCCGGCGTAGGTGAAAACAACTTTGTTCCCGTGGACATCCGGAAATCGTAATAATCGGTCCTGTCCAAGACAGTTATCGGCGATTAAAAAGAAGATGAAAAAGAGATAAACGAAATAATTAAACGGTCTCACAGTTGCCTCCTTCATTTTGTTTCAAAATTAATTCCGACTTATGCCAGATCAATCCAAAGCGCGGTGAGATTGATATGTGAGAGTGATGACATCGCCCGGCAAAAATTTTTGGTATAAAATCCTCTCATTTTATATAATTCCGAAGATCACATTCAAACTAAATTGGCCTGTTAATTTATGCTGTTGCCAATAAAAGCGCAAACATAATTCTCATGTATTACTTATTGTGCAAATGCGATGGCAGTGAAGTTGGTTAAAGTTCAAGACAAATTTCCCATCGATTAGGAAAAGTTTTTCCTACCTGAGTAGGCAAAATTGATCTTAATCACATTTCTCCAATTCCATAAATTAGCGGCTAAGTTGTTGAATGACATTAGTATAACAAACATGTTCAAGAGACATGGTACCGTTTTTGTATTTTCGTTGCTGTTTTAGTGTGAGGCTAAAGGGAGAGTTGTATTTAATCAAATACCCGGAGGAGGGCCTATGACATAATTCCACCGCAGTTCCCATCTGTTCCTAATTTTTTTAACCACTAATTTGGAGGTGTTATAATGTTAAAACGACTGATTTTTGTTTTATTACTTCTCCCGGCGTTCATATTTGCCCAGTCTTCAGGCAAAATTGCCGGAGTTGTAACGGACAAATCAACCGGGGAGCCATTACCCGGCGTGAACGTGATATTGGAAGGAACAACCCAGGGAAGTTCCACTGATATCGATGGCTATTATGTTATCCTCAATGTGCCCGTTGGTGTATACAGTTTGAGGGCAAATTATATTGGGTACAAGGACGTAGTGATGCAAAATGTCCGTGTGTCAGCAGGTATTACCACCGAGATTAATTTCAGCCTGGAGCCGACCACTCTGGAACTGGAAGAAGCTATTGTTGTAACGGCACAACGGCCACTAGTAGAAAAGAATGTAACTTCTTCTGTCTCGCTGGTCACCTCTACCGACATTAAGTCTGTGCCGGTACGTGGACTCAATAATTTGCTTGCACTGCAGGCAAGTGTGGTTGTTCAGGACAACCAGATTCACATCCGCGGCAGCCGCGCCGATGAGGTTGGTTATTTCTTGGATGGCGCTTCCGTCACGAACCCAGCCAACAATACACAATCTCTCCACGTAATCCAGGAAGCTATTGAAGAGTTCTCCGTTTATGCAGGCGGTTACACTGCCGAGTTTGGCGGGGCAAACGGTGGAATCATCCGTTCAGAGTTGAAAACCGGAGGAGCCAAATACAACGCCTCTGTCGATATGCAAACCGACCAATTTGTTGGACAAGGGCAGAAATACTTGGGAACCTATTCTTATGGTTACCATGATGCCGTTGCAACGTTAAGCGGCCCCCTGCTTTCCAACAAAGTCAGGTTTTTTGTCGCTGGTGAAAATATCTACCAGGGCGACCGTCAGCGCCGTTTCAGCGAAGGATATACATTCACCGACATGGTGGATGTTAACGCCAACAATCCCAGGGTAACCGACGGTAACCCAGATAGTGTGAAAGTTATGAGCTACCCGGACGGGTATACTCCTAACAACCAGGACAATTTAACCTCAATAAACGGAACGCTGCTTTTTGATCTGTCTCCTCTCAAATTTCGGATAGGTGCGGCTTACGACCACGAAAAAAGGTATCTTGATGACACGCCAATGCTAAATATCTTGAACACCCGCAACCAATACCAGACATATGACAACCTGTTATTGACCGGTCGCATAACTCATGTTCTGAATCCGAAGACCTATTACGATTTGAATATCAACTATTATTTGCGCAATGACGAGAGAGGTGACGACTGGTTTGGCAACGACTGGAGGAAATGGAGCGATAGCACGGCTGTCTCAAACTACTCTAAATCCACATTTGGGGCGGATCACACTGTAACCTACCTGGACAGGTGGCATCCGGAGTATAATTATATTCTCAGTGGAT
>CAZUZS010000042.1:22892-25899 GCA_964624795.1 uncultured Calditrichaceae bacterium
ACTGTAACCTACCTGGACAGGTGGCATCCGGAGTATAATTATATTCTCAGTGGATTTACTTTTAACCGCTTCGGTTATCCTTACGGTTTCAGCACCTATTACACCCATGAAAAACAGAATTATATAGGCGGCTCGCTGGATTTCACCAGCCAGGCAACCCGCTACCACGAGTTGAAAGCCGGTGTTTCCACCCGCTATTATACCATGCGTTTCTTTGCTATTCAACCGGATGTTATGGCTACACTGAATGGCATCACGGATGCCCAGGCATCAACTCTGGCTGGAAAGGAAGCTCTGGTTGACGACGCCACCTGGCAAAATGCCGGCACCGTTTCCAATTATGGTTTCGATCTGCATGGAAACGAATTGAATTCCGGTTTTGACGGCGCCAAACACCCGGTGTTTATGGCGGTTTACCTGCAGGATAAGATCGAATACAACGATTTAATTATCAATGCAGGTCTTCGTTACGATTATTTTAACACGGATGATCGTACCTTGATAGATCCCGCAAATCCCGGGCTCGATCCGCAAACCGGCTTGATTATACCGAGCGCGTGGAGAAAAGTTGATGCTTTCCAGCAGGTCAGCCCACGACTGGGATTCTCTTTCCCGGTGAGCGAGCGGACAGTATTTTATATGCAGTATGGCAAGTTTATCCAGATGAGCGAATTGAACAATATCTATTTTGGCCAGGCCCAATATACCAGGCAGTTGAATCCTAAATTTTTCTATATTAATCCGGTTGGATTTGGTTTGGAACCGGTACGAACCACTTCTTATGAAATCGGATTCCGCCAGCAGTTATCATCTTATGCTGCTTTTGATATCACCGGTTTTTATAAGAATATCAAAGGCCAAATTCAGACCGGCCGCCAGCGTGCTGCAGCCAATGCCCTCATATCCACCTATGAACGCTTCCAGAATGGTGACTTTGCCACAACCAAAGGTTTGGAATTCCGCTTCACCCTGCGTCGCGTGAACCGTCTGCAGGCGCAGATCAACTATACGCTGACCAACGCAGAAGGAACTGCCTCCACGGAAACCTCCTTCCACGGTGCTGTTTATAATAATACCGAAAAACCCACTGTGATATCGCCTCTGGATTATGCTCCGACCCATACCGGGTCAATCATTGCTGACTACCGGTTTGCTAAGAATGATGGTGGCCGTATACTTGAAAGATTGGGACTGAATGCTATCTTTACTTTTTCCAGCGGCCATCCCTATACTTATGTATATGCACCTCCCGGTGGCCAGGTAGATGGTTATAATGTGGGTGTCGATTACATGCTCGATACTCGCAGCCGCCAGGCTTTGGAGCCTCTGGGTTCATCAACAACCCCCTGGAACTTCAATGTGGATTTGCGCCTGGACAAAACCTTCTCTCTCTTGCAGAGTCTGAATGCTACCGTTTATATGAGAGTCACCAATTTGTTTAACACTAAGAATGTCCTCAATGTCTACCAGCGGACCGGAAATGCTACCGATGACGGCGTATTGGCTGATCCGGCTTATTCCGGACAGTTTATCGATAAGTATGGTGCCGGTTACGCACCCATGTATAAGGCGATCAATCTTACTAACGGACAGGCCTACTGGGATGAAGTTGGCAACCAGTTATACGCTCATCCCCGTCAGCTTATTTTTGGGCTTCAACTGGTTTATTAAGGGCGATTCTAAATTTAAAAAAGGAGTACAAACTAATGGTTAAGAAAATAGATAAAATTTCCAGCTATTTGTTGGTTGGAATTCTGCTGGTGTTTTTCTCCACTGCCTTGTTTGCACGTGGGCCGAATAACACCTCCCGCACGGCTTTCACCAAGCCTTCTGCTGCCAATCTATTTATTGGTCGGTCTTTATCGAATATTGGGAACTGGGCGTACTGGGTGACTTATGATGGTATGTCCGGTCACAATCCCATTGCCGATGCCTCGGGCGGTACATATCCCCGGCAAACCGGAACCGCAATTTTCCAGGACGGGTTTGTTTGGGGTGGTTATGTGCATGATGGTGTCGATCCCGCCAAGCGAGTGGGCGGCGCGACCTACGCAGTGGGAACCCAGGCCGGTTATATAGTTACTGCTGGTCCCAATCCTGTTGCAGTTGCACTCCCCAACTCGCAGGTCACAATCTACCGCATTCGCTCTGATTGGCGCACCTTAACCGCCGACCAGGTGAGAACGGACGCTGCTGAAGTGAACAGCGTCGATCCCAGCAAGGTAAGCGAGGATCAGATTCAGACAATTTTACAACAGTACAAGGATTCCTGGAAAGACTGGCCGGTGGAATTAGGCGCTCCTTATGTAGACGGTAATGGGAATGGCGTTTACGATCCAACCCTGGACGCAAACGGATATCCCATTGAACAAGCGGGAAGTGACTATCCCGGAATTGCCAATGCCGACCAGGTGTTGTGGTATGTGCTCAATGACCTGGATGCCAGCGCCACTGCTGCTCTCTACGGCTCTCCTCCGCTTGGTCTGGAATTACAGATTACCATTTGGGGATACAAACAGCCTGGCGCCGCATTAGGGCAGCTCATATTTAAAAAATACAAATTCATCAACAAATCCGGTTATGATATTGATTCAATGTTTGTATCCCAATGGTGCGATCCTGACCTGGGTAATTATTCGGATGACTTCGTTGGTTGCGATACGACCTTGAGTCTGGGATACTGTTATAATTCAACCGCCACAGATGCTGATTATGCTCCCTTTGGTATCGCCCCGCCAGCAATTGGATATGATTTCTTCCAGGGGCCGCTGGTGAAGGGAAAAGCCGGGGAAGATCTCAATCACAACGGCATCGACGATGATGTGGATTTTGGTATCAAGGACTTGAAGGAAGTCGGTCCCGGCTTCATAAACCTGCCCATGACTTCTTTTGCCTGGTTTGCGGCAGGGAGCGACATCGAGGATCCTGAATTGGGCGACTACCAGGGAACTCTGGAGTGGTACAACATGCTCAATGGTTATATTCCAACCATAGCAACCACGCCGTC
>CAZUZS010000042.1:25999-36990 GCA_964624795.1 uncultured Calditrichaceae bacterium
TTAAAGAGCAATGACAGGGTTGCCCAGAAATTGTACAACGACCTGTTTACCACTGTGCCAAAACCGCCGGTTTCTCCCAACGTAAAAGTTGTTAATTACCCCGAGAAGGTCGTCCTGGATTGGGGTTATGATCTGAGCGCGGTTGCACAAACAGAAACCAAAAATCCGCTGACCGGCTATGACTTCCAGGGATACAATGTCTATCAATTGCCAAGCCCCTCCGCATCAATAGATCTGGCTACGAGAATTGCGACTTACGACCTGGTGGATACGGTCGACATAATAAAAGGTATCCGGTTCCTTCCGCAGTACGGTCAGGAAGTCACGGTGCCGGTTGAATTCGGTACTAACAGCGGAATAAAGAGATACATCGAAATAACCAAGGATTATATCAATGACCGGGACTTCCAGCTTGGTAATGATTATTACTTTGCTGTAACAGCCTACAATTTCAATCCGGCGCCGGTCCTGATTCAGGATAGCACATTGGAATCGTCCATTCAGGTTCTTCATGTTGTTCCTCAGCCGCCCAATCCCGGCACAGCCTATTCCACAACGACTGGTGAAACAATGATGGCCAACCATACCTCCGGCGTGAGCGATGGAATTGTTCAGTCGATTGTGATTGATCCGCTGGCAATAACCGGGGACGACTATGAAGTGTACTTTACCCAGGACACCAGCGGCACTACTTTCTGGAACCTGAAAAATACTGCAACCGGAGATGTCCTGGCTACCGATCAGCCAATTTTGGCCAATGTAGACGACAGCGACTCCCAACCGATAACACAAGGCTTCCAGGTAAAAGTTGCAGGGCCTCCGGTAGGTATTAATACCAACAAACCAGGTCCTTACGGAAATGATCCAACTGAGAATGGTTGGAACTGGGATGGAACCCGCTGGATAAGTGGTTATGCTTCTGCGGGCGGCCCCACATTCTTCGGCGGCTTGTTTAATGGGGCGGACTTCTTTGGAAGCACCATAACGCCCACCGAGTATGTAGACGTTAACATGGAATGGGCAAGTGCCACCGACCGTTCCGATACTACCGCTGAAGGACTAGCTGCAGCGAGCCAGTCGGAGGAACCGGATCGATGGTCCAAAGCGGTTGTTTATCGACGAGATTTGGGCTACGCTGTTCAACCGACGCTGGGTATGGTTCCATTTGCCCTCTATGATACCAGTGTTGATCCTCCGCAGCGCCTTAAAATTGCTTTTGTGGAGGATGCCAATAATGGTAGCGGCAACCTGTTGTGGGATATGGGTTGGGATGGATCTGCATTTGCCGCCGCTGGCGGACGTGAATATTTGTTCCTGATAAAAGATCCGTATGACGAGAATTATACCGATTATCTGAATGGGACCTTAGACGGTACCTACGATGGGGTGTTGTACGCAATCTGGCCTGACGCACGTGGTTCCCATCCATACCTGGAGGCAGATTTTGATATGCAGGTGTATGCCAGCAAGGTAATTACTCCAGATGATATATATACCTTTAATTTCCCGGCTGCCCAAAAAAGTACGGCCCTTGCCAAAGAAGATGTCAAGAAAGTCAATGTCTTCCCAAATCCGTATTATGCATTCAATTCCATGGAAACCAACCGCTTCGATCGCTTTGTGACGTTTTCCCATCTGCCACAAAAGGCGACTATCCGCATCTTCGATCTTGGCGGTGCCCAGGTCGTGAAACTGGAGAAGAACTCTACCGATCAATTTATGAAGTGGGATCTGAAGAATCAGACGGGTATCCCGGTGGCAAGTGGTATCTATATCGCTTATGTAGAAATGCCGGATTTAGGGCTTAACAAGACGCTCAAGGTGTTCATCGTTCAGAGCGAACAGATCATCAAATATTACTAAGCCGGCAGGTCAAAATAACTAAATACGGCGATCTAAAGCTTAAATTTAGTATTTAATTAAACAGGGAGTAAAAAATGAGATACAATAAATTCTTAATAATAAGTGCGATCCTCCTCTTTGCGATATTGCTGAGTGCGAACTCGGCTTTCGCAGGAGATCCAGCACGGACCGGAACCGCCGCCGGCGTTCAGACTCTTGTACCGGTTGGGGCACGCGACCTGGCCATGGGTGGTTCGGATATTGCGAACACCTCTGGTCTGAATGCAATCTACTGGAATCCTGCCGGTCTGACATCTATGAAAAATACTGCTGCCGGTGAGTTTTCAACCATGACGATCTTTAATGATATCAAAGTAAATTATCTGGCGATTGGCGTAAAAGCCGGTCAGTTTGGAAGTTTCGGTATCAGCCTGAAAGCATTCAATTTCGGTGACATTCCGTTGACCACGGTTGAAGATGCAGACGGACTATCCGGAAAAACTTTCTCACCCACTTTTGCGACCGTAGGCGCCACTTATTCTCGCTTGTTAACGGATGCAATCCAGGTGGGTGCCACCGGAAAACTGATATATGAAAGCATCCCCCGGGCTAGTGCCTCCGCTTTCGCCTTCGATTTTGGTATCCAATACCACGGCCTGGGCCATGTTCAGGGATTGAGTGTTGGGCTGGCTGTAAAGAATATCGGAACCAACATGAAATACGCCGGATCCGGCTTGCTGGAACAGGCCACCGAGGCAAATGCGAGCTTCCAGGATTTCAGGTCTCGTGAAGCTGCATCAAATGAGCTTCCTGCAAATGTTCAGTTAGGACTGAGCTACAAAAGGAACTTTGCGGAAAACAGTGTAGTGACACTTTCCGGAATTTTCCAAAATAACAACTTGCAGGAAGATCAGTATATGTTCGGTGGAGAATATGGATATGGAGATCTAATTTTCCTGCGTGGTGGCTACTTACTGGCCAATAATATCAGCTCCGATGCCAATCTGTATACCTTTACTGCCGGTGCCGGGCTGCATTATAAGGTTGGTGGAACTGATCTGACGTTTGACTATGCATACCGTGATGTCCAGTATTTTGACGGTAATAACTTGTTCTCGGTCAGCATTGGATTCTAACCGAAATAAGCTAGCGTATTAATCTTTAATAAAGGCCGGTGAAGAGCAGGAATGCTTACCGCCGGCCTTTTTATTAATAGGAAATCTAATTTTTTGTTGGATAGAACGGGGCAGATCTCTCAATATTGACTGCTCAATCGGCTGCTTATGCAGGCTATTGAATCGGAAAATTAAAATATCAGCAGGCGACGCGAGCGAGGGGGTATGGAGAGTGGAGTTGACCTTTCATTAGTCAAAGGATGCAAAGAAAATATTGAAGAGAGAGTATTTGCACGAGATTGCAGTGGGGATAAACTTCTTTCGGAGGATGTAAGAATGGCAGGGCAATTCTCATCCGGCGATACAAGAATCTAATTATTTGATTTGAGCTTTGAGGTGTTGTGGTTTTCCAAGCTGGTGCGTTGACAGCAAAGTCATTAGGAATAACCTGGGTTAAATGTTTCTTTTCAAGGAACAAATGGATGTAACGAAAATAAAATTCTACTGTTGTTTGGGGGCGGAATTGAATCTTATCCATGCAAAACAAGGGTGAACCAGACTGCTTCAAATCAGTTCGTGGGACGGTTTTCATATTTAAATCAAAAGTAAACCTTAGCAAACGGGGAGTAAACCCTATGTATTATCAAAGAAAATATTTTGTGCTTCTGTTTCTATCTTCGGTGCTGCTGTTATCTTTTCCAGGAAAGGGAGAGAGCAAGGTAAACTTCAATATGGATTTTGGCAGGTTTCGTTATGATACCACATCGGTATATCTGGAAGTTTATTATTCGGTCTATATTGATCAAAACGAAGTCGCAGCAATGCAAAATTCCGAACAGGGAACGACAAAATTAGATTTCGATCTGATTGATTCCCAAGCCGATTCGATTGTCGCCCATAATCAAATTAATGTAAATTTTACCAGCCCGGAGGGGAAGGAAAAGGAATTACCACAGGGAACGCTGGGAATGCTGAAACTCATCGTTCCGGTCGGGAATTATGTCGTTCGATTGTCAAATGCTTCTGATACGATACAATACGACGTGGGCACAAAGCGCTTCGATTCAGATCATATTACAATGAGCGATATTGAGCTCTGTTCAAATATTGTAACCGGCTCAAATATGAGTGACAGTCCATTTTACAAAAACACAATGGAAGTTACACCTAATCCAACGCAAATTTATGGAAAAAATATGCCGCGCCTATATTATTATGTTGAATTGTATAATATGGATAGAGAAATAACCAGCCAGGGCGCAAAAGTGGCAATTCAGGCGGCTATAGCAGATAAGCAGGGAAACGTGAGGATGAATAAAGATTATTCCCGAGATTTTAGTCATGAATCCACTGTTGAACGCGGCGCTTTCAACATCAGCGGTCTGGAGTCGGGGCTATACACCCTGGTCTTTGCCGCTACGGATTTGTCGGACAACTCGTCCGTATACAGGCGCAGGAATTTCTATGTTTACAATCCCGATGTTGTACTGGCTGCTGCAAGTGAGGAAAGTTTTGAGAACAGCGATTTTAAAAATATGCCGGAAGGCCAACTGGATGAAATGTTCGATGAGGCCCAATATCTTGCTACATCATCTGAACGGAAGGTATTTAAAATATTGAATTCCGTCGATAGTAAACGCCAATTTATGTTCCGGTTCTGGAAAGACAAAAATAAAGCGCAGCCGGGATTCAAAGACGAATATTATGACCGTGTCCAATATGCAAATGAAAACTTTTCGACCGGCTCGAATAAAGGATGGCAAACCGACAGAGGTCGCGTTTATATACTGTATGGACCAGCAAGCGAAATCGACCGGAACCCGGTGGGCCCGAATGAGAATCCCTACGAAATTTGGTACTACCACGAGCTTGAAGGTGGCGTGGAGTTCGATTTTGTAGATTTGAATGGATTTGGCATTTATCGGCTGGTTAATTCAACGAAGAGGGAAGAACTTTCCGATCCTCAATGGCAGAATTACATTTATCAGCGCTGATTTCAGTATTGCCGTTATGAATTGCATTTTTGAGGAGATCCCATTGTTGTTATCAGATGCGGCTGGTCGGGAAATTGTGGTAATTGTAGCGCCGAGCGATTTAAAGCAACGAAGATTTATTCGGGTAGCGGGATGATCAGGGAGCATATACATTCCCAAATGGCAGGTCATTTGATCGTGGTTAAATAGGCAGGAATCACCAATGATGGGCTAATTAAGAGTTGCAATCTCACCACAGTGCAAAGGATTTCTGCTTTCCCGATCTGGATAAAAGGACAATGATCCGGTTCTTTTTTTCGTTTGGTTTCTGTTGAAATATATCATAAATTTTTCTCGTGGAAAGATTAACTAGCGGGTGTAACTCAGTTGGTAGAGTATCAGCTTCCCAAGCTGAGGGTCGCGGGTTCGAGTCCCGTCACCCGCTCCCTTTTTATAAACATGCCTCAATTATTGTAAATGGTGACCTCAATCACTGATTGTCTTGGGATTAGCTACTAATTTTTTCCGGATAACTTAACCGTATGGAGGTAAATATGAGGAAAAATGTCATATTACTGTTAGTCATTCTTTTGTTTCTGCCTGTATTAATTTTCGCGCAGTATACCCAGCCGAGTGCAACCGGCGGAATGGTAGATTGGACCGACCAGGTCATTCGGGAAGTCGGAATCGGTGCACCGAATCCCAATATGCCGATCGCATCTCAACGGGCAGGCGCCATCGAAGCCGCTAAGAGAGTCGCACTGCGTAATTTATTAGAACGCGTCCAGGGTATGAATATCACTTCGGAAGTGACCGTCGAACAGTATATGGTTACCAGTGATATCATCCGCAACCGGATCGAAGGCACTGTGAAAAATTTCAGGGTAGTTGATACGCGTTATAAAAGCGATGGTAGCGTGGAGGTTGAGGTGGAAGTCCCGTTGTCTTCGCTTTATGAAGTTATCCTGCCCGACCAAATTCCTGAGGGCATGGCAGGTCAAATGCCCGGTGGCACCCGGCCGCCTGCAAATGTTGTTTATACCGGTCTCATTATCGATGCCCGTGGACTCGGTTTGCATCCGGCATTGGCACCCAAGGTTGTGGATGAAAACAACCAGGAAGTCTACGGTACCGGACAGGTAAGTCGCGATTATGCGCTGCAAATCGGTGTTGTTGGATATGAAAAAAATCTGGATAGGGCGCGGGCTAACGAGCGGGTGACCAACAATCCTATGGTGCTTAAGGCGGTGAGCGTTTCCGGAACTCATAAGACGGATGTTGTTGTCTCTAACAGCGATGCGGAAATGATTCGCTCCGCCGCCCAGAACATGAATTTCCTGCAGCAATGTAAAGTTATGTTAATCTTGGATTAATTAAAGAGGACAGCGATATGAAGGGTAAATATTTTTTATCTATGATTTTTCTTTTGGTGTTCGTCCTTATCTTCGGCTGCGGCGGATCTCAGAAAGCACGCAAGGCCCAATCCGTGGTGGATTCACCCGGAATTCACTACGATCGTGGAAAAGTGCTGCTTAATCAGGAAAAATACAACGATGCGATGTTCGAATTCAAGCAGGCCAACAGCCTGGATCCCAAGTATGCGCCGGCTTACGAAGGAATGGCGTGGATCTACTTAGAAGAAGGAAATCTGAAAAGCGCCAATGAGATGGCAGACAAAGCGCTTGACCTGGATGGAAAATGGGTACTCGCAAAAATTGTGCGGGCAAAAATCCGTGCCAAAGAAGGCAAATACGATGACGCAATCAAGGAAGCCAGGAATGCAATCGAGGACATCCCAAAATCCACCGTCAGCGACAAAAAGGGAGCTACCGTCCAGGGTTACATGACGCTTGGTGATATTTACAGGGAAGCGAATATGTACAATGAGGCGCAGGATGCATATTCAAAAGTTCTTGAAATTGACAAAGCGAACATGCAGGCCGATAAGGCAATAAAAGATCTTGCGGCGTATAAATCGGCAGTCGCCGGCCAAAGGCCTGAGTTGAAAAAAATTGCCGCGCAAAAAGAGATTACGCGGGCCGATGTTGCCGTCTTGTTTGCGCTGGAACTCCCGCTTCAGAAAATTTTCCGCCAGGCTCCGTCCGCTCAACAAGCCGGATTCCGTCCGCCTACTGAAGGCATTATGGGCAAAAAAGAAGCGCCGCAATCCGGCGAAATGCTGCCGCCCGATGTTTCCAAGGATTACTGGGCACAATCCTTTATTAAAGAGGTTTTGGATAAGAACGTAATGGAAGTCGCTCCCGACGGAAATTTCAATCCAGGTGAAAAGGTTGATCGGGCAGAATTCGCACGTTTGATCGAGAAATTCCTGGTACGCTACTGGAATGATCCCGCAATGGAAACCAAATTTTTTGGTGAGGCATCTCCCTACGCCGATGTGAACAATACCTCGCCGGTCTTCAATGCAGTGATGACAGTCTCTTCGCGTGGGATTATGCCAGGTTTTGATGATGGCACTTTTAAGCCGCTTGGCCCCGTCTCGGGAACGGAAGCGCTTAATATTATTCGCAATATGAAATCCAAATTGTAGCACACTGTTAATCCCCGGCTGGCGAATCGTCAGCCAGGGGTTTTCTTTTATACCGCGCATTTGCGGAATAACAAGTCTGAATTAAAAGTTCTTGTTTCTGAAAATTAAATGCGGGAATTTCTTCGCCACATGGCTCGCGGTTTTGCTGTACGTCCGGTACGATGCCGGGCGGAAACGAAAAAAAGGCGGTGTCAGAAACAATTAATCAGATTTTATTTACCAGAAATTGAATGAAATATTACCTTGAAACAATGCCGACCCTCCGGAGAAGTGAGATATGAATATTAAAAATTTCTTTTATGTATTAGCAGGATTTCTTGTTTTTTCCCTTACCCTACCCGGCCTATCTTCAGCACAGGCCCAGGATATGTCGGACGAGCAGGAAGTTGTTGCCCGCGGCGTGGGCCTCATTATTGGCGGCGATGTGGCTAAAGCGGAAGACGATGCAAAGGCCAGCGCTTTGCGAAACGCCGTTGAACAGGTAATCGGAACAATGGTGCAGTCAGACGTTCTGGTGCAAAATTATCAAACCATCGAAGATAATATCTACAGCCACACCCAGGGATATGTCCAGCGTTTCGAAATTATTAATAAAGCGCAACGAAACGATAATGTATTGGAATTGACCATAAAAGCGGTTGTAAAAAAAGGTAATCTCCAAAACAACCTGGAAGCTCTTGGTCTGTTGATGTCCAGAAAAGGTAAACCACGCTTGATGGTATTGATTGATGAACGAAATATGGATGCGCATTATTATAGCTGGGCCATCGACATGAGCACCTCGGAAAATGAAGTGATGAATGCGATGCTGGAGAAAGGTTTCCCTTTTGTGGACCGACAGGTGGCACTGGAAAAGTTGAAAAAAGATATGGTCCTTGCCGCCTTAAACGGAGATGAGAAGGCGGCACAGAGCATTGCCAGCCAGACCGGAGCGGAAGTGTTGCTTATTGGGAAAGCGGTTTCCAAGCAGGCGTCCGGTGGACCGGCGGTACTTCGGCAGGCGGGAATGGTTTCCTGCCAGGCGACCATCAACCTTCGTGCGGTTCGTGCCGATGACGGAACGATACTGGCGACCACCAGCCAGCAGGCGGCCGCCGCACATATTGACCAGCTCACTGGCGGCACTTTGGCCCTGCAGCGGGCAGCCAAAAGCGCGGCTGAAGACATTTCGGGCAAAATCATTGCCCACTGGCAAAAAGATGTCTACAATGGCACCACTGTTAATCTGAGGCTGCTGAACGTCGAGACATTTTCTGATCTCGTAAAATTTAAGAACATGCTGCCGGTTTACATCCGCGGCGTTCAGAAAGTTTACCAGCGCGATTACACTCAGCAGACGGCTCTCTTTGAAGTGGATATCAAAGGAAATGCAAATCAGCTTGCAGAAGAAATGGCAATGAAAGATTTTTCACCTTACAAAGTTGAAGTAATGAATGTTACACAGAACACAGTGGTAGCAAAATTAAGCAAAGTGAATAACCAGGAGGAATAATTTCAATGAAGTATGCAGTGACTATTTTTTTCATCTTGATGATGGGTTTTCAACTTTTTGGAAGTGATTTGCAGGGCCTGAAAAAACGTGTTGCAGTGGTCGATTTTGAAGACCGCAGCGGTTGGGGGCATAATATCGGGACCGGGCTGGCGGATATGCTGGTGACGGAATTGGTTAAAACCGGGAAATTCATGGTTATCGAGCGCCAGGAGTTGGCAAAACTTATGGAAGAGCAGGGATTGGGCATGTCCGGCGCCGTTACGCCGCAAAGCGCTGCACAGGTCGGCAAATTGCTGGGAGTTGAATTGATGGTGATGGGAAGCGTGTCTGAATTCGGACAGAAAGATTCCGATGTCGGCGGCGCTATTGGCCGCCTGGGAATTGGCGGCAAAGTTTCCAAGCGCAAAGCCCGGGCAGTGGTAGATGTGCGATTGGTGAACACCAGTACAGGCGAAATCGTTCTTGCAGAAAAAGCAGAAGGAGAAGAGTCCAGCACCGGTTTGGATAATATCTCCGTGAAAGATATGGATTTTGGTAATCCAACCCACTGGGACCAGACGATCCTGGGTAAGGCCAGCCGCAAGGCGGTTGATAAGGCGGTTGATATGATCGAAAAAGCGATGGACAAAATTCCCTGGGAAGGTAAGATTATCAAGGCCAATGACGACGGCACTGTCTATATGAAGCCCGGCTCCGCCGGCGGTGTAAAACCGGGAATGGAATTTGTGGTTTACTCCAAAGGCGAAGAGCTCATCGATCCTGACACCGGTATCTCGCTGGGCAGCGAAGAACAGAAAATCGGACGGCTCAAGGTGATGCAGGATATTGGAGATGGTAAGGCTTGCAAGGCGGTTGTGGTTTCGGGTACCGGCTTTAAAACCGGCGATTTTGTTCGGGAAAAATAGAAAATTGATGTTGGATTTGGATTAATACTTATTTCTGATGGGATAAAATTCGGTACGAAATGATAACGAATCGGAGGAGGCCATGTCTAAACTCCTGAGATTGGCTGTTTTAGGCGGATTGTTAGTCATCATTTTTTCGTTCAGCCAGGGAGATCCCGAACCAATCGGGAAAGTTACCTTTCCGCTAAACCGGGTCTTTGTGATAAGATCCGGAAGCTCGCAGCTTCAGATGGTGAATTTCAATATGAATGTTTTTCCTGGCGATAAGATCGAGACCAAGAAAGAGTCGCGCTGCGAAATTACCCTGAACAATGGAAGTGTGGTCCGAATTGACGAGAATTCAATCTATACGCTCGAAAAGGTTCAGGTGTCCAACGAGAGCATAAAAGCCGAATCGTCGCTTGGCAGCGGAAAGCTCTGGTCGACCATCAAAAAGATTTTCGGTAAAGACGATTACTTCCAGGTAAAATCACCGTCTGCTGTTATCGCGGTGCGCGGCACCATTTATCGGGTTGATGTTGCACCCGATTCGTCCACCCAGTTGCGGGTTTACGATGGCGAAGTGGAGGTGAGTCCGTATAAACCTTCCATGGGAATGCAGGAGGGCGCACCCGGCGGAGAGCCAAGACCGATTGGCCCACCCCGCGATGTCAGCGGGCCGACCACGGTTGCGGGACCACATGACGTTTCCGAGCAGGAGTGGCTGGAAATTGTAAAAGCGCAGCAACAGATTGTTGTGAGGCCGGACGGTAGCTTCCAGAAATCCGAATTCAATGCGGAACAGGACGCCAAATCGGATTGGGTGCAGTGGAACAAGAAAAGAGACGAAATGCTGCAGCGGTAATCGCCAAAAGGTAGTTTTAATTTCTTAGGGACTTACTGCCCCGCAAAAGGGGGAGAAGTCCCTTTTTTATTTTGGCACCGCGGAATCGCCTGTCGGGGAAAGGATTCCCCTCCTGCCATTTGATGATTGCCATGGTAGGAGGCGATTCCTATGGCCGACATTTTCACCACCCATTCTTCCAATCCCATTGCAGTCCATAATATTTTAAATTAATTTTGCCCGCATGAATGGGACTGGTTTAAATGGGGGGATCTTTGCAAAATTTGAAC
>CAZUZS010000042.1:37090-38792 GCA_964624795.1 uncultured Calditrichaceae bacterium
GAAGGCTATGCCTGGCCCGGCACTATGGTGGTTGCCTCGGACAGCCACTCCAATATGTACGGCGGTTTGGGCTGCCTGGGGACGCCGGTTGTGCGCACCGACGCCGCTGCCATCTGGGCTACCGGGAGAACCTGGTGGCAGGTGCCGCCGGTGGCGAAAGTGGAATTGCGCGGCCGGTTGCAGCACGGCGTTACCGGAAAAGATGTGATCATTACACTGTGCGGTTTTTTCAATAATGATGAGGTATTGAATTATGCGGTGGAATTTGTGGGAGACGGCCTCAGCAGTCTCTCAGTTGACCAGCGGTTGACCATCTCCAACATGACTACCGAGTGGGGCGCACTGGCCGGCCTTTTCCCGGTGGACGATTTGACGATTGACTGGCTTCGCCGGCGCGCGGAGTTCATTGCAAAGAGAGGGCTGGCGGGTGTTCCGTCAGATGTAGACGGAAACGGCGTTCATCCGCGGCTGAATGAAAAGAGAATTCAGGCGCTGGAAAAGGAACGAACCGAACTTTATGCCGATGAAAATGCTTTTTATGCCCGCGAATTGGTGCTGGATCTGGAAACCGTCCAGCCCCATGTTTCGGGGCCGAACACCGTAAAGGTGATGACATCGCTTTCCGATATTCGCCGGAGAGATGTGAAAATCGACAAGGCCTACCTGGTTTCGTGCGTCAACAGCCGGGTGGAAGACCTGGCGGAAGCGGCTGAAGTTGTCCGCGGTAAAAAGGTAGCGGATGACGTGGGATTCTATGTTGCCGCTGCTTCCAGCGAAGTTCAGGCGCAGAGCGAGAAACGCGGCGACTGGCAGGCCCTGCTGGATGCCGGGGCTATTGCCCTGCCTCCCGGCTGTGGGCCCTGTATCGGGCTGGGTATGGGGCTACTGGAAGATGGCGAAGTCGGCATCTCGGCAACCAATAGGAATTTCAAGGGGCGGATGGGATCGCGAAATGCCTCAGCCTACCTGGCGTCGCCAGCGGTGGTGGCCGCCTCGGCGATCTCCGGGAAAATCGATTTTCCGGGTGACTGGGGAAACGATTCGACTTCGGGAGAGATTAGGGAAAATGAAAAAACGGAAAGCAGCGCCGGGGAAACGCGCATCCTGAAAGATTTTCAGCCGGTGCTGGAAGGCGAGCTGCTGTTCTGTCACCAGGATAATCTAAATACCGACGGTATTTACCCCGGTAAATATACTTACATCGACGATTTTACACCGCAGCAGCAGGCGCAGGTGGTCATGGAAAATTATGATCCCCAATTCAGGCAGTTGGCCAAAGATGGCGATATCCTGGTGGGCGGCTTCAATTTTGGCACCGGCAGCTCTCGTGAACAGGCCGCCACCTGCCTGAAATACCGCGGTCTGCAACTGGTGCTGGCCGGTTCATTCAGCGAGACATACAAACGCAACGCACTAAATAACGGTTTTCTGGTGATTGAGGCGCCCGGACTTGTCCGTGATTTGAAAGCGAAGTTTGGCAATGAAAAATTGACGGTTCGCACCGGGATGACCGCCAGGATCGACTTCCGAAAATCACGACTGGAAACGGATGGGAAATCATATACCATCAGCCCGGTGGGTGCAGCAGCACAGGAACTGGTGCTCAAGGGCGGTCTGGAAAACTGGGTGAAATCGAAGCTGGACGATTGACCGCGGCGTATTCCCGACAAGACAGAAACATCCTGTTTCTTTGTCGGGATTT
>CAZUZS010000042.1:38892-41031 GCA_964624795.1 uncultured Calditrichaceae bacterium
TTAAAGAAAAAGGGGAAGCGCTGACAGTTAAGCAGGTTGCCGGAAATCAGAAAGCAGAAAAGAGTGACTGATATCTGGCGAGGGGTAAGATGTGGATACCTGGCAACCAGACCACGCCCAGACAAAGCCGCATTGCTCCAGCACTCCATTACTCCATTACTGCAGCAACTGCTTTTTCTTCGAGATTTGCGTCAAACGCGGTAGTGGCAGCCCATGCTCTGCTTATTTTCCCAGGCGGCGGCTGTGACGATGATCGCCACTCTTGCCGCGTTGCGCAGGCCAATCAGGCTGTCGTGAAGTTTGGATACCCGGTAAAATTGCTCGATCTCGAATTCCAGGTTACGGAGTTCGTGCAGCGCACGGGTCAGGCGTTTTGTCGATCTCACCAGCCCGACGTAATTCCACATGATATTTTTAATGGCATTCATATCCTGGCTCAGCAGCGCCGGGTCAGGGATCTCAATTCCCAAGTCCTTCCAGGGGGCATAGTCGTGATTTGATGGCATATGATTGCCGGCGATATTGCGCATAATATGCTGTGCCGACCGTTGGCCCCACACCAGCCCCTCCAGCAGTGAAGTGCTGGCCAGCCGGTTCGCGCCGTGCAGACCGGTACAGGAAACTTCGCCCACTGCGTACAGGTTTTGCAGAGTAGTTTGTCCCCATTCATCCACCCAGACGCCGCCGCAGAAATAGTGAGCGGCCGGCACCACCGGAACCGGTTCTCGCGTGATGTCAACCTTGTAATCCAGGCAGCTCTGGTAGATGGTGGGAAATTTTTCCCTGATCTGGTCGGCCGGGATGTAGCTGTGAAGATCGAGATAAACGTTGGGAATATCGTTGAGCAGCATCTCCTCGTGGATGCCGCGCGCCACCACATCGCGGGGTGCCAGGTCTTTCCACTCCGGGCTGTATTTTTCCATGAAGGTGTGCCCGTTGTTGATCACCAGCCGGGCGCCTGCCCCGCGAACCGATTCGGAAATGAGAAAATGCGGGGCATTCTTGTGATGAAAAGTAGTGGGGTGAAACTGGATAAACTCGCTGTTAATTACCCGCGCCCCGGCACGGTAAGCCATTGCCAAACCATCCCCGCGCGCCCAGGAAGGATTGCTGGTGCGTAAGAATATTTGCCCCAGGCCGCCGGTTGCCAGAATGATCTTTTTGGCCAGAACACGAACAACCCTGGATTCTGCCTGATCATACAGGTAAGCGCCGTCGCAAGAGTGCTGTTCGTAAACGGAAAGCCGGTTCAGGGAGTGGTGCGATGGCGTGAGCAGATCCACCGCCGTGTAGCCTTTCATCAGCCGGATGTTCGGGTTCTTCCGCAGCGCCTGTATAATGGCCTGTTCGATAACTTTGCCGGTGCTGTCTTTGGAGTGCAGAATGCGCGGAACCGAGTGGCTGCCCTCCGTTACCAGAGAAAATTCGCCATTTGGATTTCGGTCGAAGGCAATGCCCAGTTTCTCGATAAGGATGTGCTCAACCAGATCCGGACCTTCCCGTGAAATAATATCAACTGCCCGGGGATTGGAATGGCCGGCGCCGGCGCGCTTAATATCTTCCGCCAAAAGCTCGGGGGAGTCATTTTCGCCGCGGTAGATAATTCCGCCCTGAGCATAAAGTGTATTGGATTCTTCTTCTACGGTGGCCCGTGTCACAACTGTAACCGGGATTCCGGCTTCCGCTAATTGCAGGGCGGCAATTCCGCCGGCAATTCCACAGCCGATTACTAGCACTTCAGTTTCAATAATTTCAGGCATCTGCCAGATTCCTTATCCGATCGCCAACATCCGCTCAACAGCACTTATCGCGCGCACGCGGATGTCTTCCGGCACTTCGATGACATACTGGTTGTGCTGCAATGAGTGGAGCGTTTCCTCCAGGGTGATTTCATTCATGTGCGGACAACGCACATTGCACAGCCGGAGCATCTCCTTTCCGGGATTTGCGGCCGCCACATTGTCGCCCATCGCGCACTCCGTCAGCAGGAGATACTGTTTGGCGCTGACCTGCTCCACGTATTTGATCATGGCGGAAGTGCTTCCGGAGAAATCGGATGCCGCGGTCACCTCCGGGCTGCATTCCGGGTGCGCCAGAATTACAACCTCCGGGAATTGCCGGCGGACGTTTTCGATATCT
>CAZUZS010000042.1:41131-42490 GCA_964624795.1 uncultured Calditrichaceae bacterium
GCGGTCTCGGCCATGAAGCGCACCCCGCAAAAAACGATGATATCCTTGTCGGTCGCTGCTGCCTTCCGGCTCAGCTCCAGCGAATCGCCCACAATATCCGGCACGGTGTGATACAAGGCCGGCTCCATGTAGTTGTGCCCCAGGATGACCGCATTTTTCTGCTTTTTCAGGATGTTGATTTGCTCCACCAGCTCTGCCTTGTAGCGCAGCTCGAAATCCGGGACAATCTTTCCCAATTTATCTTTCATCAACGAATAGGTTTCTTCAAACGGCATATTGCTTTGCCTTATATTTGTTTGCCTAAACTGAAATAGATTTTTCTGCAAAAAGTTTCAATTTGCCACCGGCGATTGCTTCTTTATTTAACGATCAAGCTGATATCTAGCGCTGTTACAGAGTGCGTCAACTGCCCGACTGAGATATAGTCGACGCCCGTTCTCGCTACTTTCGCAACATTTTCCAGGGAGATGTTGCCGGATGCTTCCAGCGGGATTTTGCCGGCAGCGATTTTCACCGCTTCCGCGATTTCCGCCACTGTCATATTATCTAACAATATTCTCTGGATTTCCAGACCAAGCGCTTCGTGCAGCTCCTCGAAATTTTGCACTTCCACTTCGATGGCCATATTCGAGCCTATTTGCGATTTGACCTGGTTGACGGCTGCGGTAATTCCGCCCGCCGCGCTGATGTGGTTTTCCTTGATCAGCACCATATCGAACAGCCCGAACCGGTGATTCTGCCCGCCGCCCAGCCGCACCGCCCATTTGTCCAGAATACGCAGGCCGGGAGCGGTCTTGCGGGTATCCAGGATAAACGCCCGAGTGCCGGCCACTGCATCCGCAAAGCGGCGGGTGAGCGTGGCGATGCCGGACATCCGCTGCAAGATGTTGAGGGCTGTCCGCTCGGCGCTCAGGATGGCCCGGCCCGGTCCGGACACCGTGGCGATGATGTCGCCGGCTGCGACTTTCCCGCCTTCCTCTGTTTTCGGCACAAATTCAACCCGCTCGTCCAGCAGGGAGAAAGCCTGCTCGGCCGCTCTCAGCCCGGCAATTACGCCATCCGCTTTAGCGATAAACTCACCCCTTACCTGCATTTCCGATGGAATGATGGCATTGGTAGTCACATCACCGCCGCCGATGTCTTCCTGCAGGGCGCGTTGGATCAGTTCTTTCAGCTCTTCATCAGAAGGTTGCATCATGCGTTTATTTTCCCGATAATTGGCTTCCAAATCATTGCCTGGCGAAATTAAATCGGCAAAAGTTAACCACCCGGACTTTTATTTGTCAACCTTGCTAAAAAAATATTTTTATAAGAGGAATATTACCATGGAATTGCACGGAGCGGCACAGAAGGAAAGGG
>CAZUZS010000043.1:0-42348 GCA_964624795.1 uncultured Calditrichaceae bacterium
TGGGCAAAGGAACAGTGCGATAAGGGAAATTGCGTCATTTCCGGTTTTCATTCGGAAATAGAAAAAGAGGTCTTTCGGGAGCTGCTAAAGGGCAGCCAGCCGATTATCCTGGCGCTGGCGCGGGGACTGAAAAAGCAGTTTGAGCCGGAGATTAGCTGGCTGCTGGCAAAAAACCGCCTGCTGATTGTAACGCCGTTCGACGAATCGGTGAAAAGAGTTACCGCGGAAACCGCCCAAACGCGAAACGAATTCATGATGGAATTTGCAGTTGAGATATTTATCGCCTACGCAGTTCATGGCGGCAATCTCGAAAAATTGCTGTTTGAGAATCATTCATCCGAAAACAGAAAACCGGTTACGACGATTGATTGTGAGGAAAACAGGTGGTTGATTGAGAAGGAAATCGCCCAGATCATGGATAATTGATGTGGAAACTCCTCCCTATCCCCTTTACCTCCTTTCCCTTCTCCAGGCTGGAGAAGAGAAAGGAGGATTTTATGAAGATCGACCCGCAGGAAGAATCGGGGAAAGGGTTGAGATGCAGCCAATTTACTGCTTGCGTATGTAAATTATCCGGTACATTGCCGGCACCACCAACAATGTGAGGAAGGTCGCGAAAGCCAAACCAAAGATGATGGTCCAGGCCAGCGGATTCCAGAAGGCCACGCTGTCTCCGCCGAAGAATATATTGGGATTCAGCCGGGTAAACAGCGTCACAAAATTGATGTTGATCCCCAGCCCAAGCGGCAGCAATCCCAGGATGGTAGAAAGCGCGGTCAGCATCACCGGTGTGAGGCGGGTGGCGCCGGCCGTGACGATCGCCTGTATTTTGTCGTCGGCATCAACGATCCGCGCATCGATGTAGTCGATCAGGATGATAGCGTTCTTCACTACCACCCCGGCAACCGCGATAATTCCCATGCCGGTCATCATTACCGAAATATCGATATGGAAAATGATGAAGCCCAGGAGCACGCCGATAAAACTGAAGATAATTTGCGAGGCGATAATCAGCGGCTTCATGAGCGAATTGAACTGGGCCACTAAAATGATCAGGATCAGCGCAATGGCAATGAAAAGCGCCTTCACCATAAAATTGGCGATTTCCGACTGGCCTTCCTGCTCACCGGTAAACCGCACCTCGTAGCCCTGCGGCAAATCGAATTTGGGAAGCTGCTTTTTTATCCGCATGATAATTTCATTTGCGTTGTAACCGGTCAGAACATTGGAGCTCAAAGTCACCACCCGCTCGTTGTCCAGACGGTTGATTCCGCCGTAAGTGGAAGTGTAATCCACACTGGCCACCGCCGAGAGCGGGATTTTTTTGGCAGGCCCGCCATTCGCCGGGACGGTTATTTGCTGGCTCAGCAGCACGCCCAGGTCATAGCGGTATTTCTCATCCAGGCGCAGTTGAATGGGATATTCATCTTCGCCATCGCGGAATTTGGATACCTCGTTGCCGTATATGGCGGTGCGCAACATGGAGCCGACCGCCGCGGTGCTGATACCCAGTTGGCTGGCTTTATCCCGGTCGATATTCAGGATCAACTCCGGTTTGTGTACCTCCATATTTGATTGCAAATCTTCGATCCCCGGGATATCGAGCGTTTCGATGAATGTTTTCAGACGCTCACTGATATTCATTAACTGGTCGATATCATCACCGCTGATTTCAATATTGATGGCTTTTCCGGTAGGCGGCCCCATGCGTTCCCGATCAACCTCGATTTCCGCCGCGGCGATTCCTTTCAGCCGTTCCCGGATTTCATCCACATATTGCAGGGTTGTTTTCTCGCCACGGCGATATTTATATTCCACAAAAGAGACCGTCACCTTTGCCAGCTTGTCCTGCGTAGAACGTTCAAACAGACCGTTGCCGGCGTTGGTAGCCACGTTCGCCACGATGGATTCCACATCGGGATTATTATTGCCTAAAACCTCCCGCACGCGGCTTTCCACCACCCGGGTCACCGAATCGGTCACCGCAATATGTGTTCCCTCCGGCATGGTGACATAAACGTAGATGTAATTGGGATCCCCGCTGGGAAAGAAAACTACCTTCGGCGTTGCGATCCCAAACAGGATAAATGACATAAAGAGCATTACCACCGTGGCACCAACAACAGCATAGGGCCGCTTGCCGGTCAATACAAAAGCCAGCGTTTTGCGGTAACCGTTCATAAATGCAGGCAGCACGCGCGTCTGAAAGCGATGGATCAGGTGGACCATCACATATTTCAGGAAAAGGTAAGTCAGAAGTCCGAACACAATAAGGTTGGCAAGCAGCATGGGACCGGTGATGTAAAAAATGACCGCCAGCAGTCCCATCCCCGCCGATATCATCCAGATCCGGCGATGATCCTGGTTTGCCTTTTTGCCGTGTGGCTCTTCTCCCTCGTATTTCATGAATGATACTGCAAAAACAGGATTCATGAAATAGGCCACAATCATGGAAGCGCTGAGGGTGATAATGATCGTAATGGGCAAAAAGGAGATGAATTTACCGGGAATGCCGGGCATGAATACCAGCGGCAGGAACGGCGCAATGGTGGTCAATGTGCCGGTGAGCACCGGGATCGCCACCTCGCCAACCGCCCGTTTGGTGGCGGCAACAATGGAAAGGTTTGGAGTGGTCGTAAAATGACGGTATATATTCTCGATGACCACGATTGAATTGTCCACCACGATCCCCAGAACCAGGATGAAGGCCATCAGCACCACCATATTCATGGTAAAACCGATGACCGGGAGCACAATGAAGGCGATCAGCATCGAAAGCGGAATGGCGACCCCCACAAAGAAAGCGTCCAGTTCACCCATGAAAAACATGAGAATGAATACCACCACGATAAAACCCAGAATGATGGTATTGAAAAGATCGTTCACGGAATTACGGGTCTGGGTGCTGCTGTCTCCCGTCGTGGTAATTACCAGGTTGGACGAGGCTTTTTCCTGGAAATTGCTGATAATGGAATTGATTTTGTCCACCGCCACGATCAGGTTCTGCCCGGTTCGTTTGATCACCGCCAGGGTGATAACGTCCTTTCCATTGAAGCGGGCGTAGCTTTCCCGGTCGTGAAATCCGTCCTTTACTTCGGCAATATCTTTCAGCCGGACACCCTCTTTCAGCACAATATTGCCGATCTGCTCCACATTTTTAAACTCTCCAACCACCCGGAAATTGCGTTTCATGCCCCCGCTGCTCACCTCGCCGCCGGAAATGGTCATGTTCTCCATCGCTACCGCGTTTCGAATGCTGTTAAAGGAAAGCCCGGCGGCCTGCATTTTGTAGAGATCCACATTGATCTGGATTTCCCGGTCCAGCGCGCCAATCAAGTCCACACGGGTGATCTCTTCCAACCCCTCGATTTCATCCTGCAGATCCTCGGCATACTGTTTGAGCTTTACCAGGCCGAGATCGCCGGACAAATTGACATACAGGATCGGTATTTCGGAGACATCGATCTGGGTGATCTTGGGCTCCTCGTAAAGATCGTTGGGAAGGTCCGAGCGGGAGTCATCCACCGCCTGTTTCACATCCAGGTAGGCCTGGGTTTCATCGGCGGTCACTTCGAATTCCACCACCACCACTGAGTAATCCTGCAGCGATTGGCTGGTGATATGTTTGATCCCGTCTATTCCTTTCAGCTCCTTTTCAATGGGCCGGGTAATCAGGTTTTCCACATCCACCGGCGATGTGCCGGGATTGATAGTGGTGATCATGAAATACGGGAAGACGATATCCGGGAATTTCTCTTTGGGCGTTGATTGGTACTGCATAATCCCAAAAATAACCAGGATAAATGTGAAGATATATATGGTCGTTTTATTATCGACCGCCAGATTAGAGAGTTTGAAATCTTTCATAGATTTTTCCTTTTGGATCACCTGCAACAAAAATCAGTCTAAATGTCGTTTCAATTTGGACAATTGCCGGATGTTTTGGTCCGGAGTAATGCCCGAAAGTGCTGCTTTAGCGGCTGCTTAGCATCACGGTCTGTCCGTCTGCCAGGTCCTGATAACCAAATGTCACCACATGCTCCCCGGCTTTCAATCCGTTGACGATCTCGATCCGGTTACCCTGGTATTCGCCGGGCGACACTTCGCGCCTTTCCACAACCCAATGACCGTTTGCGCTATCGGCGTTCTGCCGGGCCGTAAACAGAAAATAATCGCTGCCGGTTTTTTGCAGAGAATTCACCGGAACGGTCAGCGCCCGGGAATTGCTGTAATTATTGATGGTGAGGACCGCAAGCATATTGGGTTTGACCGCCTGTTTCATTTGGGAAACTTTAAGTTCGATATCAAAGGTGCGGTTTTGGGGATCGATGACCTGCGAAACCGCTTTCACAACCTGCCGGAATTTCAGATCGATCACCGGAATCAGAACCTCTACAGTGTCCCCGGCATTAACCTGCGAGATATAGTTTTCCGAGAGCTTGGCTTTGATCTTCAACGCAGAGAGCTGCACAATCCGTACGGCACCAAAGCCGGCAGCGGCTGCTTCCCCTTCCTTAATGGCCACTTCATCCACCGTGCCGCTGATGGGGGCAATAATCTTTGTCATGCGATACTGTTCGCGCATCGTGGTCAATTTTTTCTCCAGGCCTTCCTTGTTGGTCTTTGCCTGCAGAAACTGAATTTCACTGCCGATCTTTTTATCCCACAGGCGCTTCTGGCGTTCAAAAATGGTTTTGGCCAGTTGCAGGCTGTTTTCCAGTTCAGCGATACTGCTTTCGTAAACGGCACCATCCAGTTCCGCCAGCAGCCGACCCTTGGAGACCGCATCTCCTTCTTTTACATAGATTTTCTTTACCACACCGGACGCCTGCGCGGGTACGAAAATATTACTGTCCGATTCAACCGTGCCCTGTACCTGGATGAAATGCCGGAACATGGCGGGTTTTACCGCTTCCATATCCACATAGGCAATTTTCCCGTTTTCCTGTGAACCGTTTTTATCCTGAATTTCAGCTTTAAGCTGGGCGATTTCTGTGTCCAATGCATCCCGCTGTGCCTCCAGCTTTTTCAGTTGAGCCTGCTTGTCTCCCGATCCGCAGGAAATAAGGAAAACAACACCTAAAATTAAGATGATGATTTTTTTCATATCATTTACCCAATGGTTTTAATTTCGATTAATCAATAATTTTCAAACAACTTGTCCATTGCATTTTTGGCATTCAGAAGCTGCGATTCGCCGGTGATGTAAGCGGATTGCGCTGTGAGATACTGGTTGTGCACCTCGATCAGATCAAGGCTGGTGGAGATGCCTTCCTTGTATTTCTCGAGGGTGACATCGTACACTTCTTTTGCCAACGCCATGTTCGCCCGGGCATTCTTATAATTCTCCAGGTTGGATGTCAGGTCGGTTCTGGCCTGCTCATATTGCAGCCGTAAGCCCTGCTCGGCCTTCATCCGGGTTACTTCTGCCTGCTTCACCGCAATTTTGGCCTGCTGCACCCGGAACAGCCGCGCTCCGCTGGAAAACAGCGGTACATTAATGCTAAGCCCGATCACCGTCGTCGGATACCATTTTTTATCGAAGTCGAACAGGTCGAATTTATCCCTCTGTGCATTCTGCTGGTAATTGGCGAAACCTGCAATCACCGGAAGAAATTGCATTTTCTCATTTTTCAGGTTTGCCCTGGCAAGACTAAGCTGGGTGGAGGCCAGCCGGTAGCCGATGTTGCCCTGCAAATCGAATGGCCGTCCCAGCAGCGAAGGACCATCCACCTGGCTGAGAATGCTCTCCAGATTGTCGGTCAGCCTGATCTCCCGGTTGAGATCGATACCCATCTGAAACTTGAGCAGCTTGTAGGTCACCTCGACCTGCTGTCTGATGGTGTTCACTGTGTTCTGAAGCTGGGTCACCGAGATCTGTAGCTGCTTCACATCGGTTTCTTCCACAAAGCCTTCCTTAAAGCTTTCCTGCACTTCGTAGTGAAGCTGCTGCAGGTTGTTCAGGTTTTCCTCCAGAATGCGCAGATTTTCCTCGGCCACCAGCACGATGTAATAGGTCCGGGTGACCGTTTCCGCCACATCCAGTTGGGAGCGCTCCATATTCTGTTTTGTCAGATTGAGGTAAATCTTTGACGCCTGCAATCCCACAAAATAACTGCCGCTGAAGATGAGCTGACTTGCTGAAACACCCCAGGTCGCATTATGCGGCTTTCCGAACTTCACCGGGATCGTGGAACCAGGGGCACCGCCAAAAATCTCACCCGGAATCAACTGGGTGGGGATGTCCAGGAAATCCTGGTATTGAGCACTGCCGCTGATCTGGGGAAATCCCCCCGCGGCAATTTCTTTGATCTGCTTCCTGGCCGCGCTAATGGCCAGCTCTGAATTCTGCACATCATAACTATGCTGTCGGGCATATTGGCGAGCAGCGTTCAGATCGAAAGACAATTGACCTGTTTCCTCTGCCTGCGCCTGGTAAAAAATCAGCAGCACTGCCGGAAAAAGCAATGGAAGCGTCTTTCTAAAATAAACCTGGATGTGATTTCCCAGGGCTGCGAATGTTCTTATCATAATCATTTCCATATCGATTTGAAATTTATTGGGATTATATCAAGTAAATCCGGTTTAAAGAAAATAATTATTTCGGGTCTCTAAAATAAACAATTCATATATTTGCCGTAAGCGGCCGGTAGAATATGCTTTCTCATTTGCGCAATCCATTCAGCAAAAGATCGAGCATAAATTCGGTCTCATTTTCAAGCTTGGCATAATCGATATCCGAGGCAGATTGAGCATTTGCGGCCTGCAATTCCCGGAATCGCAGGGCATCCATGATGGCACGAATGCTGTCTGCCACCCGTTGGGGATCGTTCTGCCGGAACTCACCGGATTCCATGCCTTCACGCAAAATTGAGGTGAGTAGATCTACTTCCCTCTGGCGGAATTCCCTGAAAAACTTTTCAATCACCGGTTTGGTCTCGATGATGACCTGCACCGAAAGATCGAGCATATCCACCCGTTCCCGGAAAAACTGCAATTTTGTTTTCAACATGCAGGCGAGCTTGCCGCTGGCAGCAGTCTCCTTGGCAAATTTCTCTGCTAAATGTGCGCTGATCTTGGCCGCTTCAGCTTCTATCGCTTCCCTGAAAATCGTTTCCTTGTTCTTGTAATAGTAATAGAGCGACGGCTTGCTCATTCCGATAGCATTGGCGATATCATCAAGGGTCGTTTTGTGGTATCCAAAGCGGGCGAAGCAGCGCATGGCAGAAGCCAGGATTTGCTCTTTTCGGATTTCCAGTTTTTCGTCTACATTGTCCATTCTAACCACTATTCTAAAATTTTCGACTAATTTAATAAATTGTTTGATAATTCAAAGCGCTTTTTTATTTTGATAGAAGGGATGGTTTATGTATTAATGAAAAACTGAAAATTTGGGGATATCATTAACACCAGGCTTAAGCCCGGTGTTAATGAGAATAGCAGTCACAACTCACATAAAGATATCTTTCAACTTTCTCCCAGGAATCGTTTCAACCATTCCCGGAAATCCTTTCCCACCCACAAATCACCAAATGTCTCCGTTTCCAATTTAATAAGCTCATTGCGACTTCTGTGGGGAAATTCCCGGGCCAGATGAATAAAAGCCCGTACGGCATCTGCCGGGTTTTCGGATATTCTTTCAGCAAGCGCAAGTGCGGCTGGCAGCAATTGATTTGCGGGAACCACCTGCTGTACAAAACTTATCTCTTTGGCAGCATTTGCATCAATTGTTTCGGAGGTGAGCAAAAGCTGCAGTGCGGCGCTCCGGCCAATCTGCTCGAATAGCCTGACGCCCCCGCCCCAGCCGGTGGTTATGCCGTTGGCCGCCTGGCGAAAGGCAAATTGGGCGTTTTCGGCTGCACTCCGGAAATGGCAGGCGGTCAGGATTTCGCAGCCGCCGCCCAATGCCCGGCCGTTCACCGCTGCGATTACTACCCGTTCGCCTTGGTAGAACCGGTTCAGAATAGCCTGCATACGGCGGGACATGCGCAGCGCATCTTCCCGGGTGCGCAATCCGGCGAAATATTTCAGATCGCCGCCAGCGCAGAAGGATTCATTTCCCGCAGCGGTGAGGATGACAACCAGTATCTCCGCGTCATTTTCAATCGCATCAAGAATTTCTTCCAGTTGCGCCATCATTTCCGCATTTATGGCATTGTGAACTTCCGGCCGGTTTAACGTGACAATCGCGACCTGCTCTTGTTTTTCAAATAATACAGCATTTTCCGCCATTTACACCTTTTCGTATTTTCAGCCCGGGCAATTTTTCTTTGTAACATAATATAAAGGAAGGAAACTACGCAAATAGAATGAAATTTGCATTTAAAGAAGAAAATTCGTGCAGCACAAGATGTTCTATCCGTAATTCGCGGATATCCTCTTTTTCCCCTTTGAAGGGGGATTAAGGGGGATGCAATCTGGCTTATTTTTAGAATTTCTCTATGCTTAATCTAATCTAAGTCAATCCAGCAATCGTTGTGAGCGGGCCCAATCGTAGAAACCCTGCTCCAACTGCTCGAACGAATCAATTACATAAAGCAGCGGTTGCATATGCCACACATCGTATTCCTGCTCTGCCATCGTTTTCGGATCGAACGGACGTTTTTCCACCTTGTCGGTGAGGGAATGCAGCGTTTCGCCGTAGGAGGAGATGATCCCATTCCCATAGATCCGCAAACCTTTCGGCGTATCGATTAGCCCAAACTCCACCGTAAACCAGTAAATTCTTTCCAGTCGGCGGCGGTTTTGACCTTCCGCATGAAAGGCGGCCTCACCGATTTTCTGATAAAAGTCGGCAAACGCCGAATTGGTAATCATAGGCGTGTGCCCGAAGATGTCGTGAAACAGATCGGGAGCCGGGGTGTAGTCCAACTCGTGCCGGGGGCGGATGTAATCGGTGGATGGAAATACCCGCCGTTTGAGGCGCGAGAAAAAATCGCCCTCGAAAAGCAGGCCGGGCACCCGCGCCACCTGCCAGTTGGTGGTGCGCTGCAACACTCTGCCCACATCTCCCAGGTACGGTATTTTGTCTTCCGGAAACTCCATCATCTTCAAGCCGTCCAGATACTCCTGGCAGCCGCGGCCCGGCAGGATTTCCCGTTGGCGCTTGTACATGATTTTCCAGGTCTCGTGTTCCTCCCCGGTGTACTCCGGGTATGTGATTTCATCACCTTCCGGCGCCGGGCCGTCCAGTCTTATGGGAACGCAGCGCGGATCAAGCCCTTCCTTTCCCGCCTTTTCAAACGCCGACAGCGATTCTTTATCTTTCGCTTCTTTATTTTTATGAACACTCATTTTCTTTCTCCTTCTTTATTTTCTTTTTTTTGACGGGATGAACAGGATTCACATGATGATATATGCTACCGAAATGCCATGCAACTGGAAATCCGGCAAGAATCACCTGTGAAGCATTTGCAGCTTTCTTCCTTTCACAAATCAGAGGTCAAAATCCCACTAATCCTGTAAATCCTGTCAACCCAAAATATCAAACCGCACTTCTGATTGCCTCAACCGTAGCCGGATCTTCGATGCTGCTGAGATCGCCAGCCTCTTCCTTCAGGTAAGCGGAGCGAATCACCCGGCGCATCACCTTCGCGTTGCGGGTCTTTGGCAGCGCAGTGGTGAACAAAACCGTTTTCGGTTTGAGCGGTTTGCCAAGTTCTTCGGTGACCAGATCAATCAAGTCCCGCCGCAAATCTTCAGAAGGAGCAGTCTCCGGGTTGAGCACGCAAAAAACCACCATTTCCTGCCCCTTTATGGAATGGGGAACACCGATCGCCGCCGATTCGGTGACATCCTGATGCGAGTTCACAATCGATTCCACCTCCGCCGGTCCCAGGCGTTTGCCGCTCACTTTGATAGTATCGTCGCTTCGCCCCAGGATGTACCACAACCCGTCCTCATCGATGGCGGCGTAGTCGCCGTGCACCCACACTCCGGGGAAACGGTTCCAGTAAGTATCCAGGTAACGCTGGCGATCTTTCCAGAAGCCGCGGGTCATGCCGATCCACGGCTGGCGGATGACCAGCTCGCCCACTGCGTTTCGCACCGGCTTCCCGTTATCATCCACTACATCGGCATCCATTCCGGGCACCGGCCCCGAAAATGCCCCTGGCTTGAGCGGCTTGTAAAAATTGCCGGACAGGATGCCGCCGCTGATCTCGGTTCCGCCGGAGTAATTGAGGATTGGTTTCCGGCTTTCCAGCACATTCCGGAACAGCCACAGCCAGGATTCCGGATCCCAGGGGCTGCCGGTTGAGCCTACCATTCGCAGACTTGATACATCATATTTTTTTACCGACCCGCCATCCTGTGCCTTCAGAAGCCGGATAAGTGTGGGCGAAACTCCCAGGTGGGTCACACGATGATTTTCAACCAGCTTCCACACCCGGTTATTGTCCGGATAATTGGGAGCGCCGTCGTAAAACATCAGGGTGGCGCCGATAAGCAGCGTGCCGAAAACCTCCCAGGGACCCATCATCCAGCCCATATCGCTCATCCAGTACATGGTATCGTTGGGCTTCAGATCCATTGCATAAAAGATGTCCTGCGCCGCCTTCACCGGAAATCCGCAGTGAGTGTGAATCGCGCCCTTCGGTTTGCCGGTAGTGCCGCTGGTGTAGATAATCATCAGAATATCTTCAGCGCCGGTCTGCTCGGTTTCGGCTTTGGGAGATTGCCCCGGAATCAAATCGTCCCACCAGACATCCCTTCCCTTTTGCCAGGGGACGTTTTCCAATCCCGCGCGGTTGACGATAATGACATTTTTCACCGAAGGAACGTTCTGCAGCGCTTCATCGGCGATTGATTTCATGGGGATTTTCTCGCCGCGGCGAAACGTACCATCTGCGGTGAAAAGCGCTTTGGCCCCGGCGTCCTGGAGCCGGGTAGCCACAGCCGCCAGCCCATAGCCGCTGAACAGCGGGAGAATAATGCCCCCGATTTTGATAATCGCCAGAAAGGCGACTGCGAGCTCGGGGATCATCGGCATGTAGAGACCGACCGCATCTCCCTTGCCGATTCCGAGGCTTCGCAAAGCGTTGGCACAGCGATTTACCTGCTGGAAAAGATCGGTATAAGTAAGCGCCCTGGTTTGGCCTTCCTCTCCTTCCCAGCGCAGCGCCAGGCGGTCTTTATTGGGTGTGTTCTGCCACTTGTCAAGGCAGTTGTGAATGATGTTCATCTTCCCGCCAACACACCAGCGGGGGAACTGAATCCCTTCCGAAAGATCAACCACCTTTTTATATGGAGTGTAAAATTTTATGTCCAGATCATCCAGCGTTGCATTCCAAAACCACTCCAGTTCCCGACGGGAGCGCTCCATCAGCGTTTCATAATCCGGGATTTCATAGCGGTTCATGAATCGCTGCAGGTTGCTGTTACGAATCCATTCCGGGTTGGGCTGCCACACGATTTTCTGTCCGAATGGGTATGTTTCGGTTTTTTCTGCGCTGCCGGACATTTTTCCTCCTTCCTGATTTCCTTGTTTTGTCGGCGATGGGAATCGCATCCCACCAGTCGGGGTTTCCTCCCCCAGCCCGTGCCTGCTACTCCATCCAGCTATACGGATATTTGGGATCGTCAACTTCCATTGCATCCCGTCCAATAGTTAGCGGCCGAAAGGTATCCAGCATCACCGCATATTCATTGGTACCTTTTTTTCCGATGGAGCCTTCATAGCGGCCAGGCTGCGGGCCGTGCGCAATTCCGTACGGGTGAATCGTAATGGAACCCTCGCTCACGCCCTTGCGGCTCATGAAATCCCCTTCCACATAATACAGCACCTCATCGCTGTCCACATTGCTGTGATTGTAGGGAGCGGGAATGGCCTCCTCATGAAAATCGAACGGGCGTGGGCAGAATGAACATATCACGAAGCCGTTGGCCTGGAACGTCTGGTGCACCGGCGGCGGCTGATGAATTTTGCCCACGATAGGCGTAAAATCGCGGATGTTGAAAATCCACGGGTAGTAGTAGCCGTCCCAGCCAACCAGGTCGAACGGATTCTGCGCAAGGGTGTATTCCTGGATGCCACGGTCGAGCTTCAGCAGGAACTGGAATTTCCCTTCCGCATTCACCGGCTCCACGAATTCCGGCACCCGGAGATCGCGCTCCGAATATGGTGCATGTTCCAGAAGCTGCCCGAATTCATTGCGGTAGCGGTTTGGCGGCTCCACCATTCCGGCGGATTCGATGACCAGGAAACGGTTGGTGTCGCTCTGTAATTCCAGCTTGTACAGCACGCCGCGGGGGATCACGATGTAATCTCCGGCTCTGTACTCCAGCCTGCCAAAAACGCTGTGCAGCACTCCCTTCCCGTGATGCACAAACAGCACTTCATCGCCGATTCCGTTACGGTAAAAAAAATCGCCCTGCTCGTCGGGCGCCACGGTCATGATCGCCACATCGTGATTAAATGCCAGCACCCGGCGACCCGAAATCCAGTTTCCTTTGGGCTGGAATTTGAGAGTCTCAAAATGATGATGCCGGTGCTCTTTCTCCTCTGCCCGCAGGTATTCGATTCTCTTGAATTCTCCCACCTGCGAAATGCGGGTAGGCGGTCGCAAATGATACAGGTTGGAATAGATGCTGGAAAATCCTTCCCGGCTGGCATGTTCTTCATGATACAGGTTTCCGCCGGCATCACGATGCTGAATATGCCGCTTGGGCGGGATACTTCCCCGCTTTATGTAAAATGGCATTTTTCATTCCTCCGTTTTGAATTGTACAAAATTTCTGTGCTTACGAATAATTTCGTTTTTCATGCGATCTCGGTAATATGTTAAAGTCGCAATGTCATTTCGAGGAGATTGCGACGAGAAATCTTTTCTTGTTGATGCTTAAAGATTTCTCCCTTCGGTCAAAATGACAATACTGATTCGTACCACACAAGGATTGACTCCTATTTTTGTCCTTACAGATTACCGCGTTTTTCCTGCTCTCGCTCGATGGCCTCGAACAACGCTTTGAAGTTGCCCTTCCCGAAGCTCTTGGAGCCTTTGCGCTGGATTACTTCGTAAAACAGCGTCGGCCGATCCTGCACCGGTTTGGTGAAGATTTGCAACATGTAGCCGAATTCATCCACATCCACCAGGATGCCGTTCTCTTCCAACTGGTCGATATTTTCATCCAGGTTGGGCACCCGCCGGGGGATCTCCTCATAGTAGGCGTGCGGAACTTTAAGGAACTCCACCCCTTTTTTCATCATGGTGGAAATGGTATCGACGATATTATCGGTGCTCATGGCGATGTGCTGCACACCGGGGCCGGAATAATACTCCACGAACTCCTCGATCTGCGATTTTTTCAATCCTGCCGCCGGTCGGTTGATGGGCATCTTGATAATTTCTTTGGGATCGGCAACCACCACCGAGCGCAGGGCGCTGAATTTGGTGGAGATGTCCTTGTCGTCGGCGCTCCAGAAACGGTGAAATCCCAGCACGCCCTCGTACCACTCGGCGATCTTTTGCATCTGGCCTTCCGGTTGGTTTCCCACAAAATGATCGATGAAATTCAGACCGACCGGCTCGGTTTTCAGCGGAGATTCATACGGCACAAATCCCGGCAAAAAGACGCCGTTGTAGGAATCCCGCTGCACAAAAGTGTGAATGGTATCGCCGTAGGTGTGAATTCCGCCCATCGTCACCGATCCCTGATGGTCGCGGTATTCTTTGGGATCGTGTGCATTGGGGGCGCCCTTTCCGATGGCATATTTCCAGGCCGCCCTGGCATCGTTCACCCGGAAGGCAACATCCAACACGCCATCGCCATGCAGCATGAGATGCACATTGAGTGGCGAATTAGCCAGCAGCGGCGAGGTGACGACAAAAAATATGTCCTTTTGGCGCAGCGCGTAGGAAACCCGATCCCTTGTTCCGGTTTCCAGGCCGCGGTAAGCAAAAGGCTCGAAGCCAAATTGCGTCTGGTAATAGTGGGCGGCCTGTTTGGCATTCCCCACAATAAACTCCACATAATCTACTGCCGAAATTTCATAAGGAACTTCCATCGAACCCTCCTCCTGAGCTATAGATGAAAAAATGTTGCTATTTATACGAAATATTGCTGCAATCTATCCAAAAGCAGGGCAAAAAAAAATCCCGTGTTTGTTTCGCACGGGACTTTTTCACCAGGATGGATTTTTGCCAAAAAAACAAGAAAATATATCTAAAAATTGCTGAGAATCTATCATAAAATACTATATGCTCACTTTTGCCTTTATGAATTATGAAAAACGACTTAAAATAATATAATGAATCTTCCTGTGATGCAAGGATTTTTTGGGTGGAGTAAAGACCTGGTCTGTGAGTGATATTTTGCCGCCGGCTGTTTTTTGATCTTGACATGTCCATGCTATTTTTCTACTTTGGCTGCCATGATTTGGGGAATGGCATTTCTGTCCGGCTATTTTTTGATAGCCGGATTTTCCGGCAAAATGAAAATGGGTTTTTAAAGAACAGACCTTCCCCAAATTGCCTTTGACAGGAGAATTTATGACGCATCAAAATAAAGAATTGGCAGCGAACGGAAGTTACGATTCAAATACAAAAGAAGATGTGCTGACCGAAGGCCAATCGCCGGCCGGGGGCAAGGAAAAGTTCACAACCAGGGATTGGCTGTCGCATCTTGGGGGCTCGGTTCTGCCGCCCAATCCGCCGGCCCGCCCGGTATCACCTTTTGTCCCACGAGACATCAAACAGGCGGTCAACCTTCTGAAAATAGGCTCCAGTCTGGCGCTTTCGCTAATTCGGCGTAAACCGGTAATGTGGGGCAATCCGGTGGTTGCACAGGTTGAACCCACCAGCCTGTGCAACCTGAAATGCCCACTCTGCCCGGCAGGCAACGGGAGTCTCACCCGCGTGCAGGAACGCATGACCTTTGAAGATTTCAAAATCATGTGGGACAAAATACCGGATTCCGTGCGGATGCTGATGCTCTGGAACCAGGGCGAGCCGTTTATCATCAAAGATCTCACCAGGATTATCCGCTATGCCAAAAAGCGGGATGTCTATGTAGTGACCAGCACCAACGGGCACTATTTTCGCAAAGAGAAGATGGTGCGGGACACGGTGGAATCCGGCATTGACGAGGTCATCGTGTCGCTGGACGGCGCCGATCAGGAAGTGTATGAAAAATACCGGCGGGGCGGGAGGCTGGAGTGGGTGTTCGATGGCATCCGGCGGCTGGCAAGGATTAAACACGAGATGCAAAGCCGCACCCCGCTTATCCACCTGCAATTCATTCTCATGCGGCAGAATATGCACCAGCGGAAGGATATGATCGAAATTGGCCGCAGGCTGGGTGCCGACCGGCTTTCCTTCAAAACGGTGCAGGTTACCGACTATGAAGGCGGCGCGGATTTTCTTCCGGACGATCCGGAGATAACCCGCTATGCCGGGCGAACCGACTCCGGGAAATACATCACCCGCAAGCGAAAATTCTTCCCGGACGAGTGCCTGCGTTTGTGGTACAGCATCGTGATAAACAGCGACGGGCGGGTAAGTCCGTGCTGCTTCGACAAGGATGGGGATTATGCGTTGGGCAACCTGATTGATGAGGATTTTGAATCGCTGTGGCGGGGGGAAAATTACCAGGATTTCCGGCAGCACCTGCTGAACTCCCGTTACGATCTGGACATGTGTAACGACTGCACAGAAGGTTTGAAGGAGCTTTTCGTGCAAACTGTCGATTATCACCGGAAAAAGGAATAAATTTGTATCTTCTCTCGCTTCCCCGGAAACTCAAATAGCTTCCGGCGAGGAGGAAAAAATCAAAGCCAAAACTACTGGCCTGAAGCAGTTAAACGGCGGTTAATATCAAAGGCGGCGCTGATCAGGCCAAGATGGGTGAATGCCTGCGGGAAATTGCCGAGATGCTCACCATATCTTCCCAACTCCTCTGAATAGATACCCAAATGATTGGCATAGCCCAGCATTTTCTCAAAGAAAAATCTCGCTTTATTCAGGTCGCCCGAGCGGGAAATACATTCCACATACCAGAATGTGCACATATTGAAAGTGCCCTCCTTGCCGACCAGCCCGTCGCTGGCTGACTCACCAATTGAATAACGGTAGACCAGCGAATCGTACACCAGGTCGTTACCAATTGCATTGAGGGTAGAAATCCACCGTGGATCCACCGGGCTGATAAATTTGACCAGCGGCAACAGCAGGCTGGACGCATCCAGACCGTTTGCTCCTTTATGCTGCACAAAAGCCTTCCTCTTGTTATCCCAAAAATTATTCATAACATCCAGGTAAATGGTATCGCGGGCTTTAATCCATTCATCCAGCGGAGACGGAAAAGAACGTTTAATGGCCAGCCGGATGCCGCGATCCAGAGCCACCCAACACATAACACGGGAGTATAGAAATTCCTGCCGGCCGCCGCGAACCTCCCAAATGCCCTCATCCTTGCGGTGCCAGTTCGCACTCACCCAGTTCAGCAGGCGCTGCAGATTTTTCCACAAGTCGTATGAAATCGGTTCGCCGTATTTATCGTAGAGATAAACCGAATCCATTAGCTCCCCATAGATGTCCAACTGCAATTGTTTACTTGCTCCATTCCCGACGCGAATCGGGGAAGAGTGCCGGTAGCCCTCAAAATGGGATAGAATTTCTTCCGGCAGATCGTGGCGGCCATCAATCCCATACATGATTTGCAGCGAGCCGTCTGGTTCCAGCTCGTTGCAGCGTGCCTCAATCCAGTTCATAAACTGCGCAGCTTCTTCCGTGTAACCAAGGCGAATAAGGGCGTACAATGTAAAGGAGGCATCCCGTATCCAGGTGAAGCGATAATCCCAGTTGCGCTCTCCGCCAACTTCTTCCGGGAGGCCAAAAGTGGGAGCCGCCACAATGGAACCGGTTGGGCGGTAGGTGAGCAGCTTGAGGATCAGGGCAGAACGGGTTACCATGTCATGCCAGCGCCCGCTGTACCGTGCCCTGCCAATCCATCTCCGCCAAAAGTTGAGTGTGCTTTTAAAAAATTGCGATTCGTAATCCGGCAAGGCCGATGGGGATTCCTCGCCCGGAATAGCCTCTTCCATTATAAAGGAAGCTGTTTCTCCGGAATTGAGCGTGAACTCGGAAACTGCGGCGCCGTTCTCGACTGCCATGGGAACCGAGGCCCGCAATCGCAAAGCGGACAGGTCTTTTTTCTCCGGTATAAACAGCACCTCTCCATCTTTTTCTTCTACCTTGTGACCGATTCGCGCGTAATTGAATTTTGGCTGGCACAGCATCCGGAATTTGATCTCGCCCCGGATCGATTTTACCCGCCTGACCAGATCGTGGGCGTGCTTTCCTTCCCCGACCGGCATAAAATCGGAAATTTCTGCAACGCCATCCTCGAATAGGAACCGGGTCAGCAGAATATTGGAATCTGAAAGATAAATCTGCTTATAGCGGACGTTATCCCGCACTGGTGCCAGCGAAAAACGCCCGCCTTTCTTATCATCGAGAAGCGCTGCAAAAATGGACGGCGAATCGAAACAGGGGAAACACATAAAATCGATGGAACCGTTCATGCCCACCAGGGCCACGGTATGGAGATCACCGATAATTCCGTAATCCTCAATAGGAAGGTAGCTCATATATTGCCTCACCGGTTGAATTTGCTTGAGTCTTGTTCTTCTGAAAAGGTCCAATCCGGACTTTTGCTGTCGGCCTGCACGAGTCCACCCGGATTTTTTCACTGTTGTTCTGCTGATTTACCACTAACTGGTGCAAAGTTCTTGGATTGTGCAGTCTCTTTCCGGTAGAATCGCGCACAAGAAGCAAGTTCCCCTGTGTCTTTTATCGCCGCTGTCCGAAAAGCCGGAGCAACATGAGAAAAAGGTTGATGAAATCCAGGTAAAGCCGCAATGCGCCAATTACCGCTCCTTTGCGTTCTGTCTGTTCATCGCCGAATCCCTGCATGGCTAACTGTTTAATGTTCTGCGTATCATAGGCAGTAAGCCCTACAAAAACAATCACACCCCCAAAGGTCACTACCCAGTAAATTGCCGCACTGTGCAGAAACATGTTAACCACCGCGGCGATAATAATGCCGATAAGCCCCATGAACAGGAAACTGCGCCAGGCTGTGAGATCGCGTTTGGTGGTGTATCCGTAGATGCTCATTCCGGCAAAGGTGCCGGCGGTAATGAAGAAAGTTGTCGCAATGGAAGCTGCGGTGTAAACCAGAAATATGAATGAAAATATTACTCCATTCAGCCCCGCATAGATAAAAAACATGAGAACGGCAGTAGATGCCTGAATGCGATTGATGGCGGCGCTAAGCGCAATTACCAATCCCAGCTCGCCGATAAGTAGAGCGAAAAACAGTATCTGGTTTCCAAACAGGAAATTAACAAATGCCTGGTTGCCTGAGACGTAAAGCGAAACCAGGGCGGTCAAGCCCAATCCCATTGCCATCCACACATAAACCCTGCGCAAAAACTCATTCTGAATGGCCAGCGTCCGGTCGCCCATGTATGCTTGTGAATAGTCCATTCCAAATCCTCTTTTTATTTTTAAAGATAGCGTTGCATTATGAATTATTGATGAAATTTTTATATTCGGTCATGTATTCGTTCAAAAAATCGTTCGCTTAAACAAAAGGCTTAAGTCCGGTGCCGGTAAAACCTGGCTGACCTATTACCCGTTTCAACGGTTTCAATTGTTACGATGGAATGAAAAGTACTGCCTATCATTGTGCCAGCATGTTAAAAGATATTTTCACCCTGTCCTTCACCTTTACCAGCCCGCCAAAAAGTGAAACCGGCTTCATCCCGTAATCAGTCTGCAGTATGGAGAATTCACCATTGGCACGGAGCGCGTGTTCAAACCTTCTTACCTCGCAGGAAAATGCAAGCGGATGCGTTTCGCCATGCAATGTCAGGTTACCGGAAATCTCCAGGCGGTAAGCGCTGCCCTTTTTCTCTACGGCGGTAATCCCGCTGCTCCGAAATTCTATCTGCGGGAAATTGCGAACCTCCAAAACGTCCTGCCGCATGGTCTGCTGGATTTTCGGGATGTCCTTGCGGTGTTCCTTATCGATCACAACCAGCGAATCCGCGGGAATGATCAAATGAATATTGATGGGAATTCCTGTTTCAGAAACCACCTGCACCTGCCCGGAATAGCCTCCAAGATCGATGGTATGATGGTGAGCAAACGGTGAAAGCAGTCCGCCGGCATCGACATGCGCCAGAAAGCGGCTTTGATCCGGCGCCAGCCGGTAGACCAGTGTATCTGTTTGCTGAACCGACTTATTGATTTTCAGCGCTGGTTCGGGATTACTTTGTCCTGGCAGGCTGCCGGCAAGAAACAATCCCGTCAATATCAGAAGAAAAAATTGTGTCGCCCTCAATCTGCCCATTTTCCCTCCCCTGGTGATTTCGGTGATATTGAACGAAAAGTGTTATCTCCCCTTACTCTGATAGCGATTTTTGCATTGGCTCATTCAGCTGCGACCACTGCTCGTGTAACGCTCCCGTTTTACGAGATGGAAAAATATTTGTTCTTGAAAGGAAATTTCCGCCCTTCGAATGGGGAATGCTGACTTTCTCAGGAAGGCTGCTCTCGGTGCCGGATAGTTTCAAACGGAGGATGAAAGGCATTCCTCACAGAATATGAGTCGGGATTTTAAAATCAGGTAAACAGTTTTAAGCCCGGATAGATGATATTATTCGGAAATATCTTCCCGATTTGATAATCCGAAAGATATTTCCGCACTTTTCCGTGAAATTCCACGCTGAATATAAAATCGTTAGCCCGAATTATTCATCGCCGCGAAGGCACAAAGACACTAAGGTGCACAAAACAAAGCAAATATTAGATTTCAAGAGCAGTTTTGATGAACCGATATAAAAACTTAATTATGGAATCTTCCCTGGATTAACTTTGCGATCCTTCGAGACTTAGTACCTTTGTGGCGAAAATTTATGAATTATGCAGGTTAGAAGCTGATATTCAAAGCTGCGAATACATTCTGTATTCGGTTCATCACCGTGATCGCTTCGCTGCCGGCGAAAAGCAGCCCCACCAATTTGTTGTCGCTGCTCAGCACCGCCGAGCCGCTGTCGCCACCCTGACTCATATTACCGGTGACAAACTGATCGACAAAATAGGCCGAGCGGTTGCCATATCCCACATTTACTGAAACATCAATCTGCATTATTCTTCCATATGTAACTTCGGTAGTGCGTCCCATTTTTTTCACATCCATATTCAATTGCGGCTCGGCAATCTGGGTGATCTTTCCGATATTTAATATTTCATCCAGCACCACATCACCGATGTTGGCAATTTTGATTGGCTTCAGGCGCGTTCTACTTCCGATCCCTGAAGCGCCGTGATTAAGCAGCGAAGAAATTGCCCCGGCAATGGGGCAGGACGAACCGCCGTCTTCGCCTTCCACCGCTTTTGCGATAGCGGCATCCACCACATTGTCCCCGCCTTCAAAATTGATCGGAACGAACTCCGCCAGTTCGGCAATTTTATCTTTTGGGTAAACGCCGCTGTCGTAGGAGCCGGGCTGCAAGATGGCGTCTCCGATTGAACCGTTATTGCTGTTGGCCAGCACATGATTGTTGGAAAGAATGTGGAACTCCCCGTTTTTTTTCACCCAGCAGCCCAGCGTCCCGGCAGTGACGTCGCGGTGTCCCACGCTCACCCCACCCGGCGCCGGCCGGAAGCGGCCTTTGGGGTCTTGCTGCGCCACGATTTTGCCGGTCTCGATGACATCGGTAGTAATCCCCGCCACTGCGGCCGGAATAAGCTCGTCCACAGTAAGCTCAGCTTTGGTTTTTTTCAATTCCACCGAACAGATGGCGCAAAGCTGATCCGTCGGTTTCCCTTGCACCATTTTATATCCAATGCCAACTGCAACGACATTTGGTTTGGCGAAAACGGTTTGCCGGATTGATGGCAGTACCGAACGAATATCATCCACGCTTGCACTCATTGCGATTCCCCCATACTTGGTTTAAGAAAATTAGATCGTCTAAATTGAAGTAGCTAAAATTAGGATGTATGGATGCGAACATTATAAAACCGTGCTTTCGACCGAAAAAAATAGATTGCCAATTGAGCGAAATACAGGTGAAGACGTTGTGCGCTTTCAGAATACCAGCCAATGAAAAGTCAGAATAGTAACGTATTCAATATATTCGTAATTTATTCAGGATAAAAGCACTAACTTCACGGGAAAAGAAAATTCACTTTTTTGTCCGTGGACTGAGGTAATTTGTCAAAGAGCAAGAAAACCATTAAAGGAAAGACAAACCGACTATTTAACTATCATATATCTGAAAATGAAACAATTTTATTCCGGTAAGAATACGATAGATTTGAATTTCGAAAGAAAATTTGCATTCATAACTCAAATGTCTTCTTTGAAAAATCTTGTGAATAAAAATATGCCGGATATAAATGAATCCAAAAATTTAATGCCAGCAGATGACAAATCGCAGTGCGCTGAACAAATCACACATCTCTCTGCAAGTCTGGATAATTCGATGAGACAAGGCCCTCAGAATACAACACCGCCAGTCAATCAGCCATAACTCTAAATCAAAGGTGATGAATGCGCAAAAACAGACAAACCGGAAATATTGCAAAATTTGCCCTGATCTGCTTTGCCGCCATACAGGTGGCGGCGGCGCCGGGAATGACCCAAATCACTGACAGCATTCCGGATGTTCCACAGGATGCCCGGGCGCCAATCGATCCCCTGTTTCATGAAACTGCGTCACGGGGGATTTATCTTACATTTACCGACCGCTATGAAGAAAGCCTGGCACTATTTGACAGCCTGGTGAAAGAACACCCCGAACACCCGGCGCCCTATTTTTTTAAAGCCGCAACTTACCAGAATTGGATGAGCACCTATCGGATCAGCCGATTTCAAAATGAGTTGGAAGAAAACGTTAAGCTGGCAATTGAAAAAGGAAAAGAGCTGTTAAAGAAAAATGATAAAGATCCGTGGTTGAATTTTTACATGGGAGCGGCTTACGGATACCGGGGATTTAACCGCTTCCGCAAATTTAACTTCATCGGCGCCTATAAAGACAGCAAAAGAGGTATTGACAATTTTAAGGAAGCGCTCTTGAAAGATTCCACGCTCTATGATGTCTATTTGGGGCTCGGTTCGTACCACTACTGGCGAACGGCAAAATCCAAATTCATCAGAATTATTGCTTTTTGGATGCCGGACAAACGGAAGCTGGGATTGAAACAACTTCAGTTTTCTATCGATCATGGACGCTATTCTCCCAACGAGGCTGCTTATGTGTTGGTAACCGCCATCTATGATTATGGGCATTATGATGAGGCGCTGGCGGTGTCGGATCAGATTGTGAAAAAAAGGGGGAGTTATGGCCTGACCGATTTGTATTTGCGGGGTCGCTTGATGGTGCATTTTGGGGAATGGGCGGAGGTCGAATCGATGTTTCGACAGATCTTGGAAAGAATTGCAGGTTACAAATTTCCTTCTGTCGGATACCAGGTGGAATGCAAGTATTGGATCGCTCGCGCGATGAAAGAGCAGCGGAAAATTGACGAGGCGCGGGATCTGGCCAGGCAGGCACTGGTTCAGAGCAAGGACCGGAATGAGGAGGCGGAGCTGGACGGGCACCTGGAAAAATTTGACGAAATATTGGATCAGCTTGAAGAACTGAACGAGGATTTGGCTGAAAGCAACTAAGAAATTTTTGCTTGCGCCGGCATGATCTGTGTTCAAATCTAGCGTTTTGGTTTCAGCCAACATTTCCCGTGTTTGTCGATGCTCCCGGCGGAAACAGAAGTTCTTTACTTGCTGGTCAGACCAGCTTAAAGAACTTCTTGAACGGCAGGATCGGAAATTCCATCCGATAAACCTGTTCTCGCAGTTTTAGCAGTTCGTCCAGCTCCGATTTATCCAGCGGCTGAATTGGCCCCACCTGCTTAGCTAACCAGATGATTTTGGCGGTATTTTCCATCACTTCTAATTTGTGGTATGCTTCGGTGAGGGTCTTGCCTACCGTCAGGCTGCCATGGCGGTGCAGGATCAGCGAGTCGGTCTTTTCAATATAGGCCCGGATCGACTGCGGAATTTGTTCCGTGGAAGGGCGGCCGTACTGAGTGGTGGGCACCGAACCCAGCAACAAAACGCTCTCCGGCAGGAATGGACGGTCCAGGGAAACGCCGGCCAGCGTCAGGCTGATGCAATAGGGTGGGTGCGCATGAATGACCGCCTTTACATCCGGACGGCTGCGATAGACTTCCAGGTGCATTTGCATTTCGGTGGATGGGCCGCCGTTGGAATGCAGCATTTTACCCGCCAGGTCCACAACTACCAGATCCGCAGGTGTCAATTCTCCCTTGCATACTCCACTGGCGGTAACCAGGATGCGCTCATCCGAGAGGCGGCAGCTCATATTCCCTTCGGTGGCGACCACCAGTCCCTTGTCATACAGTTTGCGCCCGATATGTATCATCTGCTGCTTGATTTCATCCATTGCCATTTCCTTTATAATCCGGACGGAATATAAAACATTCAGGATTGTTTTGCAAAATGTGGTTTGTTAAGGATTGAATCGAGTTGATGGAATTTCGGGAATGTGCAGTATTGGGCGGGAATGAGGTGATTTAACCCTCAGTACCTCTTTTGCCCGGCTTCGCGATTCCCTCAGGCGAATGCGCTTTTGCCGTTGGGTGCCTGCATCAGGATGTTTTTCGATTAAGATTAAGATTATGATTACGATTACGAGTGCCAGGGAAGTAAGACCGGTAACCGTTTTCCACAGGTAATTATTATGCCGCAACTTGAAGTCCATGCAAGCCGCAGGCACAATAAAAAAGATATTTGAATTAATTGCCATTATTTCCTAAATTTACCTGCGATATTTTTGAGTTGGGATTATATTCTGCGGAAGTCTAAACGCGATTGTTCGGAAAGAGAATTTAATCAATTTTCGAAAATTGTCTTGTTGCAGTGAGCCGGTGAAACCGAAATTCCCGATTCATAAAATAAGACAAACTTCGCCTTCGAATGGGAGCTGCGATGCGCATTGTGATGAAAAATGATGTGAGCGAAAGCGAATGGAATAATACGCTGCTCTTTGTCCAGAAACTGGACGCCCGGATCATTTCCGAAAAAAGCAAAAAAACGGTCACGATTCTGCTGAAAGCAAATGGGGAGGATCTTCCGGAAGCAGAAATCGCGGGGTTGCCCGGCGTTGAAAGAATAATAAAGACTGAAACACCTTATCAATTGGTCAGCCGCGAGTACAAAAATGAAGATACGATTATTACGCTGGGGGATATCAATGTCGGCGGTGATGAGCCGGTCATAATCGCCGGCCCGTGCGCGGTAGAGAATGAATCTCAAATTATCGAAACCGCGCGTCTTGTCGCTTCCCATGGAATCCGGCTGATGCGCGGCGGTGCATTTAAGCCCCGCACCAGTCCCTACAGCTTTTCCGGACTGGGTGAGGAGGGGTTGCGGCTCCTCGCCAAAGCGCGTGCGGAAACCGGGGTGCTGATCGTAACCGAAGTGTTGGATGCAATGGATGTCCCGCTGGTAAGCGAATATGCGGATGTGCTGCAGGTTGGCTCCCGCAATATGCAAAATTACAAGCTGCTGCGGGAGGTTGGCAATTCCGACAAGCCGGTGCTGTTGAAACGTGGCATGTCCGCCAATTTCACCGAATTCCTGATGAGCGCCGAATACATTATGGCGGAGGGAAACGAACAAATAATTTTGTGTGAAAGAGGAATCCGCACCTTTGTGGAATATTCACGCAACACCCTGGATTTGAACGTTGTTCCGGCGGTGAAACAGGTCTCACACCTGCCCATTATTGTCGATCCCAGCCACGGAACCGGACGGCGGGATTTGATTGAGCCGATGAGCATGGCGGCGCTGGCGGCCGGCGCTGACGGGCTGATCATCGAGGTACATCCCCAACCGCTGGAATCATGGTCCGATCCCGACCAGGCGCTTTATCCCGAACAGTTTGCCCGATTGATGCGGAAGATCAATCTTTATATAGAATGGCAAAAAGAATATGCCGATTTTGCACCTGCACATTAAGCCCGATCTCCGAACCATCCCGGTTTTCATCAATAAGAATGTCTGGCAGGGGATAAACGGCTTCCTTGCCGAACAATTTCCCAGGCATTCGATTTTTATGGTCGCCGATTCACATGTTGCCGGAATTTATGCCGGGCAGGCGGAGGAAGCGCTTGCCGGCCACCCCGGTTTCCGGGATATTCTTGTTTTCCCGGCCGGTGAGAAGAGCAAATCCCGCCGCCAGGCGGCGCTGCTGGAAGACCGTTTACTGGAAAAAAAAGCCGGGCGGGACACGGTGCTGTTGGCAATGGGGGGCGGCGTTACCGGAGACCTGGTGGGTTTTGTTGCTTCGGTTCTGCACCGTGGAGTGGAGTTGATCCATATTCCGACCAGTCTTCTGGCGCAGGTGGACAGCAGCATCGGCGGAAAGGTGGGGATTAATCATCCTGCCGGAAAAAATCTGTTGGGGGCATTCTACCAACCAGCGGCCATTTTTACTGATCCCGATTTATTGGCTACACTACCAAATGAAGAATTACGCAACGGCCTGGCCGAAGTGGTCAAATATGCAGTGATTCTGGACGAAGAATTATGGGAATGGCTGGAGACCGGTGCGGAAAGGCTGCTCCGGCGGGATGCCCGTTTGTTGGAAAAAATTGTCATGCGATGCGTTCAGTTGAAAATTCAGGTAGTGGAAGCCGACGAGCGGGAGAACTTCTATCGCAGCATTTTGAATTTCGGCCATACTGTCGGCCATGCAATCGAAAAATTAAGCAAATTTCGCGTCAAACACGGTTTCGCTGTTGCCGCTGGAATGCTGGTTGCCGCGCGCCTCTCCCATCAGTTGTTGGGTTACCCTGCGGAAATGGTGGAAAGGCTGCACCAGACATTACAGATTTTCGGACTTGATACAGTGAATATTGGGAACTTTGCTCCCGATTTGATCTGGGAAGCTGTTCTGGGTGACAAGAAATCCCGCCAGCAGATACCGCGTTTTACCCTGATCTCATCTCCGGGAAATCCGGAGCTTTTTCACCCGGTCACCAAAGAGGAATTAGAAATTGCCCTCGCCGCCTGCTAAATTTTGTGTCAGCCTGCTGCCCCGCACCTGGGCCGACCTGGAAGGGCAGATTTCCCGAAACCGGCAAGCCGATCTGATTGAGCTTCGGCTGGATTATTTTCCGGATGCCAATCTGAAAAACATCCGCATGTTGACAACCCGTCCGCTTATTGTGACGTTCCGGCTGCCGGCAGAGGGCGGTTTCTGGAGCGGAAGTGCGGAACGACGTATCTCGCTTTTCCAGGCAGCAATCGATGCCGGTATCGATTACATAGACATGGAGTGGTCGGCGGCACCGATGGTGGTTTCCCACTTGAATTTCAGGTCAACCACCAGGCTTGTGCTTTCCCACCACAGCGAAACAAACGACCGGGGGCAGCTAGAGACCATCCTCCGCCAAATGACCGCTACGAAGGCCGATGTGTATAAACTGATATTCATTGCACAGGAGAGCAGTGATAATCTGACCGCCGCTGTATTGCGGGAGCACGCCCGCGAAATGAAGCGGGATTATGTAATTCATGCTATGGGGGAAAAAGGCGGACTGTCCCGGTTGCTGGGGGCGCTGGAAGGCAATTGCTGGACGTATGCGGCGGGGGTGGATTCCGCCGGCACTGCGCCCGGTCAGTTCAATCTGCTGCAAATGAAAGAAGATTACCGCTTGCATGAAAAGTCGCCCAAGACCCGTGTGGTTGGACTACTGGGTTACCCTGTGGCGCAGAGCAGCGGGTGGCGTTTGCACAACCGGCTTATTCATAAAAAAATGCTGCAATTGAATGATAAATTCAATTCGGAAAGTGATTTTCTCTATCTCAATTTCCCGGAACCGGATATCTCCAATTTCTGGCACGCCTGGCAGGAGCGAATTCACGGGCTGAGTGTCACCATCCCGCACAAGGAAAAAATAGTCCCCTTTCTCGCCCAGCCGTCGCCGCTGGTGGAGGCATCCGGAGTCTGCAACACAATGATCAAAAAGGGCGGACGCTGGCTGGGATTTAACACCGATCTTCTGGCCATTGCCGATATTTTAAGGCCGCATTTGGACTATCTCGAACAGGGGGTCCTGATTATCGGCACCGGCGCCACCTGCCGAAGCGCTGTCGTGGCCTTGCAGCAGTTGGGGATCGGAAAGATATTTGTAATGGGCAGAAATGAAGTCCGCGGCCGGTTTCTGGAGAAAAAGCACAACATCCGTTTTCTACTGCCGGGTTCCCGGGACATCAGCGTTTCCGGGATAATCCAGACCACGCCGGTCGGGATGTTCCCGGATGTCAACCAACTGCCGCCGGGCAGCGATCTGTTGCGCAAAGGGATGGTAGTGCTGGATGTTATTCACAACCCGCCGCAAACCCGGTTTATGGAAATCGCCAGGCAGAAGGACTGCACGACCATAGGCGGTGAGGAATTGTTCATCCGGCAGGCCGCCAGACAGTTCGAGATCTTCAGCGGAATTCCGGCTTCGGATGACGAAGTTCGCTCTGTCTGGAAGGAATTCGCAGGCAAATAAATCTGAAATACGAAATTAAAATAGTAAGCCTGGCTTTTTGGGGGCCGGTGAAATCTTTTTAGAATAATTGTAATTTTGGTTGTGGAGAAATCCGTATTTTACTACCGACTAATAAAATTGATCTGCACCACAAACGAGTAGTTTTCATCGGATTCCGGGGCACGGGGAAGACCACCATCTCCCGGCGCCTGGCTGAAATGCTGGGCTGGCAATATGTTTCCACCGATGCCCTGATTGAGGAAATATGTTCCCGACCGATTCCGCAAATCGTGAAGGAACACGGCTGGCCGGCTTTCCGGCAGTATGAGAGGCAGGCGATTTCCGGGCTGAAAGATATAGAGAACGCTGTCATCGATTGCGGCGGCGGGGTGGTCGAAAATGCGGGGAATATGGAAATCCTGCTGCCTGCCTCGCTTGTGGTCTGGGTGGATGCCGATGAGGGTGATATTTTCAAGCGCCTGTCCGGCGATGAAAACCGCCCACTGCTCAACCAATTGAACCTTCGCCAGGATATTGAAACCAACTATCAGCATCGTCAACCACTCTACCGAAAATACAGTAAAATAAAGGTAAACAGCTCGAACAATTCGGTTGATGAGATTTGTAAGATGGTTATTCAGAATTTGGAGAAAGATTCTGGGCCCTAAGAAAGCTGATTTTCTTTGTCATACCGGTTGAACCAATCATATTATCCATTGCACTTCCAATCCGTCCCGTTGAAAAAACAATTCCATTCCGCCAATTCGAAAAAGCGTTGATGATCCGGTTCGCATTCCCTAAATTCTCCATCCGCTGATAGGCAGGGTAACAGCGGGAAAAAATTACGCTAACAGGATAAATGAAATGAGGAAATCGCCGGAACCAGATGTTATGTCGGATAAAAGGCATAACGGAGAGAAACCCGCCGCGCCTTCCCGCCGGGAGGTATGGCGCATGTTCGACCGCATTGCGCCACGCTACGATCTGCTCAACCGGCTGCTTTCCCTGGGGCGTGATGTGGCCTGGCGGAAGCGTTTGGCTGACAACCTGCCGGGGATTCCCTCGCAATCCGTTCTCGACCTGGCGACAGGCACCGGCGATGTGCTGTTCTCTCTGCACAAAAATTCGGATAATATCCAGCGTGCGGTGGGTATCGACCGGGCGTTTAAGATGCTGGAGATCGGCCGAGAGAAAGCGGAAACCCGCAACCTGTCCGGCGTAATCCGGTTGTTCCCGGGCGATGCCATGCAGATCCCGGCAAAAGCCGACAGTTTTGATGCAATCACTATTGCTTTTGGTATCCGTAATGTTCTGGATGTCGGCAGCGCGCTGGCGGAAATGCGGCGCGTGCTCAAACCGGGCGGCCGGGCGTTGATCCTGGAATTTTCGCTCCCCACTAATTTTCTTATGAAAAAGATCTACCTGCTGTATTTCCGGCATGTTCTGCCGCACATTGGCGGGCTGATATCCGGCGACAGCCACGCTTACCGCTACCTGAACGAAACTGTTGAAACCTTTCCCTACGGACAGCAATTCTGCGATTTGATGACCACTTCCGGCTTCCGGGAGGTGCAATCCATTCCGCTTACCTTCGGGATTGCAACAATTTACCGCGGGGATAAATGACAGTAGTAGCGAAAGCTAATATTTATTGTATGTCAAATTAGAAGAACAGAATCGAAGCGAAATTTTATATCAAATATTCGACTCCATTTCCTACGCTATTCCACTATTCCAATATGACACGGAACCTTTATGGTATTTCGATTGTGATAGGAAACCCGGATTTATTATATTCATACGTTGAGATGAACAGAGGTGCCGGTTGCAGGAATTCGAAAAGATAAAACAGAATTTGAGCACGAAAATTGCCGAATTGCGGAAAGAGTTGAACGCCGGCAGGCAAACAATCACCTTTCCTGTGATTCGCCGTCTTGAAATACAGGCACCGGCAATCGATCCTTTGCAGTGGCTGCAAGGCCAGGATAACCCGGCCCGGATTTACTGGCTGAATCGCGATGCCGAATTTGAGATGGCCGGGGTGGGGGCAGCCGATGAGATCGATAATGAAAGTGCGGCAGATATCCCGGCGTTATTTCTGAGAATGAGGGAAACGCTTGCCGGCGCGCCGTTCAACGTTCGCTACTATGGTGGATTGCGCTTCGATTTCAACCGGCGGCCGGATTCAGCCTGGACGCCGTTCAATAAATTCCGTTTTGTGATTCCCCGCTTTGAGATATTGAAGTCCGGCGGAAATGTAATATTCGCTGCCAATCTGGTGATCGAGACGGCAGCGGAGGCAGGGACGCAATTGGACCGGCTGAGTCGTGAGTTGGAGCAGTTGAAATTCATGCCACTCATCAAAGAACAGCCGGCGATCAAATTAGAGAAGCGATTCGACGCCCCCAACCGGACAGGGTGGGGGCAAAACCTGCGGGCTGGCCTGGAACTAATTCAGAGCGGAGAACTTCAGAAGGTCGTGCTCGCCAGAAAAACCGATCTCCATTTTGACGGTGTTTTCGACCCGCTGGAGGCACTAAAGGCATTCAGGGCAAATCATTTAAACTCCTACCTTTTTTGTTTTCAACCCGAGAGCGCGAAGGCGTTCATTGGATCGACGCCGGAGCGGCTCTACCGGCGAGAGGGAAAAACGCTTTACAGCGAAGCGGTAGCCGGCACGCGGCCCCGCGGTAAGGATTCGGAAGAAGATGCCCGACTGGGGCAGGAGTTGCTGAGCAGCCGGAAAGACCGCTGGGAACACCAGTTGGTAAGTGATATGGTGCAGGATGCGCTGCTTGCGCTGGGGATTAGAATGGCAACCGTGAGCCGGAATGCGCTTCTGAAACTGCCGCATGTTCAGCACCTTTGCACCGAGATGGAAGGCAACTTGAATGACCATCTTCTGGATGGCGATATTTTGTCACATCTGCATCCCACGCCGGCGGTAGGCGGGAGCCCGCAACAAATTTCCATTGAAAAAATCGCCGCGCTGGAACCGTTCGACCGCGGGTGGTACGCCGGGCCGGTAGGCTGGATTGGCCAGGATTCCGCCGAATTCGCGGTCGCCATTCGCTCCGCGTTATTTTCCGGAAACACAATCTCGCTTTTTGCCGGAGCCGGCATCGTTCCGGGATCGGTACCCGAGCTTGAGTGGGACGAGTTGGAGAGTAAGTTGCTGAATTTTACCAAAATTTTGAATTTGGCATGACTATTCATTCCGAAAACATAAACATGCTGTGGGGAAGTCTGCTGGTCGAAGAGCTGCTGCGCAACCGCATTACCTATTTTTGTATTTCCCCCGGTTCCCGATCCTCCCCTTTGACTATTGCCGTAGCCCGTAATGGACAGGCCGTCACAAGGATTTGCTACGATGAAAGGGGCGCCGCTTTCCATGCACTGGGATATGCCCGCGCCACTGGCCGACCGGCAGTCCTGATCTGCACATCGGGCACGGCACTGGCAAATTATCTTCCGGCGGTGGTTGAGGCTTCGGTGGATGTAGTCCCACTGCTTATTCTGTCTGCGGATCGCCCGCCGGAGCTGCTGGACAGTGGTGCCAACCAGGCCATCTTGCAGCCTGGGATTTTCGGTAAGTATGTCCGCTGGAGATTCGACCTTCCCTGCCCCGATGAAAAAATTCCCCCGGAGACGGTTCTTACTACTGTTGACCAGGCGGTTTACCGGGCGTTGCGTTCGCCCGCCGGCCCGGTGCACCTGAACTGCCATTTTCGCGAGCCGCTGGCGCCAACTACACAAGAAATCCCTGCGAATTACCTGCAAAGTATTTCTGCCTGGGAGCAGGGCAAACAGCCTTTTACGGCTTATTCCCGGCCGATTTTGCAGCAGCCGCCTTCGGCGATGGAAGATATCCGCCGGCTGGTAGGTCGCGCAAAACACGGGATACTGGTTTCCGGTAACCTGCACAGCGAAGCGGACCGCAAAGCATCCCGGAAGCTCGCAATAGCGCTCGGTTGGCCCCTTTTTGCTGATATATTATCCGGGCTGCGATTGGGAAACGATACGGCGAACCATGTTGCCTGCTTCGATCAACTGCTGCTCTCGGACGAGCTTCAACAATCGCTCCGACCGGATGTTATTTTACACCTGGGCGGGCGGCTGACTTCCAAACTCTTTCTGCAATTTATGGAAAAATACTCGCCGCAGGAATACATCATGGTTGCCGAACATCCTTACCGGCACGACCCGGCACACCGTCTTACTAACCGGTTGGAAATGAGTGTGGCGGATTTCTGCAGCCGGTTAATGGAAGGCCTGTCCCCACAGATCGATGAAGATTGGACCGCGCGAATCGCGAAGAAATCTCAACTTGTATCCGAAATTATTGAAGAGCAATTAGCGAAAAGAGCCGACCTGACCGAGCCCGAAATAGCGCGGTTGATTTCCCAAAATATTCCGGCAGGCCACGCGCTTTTCCTGGCCAGCAGCCTGCCCATCCGGGAAATGGATATGTTCGCAGATGCTGGCCGGGCGGCTGTTCCGATAGCGGCCAACCGCGGCGCCAGCGGCATCGACGGCACAATTGCCAGCGCTTCCGGTTTTGCGCAGGGCTTCAACCGAGCGGTCACGCTGCTGATCGGCGACCTGGCCTTCCTGCACGATCTCAACTCCCTTTCACTGCTCAAGTCTAATTCGCAGCCACTGATTATTGTCCTGCTGAACAACGGCGGCGGCGGCATTTTTTCGTTCCTGCCAGTCGCTGAATTCAAGGAAATTTTTGATCCCTGGTTTTCCACACCCCATGATTACACTTTCGAAAATGCCGCCAGACTTTTTCAATTGGATTATTTTTCACCCCACAGCCGGGAAGAATTTCTCCAATCCTACTCCCAGGCAGTGCAAAATGGAAAATCTGCCCTGATTGAGATTCAGACCGATAGGGAGAGCAATTTCAAACTACAAAAAGATCTCCGGCAAAAAGTCCTTGAAATACTAAAATCTCAGTGAACGCCAATCATGCAAAATGACTACTGGCATTATGAAATCCACGGTGATGAACAACTGCCGGTCATTCTGTTTTTGCACGGTTTCCTCGGCTCCGGCGCCGATTGGCAGCAAGTGATTGAGCGAATTTCGCTGCACTTTCGCTGCCTCGTTATCGATTTACCGGGGCACGGCCGTACCCGGATCTCAAGCGGCAATGAGATGTTTTCCATGCCTGCCACTGCCAATGCCATAATCGGCCTCATGGATCGCATTAAGATTAAAAAATGTTCAATGATCGGCTACTCCATGGGCGGCCGCCTGGCGCTCTACCTGGCGCTGCATTATCCCGAACGATTCACCCGTATAGTGCTGGAATCCGCTTCGCCCGGGCTGCTTTCTGCCAGCGAAAGAGCAGAACGCCGTGAGCACGACCGGGCGCTGGCAGAGAAATTGGCTGGAACGGATTTGGCTGAGTTTCTGGCCGAATGGTATGCCAATCCGCTGTTTGAATCAATGAAGAAAGATGAGCGGTTTCACGCAATGCTGGAGCGGCGTCTTCGCAATGATGCTGCCGGCCTGGCAAAATCGCTTCTGTTTATGGGCACCGGAACGCAGCCATCCCTGTGGGGAGAACTCGAATCAAATAAAATCCCTCTGCTTTTGTTAGCGGGTGAATTTGATGTTAAATTCAAGAGGATCGCGGAGCGGATGAAAGAATCCTGCCCACATTCTGAAGTAAAAATTGCGCCCGGTTGCGGACACAATATTCACTTCGAGAATCCGGAGCTCTTCGCAGTGATCCTCGAAGAATTTCTGTAATTATTTTTTGACAGGATAAACAGGACAGACAGGATTCAATGTTAAATGTTTTGAAGAACTGAGCACTGGCTGGAGGCGAAGATTTTAGAAATGCAGACGGAGGAGGAAACATTAGAGTGATAAAAATTACAGCATCAGCACTCCAATACTCCATTACTCCAATGCTCAATCCGTCCGCTTGTTCTGCGAAAAAACAGAAAACGAGATATAGATAACGGAGGAGGAGAGAAAATGAGTAGTGTAGAGTGGAGAGATGCCGCAGAATACACTGATATTCTGTATCAAAAAGCTGAAGGAATCGCGAAAATTACCATAAATCGGCCCGAAGTCCGCAATGCCTTTCGTCCTTTGACGGTGATGGAAATGTCCCGCGCCTTTGCCGAAGCGTGGGAAGACCCGGAGATTGGCGTGATTATTCTGACCGGCCAGGGGGAAAAAGCGTTCTGCTCGGGCGGCGACCAGAAAGTGCGGGGGCACTCCGGTTACCAGGACGAAAAAGGCGTGAACCGGCTGAATGTGCTGGATTTCCAGCGGCAGATTCGTACCTGTCCCAAGCCGGTGGTTGCCATGGTTGCCGGTTATGCGATCGGTGGGGGGCATGTGCTGCATCTCATGTGCGATCTGACCATTGCGGCGGAAAACGCCATTTTCGGGCAGACCGGCCCAAAGGTGGGGTCTTTCGATGGCGGATATGGCGCCAGCTACATGGCCCGCATCGTAGGGCAAAAGAAAGCACGCGAAATCTGGTATCTGTGTCGACAATATACCGCACAACAGGCGCTGGACATGGGATTGGTGAATACCGTCGTTCCCCTGGAAAAACTGGAGGAAGAAACCGTTCAGTGGTGCAGGGAAATACTGGCCAATTCGCCCACTGCAATTCGCTGTCTGAAGGCGGCGTTGAATGCGGACTGTGACGGGCAGGCCGGTTTGCAGGAACTGGCCGGCTGTGCCACCATGCTTTTCTACATGTCCGATGAAGCGAAGGAGGGTCGCAATGCGTTTGTAGAAAAACGTAAACCGGATTTCTCCCAATTCAAACGGCAGCCGTAATTTCTCTGTTCGTTCCACGTGCAGAATAATGTTTAGATAAAAAGTAAAGAATTGTAGTACTTTAGCGGTGAGGCAAAATATTCTGAGAGAACAGAAACAGAATCGGGAAACGCAGAATGAAAAGCACTTCCTTTAAAATATGGCTTCTGGCCAGCCGGCCCAAGACGCTGTGGGCAGCCGTGGCGCCGGTTATTATCGGCACCGCGATGGCGCAGGAAAACGGCAAAGCCCACTGGCTATCCGCAATACTGGCGGCGGTCGGCGCGGTAATGATCCAGATTGGCACCAATTTCGCCAACGACTACTTTGATTATTTTAAGGGCGCCGATCATAGTGAACGCCTGGGGCCTACCCGCGTTACCCAGGCCGGCCTGGTGAAGCCGGAAATCATGAAGCGGGCGATGATTTTTGTGTTTACACTGGCATTTCTGTCCGGCCTGTATCTCATCTGGCGTGGCGGCTGGCCCATTTTGGTTATCGGGGTGCTTTCCATCCTGTTCGGGATACTCTACACCGCCGGGCCTTATCCGCTGGGCTACAACGGGCTGGGAGATGTTTTTGTTCTTATATTTTTCGGGCTGGTTGCGGTTGGCGGCACTTATTACGTGCAGGCGCTGGAAATCAACCGGGTGGTGCTGCTGGCCGGCATTGCGCCGGGCCTTTTCTCTACCGCCATACTCACCGTCAATAATTTGCGGGATATCAACACCGACCGGCGTGCCGGCAAAAAAACCCTGGCGGTGCGTTTCGGCGAATTGTTCGCCCGCCTGGAATACCTGATGAGCCTTACGCTGGCCTGCCTGGTGCCGGTGCTGCTGATTTCCATGAGCTACGGCCATTATTATGCACTGGCGGCAACGTTGGTGCTGATTATCGCGTTCCCTTCAATAAAAACTGTTTTTAAAGAGCAGCCGGGAATCGTCTTTAACAAAGTACTTGCGGATACCGGCAAGCTTTTACTGCTTTACAGCATTATTTTTGCCATCGGCTGGATTTTATGAAAATCAATTCGCTGGAAATTTTTCGTTACGACCTGCCGTTGCGGCGTCCGGTTTCCATAACGGGGCAGCGGATGACCGTTCGTTCCGGATTGATCCTGGAAATAAAAGATGGAAGCGGGCATGCCGGCTTTGGTGAAATTGCACCGCTTTCCGGCTTGCATTCGGAAAACTTGGATCTGGCACTCCAGCAGCTTCTCCAACTTCGTCCACAGTTCCTGAATACGACTGTCCCCGCCGGCCTTGCGAAATTGGATGGTGGTTTTGATCGATGGCTGGGAGAATTCAAGCTGCTTCCCAGTGTGCGATTTGGCGTGGAGTTGGCGATCCTTAACCTGCTCTCGACGGCGAATGGAATCGCGTTGCACCAGTTTCTGTTCGGAGGTCTGCACCACCCGTTTGTGAATGTGAACGGTTTGTTGGCAGAATCCGGGAACCTGGTGGAACCGGAAGCAAAAAGGATGATGCGGGAAGGTTATCGTGCTGTAAAAATCAAAGTCGGGAGGCAGGCGCTTGAAGAAGAGATTGAAATTGTCAGATTGACCCGCAAGTTGGTTGGGGAAAATGTCACCATTCGGCTGGATGCCAACCGCGCCTGGTCTTTCGATGACGCGGTTTCATTCGGAAAGGCGGTTGCGCCTTACCGCGTCGAATATATGGAAGAGCCGTTAAAAGATGCCCGCAATCTGCCCGAATTCCACAAAGCAACGGGAATTGCGGTAGCCCTGGATGAATCTCTGGTGGAGACCCCTTTGCAGGATATTCAATTTTTTCCGGGATTGAAGGCCTTTGTTCTGAAACCCGATCTTTTGGGCGGGATTGAAAATGCCGCTGTTTTGGCCCGGGCAGCATTCAGGCAGGGGGTTGAGCCGGTATTTAGCGCCACTTTTCAATCCGGTTTGGGTATTTGGGCATTGGCCCAATTGGCGGCCGGTCTTTCCTCGCAGGATACCGCCCACGGTTTTGATACGTATCGATGGCTCGAAAAAGATATTTTGAGCAAACCGCTGGGAATAAAAAAAGGCTGCCTGCATCTGGAACAGACAGCACCGGAAAATCTTGGGCTGAGGAAGAACCTGCTGCGGCCGGCGGCCGAAAATGTTGGGCATATTTAAATGAATAGAACACGGATGATGCGGAGAACACCAATTTTTACTGATTTTTTAATATGGTTTTAAATTGATTTAAATCCGTTCGAATATGTCAAATCAGTGTGATCTGTGATCTATCTACAAGTGAATCAGCCAAAAAGTGCTGCTAAATTGAATCATGGCGATTGAATCCCACCGACTGTTTTATTTTGACAAGACCATCAAACGTTTTGCCGACCACCCGGCGTTGATTGACACGCAGCGCACGCTGAGCTACCGGCAGTTCTCGCAGTCGATCCTGCATTCTTCCCGAAAATTGCGGAGATTCGGCCTGGGGCAGGGAGACCGGCTGGCGATTGTGGCGCCAAACAGCATGCAATATGTCATTTTGCTGGTGGCGGCGTGGCGGTCAGGTGTGGTGGCAATTCCCGTCAACACCCGCCTGCCGGCTGCCCGGATAAGAGAAAATCTGAATCAGGTTGGCTGCTCCGCAATTGTTCTTGATAAATCACTCCGCGAAACAAACCAGTTTCCTGATTTGGCAACACACTATCTGGACGATATTGTCTCGCTGCAATCAGAGAATTTAAGCCAAGATGATGAGCACCAAACCGTGCTTTCCCTTGACCAGGATGCAACCGTCATTTTTACCTCGGGCAGCTCCGGTTCGGCCAAAGCGGTTTTGCACACCTTCGGAAATCACTATTTTAATGCGCTGGGATCGAATATGAATATTCCGGTGCATCCCGGCGATCGCTGGCTGCTCTCTCTTCCCCTCTACCATGTGGGCGGGCTGGCCATTTTATTCCGGGCGCTTTTGGGGGGCGGGGGAGTGGTTATTCCCGATTCCCGGGTTCCCCTGGAAAAATCCATTGTGGAACTGAAAGCCACCCACATCTCGCTAGTGGCAACCCAACTGTACCGGCTTATGCAGGCCGGCACAGCCATCGATTATTTGCGGAAAATGAAAGTGATATTGTTGGGAGGCAGCGCCATTCCTTCGGTTTTGGTCAAAGAAGCAGCAGGCCTGGGGCTGCCCATATTCACCAGCTACGGATCTACTGAAATGGCATCGCAGGTTACCACCACGGCACCGGACGACGGCCCGGAGCGGCTGGTGACATCCGGCAAGCTGCTTCCTTTCCGGAAAATGAAGATTGCGCCGGATGGAGAAATCCTGGTGCGGGGGCGCACATTGTTCAGAGGATATGTAACTGGGAATTCGGTGACGCAGCCGGACTGCGAAAAAGGTTGGTTTTCCACCGGCGACCTGGGGCATTTCGATGATCAGGACTACCTGGTGGTACATGGGAGGAAGGACAACATGTTTGTCTCCGGCGGGGAGAATATCCAACCGGAGGAGATTGAACGAATTCTGGGTGAGATGGATGGCGTGGCGGACGTAGTGGTGGTTCCGGTAGAGAGTGAGGAATTCGGCCAGCGGCCGGCAGCATTTATTAAAATGAGAGGAGGGGAAGAACGTGAGGATCGAAAATTCGAGGAATTCTTAACAGGAAAACTGCCGCGTTTCAAATTACCGGATTATTTTTTCCCCTGGCCAGAGGAAGGAGACAAGCCGGGGATGAAAATTGACCGGGCGGAATTCCGGAGGCTGGCGGCAGAAAGACTGCGGTAGACGCGATTTACCAGACAATTGGATAAAGCGGCGTAATGTTTGCGGCAAGGCGGGTAACTGCCTTTATGTAAGACCTCAGTGGAGGGTGGTGATCTGTTCAGTGAGGGCTTACCTTCCGGAGAAAGGTCTTTAATGATGGGAGGTAGTTAAATAGATTCTCGTGATGGGGAAAAGGCATTTTTTCGCACTTCAATATCCAACCCCACCCTGTCCCTCCCCTTCGGACTGATCATGTCCCATATCTTTCGCTGGACACCGGGGGCGGACATAAGATTTAAGTCCCTTCCCTGTTGTGTCAGGGAAGGGACTAGGGATGGGTAAGGAAACTGCCCATTTTGCGGAGCATTAGCACAGGAATACAGGTGGTGAGAAGAAAGGAACACAGAGGGAAAAGCAGGTTGTTGGGTTCCGGAGAAAAAGAAAAACGAATCATTACAGCAATTTGAACTAACCCATCCCCCGGCCCCTTCCCTCATTCACGAGGGAAGGGGAGACACCCCCGGTGTCCAGCAGGCGTACTTATGGGTAAAGATCAGCCCCTTCCAAAGGGGAGGAAATAAAAAGAAGGGGTTGTCTATGAAATAAAATCAATCTGCTTTCAACAAACAGGTGAAGTTTCACCTGCTTACCTGTAATGTACTTGATTATGCATAATGTTCACTATATCTTATGCATAGCACAAATGGAGGGGACAGAAGCATGAGAACCACGATTGATATACCGGAAGATTTGATTGACGAAGCGATGAAAATCACCAAATCGCCAACCAAAACCGATTTAATAAAGACTGCACTCCGCAATATTATTCAGAGAGATAAGATAATCGCCATCAAAAAATATAAGGGCAAGATTAATCTGGAAATCGAGTTGGATGCGCTGAGACAGAGACATGAATATACTGGTTGACAGTTCGGTGTGGATAGACTATTTCAGGGAGGGAAGAAAATCGGAGCTTTTGGATTTTCTTATCGATCAGAATCTGATTTGTACAAACAATTTAATACTCGCGGAACTGATTCCGCCTTTAGGATTGCGCGGTCAAAATCATCTAATAAAGCTTCTGTACGAAATTACCAACATAAATTTAGACATCGATTGGCAGAAAATTATTCAATATCAAACTGAGTGCCTTAAGAACGGAATAAACGGAGTTGGAATCCCTGATTTGATAATTCTGGATAATGTAATCCGGAATAATCTCACCCTTTATAGCCTGGATAAGCATTTCCAATTAATCGCCAGCATCATTAACTTTGAACTGATCCCGCTGCAGTAAATGCAGGATTTGAGTAACTATTTGAATGAAATGATTTCTAATCCCGTCAAGCTTTTGTGCCTTTGTAGTATTCAGTATGTGTCAAGTTAAGCAGCGATTTCGAATAAATATTGGAGTATTCCCTAATGTCCTTTAAACCGTACTCGCAAACGCTGAAAGGTAAAATAATTTTGGAAGATTCTATCGACCGGGTGTTCGGGCTTTTCTCGCCTTTGGGTGAAAAGTTGTGGGTGCCGGGTTGGGATCCGGAATTGTTGTATCCCGAAGGTGCTGAATGGGAAGAAGGCATGCTGTTTCGCACCCGCGAGGAAACCGGTGATGCGGTTTGGGTGATCTCGCGGCTGAACCGCGTTTCGCACGAGGTGAGCTACCACCGGGTGGAGCCGAATCGCTATGTGGCCCGTGTTGATGTTGAATGTAGTGCGCTGGCCAGTGGAAAAACCGAGGCGAGCGTATCTTACACTTTTGTGGGTCTTTCAGAACGGGGCAACGGGGACATTGCCGTAATGAACCAGACCGATTACGATGCGAAAATGCGGCGCTGGCAGACTTGGATTAATGCCTATCTGCAGGATTCGGAACATTCGCAGGTGTAATCTGCGGCAAACCGGGTCGGAACAGATTTATCCTGTTGTGATAATTACGCGTCGCATGAGCATTTTAAAACCGCTCAAGCGGTTAATTTAGAAATACAGAAGTTTCAGTAAACCCCGCTGAAAGCAGGGTGTTAATAATATCTCCTGTCTCATTAACACCTGGATTCATCCAGGTGATTTTGAGTAATTCAATGATTCAGATAACCGTTTTCCACCTTGCGGTCACTCTTGTGAAATGGTTTAGGAATTGATTAGTGCAGCAGATTAATTTTAATATTTATACCCGTCGATAGTGAGGGATGGCCAGGGGCGGGGATCTTCAATTATAGGAAAGGCAGGCTAAGAAGATGAATGAAAAGAAACAAAATCTGCTTCAACTGTTCGCATCAGTGGAAAATTATTTTTCGCCCAAAATTGTGGGTGAGGTGAACGATGCGTTCATAAAGATTGCAAAAGTAAAAGGGAGCGATGTTCCCTGGCACACCCACGATAACGAAGATGAGATGTTTTTTGTATTCAAGGGAAAGCTTGTACTAGAACAAAAGGGAAGCACCGACATTTACCTGGAGGAAGGCGAATTTTTTATTGTAAAAAAAGGTATCGAGCACCGGGTGCATTCTGATGACGAATGCTGGCTGTTGCTGATCGAGAACAAAACCACCAAACATACCGGCGATGTGCAATCGCGAATCACTAAAACAGTCGATGAGCAGTTTTATTGATGGACGATTATGGGTATCTGAATTCATAGCAGGCAGTGGCATCAGAGAATTAGCTGAACGAGTTTCCTGCTCACAACGCGCAGAAAAATTAATTGGACCAAATGCGCTTTTTTCATTTGTTCTTCCTGGTTTTTCAGGTGGATAATTTTGGAGTGGAGCTGTATTGGAAAACGACATTGTCATTTGATAATTTCAATCGTGTAGGTGGGTGATTTGAATTTTCAAAGATGATTCAGGGAAAGCATTTTGTTTTAGTTCCACTCGCATCTTTACGTTAAATATCCGTCCCGCCGCCGGGAACTGCTGTTTGCTGGAACATATCGATCCGGCCCACTCAAAAAAACATGTCGATAATAACCGCTCTGAATCTGCTCTAATCGTGGCTTTAATACTTTTAAAAGGAAAAATTGAATTGGATGAGGGGGAAGGAATCGGTTAACGGATTCGCGCTTCAGCCGCCGGCAGGTACAAACGTCAAGTTTCTACACAACCCGGATAAGAGCAGGGCAGTCCAGAGTAACCCTGCTATTCCCGGTCGGCTGGAAGCGCTTGTTATACCTATTTAACATATGATATTTCATTTAATAACTTCTTTTATTACCACATTAGTAACTTGTATATTTAATTTTTTCAAAGCCTCAATTGCCGTAGCTCTAACAAAATAGAAATTATAAGGTTGTTCGGGATTTTCTCGTCCTGGTATAACTTGATTGTGAGCATTATTCATCAACAATTTTTCCAACTTAGGAATGAATTCTTTATATCCCTCTTGCCCTGCAATTAGAGCGCCTTTATTTAAATCATAATCGTCGGTAGAATTAAGCAAATTTTCTGTATATTCAAATATTTTATTTTCAATAAATACCTTGTCTTCTAAATAGTCTTCTTTGTTAAGAATCTCACCACTATCAAGTTTTATAACTATTATTAATCCCCAGTGTAATCTAATAAATAAATTTGTTTGCAGTTTGTTGAAGAAAATTAAAGAATTTTTTCTCCAATACATTGAAGACACTGACTTTTCTATAAAACCATCTTCTTGAAATTTCAATACTCCGTCAACGAAAAAAGGTAAACCTATTACATATTTTTTTAATCCAAGAGTTTCAAGAGAATGTTCCTTAACTAAATTTCCATTTTTATCATAAATAACAATTGGGTACTTTCCCACACTATACCAATCATCAAAAGTAACTACGTATTTACCATTATTCGTGACCATAGCTTTTAACGGACATATTTTATTGATCAGATTCCCTTTCCAAATTGTTTTATCAAATAAAAATCGTTCCTTTTTTAAGATACCAAGGCATTTACCTTCAGAATTCCTATTTGTTTTTATAATGAATTTATAAATCTGATTATCTGAAATATACTCATATTTACTTTTAGGTGTACCCCATGTATCGCTAAGCAAAATATTATTTGATAAAAATATTATCACAAGAATCAATTGTATTTTGAACATCTGATATCCCTAAGTTTATATAGGTATAACCGCTGAGCATAACCGGATTGAACCGCACCGCAAACTTCCATTTACCAATAAAACGCCCACGGTTCAATTCCGCGTTGATGCTTTTGTTGAACTAAGCCGCTGCGCGGCAGGTTTATTTTTACCATTCCGATATTTTT
>CAZUZS010000044.1:0-1731 GCA_964624795.1 uncultured Calditrichaceae bacterium
CACCCCCCATAGTTCCCGCGGATTTTGAGTTATATCAAAATTTCCCTAATCCTTTCAACTCCTCTACTTCTATTTCTTTTTCTACCAAGAATTCGGCTAAAATACAATTAGAGGTTTTAAACCTCCTTGGACAGCACATCAGGACTTTGTTAGATAAAAAAGTCGCGGTCGGCATACACCGGCTGGCCTGGAATGGAAAAGATCGGCTTGGCCATGATGTCAGCTCGGGAATTTATATTCTGCGATTGAAAATTGAGAGCAACGGGAGTCAAACATTTATCGGCAAGAAGATGATGTTGATAAAATGATCTTTCCCGGAATTATAGTTATGCCATTGCCTGCCATTATTCCTTGACGGCTGAGCGATGAAAAGGAGACATTGATGAATTCAGTTTTGCAGACTATTTGTATTGTTTTGTCCTTCTTTCTTTTCGACGCGTATGCCCAGAACATCAATTGGACGCACGTTTATCACGAAGATTTCGGGAGACCATTGTACACCGGCGGCACCTCCTACTCCACTCCCACTTTTGCTGATATTGACGGCGATGGTGACGACGATCTTTTCCAGGGATGCATGGATGGAACTATCTGGTTTTTTGAAAACATTGGCACGCCCGACAGTGCATCCTGGCATTTTATCACCGACCAATATAATGATATTCAATTTGACTATCTCAAATACAGCAATGTGACTTTTGCCGATATTGAAGGTGATGGCGACCTTGATATGTTTGTTGGCGGAAAAATGCTCTATTCTGCAAAGGGCCTCCATTTTTATGAAAACACCGGTACAATTGGGAATCCCTCATGGCAATTTATTTCGGATCGTTACATGAATATTGATTATCACAATAACTCCGGAATGAGTTATTACTGCCATGCACAATTTTTGGATTTTGATAATGATAATGATTTGGACCTGTTTTTTATTAATTCGGGAATGTGGATTACCCAGTATGAAAATATCGGCACCAACATTTCTGCGGCCTTTTCATTAATTACCGAAAATTTATTGAATTGTGGCTATGCTAATGGATATGGATATCTTCTGGAGATTACGGATATGGATCGGGACAACGATTTTGACATCTTCCTCGGGTCGGCGTTTTATAGAAATACAGGAACACCGGACAGCGCCTCCTGGCAACTGGAGACGTATAATTATATAAATTTGGAAAACTCTTTGGGCATGGAATTAAATGATATAGATAATGATAACGATTATGATATGTTTGTGGGCATGAACGATGGCAAGATATATCATTATGAAAATACAACCACGACAAACGAACCGGTATGGCAATTTAAATCGGACAATCCCATTACCCTTGATGTGGGCTATTATAGTTCACCTTCGTTTTGCGACATCGATGGCGATAATCTGCCGGAAATGTTTATCGCCAACGGGATTCATAGTTCGGCCCCTGAACCTCGCACTTCCATTTCCTATTATGAAAATAGCGGCACGGAGCACCATCCCTCCTGGCAGCTAATTACCCCTTCGTATGCCAATATCCGTTACCAGGAATTAAGTGCCCCGGTTTTCGCCGATATGGATGGTGATGACGATTACGACATGTTTCTTGCTTACTACTATCCCCATATCCTTTATTTTGAAAATACCGGCGACAAGTATACCGCGCATTTTGACTCAGTGGGAACAAACGCAATTAGCTTTGATGCTCAGGGGAATGCCTATTTTCATCTTGCTCTTGTGGATATTGATGC
>CAZUZS010000044.1:1831-3156 GCA_964624795.1 uncultured Calditrichaceae bacterium
GGAAGTGAGTATCTATTTTATACAATATGCTTTTATGATACCGATCAGGACGGGGATCAGGATTTGATCATCGGTGAAAGAGACGGGGGAATTAATCTTTTCAGAAATGACGGACTATCAGGGATAGATGATGATGCTTTGGAAAATTTCAAGACAAAATCTTTTTTATTGCTGCAAAATTATCCCAATCCTTTTAACGCCCAGACACAGATTTTATTTTACCTTTCAAAATCTGACGCGGTGGACCTTTCAATATATAATATTATAGGACAAAGGGTGAAAACTCTTACAAAGGGTAAATTAGAAATCGGATACCATCAGGTGCGATGGGACGGTACCGATAGTAATGGTGAATCTGTCGCAAGCGGGATTTATTGTTGCAGATTGAGGTGTGATAATTATATACAACAGCTAAGATTGATTTTGTTGAAATAACCTAAAGAGGAGGCGCGATCATGAGATATTGTTCATTTAGTGCAATTTTAATCGTTATATTTTTCACTCGTGTCTTCGCTGACAAAGCCAGCTTTAAGCACTCAGCCATAAGCTTAATCCCTATATTGGGACAAAATCCGCAATCGCACATCCGAAATCCAGGCCCGACATCTCTATACCCGCCCTCCTTGACTCTACTCAAAAATCCCTAAAAAAGCGATGAGTAGCCAAGCACTCATCTTTATTGATGAGTCTACATTGGAGTATGAAAGGGTTGGATGTTCGGTGTGTGGAAGTGCCGGTTTGCTAATCCAATTTTAGATTTATAAAGTAGGAGGCGAATCCCTTCGCCAACTTCTTCAGCAAATCGCTCAATTCAGAATTTCGTCGGCATGAAGCAAATCGGAAAATTGTTCATTCTTGATTGATTCGGCATTCTGGCGCGCTTTAGCGGCGGCGCTGACAATGTAACGATTGGCAATAAAAATTTTCCGCTGCTCGATCTCGGCTTCGTCCAGGAGCAGGTAACCGACATACAGGTAGCTGTAAAGCTCGACCAACTCCTTGCCCGCCACTTCCTGGAAATGCGTATCATTTTTATCGAGAACGTATTTCAGGCAATCCACAAAAATCTTTCGAATTTCTTTCAGGTGATCTGCCAGCCTGACCAGATTCCCTTTATATTTCTTCTCTTCCTTTTGGGCAAAATAATCAGCCAATAGATCGTTTAAAACCCCGCCCATAGCTGCCACAACCTGCAACTGCGAAGTGCCCTCATAAATATTGGTGATTCTGGCATCGCGTGCCAGTCGCTCGATGGTGAATTCCTTCATGTAGCCGGTGCCGCCATGAATCTGCAGCGAATCATAGGTAATCCGGTTAGCCGATTC
>CAZUZS010000044.1:3256-41301 GCA_964624795.1 uncultured Calditrichaceae bacterium
GTTTCATACGCCGCCTGCGAAATTCCCAGCGCCTGCGCCGAAACGCCCAGCCGTGCGCCGTTCATCAAATCCATCACGTACTTTATAAGACCGAATTTTCGCTTGCCAACGAGCTGCGCCGGAGTGTCATTGAATTGCAGTTCGCAGGTGGGCGAGCCGTGGATGCCCAGCTTATTCTCGATGCGCCGCACTATCACTGATTCATCGCCGTAGCAGACGAACAGGCTTAACCCGCGGCCATCTTTTGTCCCAGCCTCCGAACGCGCCAAAACCAGCAGAATGTTGCCGTTCCCGTTTGTGATAAAGCGTTTCACACCACGCAGATACCACTGCCCTTCCTCATCCTGATGCGCCTGAAGTTTCACCGCCTGCAGATCAGAACCGGCATCCGGCTCGGTGAGCGCCATTGCCCCGGTATATTTCCCGGAGGAGAAGCCGGGCAGAAATTCGAAGTGCTGTTCTTCCGTGCCGAATTTATGAATGGTTTCACCGATGTCCTGCAAACCGAAAAGGTTCATGAGAGAGGCATCGGCGCGGGAGATCATTTCGATGGCCATCATGTAAACAGTGGTTGGGAAATTCAGCCCGCCATATTTTCGCGGGAGCGTCATGCCCATCAATTCCGCCTGGGAAAGCCTCTGGAGCGCTTCCCGGGTGCCCCGCGCGTAAGTGACCTTGCCATCTTCAAAGACACTTCCTTCCTCATCAACACTGCCCGCCCTGGTCGCAATAAAATTCCCTGCAATATCACCGGCAACTTCCAGCACCTTCCGGTAATTGTCCAGCGCATCGGAATAATTTACCGGCGCATAATCGAATTCTTTTGCCTCTTTATAGCCATCCTCCAGTATATCGACAATTTCCTCAATATTCAGATTTTCGAACTGAAAGCGCATATCCGCATTTTCTGTGAAAAAATTCGGCATTTTATCCTCTATCGCAATTTGTGTTTGAATACTTCAATAAATTTGGGGATCACATCTTTTACATCGCCCACGATGCCGTAGTGGCAAACTTCAAAAATCGGGGCATCGGGATCGTCGTTGATGGCAATGATTTTTTGTGAATCCTGCATCCCGGCGCGGTGCTGAATGGCGCCAGATATTCCGCAGGCGATGTACAGCTTGGGTCGCACCGTGACCCCGGTCTGCCCTACCTGGCGGTCTGGCGATATAAAGCCGGCATCCACCGCTGCCCGCGAACCGGCAACTTCACCCCCAATAGCGTGCGCCAGTTCATACAGCATCTCGAAATTCTCTTTCGTGCCCATTCCGTATCCGCCGGCTACGATAATGGGGGAAGCTTTCAGGTTCACCTTCTTTTCTTCCTGGTGGCGCTTGATTACCTTCACGAGACTGTCGACACCGTCCGGCGAAAAAGGGATTTCGGTAATCTTGCCTTTGACCGGTGAGTCGAGCGGCGTTTTTTCCATCACGCCTTCCCGCACGGTCGCCATCTGGATCGGCGAATCCGGGGAAATAATGGTTGCTATTATGTTCCCGCCAAAGGCCGGGCGGATTTGAAGGAGAAGCTGCTTGTATTCGCTCCGCAGGTATATCACATCCGAAATCTGCAAGTCGGTGCAGTCGGCAGTCAAGCCGCTGCGGGTGTACGATGCCACCCGCGGTGCCAGATCGCGCCCCACAAAGGTGGCGCCAAACAGCACAATGCGTGGCTGCCGCTCGGAAACCAGCGCGTTAACAATCCGGCTGTAAGCCATAGTCCGGTAGAATTGCAGATCGGGATGATCTACAACAAGCGCCTCATTGGCGCCATATCGGAATGTTTCCTTTGCTATTTCTTGCACCTGGTGCCCGATGACCACCGCTTTCAGTTCGCCGGAGAGGTTTTGCGCCAGTTTATTGCCTTTGGAAAGCAGCTCAAAACTCACATCGGCAGGATGCCCGTCGCGCTGCTCCACAAATACCCATACTTCTCTTGTCGCTTTTTTCATAATCATCCTTTAGCCAAAAATCCGATCTTCCATCAATTTATCAATCAGGTTGCCGATGCCGTCTTTATCTGCCGAGAATTTTTCGTGTTCGCCGCCGGCCAGAACCACTGAGTGGACTTTGTGCACTTTGGTGGGCGAGCCTGATATTCCGCAGCGTTCGATATCTAATTGCAGTTCATCCATAGTGAGGGTTGGAATAAAAAGGCCGCGAGACTCGTATTCCTGCCGCAATTCATCAACATAAAGCAGTGAGTTGGCCTGGGTCAGCTCTTCCAGCTCCATAAGCGAGCGGGCATTTTTGAACGCCATAACGCGCTTGGCCCGGAAAGGCCGGGGTTCGGCCGCCTCTTTGATCACCGTAATCAGAACCGGCAGTGCACATTCCAATATTTCGTAGCCGCCATCGATGCGGCGCTTCACCGTGATTTTGGATTTGCCAAGCTCCATTATTTGTTCGGCATAAGTAATCTGCGGGATGCCCAGTTTTTCGGCGGTTTGCGGGCCAACTTGTGCGGTATCGCCATCGATAGCCTGGCGCCCGGAAAATATCATGTCGTAGGAGCCGATTTGTTTAATCGCTTCACTTAGCACATAGGATGTGGCGAGCGTGTCCGCCCCGGCGAATTTCCGATCGCTGATCAGGACCGCGCGGTCGGCGCCCATATACAGGCAGTCCCGCAACACATCGGAGGCTTTTGGCGGGCCCATTGTGATGACGGTAACTTCGCCGCCGTATTTGTCCTTGACTTGCAACGCCAGTTCAAGCGCAACCCTGTCCTCCGGATTGAAGACTGCGGGCAGCTTGGAGCGATTCACAGTGCCGTCCGGCCGCATTACCTGTCCGGAAATGTTTGCCGTATCCGGCACTTGCTTTACTAAGACAATTGAATGATAACTCATGTTTAACCTCACATCATGGACGAAAAAAAGGAATATAATTAAAGGAAGTTAAAAAATGAAAAAGAAAAGTAAATTTTGACCAATTGGAATCCGTTAAACGATCCCCATGGCTCGAGAAAATTGCCAAAGTCATGAAATAGCATGAAATAATATCCTTATTGGGGCCGACTGCCCTACTTTAAATAACTGTCAAACCACTTTTTCGCGCGGTGCACAACATCCCTTCGGTGGTTCGGCTCGCGGCCAAGACCGTGGTGCTCACGGGGATAAACAACGAATTTTACCGGTCGCCCGAGGGTGTGTAAAGCCTGGTACATCTCCTGCGAATTAGCCAGATTGGTGTAGCGGTCATTCGTCCCATGCAGAATAAGAACCGGCGTTCGAATATTTTTAACATAAAAGGCCGGGGAATATTTGATGTAAGGATTATCCATGTTTATCGGTTTTTCCCAATAATAGATGCCGAGATACATCTTCTCCCAATCGGGCTGCCAGGAGTTGCTCCAGTCAGTCAGCAGGCTGAAAATCCCGAATTCGGAAACCGCTGCCGCGAACCGGTTGTTCTGGGAGATGATCCAGTTTGTCATGTATCCGCCGTAACTGCCGCCAATCACGCCCATCCGTTTTTCGTCGATATAGCCTTCCCGAACCACGGCGTCCACCCCCGCCATGATATCCTGGTAGTCGATGCCTCCCATGTGACCCCCGGCTTTATACCAGATCGCTTCGCTGAATGCATCGCTGTAGCCGCTGCTGCCGCGCGGATTTGGCGCCAATACCACATAGCCGGCACTGGTGTAAATCTGGGTGTAATAAGATTGCATGAAGGATTTTGTGAATCTGCCGTAAGGCCCGCCATGCACGGTCAGAATCAGCGGATATTTTTTATTGGGATCGAAGTTTGGCGGCAGAAACAGCAATCCTTCGATTTCTGTGCTGTCCACACTTTTCCATTTGAATGTTTTCTGGGTGCCGTAATCGAACTGCTTTAGCTGATCGCTGAAATTGCTAAGAATTGAATTCTTGCCATTCTTCAGGACTGAAATTTCGGGCAGGTGAGCCGGGTCCTCCCACAAATAAAAAACATCCTGTGTCTTTGAATTGATTACCGGATCTTCTGCGTTTCCATCCTGAGACGTAAGGATATGGTAGCGGTTCTTTTTTCCGGCGAAAGCAAAACGCTGAAGCGCGGTTGCCATTCCATCAGCAATCTGAATCAGAAAAGATTTGCCATCCGGTTCCCATTCGTACCCGATTACGGATCGATTAGAGTCTTTGGTAAGCGTCATGGTATCAACTGTGGATTGAGTAGGAGCAAACCGGATTCGTGCCAGATCGGTTTCCGCAAATTCCACATCCGGCGTTGTCTGGTTGATGTAGGCAACCCATTGATCGTCCGGCGAAAATTTCGGATCGGTCTCCGGTCCCGGGAAGTTTGTGAGTTGCTGTTTTTCGCCGGTTCCCATGTTTACCACCCACAAATCGTACTTCTGTTCGTCGTTATATTCTCCGGTATAATTGGTCTGGTAAACTGCCCAATCTCCATTATGGGAAATCGCAAATCCATCCACCCCGGGATCCAGTTCGGCAATTCGCTCCGTTTTCTGAGTGACAGGATCGAGACGCCAGAAGACCTTATTTTGCCGGACGCTGTCCTTTACTGCTTCGTCGAATTTCAACCGTGCAAGCTTTTCCTGCCGTTCCTTATTTGCGGCCGATTCTTCAATCGTACTTAAAAGCAGGATAAAGCTGCCGTCCTTGCTCCAGTGATATTCCTCGACACCATTTTCCAGATGCGTCCAGCAGCGGGCCTGGCCCGGGCCTGACGGCAGCGCCCAAAGCTGAATGGTGCTCGATTCGTCCGCGTTCTCTCCTCCATCCAAATCGCCGGAAAGAAAAGTAATCCACTTCCCATCCGGTGACCATTCCGGCTCTGAAATATATATTTCCCCGAACGTCAGTTGCTGGGGAATTTTACTCATCGAATCAAAATACCACAACCGGCTTACCCACCGGCTTTTTTCGAAATCGGCAGTCCGAACGGTGAAAACAAAACGATTACCTTCCGGACTGACCTTCAGATTTCGGGGATAGACGAAATTCATCATGTCTTCCACCTGAATCGTCTTCTGTGCAAATAGAGCAAGCGGGACAAGATAGAACAGCACCAAACCGAAAATTATTTTTCTCATTATAACCTCCCTCCTAAATATGTTTTCTTCAATCACCTGCTGCAACTCCATTCTGTTTGCGTGATTAACTGCCTTCAATAAAATAAAGTTCGATTTCCACGCCTGAACATTGCCAGAATTCCAATTGCGAACGAAGAATACCAAATTGTGCCGAGGCACTGTGCTTTGGATCTCATTCTTTCAATCATAAAAACCTGGAAAGCCCGAAGTGGTCCGCAGATCAATAGGCAAAGGAAATACTGATATGGAATTCCCCCGGCGATTCATATTTTGTCGGTCGCAGTTTGATACCGTAATCGAAGCGAACAGGTCCAAGCGGCGTCATGATTGCCAACCCGGCGCCGGAGGACGGCTTTATGCTATTAAATTTGAAATTCCTGTTCTCCAGCCAGACATTGCCGGCATCTGTAAAAATTTCGCCCCAAAACAACCAGAAAATCGGGATTCTTACTTCAACATTTCCCAATACCATGAGTTTGCCGCCAATTGCTTGCGGATTCTGCCCGTTTTCATCATATACAACGGGCCCCAGCAATTGCTCCCGGTAGCCGCGGACGGTGGAAGCACCCCCCAAATAGAACCGTTCCAGAATCGGGATCTGAGATAATTTGCCAAGCTCCAAAATATTTCCGGCCCGAATCCGGGTTGCCAGCACCCAGCCCTTCCGCAAAGGAAATGCCTGGTAACGAATCCACTGTGCTGTAAACTTGAAAAACCTGTTTACGGATGTAGCCCCGGTATACTGATTTCGACTGTTTGAGTAAGCAAATTTAACCGTCGTTTCGGTTAAATATCCTTGCATGGGACTTAAATAATTATCTCGTTTATCCCTTGTAACATCGGTACTGATGGAGTAAATAAAATCCTGCCCATTTGTTTGATTGAAGAATGCCTCACCCAGAGTGTCCTTTTCAAGGATCTTAACATTATTGAATGCCAGGGTTGCCGACGCCTTCCATGCGTTAGGAAAATCGTGCCGCACCTGAAAAGAGGATGTAAAATAGTTGTAATCGGAAGAATTTACCGGACGAACCTGGTAGTAAGATGCACGAAAAATGCCCGGCGTTCGCGTATACCCGATCCATGGTTCAACAAAGTAGAGGCTGTACTGGTTTTTGGGATTGATGATGCTGTGACTGTTAAAATCGTAGGAGAGTGAAGGGATAACTTCCAATGTGATTGTTCGTGCCGTCCCGAACAGATTGCGGTGACCAAAGCTGAAGGTAAAATCGAAAGTCCCGCCATAAAGGATCTCCTGCTCGTATGCAACGCCAAACTGGGCGCCGATCCAGCGCGATTTTTTCTCCACCAGCTTCACAATCAGGGCAGCCTGGCTCCGGGTGCTGTCTGCTGCCCGCAGTTCCATTCCCACAAAATCGAACAGACCGGTGCTGTATATATTGCGCTGCGACTTCTCGATCTCATCCCGGGAATAAATATCGCCTTTGTGTATTTCCAGCTCCCTGCGAACAATGAAGCTCTTCACTTGCCGCAAGCCAGCGTACTCCAAGTCAACAATGTGGACTGTTGCACCTTCGTTGATCTTTATATCGACAAGTATTAATGAATCCTGCTCGCTCTTGTCCTGGTTGATTACGACATAGGGTTTCCCGTGGTTAAAGTAGTAACGCTCAATCTTATTCAAACCTTCATCGATGGACTGCTGATCGTAGATTTGGTTTTTCTTTAGCTTAATATAATTCCTGATCCGGTCATTGGTGAGCAATTCGCCTCCGCTGACTTCTATGCCGCCCAGGCGATACTGCTTTCCCTCGTTGATCCGGAAAAGGATTGAGACTTTATCTGCCTTGCGGTGAATTTCGGATTCTATCCAGACATTCAGAAAACCTTTCCCCAGGTAGAAGTTGGTCAGAATTGTTTTGTCCACCCGCAGCAGCTTGCTGTTGAACGGCTTCTTTTCTTCCGATTTAATAATGCTTTTCAGCTCGGAACTCTTGAAGTCTTTATTCCCTTCAAAAAGGATTTTATCAATCTTAATTCCGCTGGCGAAGAGGTTTGTGGAGATCACTGCCACAAGAATGGCCGACACAAGGATTCTAAAAATTAAGCCGCCAGTTAATGTCGAATTTAATCTTGTCATATTCTCTTTTTTCATAATAGGTCGATATGGACCAGTTTTTGTTAATCCGGTATTCGAGATATATCTGGTTGCCCGCTTCCCACGCCAACCGGGGGGTTGGAATATTTCCAAGACCCGGCAAACCAGCCGAACTCAACTGGGTAGTGTATTCAAGATAGAGCCGCGGAGATAAGTATTTCCCCAATGATAAGGTAGATTCTCCCAGGTCCTGGTTGAGCCTGCGGTTGCTGAAATCCAGAATATTTTGCTGCCCTTCCATTCGAATTTCATCCAACCCGATAAATCGCCGCGCCTCCCGCTCGATCTGGGAAACCAATGCCTGGTTCAGCATTTCCTGTCCCTTCTCCAAAACCACGCTGCTTCCCAAATCCTTGAATGTTACGCCAAACAAGAGAAGAGAAATCTGGTCCTTTGTTTCGGGATAAAGGTATGTAATATCTTGCTGGGTATCCAGATCGTAAATTCGAATATCCTTGACCGGATTGTTTAGCGGTCCCTGCACATGCAGTTGGAAGAGATAGCCATATTTTCTCTTTTCGGCATTAATATCCAGTTGAGGCAATTCCTTGGGATTTGTAAAAGATACCTGTCCGTTGCTGATATCAAATTCCTCAAACTGGTAATATTTCCCTTTGGGGACCTCCAGATTTCCCGATGCTTCCAATAGACCGCGCGGTTCCTGGATAATTTGCAGGTCACCATTCAGGAGCATTTCAAAAGAGTTGAACGTGGCCTCGCTTCGAACATAAAAGTTACCCGGAATGGAGACATTCAGCATATAAGCAAGGTAAGGCGGAGTTTCCCTTACCGCCGGCGAGAGCAACAGATTTTTCTCCGACTCCTTTAAATCGAGATTAACCTGCCCCTTATTAACCGTTACATCCCCCTGAACCGTTATTGTATCCCGCCCACTGATATGCAGGTTGTTGGTTGAGACAACCAGTTGCGTGTTCTCCAGGAAATAATTGACGTATGCCCGGTTGGTTTTAACATGCAGGTTCACCTTTGGCCTTTGCAACCGGGAAAGATCGACATCGCCGGAAATCGCAATTTGGCCTTGCTTGCGGGTTGGGAACAGAAGTTTGCGAAACGGGGAAAAAATAAAGGCGGTGAATTTTTGAAAGATATTCCTGTTTTCGGATTCGCCGGCCATTCTGGCAGTCCCGGTAAGTATTTCCAGCTTATTATTTTTCAGCGATGCCTCAAATTCTATATTTGTCACCGGATTCTCGACTTTCGTCAGATACAATTTTCCATTCGAAATATCGGCTTCGGCTTCAATCAGAGATGGATAGTCCCAGGTACCGCCAAGCCGGGCAGTAAAGTCAATCTTGCCGGTTAGCTCGTCAACTTCCGGGGTGAGTAGGCTAATGAAATTTACGGTGTCTTCCTGCATCTTCACGAACAGGCCGAACCGTTTATCCGAAAATATTTCATCCGGATTGTTCAGGTCCAGATGGAGGAATGTGTAGCCGTTCACCTTAATGTCTGAATTCAGGAGATTGATCTCGCCCAGATCAAGCGTCAGCCGGGAAGGCAATATTCTTCCGTCCAGCCTGAAAGAGCGAACCGAGTAATCCTGGTAGATAACTCGATTGCCGCTCAGGAGGTAAGTTCCCCTGGGATTTTTTGCGGTGCCTTCCAATTTAATACTACCGTCGAATGTCCCCTGTACCGGAAAATTGTATTTTTTAAAAAACGGATAATCCGAGATCCGAATCCCCTTAAATTCGCAGTCCAACGCCAATTGATCGGAATCATCAAAGATGAATTTACCTTGCTGATCTTTTTTCTTCGGAAGTGCCATTTCTCCCTTCAGTGAAAAATAGGAGTTATCCGAGTGCTGAAAATTAAAATCGCCGATTTTAAGGACATGATTATCGTATGTGAGATTGGCTTTCAGGTTTCCAAGCGTGTCGGCATCAAGGGCAATTGCATGGACATCTACAAACGAGTCCAATATCAGGCTGTCCAATTTTCCGCTGATCTCAGTCGACACTTCCATTAACCCGCCAACATTGTATTGCCAGTTAATGAACTGGTTAAAGGCAAGAAGTCTGATGTTCTTCAGATAGATGGCAAGGCCGCTGTTCCCCTTGAAATTCAAATATCCGCGAGCTTCAACTTCCCCTTGTTCCGGGGCCTGCAGCACAAAATTTTCAATCTGCAGCGAGTCCCCCCGGTACACGGCTTCCAGCGTATCCGGGGCAAATATCAGGTAGTTCTCATACCGCAATTCCATTTTGTTCAACTTAACATCAAACAGGTTCCCCTTCCGCTCGACGGCTCCTGCCAATGTAAAGTAATTGTCATTGTTGTAGAAACTTATTGAATCCATTTGAACGGTATCGTGCCTGATTCTTAGTGCAATAACACCGTCTGTGACCAGAATGCCAGACACCAGGGCAGAAGACAGGTCAAGCTTGAAGTAACCTGTTCGTTCCTCTATCATGCTTCGCAACTCAAATTTTCCCTCCACTCCATAGGCCCGGCTATTTTGGACAACCAGAGAATCGAGCAAAAACGAACCTGACACGGTTGGATTAGCGAGCGGACCGGTGAGATCCACATTCAGGCTGCCGTTTCCGCCAATCAGTCCCAGCCCAAGACTGCTGTCAAGCGTATCAAGATTGTTATGGTCGGTATAAAGATGAAGATCGAGCACCTGCTGTCGGTTCATCGTGCCCTCAACAAAAAACTGGGAAGCCTCTTGGACAACCAGGCGCGAGCCTTTTCGAACATCCCAGTTGCCGTCTTTCACTCCCAGGTTCATATATAACGTATCTGCCCTGATCTTGCCAAATTTTATCGCAGTAAGCTGCGCTTTCCCTTCCCCGCTTAATGAATTGAAATTCCAGGTATTAAAGTTGAGCCTGATCCACCCGTTCAGATCTGACTGTTCAGCCCCCAGGGGCGATTTTTTCAAATTCACATTACTGAAGTTCAATGAGATGCGATTATTGCCCTCCGGCGCTACCCGCGCAAATCCCGATATATTTCCAAAATTTGTCAAAATTCTTAAATTGTTCAGCTCCAGGGTTTTATTGTGATATTGATAAGCACAGGCAAAACGCCTGAGCTGTAGCGTATCGGCAGTGCCGGAGAAAAACATTTTCCCCCTGAAATCCGTGGGATTTCCGATAAAATCCCCGGAAAATTCCAGCGAGCCGTATTTGAACGGTATGCCGGGTATAATTTTATTCAAAAGTGATACGCTCACCTCACTGGTATCCGCGAAGATCAGGAACCGAAAGTGTGGCTGCAACTCAACTTCGCCGTGGGCGGTTAGCTGAGCATCCTCCAGGCTGAGCTGCAATTGATTTAATGTCAACCGCTTTTCATTTCCCCGGAGCTGAAAGGAAAGATGACGCAGGTCAAGATCGCGCTCGTCCCATCTTCCCTTCAGGTATCTCAGCCCGATGTCTGCTCCTCCGGAATTGATTGCCGCGTTACACAACAATGAAATTCCGGTGAAGCGGTTTGATTTATTTCCATCATCGATGGTGACGGTCGCATCCTTGATAAGCAGCTCACGGATGGTCAGATTCGGGAAAGCAGAAAGGTCGATTTTTGCTGCTAAAGAGTCTTCGGATGTAAATTGTGCGGCAGTTTCATTTTTCTCGGATGTGTCAGCCGCGGCGTGGATCATCACGATTGGGTCATCCAAAACTAGGCTGTGGATACTGATTTTGTTTTTAAGCAAATCCAGAGACGAGTATTTAAGGACTACCGTTTTGCATTGTATCGTATCGCCATTAAAAGCGACGCTTACATTCCTAAAGCGAACGGTGCCTAAAAGGTTTCCTTCAAGATGCTCATACTTAATATGAATGTTATGATCCACGGCCACATTCATAAGACCAAGGATCGCCCGATCCACCAGGGGCGTAAAGGAATAGAGCAGAACGAAAACGACGACCAGCGCAAGAACAACTGCTCCAAACCATGCAATCAATTTTAGAAATCTTAGATTCATTGTCTTTTTATCTATCCAAGATCAAAATTTATAAATAAATACAATAGAAACAAAAATCATTTTAAGAGAAATAGGATACGCTTTTGGGTATCGGTAATAGGCTGTTCAGTTGTGGACGGATCTTGATTGTCAGAGAACGCCATGCTGCCTTTCCGGCGGTGACCGGATAGAGAAGACTGGTAATTTATTGGACAACTGTTTTTCAGGCAAAACAAAAGCCGGATTTCAATAAACACAGAAATCCGGCGTTAGCAAAAAAAGGTAATCATTCGGTCAGGCTTTTACAATTTTCTCCCTGCCGGCCTTCAGATTTACGGTGGCATTTCGGGTGTCCACAACCAGCTTGGAATTGCTGACGATGAAATCATAATCGAAAAGCGAATGGTCAGTCGAGATCAGAACGGCATCGTACGATTTCAAATTTTCGGCAGTCAGCTCAACACTCTGCTTTTCGAAATTGTAGTGACGGGTAGGACCAAGTTTAGGGATATATGGATCGTGATAATCGGGCATACCGCCTTTGGCCGAGATAATTTCCATCAGTTTCAGGGATGGCGATTCACGCATATCATCAATATCTTTTTTATAAGAAAGCCCAAGTACCAGAATTTTCGATCCGTTTATGCTCTTCTTATGATTATTCAGGGCATCGATAAGTTTGTTCACTACATAGAACGGCATGGATGTATTGACTTCCCCCGCCAATTCGATAAAGCGTGTCGGCATCTCGTACTCGCGCGCTTTCCAGGTGAGGTAGAACGGATCGATGGGAATGCAGTGTCCGCCCAATCCGGGACCGGGATAGAACGGCATGAATCCGAACGGTTTTGTAGATGCAGCATTTACCACTTCCCAAACATCAATGCCCATCTCGCCCAGGATCATCTTCATCTCGTTTACCATCGCAATGTTGACGCTGCGGAAAATGTTCTCGAGAAGCTTGGTGGCCTCTGCTGCCTGGCTGGATGATACCGGCACCGTTTTGACAATCACCTGATCGTAGAGCGTTTTGGACAGCTCGAGGGAAACGGGATCGTTTGCACCAACGACTTTTGGAATTGTGCGGGTATTGAAATTGGGATTGTTGGGATCTTCCCGTTCCGGTGAAAATGCGATATAGAAATCCTCGTGCCCCTTTAATCCGGATTTTTCGATAATGGTCATCATAACTTCTTCAGTGGTACCCGGAAAAGTGGAGCTTTCCAGCACAATCAACTGCCCTTTTTGGACATAATTGGAAATAACTTCGGAGGTCTGCTCTATGTACGAAATATCCGGCTCGCGGTGTTTGTCCAGAGGTGTTGGCACACAGACCAAAATACAATCCACTTCGCGCAAGCGGCCAAAATCGGTAGTTGATTCAAATTTTCCGCTTTCTCTGGCATTTTTTATTCGTTCTGCCGCAATGTGTTTTATATATGATTTTCCTGCGTTCAGCGCATCCACTTTTTTTGAATCAATATCGAATCCGACTGTCGGAAAATTCTCGGTCACAAATTCCAAAAGCAGAGGCAGCCCGACGTAGCCCATCCCGATCACACCTATTTTTGCTTCGTGGTTTTTGATCTTCTGCAATAAGTCCATTTTTTCTCCTGTAAATTTATTTTGTGTTCTCAATCGAATACGAAATTTATTGTCCTTTTCTATTACCAATTTGACACATAACAAGAATTTCAAATGATGATATTTTTGATCGGCTATTCAATTCTTTTTTTTTCAGGGGTAGCCTCTGTACCTGTCATAATTGCTTGATGCTGCGCAGAATTTCATCCTTGTCCCACATAAAATTTTATCGATGACATACTTTTGGAATAAAAAAAGGGAACATTTGACGTTGTTCCCTCTTTTCCAACCTGTTATTTAATCATGGCCTTCCGATGCTGAAATAGTCGAATCCATTCTCCCGCAATTTACCCGGATTGTAAATATTTCGCCCATCAAAAATGACTGGCTGCTTCATGAGTGCTTTCATCTTGTCGAAGTCTGGCTCGCGATATTCTAACCATTCAGTTATCAGGAGCAAGCCGGAACTATCGTTCAATGCATCGTAATTATCGTCAAACAGTTCTATTTCTTTATCCAGACCCAGGCGCCGGGCTTCGTCCATGGCAACCGGATCGTGAGCCTTTATAGTCACATCCAATTTTTTCAATTCCCTGATGATGGCCCTTGCCGGTGCTTCGCGCATGTCGTCTGTTTTGGGTTTGAAACTAAGCCCCCAGAGGGTGAGTGTTTTGCCTGCTAAATTGTTGTTATAATATTTCAATATCTTTGGAACCAGCGATATTTTTTGATCTTCATTCACATCCTCCACTGAAGTCAGGATTCGCATATCATATTGAAAATCTTTAGCCGTTCGGATCAGCGCCTTTACATCTTTGGGAAAGCATGAACCGCCGTACCCCACACCGGGAAATATGAATGAATATCCGATGCGTTTGTCAGAACCAATTCCCTTCCGAACTTTTTCGACGTCCGCACCAACTTTATCACAAAGGTTGGCGATTTCGTTCATGAAAGAAATCTTGGTTGCCAGAAGTGAATTTGCAGCGTATTTGGTCAATTCCGCGCTTAACTCGTCCATGACAATAATTGGATTGCCGGTGCGAACAAATGGAGAATAAAGCTCACGCATGGTCTCCCCTACTTCGGCGCTGCTGGTACCAATGACGACCCGATCCGGATACATAAAATCGTCAATCGCCGCCCCTTCTTTCAGAAATTCCGGGTTCGACACAACTTCAACCGAAATAGTGGTTTCTTTCTGTATGGTTTCCTTTACTTTTTTGGCGGTCCCAACCGGAACGGTGCTCTTATTCACAACAATTTTTGGTTTCTGCATATATTGGCCAATGGCCTTGGCCACCGCCAGGACATATTGTAAGTCCGCCGAACCATCTTCATCCGGGGGTGTACCGACTGCGATAAAAATAATATCCGATTTTTCAACCGTTTCTTTCATATCGGTGGTGAAACTCAGGCGCCCGTGTTTCACATTTCGTTCCACCAAAAGCTCAAGGCCGGGTTCGTATATGGGAATGATGCCCTTGCGCAGCCGGTCTATCTTATTAGAATCGTTGTCCATGCAGATTACACGATTTCCGGTTTCTGCAAAACACGCACCGGCTACCAGTCCGACATAACCCGAGCCTATTACCGCCAAATTCATGATACCTCCAGTTTCTTGTTATTCTTTATCATGCCAATCATCAATTGGCTGGGAATAAGTAGAATTTTTTGCCTCACCCTTGTTACAGAGATCACTTAATGGAATTTCAAATTTTTTTGAATTTCCGCAAGAATGTATTTTAAACGGCTTTGGTTCTTTTCCGGCGCTTCAAGTCGTGACCGTAGTACTGGTAGTAATGGTAATAGTAGTAGTAATAATATGTACCGTAGGTTCTGTCGATATTGACACTGTTCAGCAGGCACCCCAAAATATTGGCGTTTGCGTTATCCAGCAAAGTTTTCGCCCGTTTTATGGCTTCGCGGTGGGTCTGATGCGCCTTAATTACCAACACAACTCCATCCACCATCGTGCTCAAAATTGCGGAATCGGTAACCGCAATAACCGGTGGGCTATCGAACAGAATCACGTCATAATGGGAACGCAGGTCCTCAATGAACCTCTCCATGCCCTCTGATCCAAGCAGTTCAGACGGATTTGGGGGAAGCGGTCCGGATGTTACAACCGAAAGATTATCCACAAAAGTCGGTTTAACGATATCTTCAACACCTGCTTTTCCAACTAAGTAATTCGTCACGCCAGTTTCTTTTCTCAAATTGAATATGGAATGAATAACCGGCCTTCGTAAGTCGGTATCGATGAGGACGGTCTTGCTGCCCAATTGCGCCATTGTTATGGCAAGATTCGCTACCGTCGTTGATTTTCCTTCTTTTGGTGCGGAACTGGTAATCAGGGCGACAATTTTTTTCGATTTATGGTTCTTGAATTGGATATTTGTGCGAAGGGTCCGGTAAGCTTCGGAAATCGGAGATTTCGGATCGAAATGCGTTATCAAGCGGGTAGCGATTTGCGCTGCCTGCACAATATCCTCATTATTCCCGTTGCGGGACTGCACGCGCTTCACTACTTCTTCAGCCGAAATTTCCGGGATGGTTGCCAGAATCGGAAATCCCATTTGCTCCAGTTCCTCGGGATTCTTCACAGAATCATCGAAATACTCGATGAGGAAAGTAAGGCCCACGCCTAATCCCAGGCCGATAAGCGCCCCCAGCATCAGGTTCATTTTTTTCTTGGGTTTCACAGGAATATCCGGCATAATAGCATAATCCAGAATCCTCACATTTTCCCTTTGGCCGGCCTCCGAAATGCGGGTTTCTTCCAGCTTCTGGGTCATCAGGATGTAGGTATTCTGGTCTACTTCCATCTGGCGCGTTAGCCGTGCCAGTTCCAGTCCCTGGTTCGGCAGCTTGGAAAGCTGTCGATCGTAATCATTCACGACATCCTGAAGCGCGTTTATTTTGGCACGCAGACCCTTGATCTGCGTTTCCGAATCCAGGATTTTTACTGTCAAATCCTGGGCTATGGTCATCGGATCCTGCACCATGCTCGATGCGGCGATTTTTTGTGCTTCTTCCTGGATTTTCTTTCTGATTGCATTCATGCGGTTATTAATGCTCTGCAATTGCACTTTATACTCAGAGGGATCTACCCTGTCCTGTGCAAGCAGCGTTTCGTATGTTACCTTCTCCGAAACGATTTTTGCATACTCGCTCTGCAGTTCCGCAAGCAGAGGCGTGGCACTGATGGTCACGTCTGCCGACAGACTTTTTTTCCGTTCTTCCAACTGGCTTTCCAACGATTTTTTCTGCTCCAGGTAAGCGTCCAGCTCAACCAGGGACTGCTCCAGATTGGCCTGCGACTCGGCCATTCGGCTGATCAATTCCTGTGTGGCATTGTCCAGAGAAACCAGTTTCTCTCTTTCGCGGTACTCCTTCAGTGCTTCCTCGGACTTCCGCAGCTCATCCCCCTTCTTCTCCAACTGTTTTTCCAGGAATTGTCGCAACTCTTTAAATTCACTGCGATTAAAATCCCTGCTCAAATTGCGATAGGTTTCCATCACGACATTGGTAATCTTGGAGGCTTCAAAAGCCGATCCCGCAGAAAATTTAATTTCGATTACATCGGTATCTTTTTTGGGGGTGACTTCCAGTTGCCCCATTATCCAGTTGGTCTGGCTTCGGAAATCCATATAAGTACCGTCGCGGCCGGGCTGAAATATTTGAAGGGAGTCACGATACGGGACCGATTCCAGATATCTGACAACTTCTTCTGCAAGATGCCTGCTTTTCAACACTTCCACCTGGTTGGTAATGAGCGTTGTCTGATTCCCGAAATAGTTCATGTTGAAGAGCGCCCGCTCCATGGAACCCTGGCTCTCGACAATTATCTTGCCGGTTGCTTCATACACTTTCGGTGTCGTGAAAGTAATGTATGCAGTCGCAAGAAGAACAACCAGAAAGGAAATGGCGATAATCCATCTTCCGCGATACAGGATGCGCAAATAATCCTGCAAGCTTATCTGCTGTTCTTCCTGCTGTTGAAATTCATTAATACTTTCCACTCATAGACCTCATGCTTATTTCCTGGTACATCTAAAATTGTAAGGATCTGATCACTATTAATTACGCCTCGGTAAACCTCGAAATAATCCTATCTTTAGTCGGACAGAATTAGAAAAACTTTAGGAAATTTTCATAATCGCAAATCCACGACGTCCGCTCCTTCCGGAGCCGTAAATACAAAAATATCTTTATTAACGGATGGATTCAGATCCAGCTTTTCAATTTGATATTCGCTTTCGTTGTCATTGTAATCTACATAAGTGACGCGCTTCAAATCCCAGCTCTTATCCACGATCCAGACCTTTATATAATTGAAAAAACTGTTATCCGCATTCTTGGGGGTCAGTTTGATAACATAAATTTTGTCTTTTCCATCCTTTTCTTCCGACACAATCTGGCTGTAATAAAGATCGGCAATTTTAAAAAGAAAATTGTTCAGGAAGATTTGCTGCTCACCCTTTTTTGCATAATCGATCAGCACCTGGTTATCCATCTTATTATATCGCCAGGAGGTTTCCCCATCGCTCACTATAGTCTGATCTTCCGTTTCCAGCCGGAATTTGTTATCCTGCGCCAGCCACAAACTTCCGGATATCTCGTTCTCAATCCCGGTCAGTTTGAATGTATTGATCTGTTTGAAATTCACATAAATAGTTTTAACATTTTTATACTTCTTTTGCACATTTTTTATGATCTTTTCGACCCCTGTATCGGCCAATGCCGATGCCATAAACACAAAAATAAATAGATAAATCAGGCGCTTCATATTGAACTCCCGTTAAAGTTTCACTCTGTATCCGGCGAAAAGCTGGAGACCAGGACCTCGCGTGCCTTCCCTTCCTGAACGGGGGGACCGACGATTCCGGCTTCTTCCAACTCATCCACAATGCGTGCTGCCCTCGCATAGCCGATTTTTAACTTTCTCTGCAAAAGCGAAACAGACCCTTGTTGATAACGAATGACAATGTCCTGTGCTTTTTCGAATAACTCGTCCCTCTCAAATACCTTATTCGACGCGGAACCTTTGGCGCGGTTGCGCATCAATTTCAGTTCGTACGGCGGAAAATGGGGCTGCTTCCGGATATGCTTAATAATTCTCTCCACCTCTTCTGTTGTGATCAACGGATTTTGCAGTCGTAAAGGCTTCACCTGGCCGGGCGGCATAAAAAGCAGATCGCCGTTCCCAATTAGCTTCTCAGCACCGTACATGTCCAGGATCACTTTGGAATCCGGGCGGGTGGCAACCTGGTATGCGATCCTCGCCGGAAAATTAGCCTTGATGAGGCCGGTTAAAATATCAACTGATGGCCGCTGTGTTGCCAATATCAGGTGGATTCCAACGGCTCTCGCCATCTGCGCCAGGCGCGTAATGGGCTCTTCCACCTCCCGGGTGGCGGTAAGGATCAGGTCAGCCAATTCATCGATTATCACCACGAGATAAGGTAACCGCCGAAATTCATCAGAAGTTTCACCATTATGGTGATATTCATCGATTTTTCGATTATAATGCGTAATTTCCCTTACCCCCATGGCGGCCAGCTTATCATAGCGTTCTTCCATTTCGTTCACCACGCTGCGCAAAATCATGATAGCATTCTGGGGATGGGTAATCACGATTTCGTCCAACTCCGGGCAAATTGCAAGATAATGATCCTTCAATTTCGCATAGATGGACAATTCCAGCTTCTTCGGATCGATCATCACAAACTTCAAATCGCTGGGCGGAATACGGTAAAGGAGGCTGGTGATTATGGTGTTAATGCCCACGCTCTTTCCGGAACCGGTGGCCCCGGCAATGAGCAAGTGCGGCATTTTTGACAAATCCTCGCAATAAATTTCGCCGGAAATCGTTTTCCCCACTCCAATAGGTAAATTGCCGGAATAATTGATATAGGTCTCGGAGCGCACGATTGACCGCAACCAGACCAGCGACGGTTCCCGGTTTGGGATTTCGATTCCGATGGCCGCTTTACCGGGAATAGGCGCAATCATGCGAATACCTTTGGCGCGCATGGCCAGCGCCAGGTCGTCAGACAAGCCCACGATCTGGCTGATTTTTACGCCCTGTGCCGGCTTGACTTCGTAAAGCGTGATAACGGGGCCTTCTACTACCCGGGTGACGGTAGCTTTCACCCCAAACTGGGCCAATGTATTTTCCAACAAATGAGCGTTATTTTTCAGCTCGGTTTCCGAAAGGTGGAATTCTTTTCCGTTCTCCTCAATGAGCAAATCAGTAGATGGAAACTGGTATTTGGAAAGGGAATCCCTAACCAGTGTATCATAGTCCAGCTCTTTTTCCACATGCGCTTCCTGCACCTCAAATCCCAGACTGCCCGCTTTTTGCCCTTCGCTGCTGTCTCCTGTTTCTCCCGACTCTTCTGTTTCAACGCCAGACTCCAACCAATCCTGTTCATCTGATTGCTTGTTACGTTTGTTTGTGTGAACAATCTCCAGCGGTTCTTCCGGTTCGCTTTCCACCTGATCTTTCTCTGAAGGCAGGGACGGTTGGTAAAATGGCCCTTCGAAATCGTCACCGGTTTGAGAGGTGCGCGCGCCCTTTTGTTTTCGTGAGACGGGCTCCGGTTTTGGAATTGCCTTGCGCCCAAACAGGCCCGCACGAATGCCTGCAAAGATATCCCGAATTCCTTTAAACAGGAACAAGCCAACCTGCCCCATCGCCACCGGAATGTTGGAAATTCGCACGTGAAAGGTTGAAATTAAAAGAACAAGAAAACCGACCGAAATAATAAATATGGCACCAAATTTACTGAATATTTTTACCAGGTATCCCGCAATAATACCCCCGATAAAACCGCTTGGATAAAATGACTGAAAATTGCCGAATGTCCGCAGTGCCTCGGGGACTGCGAGCACAACGGAAATAAACAAGCTCCAGGTTAATAGCAGGAATGCGAAACGATTTAAATTTCTTAGCGGGATTTTCAGCAGAAAATAAAAACCGGAAACAATGACCAGGATCGGGAAAACGATAACCGGGTAACCCAGCGTCCATTGAAAAATAGGAGCGGCAATGGTTGCGCCAAACAGCCCCAGCAGGTTCTTGACCTTAAAAATATTGCCTTCGTTCAGCAGTCCGGTTGGGTCGCCCTGGTGATAAGAAATAATTGCCAGTCCCAGCAGAACTCCAACCGCAATAAGCAGCAAACCGTAAATCTCACTTTTCATTGCCGATGTGCTTTTGCCGGACTGCTTTTTGGGGTCGGGCTTGTCCTTGGTTTTCGTTTTCTTCCTGGAATAATATCTCATATTTCGCTTGAATTTTTTGCCGCCACAATATAAAGAATACAGGTAGTCAACACAACTACCCGTTAAAAGTGTTGCATCATCAACGAATGGGATAAATGGGGTTTTGGAATATTGACCAACGTTCAAAGTCACGCAATGGTCGTAGCACATGATGCATCGCCGCGGGATATGAATCGGCGAAACGGAGAATTGGAGAACGGGCGTTTGTCGTCCGTTCGTTGTCTGTCGCCGTCGTCCGTTGTAAATGGGCTATATAGGTCGGGAAGCTCTATCAGGGATGATGGAATTTCCTACTGACTGCTGAGTGCCCGTACATGCAACTCCTACTGAGTTGTGGGAATTCAGCCTCAGCCATTTCTATAGCTAATGGAATTGGAAAGACTTTGCGATCTTTGCGCCTTTGCGAGAAATATTATTAAACAAACGGCGTTTTCACAATTTTGGCCGGCATTTCCCGCCCGCGGGCATTGATGGTCAGTTCCTCACCGACTTCAGCATGTTGGGTAGCTATATATCCCAAACCGATATTCTGTTCCAGAATGGGCGAATAGCAGCCGCTGGTTACATGGCCAACTTTTTTGCCATCCTTTTCAATTTCATAATGATGTCGGGGAATCATTTTGCCTTCGCTAATGAATCCGACCAATTTGCGCTGCACGCCGTTTTGTTTCACCTTCCGAATTACCTCGCTGCCAATGAAATCGCCTTTATTCAGTTTGGTAATCCAGCCCAGCCCGGCTTCCAGCGGATTGGTGGTCTGGTCAATATCATTTCCATAAAGACAGTATTTCTTTTCCAGCCGCAGGGTGTCCCGCGCGCCAAGCCCAATCGGCGCGATATCATATTTTTTTCCGGCATCGAAAACCTGCTTCCAGATGTCGACCGAATATTTGCGGTCGAAGTAAAGTTCGAAGCCTGGCTCACCGGTGTAGCCGGTGCGGGAAATAATCATCGGTACGCCGCCCAACTCTCCTTCCATAAACCAGTAGAACTTGATTCCCGACAGGTTGACTTTGGTCAATTCCCGCAGCGTCGCTTCCGCATCTTTCCCCTGCACAGCGATCTGGGTAATCCCATCGCTAATATTTGCGGCTTCCATTCCGTCCATTTTATTATCCAGCATCCACTGGAAATCCTTGGCGGTGTTAGAGGCATTCACTACCAGCAGGTAGTGATCCTTCATTCGGTAGCAGATCAAATCGTCAACGATGCCGCCGTCCGGGTAACACATGGCAGTGTATTGCGCCTGGTTGATCTCCAGTTTGGATGCATCGTTTATGGTGATATTGTTGATAAAATCCAGCGCCTTCGATCCACGGATTTCCACCTCGCCCATGTGCGACACGTCAAAAACGCCGACCGTTGTTCGCACTCTTTTATGTTCATCCAGCATTCCGGTGTATTGAACCGGCATCAGAAAACCGGCAAATTCCACCATCTTGCCGCCGGCAGCCACATGCATATCATACAAGCCCGTCTTTTTAGGTTCCACAACAATCTCCTTTCAAATTTATGCCTTTGTAAATTCCTCTCTTAATCTTGCGGTATATTTCAATAAAACAATCATGGAAGTCGAAGAAAGGATGTAAAATACGGTTTTGTCGTAGAAAAACGCAATGAAAAGATTAACCAGGATAATTGCCGCAACCCCGGCGAATATATATTTCTTGGTAACCAGGTAAAAGGCCCCGAACAGAAACCACCACACCAGCACCGCCGCCGGTTCCAGGTAGAGCATGATGCCGCCAAGCGTTGCCAGTCCCCTGCCGCCTTTTCCTTTGAGCCACACCGGGAAAATGTGGCCCAATACAACTGCCATCGCCGGCAGAATAAGAAATTGCGGTTCAACCAGACCATTCGAGATCAGCATCGCAAGATAGCCCTTGCCGGCGTCGATCAGCAAAACCACAATCGCCAGCAATTTGGATTGGGTAACCCGCAGGAAATTCAGCGTGCCCACATTGCCACTGCCCTTTTCCCGGATATCTCCCCGGAAGAACAGGCGCGACAAAATGTAGGCGGTGGGGAAGCTTCCCAGGAAATAGCCGATCACAACTGAATAAAAAACGGTCATCCAAACGCTCCTTTAACGCCGAAATTTAGTCTATTTGAGAAAAAAGAATCAAGGAAAATAATATTTGGTGCTGGCGCTTTTAAAATGTGAAATGTGAGAAAGGCAGCATTAACCGGATTGCACGGATATTCTGCACACGGTGCTGGAATATTGGTTAATGAATAATGATCAATTACCAATAATCAATCCCTGACCGCCAACGGACGACGGGCCATAAACAACAGACAATCTAAATTCGTGGAAGAATTCATCCCGATATGGAAACGGGATGTTTCCATCTATGTCGGGACGCAGTCGCAAATCATCCCAGTCCGGTGTCATCCTGGCGCATGAAGAGCATGAAGGCGTCATTCACATCTTCGAATTCCAGTGCATGATGTTTGCAGCCATTGCGGGAGCAGATCTTGATCATGCCGCCAACACGTAACTGCAGCCCGACCATAGGTGCTTTGCAGTCGCAGATTTGCACCACCGGGAAAGGCTGATGGCATTTGGGACAGGAGAAAACCGCCACCGCGCCGACCGTATCATCCACAGTATCGAACTTTTTTTCGAAACTGCCATACTCCTGGCTGAGGTAAATCTTGCCAACTTTTTCGCCCAGCTTGGCTTCCAACTCAATAGCCGGCAGGCCGTCGATCAAAACTGTATCGTCCATAATGGACTGGTCACAGTTGGGACATTTTGAAGGAACGTTTATTGAAGCACCCATTACTGCCTCGCTTTTATTCTTCTGACAGGATTCAGGACATTTTCTCGTTCAGCAGAAAGATTGGCTCGTTGAGCTTTCCATTCCTGCCGCTTTTTATGGAGAACTCCCTGAACCATTTTTCCAGGTAGTTGGCTCCATACGGGACCCTCCGGCTGACCACATCTTTCAGAATACCAGGCTGTGGATGATAACCGTTCCGGAAGACAGCGATGCCTTTTTTGTATTCCGGAACCAGGGACAGAATTTCGCCGGTCACATCCTCGGTGGATTGATATTTCATGGCAAATCCCATTTTTCCGCTCAATTCCGCAATAATTTGCCAGTTGGAATGCCCGGTTGCCGGCCTCACGGCTGCGCTGAAATTCCGCACCCGCGCCTCGGCGTTGGTGATGCTGCCGGTTGTCTCGGTGAAAGGCACCAGCGGGAAAATCACGTCCGCCAGTTTTGCTGTCTCGGTCATGAACATATCAGCAACTACCACAAAACCGCCTTCTTTCCTCTGCAGCGGCAGTTCGGCAGTACCTACCGGATCCTGGCCCCAGAAAATGGCGCCCTGAATTTTTCCTGCGTTTAATTCTTCATAAGCATCCCAGGCGGAAAGACCGGTTTCCACCGGCATCTCGCGATCCCATTTCTTCGCGAAGCGTTGGATAACCTGCGGATTATCAACCCGCTGGTAGCCCGGCAGGTATTCGGGCAGCATTCCCATATCCAGCATTCCCTGGAAATTGCTCGCCGCCGGAAGCGACAAGAACGATTCGGTCTGTCCCAGCACGAAACCCAGGCTGTTCAGCCAGTGTACGATTTCCGGGTTGGCATTTTCCCGGTTACACAGGAACACCGGTTTTTCCGCACGCACTAACTGGTTAAAGAATTTGTCGAATTGGCTTTTGGTGAGTCCAAACTCGGACAACGGCGTATGCCGGGAAACACCTTCCACGCTGATAAACAGTTCTTCCGCTTTGGCCTGGCGGGTGCGTGCGACCACTTTTTCGTACCACCCGCTGCGATTTATTTTATCCACGAGATACTGCAGGAAAAGCACTTTTTTATCATCCGGAATTCCCAGCGCATTGGATTTTTTCGCCAGGCGGCTGTCCGGGCAGCACCCCATGTAAACGGTCTGTCCTCTGCGGGCGGCCTTCTGCAAATCGATGTAGAGAACCGGGTGGGATTCCATGGGATCGAAATTGCACACCATGATAAAATCGCTTTCATCGATGCGCTTGAATGTGGTGTTCGACAGCGAAGCCCGCAGCAGCGCTTCCGGATATTCGTTCAGATTTGAAAGCGATCCCACATTGTTGGTGTGCAGCACGGCGCGTGCGAACTTTTGCAGCAGGAAGTTCTCTTCGTTGGTGGCGTGGGGAGAACCGAACACCGCCCAATTTGCATCCTTCTTCTGCAATTCGGCGATCTTCCTGGCCGTAAAATCATACGCTTCTTGCCAGGAAACCGGCTGCAGTTCGCCATTCACCCGGATGTGCGGCTGTTTCAGGCGGTTCTTGTCATTCACATAACGGAAGCCATAACGCCCTTTGACGCACAGGTTGCCGAATTCATTTACATCCGACTCTTTAAATGCTGAAATCTTGAGAACATGATCCTCCAAAACATCGGCCTGCATGTCGCAGCCCACGCTGCAATACTGGCAGACCGTGGGATATTTATCCAGAACCCACGGGCCGGGCTTGGTGGCATCCACTTTGTCCGAAATGGCCCCGGTGGGACAGGTTTCAACACACTGCCCGCAGGAAATACAGTTGGTTTCCGCTAACGGCATTTCCAGGATGGGCTTAACCTTCGCATCGTAGCCGCGGTTGATAAAGCCAAAAACGCCCAGCCCCATCACTTCATCGCAAATCCGAACGCAGCGACCACAGAGAATGCATTTGTTCAACTCAATCTGAATAAAGGGATGGCTCTTGTCCGGTTTGATGTCGTGGTATTCGCCCAGATAGTTATCCTGAATGGCTTCATATTCGGTGGAGTGTTTCTGGAGATCACATTCATAGAAGGCCTGGCAGCCGCACTCCAGGCAGCGGATCGCTTCCTGGTAAACCTGCTCGCGTGTGAAGCCCAACTCGATTTCGTTCCAGTCTTTGGCGCGTTTTTTAGCATCCCGCACCGCCATTTTCTGGCGAACGGTTTTTGGCACATCTTCAAAATCCTGTACGGACAACTGTTTGAAATTGTCCTTCCGGCTGATAAACGGTTTTTGGGGAAGTTCCAGCTTGTCGCCGGTAAGATATTTGTGGATCGCCATGGCGGCTTTGCGACCATCGGCAATTGCTTCAATCGCGGTAGCGGCACCTAAAACCACATCGCCCCCGGCGAAAACACCGGGAATGTTAGTGTCCATGATGTGCTGCCGGACTTCCAGCGTTCCCCAGCGGGTGGTCTTAATATTGACCAGCTTTTCATCTTTTCCGGCGAATTCCAGGTCGGGTTTCTGGCCGATGGCGGCGATGACCCAATCCGTTTCCATGATGAAATTGGAGCCTTCCACCGGTTCCGGCCGGCGACGGCCGCTGGCATCCGGTGCGCCCAGTTCCATCTTCACGCATTCGATTCCCTTCGCCCTGCCATTTTCATCCAGCACGACCTTCACCGGTGCGGTCAGGAAAATGAAATTGATACCTTCCTCTTCCGCTTCATCGATTTCCATTTTATTGGCCGGCATCTCTTTTACGGTGCGGCGATACACGATATTTACCTCATCGGCGCCCAGTCGCAGCGCAGAACGAGCGGCATCCATGGCGGTATTTCCGCCGCCGATCACGGCAATTTTTCCGCTGAGGGATGTAACCTTTTTCAGCTTCACCTCTTGCAGGAAATCAATTCCCGAGAGAACCCCTTCTGCATTTTCGTTTTCCACCCTCATGCTGGTACTGGCTTGTGCACCTAATCCCAGAAAAACAGCTTTGTAACCAGTCTCCAACAGGCCGTCCAGCGAGAAATCCCTGCCCAGCGCTTTATTCAAATGGATATCCACGCCGAGTTTGGTGACGCCTTCTACCTCTTTATCGATGATATCCTCCGGCAGGCGGTATTGCGGAATTCCCCAACGCAACATGCCTCCGGCTTTGGGCTTGGCATCAAAAATATCGACGGTGTGGCCTTCCTGACGCAAATAATAGGCGCAGGAAAGCCCAGCCGGTCCGGCGCCCACAATGGCCACCCGCAAACCGGTGTCCTGTTTCACTTCCGGGAAGTAGCGATCGGCGCTGTCCAGATCGAAATCGGCAATATAGCGCTTCACATGGTCGATAGCTGCCGGCTCGTCCACCAGATTGCGGCGGCAATTCATCTCACAGGGACGGGTGCAAACCCTTCCGCAAACGGTGGGCAGCGGATTGTTGCGCTTGATGAGTTCGATCGCCTCGCGGTATTTTCCCATGGAAGCCAGCGCCAGGTACCCCTGCACGTCCACACCTGCCGGACAGGCAATTTTGCACGGCCCCAGACAATCGGCGTAATGATTGCTCAGGATCAACTCCAGCGCCATTTTACGGGCCTCCCGAATCGGCTCGTTGTTGGTGGTAATTTTCATTCCCTGGTTCACCTTGGTGCCGCAGGACGGAACAAAAGTGCGTGCGCCTTCCACCTCCACCACGCACAGGAAGCACGAAGTAAACGGCTCCAGTTGGTCGTCATGGCACAGCGTCGGGATGTCGATGCCCTGTTCCCGGCAGACCTGCAAAATGGTCTGGTCGGTATGGGCGATGACAGGTTTGCCGTCTATAAAAATTTGAACTTTATTCATTTTTTTCTCCCAAATTGCCTTTCGGGTTTTTGATCCGGATAGAGGTTATCAAACAACCTTAAAGAATTGTCGCAACGCGCCCCGTGATGTCATTTCGATCGTAGCGAGAAATCCTGGTTCCGCAATATTGAGGATTTCTCGTCGGATGCTCCTCGAAATGACCGTAAATCTGTTACTAATACTTAAGGTTGTGTATTTCATTGTTTTTATTTCCACCGATTTCTAAATCTCAATTTACCAAATTCTCAATTTCCGCCTCTTCGCCGGTCAGGATTTCAATCGCATCGAATTTGCAAGAATCGTAGCAGGCGCCGCAGCGGGTGCAGGTGTCTTCATCGATGTGATGCACTTCCTTCTTGGCGCCGGTGATGGCATTCACCGGACAGGCGCGCAGGCACACCATGCAGCCAGTGCAATTATCCTCCACCACCCGGAAAGTGATCAGCTCGCGACAGCTTTTTGCCGGACATTTTTTATAATGTATGTGCGCTTCGTACTCTTCCCGGAAATACTTGAGGGTAGTAAGCACCGGGTTGGGAGCGGTCTGTCCCAATCCGCACAACGAGCTTTTCCGGATGTTTTCAGCTAACATTTCCAGTTTGTCGATGTCGCCCGGCTGCCCCTTGCCCTCTGTGATGCGCTCCAGGATTTCCAGCATGCGTTTGGTACCCATCCGGCAGAAAGTGCACTTGCCGCACGATTCTTCCTGGGTGAAGTTCAGGAAAAAGCGAGCCACATCCACCATACAGGTGCGGTCGTCCATCACCACCATGCCCCCGGACCCCATAATTGCGCCGGTCTTGTTCAGCGATTCGTAATCCACCGGAGTGTCCAGCAATTCGGCCGGAATACAGCCGCCGGAAGGCCCGCCCAACTGCACCGCCTTGAACTCCCGGTTGTCCTTGATACCGCCGCCGATCTCAAAAATCACTTCGCGAAGCGGCATGCCCATGGGAACTTCCACCATTCCGCCGCGGGTTATTTTTCCCGCCAGGGCGAATACCTTGGTGCCCTTGCTCTTTTCGGTTCCCAGGCTGGCGAATGCATCCGCGCCGTTCAGAATAATCCATGCCAGGTTGGCATACGATTCAACATTGTTAATATTGGTTGGTTTGTCCCACAGCCCGCGGACTGCCGGGAACGGCGGCCGCAAACGGGGCATTCCCCGCTTGCCTTCCACGCTCCCAATGAGTGCCGTTTCTTCGCCGCACACAAATGCGCCGGCACCGAGTTTTATTGAAATATCAAACGAGAAATTGCTTCCCAAAATTCTTTTGCCCAGGAAGCCCTTTTTCCTGGCCAGCGCGATGGCAAGTTCCAGACGCTGCACCGCAAGCGGATACTCGGCGCGCACGTAGATGATTCCTTCCTGCGCACCAATGGCATAGCCGGCAATCAGCATTCCTTCCAAAACACTGTGCGGGTCGCCTTCCATTACGCTGCGGTCCATAAAAGCGCCGGGATCTCCCTCGTCGCCGTTACAGATAATATATTTTTCATTTCCGGCGGACTGGCGGGCGAACTGCCATTTCAGGCCGGTGGGGAAACCGGCGCCCCCGCGTCCACGCAAACCGGACTTCTTGACTTCTTCAATTACATCTTCCGGCTTCATCTCCGACAGGACTTTTTGAATTGCCTTGTAGCCATCCTTTGCCAGGTACTCCTCGATGCTCTCCGGATCGATCTCCCCGGCATTTCTCAGAACAATACGAACCTGCTTATCAAACAGGGTGTCTTCCGGGGTATGAATGCCTTCTCCCTTCACCACCCATTCTTCAATAATCTGTTCATTCTGAATATGTTTTTCGAAAATCTGGTTGAGCTTCTTGACGGTCACGTCGCCGTACATTACGGTGGGCAGACCGGGCATCATGATTTCCACCAGAGGTTCCCGGTAGCAGGCACCCACGCAGCCGGTCTTTTCCAGCTCGATGGGCAGTTTCGCCTCGGCAATCTTCTTCTCCAAAGCCGCGTAAACATCCGCCGCACCCGCCGCAATTCCGCAACTGGCCATTCCCACCAGTATTTTTATATTTCCATTTTGTGGACTTAACATGGGGTAATTACTCCCTCTCTTTTTGAAATTTTTGGAGAATTCTTTTCACTTCCCGGTCCGACAGGCGGCCGTAGGTGGTTTCGCCAATCATCATAACCGGCGCCAGGCTGCAGCATCCCAGGCAGGCAACCGATTCCAGCGTAAACTCACGGTCCTCGGTGGTCTCGCCGTCGGCGATTCCCAGGTGCTCTTCGCACGATTCGGTGATGCGGTCTGCACCGCTCACGTGGCAGGCGGTTCCGTGGCATACACGAACGATATTTTTCCCCACCGGTTTCAGCCGGAACTGGGAGTAGAAGGTCGCCACACCATAAACGGTGCTGATGTCGGTATTGGTGGCATCCGCGATGCGGATCAGTGCTTCCTTCGGCAGGTAGCCATACAATTTCTGGGTTTCCTGGAGAAGAGGAATGATGACACCCTTCTTCCTGGCAAATTTCTTCAGAACTTTATCAAGTGGTGTATAATCCAACGCTTCCATTGGTTGCGTTTCAACAGCTTCCATTCGATTTCCTCATTGTAATTTAAATTATTCACACTTTATATGAATCGGAATCAAAGAGTTCCGGTTTATTATTTTTTTATTTTTTTTCCAGTCATTTCAGTCGCGTAACTCTCGCCTTAGCCCTTCCCCGCAGCCCCCTCCCCTTGTGCATAAAGGGAGGGGGTAAAGGGGGTGGTGTCAAAATGCTTGCCAAACAAAGTTTTATTATCGCACAAAGAATTTTGTGTAAAAAAACACAAAATTCAGCAGGAAGTTATATAATGCGAAGTATGTATTTCAATTAAAAAAAATATTTATCGGTGGACATTCAGGATAGATACGAAGGATACAGCAACCGGGTACGAGAATGGTGGAAAATTTATATATGGGAATGATGCCGTATTGGAGTTATGAGGTGATGCACAATATGTCGCAGTATTAAGCCGAAAAAACTCATAATCCTAATCTTAATCGTAAACGCACTGACCGCACCGGTTGGTTCATAGCACATGTTTTGTGTCATTCCGAATGTTCTTTTCGGCTCGTGTCGGTATGCTGTGGGCTTCGCCTTCGGGCATTTGATTAATAGTGCCGGCGGTACTATTAATTAAACTTACCGGGACTATTTGATAAATCATTCAAAAAACAGTAACACATGTGCGATGTTTTCCGTTCTACATCTCGACGGATGTGCGGGTGTCCAAAGCCGGAATGCGCGGAATTTTGCATTCAAAACCGGGATTTACTGATAATGCACCATTATTTCACAAAATACTCATAAAATGTCCTTTTATGTACGGCAAAAACGAAAGGTATTGCTTCGGAGATCCTTGCTAATACTTTGCTAATTCCTTGCTGAAGGCTTTTTAGTGCGAACTTAAGCGAAGGGGATTTCGCGCGAATATTCACATAAATAACGTTTTTTTGGAGAAGGAACGAAAGCGCTGCGCTAAAATTTCCTTCCGGATTTATTTGAAAGGGTGTGAACGCGTTTGCCGGAAACTTTTGATTTTCACGTCCGTTGCAGAACCGAATTCCTGCATTCAGCGTGAAATGCATTCGGGAAGGAAAGGAGCGCCCATGAAAACCTATGTTTTTGAAATAGAAGATTCGTTTAACCGGCCGCTGCCGGAGATTTTCGAGTTCTTCAGCGATGCCGCCAACCTGAATATTGTGACGCCGCCCTGGCTGGAATTCAGCATTCTCACCCCGCTGCCCATAACGATTGAGAAAGGCGCGACCATTGAGTACCAGCTAAAGCTCTACGGTTTTACGGTGAACTGGAAAACCGAAATTACCCACTGGGAGCCACCCTACCGTTTTGTAGACGCGCAAATAAAAGGTCCCTACAAAAGCTGGGTGCACCAGCACCGCTTCGAAGAAACCGCTGCCGGCACTCGCATGACTGACCGGGTGGAATATGCAGTGCCGGGATTGTTCTTAGCCCCCTTCTTCCACAAACTGTTTGTGCGGCGCGATGTAGAGCGGATTTTTGCTTACCGCAGGATAAAGTTTGGGGAGATTTTTAAACCATGGTGAGATGCACATCTCCAGGAAATGAAGTGAGTTCCAAATGCCCGTTAAATTTTTTTTGTTAAAAGTAGTGAAATGCCAACACAACACGGACTCACTTTATTGACCGCCTCCAATGGCACACATATTAAAATCTATATTATAGACTTTTGCATGTCAATGCAATATTTGCTTTGGCAGCTTACTCCGCACCAAGATTTTTTAAGATCTTTTTCGCCAATGGTTCTTTGATCTCGCTATGGCGAGGGACGGCTTCTACCGTACCATTCTTAGGATTAATCCAAAGTGAATGCGAAGCGCCTTCCCGTTTCAAATAGCATCCAGCAATTCTCAACCTTCGCTCCAGGTCTCGCCGTTTCATTCAATCATCACCGTTTCCCGGATAGCGTCTTCGGGCAGTCCCCTGAGAATATCAGCCCGGCGATCCTCAAGAATCAACTCAATAGCCTGGCGCAGACTATCCTTGGCTTCCTCAGTTGTTTGGCCTTGTCCGTTAGCCCCGGGAACCTCCGGGCAAATTGCCCAGAATCCCCCCTCGGGAGCGGCTTCAATTATTGCGGTGAATTCTGCTTTCAAAATAAAGCCCTGTCATTTATTGATTAACCTTCGACAATTTATTATGTATACCGCATCGAAATCAAGATGAAAAACTGCAAATGTTCAGGCAAAAATTCCGCTTGGCAGCAGAATCGATTCCGCACATGCAGCGTGAAATGAACTTTAAAATGAGGAGCGCCCATGAAAACCTATATTTTCGAAATAGAAGATTCTTTTAACCGGCCGCTGCCGGAGATTTTCGAGTTCTTCAGCGATGCCGCCAACCTGAATATTGTGACGCCGCCCTGGCTGGAATTCAGCATTCTCACCCCGCTGCCCATAACGATTGAGAAAGGCGCGACCATTGAGTACCAGCTAAAGCTCTACGGTTTTACGGTGAACTGGAAAACCGAAATTACCCACTGGGAGCCACCCTACCGTTTTGTAGACGCGCAAATAAAAGGTCCCTACAAAAGCTGGGTGCACCAGCACCGCTTCGAAGAAACCGCTGCCGGCACTCGCATGACTGACCGGGTGGAATATGCAGTGCCGGGATTGTTCTTAGCCCCCTTCTTCCACAAACTGTTTGTGCGGCGCGATGTAGAGCGGATTTTTGCTTACCGCAGGATAAAGTTTGGGGAGATTTTTGGGGATAAGTTTTAACATACTGATAAGACTTGCTTGAAACTAAGCCGGCAATTTTAAGACCCAGATTAGCCGAACAGGCGCCCACAATTATAAATAAACTCCGCTTATTGGTTTTTTAGCTTGCTTTAGCAATTAGTTGTTTTTATTATAAACAAAAGTTAAGTATGCTTAATTAAGAGAAGGGCTTTACTAAAATGAAGAACGTTTCGAAAGAAAATTATCTGAGTATCATTTTCAAGTATCGCGATGCCAGCCTGCAAATGAAGCCAAATTTAATTGCCGAAAAATTAAATGTGACCCGGGCTGCTGTAACTGATATGCTGCGAAAGCTGACAAAAGAGAAGCTTGTGAGCCATTCCCCCTATCAAAGTGTGCAATTGACACCGGCGGGCGAGGAGGTGGCGGTGAACATTGTGCGCCGGCACCGGATTTGGGAAACGTTTCTTACCCAGATTGTCGGACTTCCCTGGGATAAAGTGCATGAAGAAGCAGAAAAACTGGAACACGCCTCCTCCGATGCGCTCATTGACCGGCTGGAGGAGATGTGCCAGTTCCCGCAATTTGACCCGCATGGTGCGCCCATTCCGGATAAAACGGGTATGCTGCCGCTGCTTGATGATTTAATGCCGCTTTCCGCCCTGAAAGACAATCAGAATGGCATTGTAATGAGAGTGGACGATTCTGATAATAAGTTACTCAAGTATCTTTCGGATATTGGCATTTCATTGAAACAGGTAGTTCATGTTCGGGAAGTGCTGGATTTCGATAAATCCTTGCTCGTCATAATAAACAATAAACAGATCAATATTAGCGACAAACTGGCCGAGAATGTTTTTGTCCAATTGAATTGAAATAAGGCACAGGCTGAGCTGTAGCGTCCAACCGGGGTACGGGCCCGGCAAACTTAATAACCTAAAGCGATGGGTAATAAAATGAGCGATTCAATTCTTACAATAATCATATTCTGTGTAATTTTGGCGATTCCAATTATCGTCTATTGGCCGCGCAGGGGACTGGCGTCCCGCCTGAAGCAGGCAAAAAAAGACAAAATGCGAATTCTTACCGAGGACTGTTTGAAATTTCTGTTCAACTGCGAGTACCAGGAAATCTTCTGCGACCGGAGCAAAATTGCCGCAGCGTTTTCCATAACTGAGGAGGATGTCGACACGCTGCTTGCCCACCTGGAATCGGCAGGATTGGTAGATATTAGTAACCACCATCTTCAGTTGACCGAGTCAGGAAGAACATCAGCGCTTCAGATTGTGCGAATTCACCGGCTGTTGGAAAAATACCTGGCCGACGAGACCAGTTTGACTGAAGCCGAATGGCACCCGGCAGCCGAGGAAAGGGAACACGATGTAACGGCTCAGGAAGCCGATAAGCTGGCGGCCCAATTGGGTAATCCCGTTTACGACCCGCATGGCGATCCTATTCCGACTGCGGAAGGTGAAGTACCCTCGTCCAGAGGGGTGTCCCTTAATGAAACGGAACCCGGCACAATGGTGAAGGTGCTGCACGTTGAAGACGAGCCGCCGGAAAGGTATTCACAAATAATTTCAGCAGAAATTTATCCTGGCGTCAGGATGATGGTCCTGAACAAAACAGCCGCGGGAATAATCTGCGAAGTAAAGGGCAGCAAGAAAGAATTTGATAGTGACACTGCTGAAAACATTACCGTAATCCCCCTGAAAAATGGTGACAGGCTTGCTATTCCCTTAAAATCCCTTTCCTCTTTAAAACTCGGCGAAGCGGGACGCGTGATCGGTATTTCAAAAGCCTGCCGGGGACAGCAGCGACGGCGGCTGATGGATCTGGGGGTTGTGCCGGGTTCTTTGATTAGTGCTGAAATGAAAAGCGTGGGAGGAGATCCCACTGCTTATCAAATTCGCGGGGCGCTGATTGCTTTACGTAAACAACAAGCAGATTATATCAATATTGAAAAACATCCGGAGGAATAGAATTATGACTGATTTAAGTAAATGCGAAACATGCCCGGTTCACAATCCGGGAAATTTGATCCGGTTGGGAATTGATATGGAACAATTCGATTTCGTGGTTGCCCTGGCCGGGAATCCCAACACCGGGAAAAGCACCGTTTTCAATAAACTCACTGGCCTCAAGCAGCATACCGGCAACTGGCCGGGCAAAACCGTGACGCGCGCCGAAGGTGGCTTTTCTTTTGGGGAAAAGCGCTTCAAGCTGGTTGACCTGCCCGGAACCTATTCCCTGCTGTCCACCAGCACGGATGAAGAAGTAGCCCGTGATTTCATTCTATTCGGGCAGCCGGATGTGACGGTAATTGTAGTCGATGCGACCCGGTTGGAGCGCAATCTAAATCTTGTATTACAGGTTCTCGAAATAACGGATCGAGTGGTGCTGTGTCTCAACTTGATCGATGAAGCCCGCCGGCACCGCATTCAAATCGATGACCGGAGACTGGCAAAGGAACTGGGTATCCCGGTAATTCCAACGGCTGCCCGCAGAGGCGAGGGCATGCAGCAACTGCTCAAAAACATTCACGAAGTCGCCCTTGGCGAATTTGTGTGCAAACCATACCGAATTAAAAGCGGGAATAAAGAGCTGAAACGCGCTGTGGAGAAACTAACCGCCAAGGTTCTGGAGCAATTTCCGGAACTGCCCAACGCCCGCTGGGTAGCACTGCGATTGTTGGAAGGAGACCAGCGAATTATCGACGCCATTAAAAATGGGGAAATCGGCAGCCTGATACGCCAAAATTCGGTTCGCGAGCCGGGTACAAATTTGCAGTTGGAAGCGAGGTGATTTATGAAGGATAATATTCGGAAAGACACGGAAGGCATTCTTGCCACCGCAAATGCGCTGCGCTGGGAAGTGGGCGATGACTTTCATGACTCGCTCATGGAAGCCATTTACGAAGATGCCGCGACCATTTCCAACAAAACTATTACCCTTCCCGACAGAAGGCCTCATTTCGACCTGGAACGAACCATCGACCGTTTGGTTACCAGCCGCTGGCTGGGATTTCCCATCATGTTCGTACTGCTTGCGGTGGTTTTTTGGTTAACCGTACAGGGCGCCAATTATCCATCCCAGCTACTTGCCTCTGTTTTATTAGATAAAGTTCATCCGGCGTTAAAAGCCGCAGCTATGTACGTTGGAATTCCGTCATGGATTAATGGTTTGTTAATTGACGGCGGATATCTTGCGATGGCCTGGGTCATTAGCGTAATGCTGCCCCCGATGGCCATTTTCTTCCCGCTGTTCACCCTGCTGGAAGATTTGGGCTACCTGCCGCGGGTTGCATTCAATACCGACGGACTGTTCCGAAGAGCCGGAGCGCACGGCAAACAGGCGCTGACCATGAGCATGGGATTTGGCTGCAATGCAGCCGGTGTGGTCGCCACCCGCATCATTGACAGTCCCAGGGAGCGGCTGATTGCCATCATCACCAATAATTTTTCTCTGTGCAACGGCAGATGGCCTACCCAGATATTGATTGCCGCAATCTTTATCGGCGCGGTTGTCCCGGCCCGCCTCGCCGGGATAGTAACAGCGGCCGCAGTGGTGGGGATGGCGCTGTTCGGAATCTTTCTTAGCCTGGTGGTCTCCTGGGGTCTCTCAAAAAGCGTCCTGAAAGGTGAAGCCTCAGCCTTCAGCCTGGAACTGCCGCCCTACCGGCCACCGCGGGTTCTGCAAATCCTTTACACCTCGCTCATCGACCGCACAATGGTTGTCCTGTGGAGAGCCATCATATTCGCTTTTCCGGCAGGTCTGGTTATCTGGCTGGTGGCCAATGTTCATATTGGAGGTGCCAGTATCGCCGAGCTTTTCATCAACTGGTCGAATCCCTTTGGACTGCTGATCGGATTGAACGGCGTTATTCTGCTGGCTTACATCATCGCCATTCCTGCCAACGAAATTGTAATTCCCACTGTTCTCATGCTGACTGTAATGGTAACCGGGATGCATGAAATAGGCGCCGGAGCTGGCGTGATGTTCGAAGCCGATTCGCTGGCAGCGACGTCCAATATTCTTCACGCCGGGGGCTGGACACTGCTCACCGGAATCAACCTGATGCTGTTCAGCCTGCTGCACAATCCCTGTTCCACTACCATTTACACCATTTATAAAGAAACCGGCAGCATCAAATGGACGGTTGTTTCTACCATACTGCCCGTCATCATGGGAATTACAGTTTGTTTCTTTGTTGCCCAATTTTGGATGATGTTTGCCGGGTAATATTGAACACCGAACATCTTTTTTGGTAACTGCTTGGGCATTTATCTGACAGGATTCACAGGACAAACAGGATAAAAATAATCCGGCATTTCCTATTAATCCTGTCAAAAATATTTACTGAATATTTGATTTCTTTGAGTAGTGAGAGATAGAAAACAGACACGAGCACCGCTTTGAAGAAACCACCTCTGGAACCCGCATGACCGACCGGATGGAGTATGCGGTGCCCGGCTTGTTTTTAGCTCTTTTCTTCCACAAGCTGTTTGTTCGGCGGGATGTGGAACGGATTTTTGCTTACCGCAGGATAAAGTTTGAGGAGATTTTTAATGGCCAAATGTAATTCGCGAATAAAAAAAGTCTAAGAGCCTATAAATATTTGCATTATTCAAACTTAATGGCTGCAAAAGCATTTCCTAGTAAAAACTGTCAAAATTTAAAGTTCATGCCAATATCCCGCAATGCACGAGAATGGCAATAATGACAAGAAATCCGATGCAAACCAATGGTATCCAAATACCCATTAGATATGACACTCTGTACCTGGGCTTAAAGCATTCTAGCTTCATAAGGTCCGCCAATTTTGCGGCTGGATGGCTTTTCTTTTCATTGAATATTATGCGCATAATTCGGTCATGCTTCCTGAAACCACGATACAGTGATAGCCAAACGAGAAATAAAACAAATGCACCGGCGTAGAAAACTATATATTTATATAGCCTAAATGAATTGGCGAATCCGGCGGTAACAAATAATGAAAAGACCAAAAGGAAAAAATTAAATCTGCCAACAAAAAGATTTTCCATAAATGCGCGCTCGTCGCTGAGATTCCACCCTGAAGTGTTGAAGGAATTAATGAGTCGATTCTTTTCGCTTTCGATTGCATTCATGATCTTGCCCTAATTCTTTATAATCCTGACAACTATTTTAACATCAATGATAGATATATTTAAGAACCTATCTCCCAGAAATATTTTGTAAAGTTTTTAATTGTCTTAATGTACGGTAGAAAAGCATCTTGGCACGATATCCGACGTCCATACTCTTCCATATCATGATTGTTTCCTTTGCGCCTGAAATAAAGATGCAACAAAGTGATTGTGTAAATCTACAAACAGATTAATCAATGGTTCGGCATTATCTAAGCACCTTATTGGCATGCCTTCGGTTATTGCCGATATATATCCTTTATGTAGAAAAGCATTTCTAGCAGCGTTTGTCTCTTGATAAAAACTTATTGTGGATTTATAATCATATTTTGATCGCTTATCGACTTTTTCAATAGCCTTTTTCCATTTCATCCCCGTTAGGGAAGGAAACAACTTATCAATCCTCTGCACTACATTAAGATTATCATGTAACAGCCTTTCTTGTACTTCAAACGGAATATCTTTCTTATCCATAATTTGATTTAAAAGGTGATTCAACAGTACTTCCGCCAACGAGCAAAATAATATGACTATTGCAATATGATGATCTTCTTTTTTTTCGGGGTTAATCATCTTCTTTTGTTCATGTCTTTCGCTTTTAAGAAAATAGAATTCCTGCATTAAATCTAACAAGCTGAAAACATTCGTGCCATAATAAGAAGTGCTTCCTTCACCACAGAATCCACATCTCGGACATTTATATCCTACAGCGGACCGTCTCAGATCCCGATCAACGATGTAACAGTTTCTACAGATAAAGTAATAATGTAGATCAATAAGGTATCTTATGTATCTTCCTCTATCTATCGTGGCTGATTTCCCCATAACGAAATTTGTAAGCATAACACTACGGGCTCTTAGCCCTGTCTATTAATTACCGATCTGGACCAGTTATTTATTTGCTAAGCTTCCTACCTATATTGTAAGCATTAATAAATTTATTACCTAATTGGGAAACTTCAAAATGCAAATTGCCAGCAAGACCAAATGACTTATCAGTCACGATTTTTGTTAGACCTGATGGATACAGCGCCTGGAGAAAGGCTTCATGAGATGGACCTTTCTTTGCCAAGTTGTGCGATCCTAACATCATGTTAAGGTCCGAATAGAAA
>CAZUZS010000045.1:0-2453 GCA_964624795.1 uncultured Calditrichaceae bacterium
ATGGCCTTTCCGATCAGGATATGCGCCACTTTTGAAGGGCCTTCCTGCTCGCCCTCATACACCAGCTCGATTTTTCCGTTGATTGCCGGAATGATGCCGGCAAAATCCGAGATCCTGACAAAAGTCCGCTTTTCATCGTTCACAAGCATTCTTCGCTCGGCGCTGCTGAGCAGGTCTTCGTAGGCGGATATGGAAAGCCGGGCAGAAACGCCGCTCTTAGCATCGATATACTCGCTTTCCCGGGCCTCGAACGCTACCTGCTCCACCAGGTTCTTGACCAGCTCGTGAACCATAATTCGCTCGCTCTGCTGTCCGGGGATCAACGATTCCTGCTCGGTGATCTGTTTCGAGATCTCAATGGTTTTTGGATAGTGCGTAAGTATCTGGCTGTCGATGCGGTCTTTCAGCGGCGTAACAATGGCGCCCCGGTTGGTGTAATCTTCCGGGTTGGCGGTGAAAACAAACTGGATGTCCAGCGGCAGCCGGATCTTGAAACCGCGGATCTGGATATCGCCCTCCTGCAAAATGTTAAACAGTGCTACCTGGATCCTGGCCTGCAAATCCGGTAGTTCATTTATTACAAAAATGCTGCGGTGCGAGCGGGGAATGAGGCCGAAATGGATCACGCGTTCATCAGCATAGGGAAGCTTCATCGCTGCCGCTTTTATGGGGTCCACATCACCAATGAGATCGGCGATGGAAACATCCGGTGTGGCCAGTTTTTCGGTGTAGCGCTGCGAGCGGTGCAGCCAGCTGATCGGAGTCTGGTCGCCATACTGTTCGATCTGGTCGCGGGCGTAGCGGGAAAGCGGCGCCAACGGGTCGTCATTCAATTCCGAGCCTTCCACCACCGGAATATATTCATCTAACAAATCCACCATCTGCCGCGCGATGCGGGTTTTCGCCTGTCCCCGCAATCCCAACAGGCTGATGTTATGCCGGGAAAGAATAGCCCGCTGCAAATCGGGAATTACCGATTGCTCGTATCCTAAAATTCCCTGAAAGATGGTATCTTTATTTTGGAGCCGTTTGATGAGATTTGCCCGCAGCTCGTCCTTTATGGAACGCTGCCGATAGTCCGCGGACTTAAGCTCTCCCAGCGTTTTTATTTGCAGATAATCTCTGATTTCCATTTTCTGTTCTCTCTCCACTATATTTATCCAACTTTTCTCGTCCCCAAATTGTTGCTATACTTATCTTGGTTCGAAGTTCGGTTTCATTCTACGGATCAAGGCAAATATTCTATCTCACTCGTTTTCGCCGATTGCGAATATAATCTTCGAAAATGAATTCTCCCAGGTTGTTCAGGCTGCTGTAGTAGGCCCGTCCCTGGTTGATTTTCGTAAAATCATGCACGAATTGCTGCAGATACGGGTCGCGCGCAATCATGAAAGTCGTTATCGGAATTTTCAGCCTGCGGCAGCGACCAGCCAGGTTCAGTGTTTTATTGACGATTTTGCGGTCCAATCCAAACGGGTTCTTGTAATACTTGATCCCTTCTTTTACACAAGTCGGTTTCCCATCGGTGATCATGAAAATCTGTTTATTGGCATTCTTCCTTCGCCGCAGGAAGTCCATTGCCAGCTCCAGCCCGGCAACCGTGTTGGTGTAATACGGCCCAACCTGCAGGTAGGGCAGGTCTTTTATGGTGATCGGCCAGGCGTCGGTGCCGAAAACGATAATGTCCAGGGTGTCCTTCGGGTATTGCGTCGTGATCAGCTCGGCCAGCGCCATCGCTACTTTTTTAGCGGGGGTGATGCGGTCCTCGCCATACAGGATCATGGAGTGGGAAATATCGATCATCAGCACCGTGGAGGTCTGCGTTTTGAATTCCCGCTCTTCCACTTCCAGATCGTCTTCGGTTAGCTGGAAATCCTGGATGCCGTGATTTATCTGGGCATTGCGCAACGATTCGGTAAGCGCGATCTGTTCCATGGTATCACCGAACTGGTAATCCCGCCGGTCGGCGGTAGCTTCATCGCCGGGGCCGGAATAGGCGGTGCGGTGGTTGCCGGAGACCGATTTCCGGAGTTTGGTGAAAATCTCCTCCAGCGAGCGCCGCCGAATTCCCTGTTCTGTTTTGGCGGTAATTATATAACTTCCGGTGCCGTTGTCGTCATCCCTGATGTAGCCTTTCTCCTTCAATTCCTCGATGAAATCGCCAATCCCGTATTCGTCATTGGTCATACCATACTTGCGGTCGAGCTGGCTCATCCAGTTCAGCGCTTCAGCGGCGTCTCCCGAAGTGTAGGCCAAAAGCTGCATGAAGATATCGAGCAACTTCTCAAACGAATCTTTCCCGTTTGAATTGGGGATAAAATCCGTGAATCTATATCCAAGCATTTATTGTTTCCCTTTAAAATATAACTTTGCATATCCGGCATTGCTGAATTCCTGTTCACATATTTCACTCTAATGAATTGCTAACGATGATGCTGGAATATTGTTCAGTA
>CAZUZS010000045.1:2553-40891 GCA_964624795.1 uncultured Calditrichaceae bacterium
GCATGGAGCTTGGGGCATGGTGTGCTGGTCATTCGTCATTGATTATTAATCACTGATTATTGATGATTGTTCATTGATCATTGTTTTTCGCAGCAAATAAAATCAACGATTGCATGATTCCGTGTCTCAAATTTAAATTAAGTCCGGCCGGTATTTGGGTCGATTTGAATCGATTCTCCTGTGAATGATGCCGGATTCTGCGATTTATGAGAATTCAGGATTTTGTGTAAATACCTTCGGAGCACGAATGGAATATCAATTATTGGTTGGTGCGGATGCGTTCTGGGAATCCCTGAAAAAAGATGCCGGTTCTGCAAAATCGAGTGTCGCTATTCAAACCCTCTCCTTTGAGGGGGACTCCGTAGGTAAAATGGCCTCCGAACTCCTGCTTTCCCTGGATTCCAAGGTGGAGGTAAGAGTTCTGATCGATTCTTTCAATAAATACATTCTTAACGACAAATTTTTATATATTCCGCGAAATTATTTTAATGCCGATCTTACTGCCGAAAAAAAATCAACCCGCCGGATGATTCACGATCTCAGGGAGAGCGGGGTGCAGGTAAGATTTACCAGCCCGGTTGGACTTTTTTTCCGTCGGGCGGCAGCCCGAAACCACAAGAAGATTATCGTGGTGGACAACCGCATTGCCTACATCGGAGGTGTCAATTTCAGCGAGCACAATTTTTCCTGGCACGATGCCATGCTGCGGATCGAGGACCCGGCGCTGGTGCATTTCCTGCAGGAAGATTTCGACCTGACCTGGAATGACAAAAATTATTTCAGGAAAGCTAAAACCGATGGCGTGGAGATATTTAGCCTGGATGGGCGCAGCAATGAATCGGCATTTCTGAACTTGTTCGAGCTGATTGAATCGGCTGAAAAAGAGATCTGGGTGCACAGCCCCTATCTCTCCTTTCCGTTTGTGGATGTTTTGAAGAAAGCCGGAAAGCGCGGCGTGGCGATCAACGTGATCACGCCGGAAGCGAACAACCGGCGATTCCTGAAAAAATATATTACCTGGGAAGCCAGCCGAAGCGATCTGAACCTGTGGTTTTACCAGCCCCGCATGAGCCATCTGAAAGCAATGCTGATTGATGACCGCTATCTCATTTTGGGCTCTACCAATTTCGATTATATCAGCTACCGGGTGCACCCGGAGCTGATCGCCATTGTCACCAATCCGGAGATCATCCGGGAGTTTACCACCCGTATTTTGGACAAAGACCGCGCCGAGTCGGTGAATGGCGAGCGGCCAGCCCCCAATTTTGGGGGATACCTGCTGAAATACCGGCTGCTGCTGTTAGGGAAGTTTTTTTCCAGGTTGAGCTCGTTTTAGAAATGGGGTGTTTGCAGAGCGTGTCATTCCTGCCGCAGCTTTTCTATTGAATAGTGATGCCATGGACTCAAGATGCATGATTGATGCTTGAAAATTGGAACCCAATTGTGTGCTTTATCGTACTATTATTGTGATATAAATATGGAGCACAATAATGAAATTCTTAACGGTTCGTGACCTTAGAGCGAGCTCCGCCCGGATATGGAAAGAACTTTCCGAAGAGAAGGAAATGGTTGTTACCAACAATGGGCGGCCAATTGCCATTCTTTCCGCGGTAAATGAATCTAATCTTGAGGAATCGCTAATTGCGCTGCGGCGTGCAAAAGCTATTCAAGCAGTAAATCTAATTCAACGCGGCTCTGTGGAAAAGGGGCTCGATAAATTATCGGTGGAAGAAATAAGTATGGAAATTAGAGAAGCCCGCGCGAAATATGCAAAATGAAAGTAGTTGTTGACACTAATGTTCTGGTTTCCGGCCTCCTTACCCCGTTTGGCAACTCTGCGCAAATCGTGCGCATGATTGCCAGCGGAGAATTGTCGCTTTGCCTTGATTCCAGAATTCTAACAGAGTATAACCAAGTTCTCCGAAGACCCAAATTTAAATTTGATGGCAATATGATCGTTGCGTTCATGGATCAGGTAGAACACGGCAGCATTATAGTTGCAGCCCATCCGCTTCCACAGTCTCTGCCTGATCCCGATGATAACGCCTTCCTAGAAGTTGCTATTGCAGGGCAGGCGGTGTGCCTGGTAACCGGCAATCTGGTGCATTTTCCGGAAAATAAATGCCAGGGAATACCGGTCTTTTCTCCTGCTGAATTTGTGGTGTTTTACAGGAAGCTGCTGGAAAATTTATGATTGTCGGTATTCGTCCGCGAATTGTGCAAATCATTTGAAACAACCTCGTGAATGGATCAATTCTAAAATGTATTTATTAATTTCATCCAATAGCACCGGATCAAAACCCGGTGCTATTGACATTTCACTTCCTCAATTCTTATAATTACTGATCCTATCCTGCTTCGCACTTTCCCACTTCTTGTAAATTGGCGGTAGCAGAAGATTCTTGTTATTCAACAAATATTTCAGATAGTCAAGCCTCTGGGAATCCGGAATAAAATCGGCCAGTCTCACGGTTGTCTTGCTGGTGGTTTCGGGTATCCACTCATAGAGATAACCCCTGACATCCAGTGCGTAGGCAAGCTTTTTCCTTGGTGCTGCGGCCGGCAAGGCAAAAGTTAGGTCGATCTGTTGTGGCGGAAGAATCATTGCATATTGGTCATCCGTTGTTCGGATTTTGCCCAGCAGGTCGGTTTTTCCCGGACCAACCGCAGAGAGTGGCGCAATCACCTGCGGCGTCAACGGTTTAGCGGCAGACCAGGCAATGCCGGCGTCATCAATTTTCCATACGTCGCTTAAACTGCTTAGGCGAATTTCCACTGTTTCCGGCATTCCTTCGGGCAGCTTGAGATGAACCGCCCGGCTGAAAGGCACAGCGTTGGCTTCCGGCAAGATCGTACCGGCTTTTTCCCATTTGCCTTCCTGTTTCACATCCACCTTCAGAGAGCTCTCCTCAATCCAGTTTCGCAACGCCGCTATCATTCGCAGATCGGTTTCCGACTCGTGAACAAATTTAACCGCCTGATCTCCCAAAAAGTCAAACATTACCCTGAATGCCTGGACAGACAACTCGGTGTTAATGGCAGTAATCACCAGGTTTCCTTCTTCCAGGTTGCGCGGGCGGTGGAATTTAAGATAGATTTCATCGGTAAATTCATTTGAAATTGTGGCGCTTTCCAGCTCGGATTGCCAGTAAGACCCATCTTCGTTTTGCAGGCCGGTCAGTACATTCCGTCCGAATTGATCGACAGCAGCAATCGGCGGATCTGCCTGTTTAACAGGCCATGCACTGTTTTGTGGATCAAGGATGATGTTGTCGTTTATTTCGGTCTGGTATGCCAGCAGGCGCACCGAATTAATATAATGGGTTTCCAGGCGTTCGTTACTGATTCTGATCTTAAGAACGCCGTTGTCCGGCTGCAAAGCAGGGAGTCGGCTGCAGGTGTTCATTTCCAGCGCCTTTCCGAATGCAACCCCGAAAGCCTCGGCCTGCAATCGATATTTCATGCCGTCCCAGGAATAGATAAAAGGGCAGGAAGTAACGCTTCCCTCGGGGCCGGTGTAAATTATATTGGGGGTAAGCTCCGGCGAGTCCGGGCCGCCAGACGCCTCTGCTAACAGCAACGCTAATGTTGCGGCAGATCCTATTATCATCACCGTTTTACCAAAACTCTGCCCTTTGAATTCCACATACTGAATGCTGTCTACCGGAATCGATCCCTTATATGGCTGCCAATCGCTGTCGGTGTTTTTCCTTGTTTTCCCGTTCCCTTCAACTTTTGACGAATCGTGATGGGTGATTTCAAGCGCATATTCATTTCCATTTATCATCATACATCGCAATTCGTAGGGTTTAGACAACGCATAATTGAGCACGTTTGCGTTGCTCAATTGATAATGGGATGTGGTCATGCAACCTGTTAAAAACCAGGTGCAGAGAATTATAATTGCGAATGCGATCTGACTTTTATGATTTTTCATTTTGACCTCCACTTAGAAATTGTAACGTATCCCGAAGGACATGTTGATTGCAGACATATCGATTTCCCCCTGCAATTTTTCCGGAAGGGGGAGTAAATCGCCGGCCTGATTGATGGTCGTTTCTTCCTCAGGAAAAGCCAGGTAATGTGCCGCTGCATAAAATCCGAATCCGGTGGTTTCTCCGACATCGATTCCCAATCCGATCACAGGCCCCTGGGCAGAGCTTTCCCAGCTTACTGATTCCAATTCATAATATTGAGCAAGCTCCACCCTATGGTCCTGCACGATTTTTAGTGATTCAAAAGCGTAACCTCCTTCCATCCAGAGACCAAATCCTTTTAAGGGCAGGGTATAACGCAACTGGCCGGAGAATAATTTACCGTCATTTTTCCCAAGCATACTTCCGGTAAAACCAAGCGCCAATGAGCGGTCGATTCTCATAAGCAGCGAAAGCTGCATTCTCAGGTACGAGGCATCAATTGGTTGGGCGTGCAATTCGGATGGCAGGTCCAGATTGACCGTGTCGTAGGTTTTCTGGATTTGCGCCTGCAATTTGTCCAGGTGCGTGAAAAAAAATCCGACACCCATTTGGATAGCTACCTGCGGGTAATTTACCACACTTCGCCGTAAAGGAATGGAGCTGTCGAAAATAACCTTGCCTCCGCGACTTTTAATTTTTTCGATGCTTGCCAGCGGAATATTCAGCACCCATTTTTTCTCATGATCATTATCATCCGAACCGCTGTCGATGTGGACATAAATATATTTCGCGGAAGCGCGGGTGATTTGGACGAAGTATTTCTTCCCGTTTTTCAGGTAAAGAGAATCAGGTTCGCCCGATATCAGATTTTGCATGTACAAGACAAGCGGGAAATCAGCCTCATCGCTGGTGCCCGGATCATTCGATCCCCGGAGACCGGGCTGCACGCCGGTATAAATCTTCCGCCCCTGCTCATCGATCACTCCTATGACTTTGGCCCGGTCAAATGAAATGTGGCGTTCCGGGATGTCTTTGCCGGCTTTTATGGCGACGAGCAGGTAGGCTGGGGCAATTGATACCAATTTACCTTCTATTTTTTTGCCATCGGTCAGTGTAATGGTATCCGGATGACCTGTTTGCAGAAAAAATAGGATGAAGAGAGCAGCAAGGCAATACCTGGTCATATCCGATCCTCCTGTGTTTTATTTTCTCTGAAGATCCAAATGCCAATTTTTATGCCGGGAATCGGGAATCTGTTAAGCCACTGTTTTTAAGATAATTGGAGAGAGCTGATCCGGTGACGGGGAAAATGGAATTAGTCTGGTTTTATAGACAGGTGTATGAATTTGTTCGCAAGGGGGACATTGCAGTAAATTTTCAGCAAATTAGAGTTCGAATTTTAAAAGCTGTCTGCGAAAAGGTCGACTGTCGGCAACGTAGATTAGATGTCCAATTCTTTCATCAGCCGGTTCAGGTAAGTTCGCTGAATCTCCAGGATTTTTGCCACTTGCGTTTGATTTCCGGAATTTTGTTCGAGAAGCCTCGCAATATACGCTTTCTTGAAATGATTAAGCGCTTCCTGCAGCGGCCGGGCCTTGAAATATTCTTCCGAAATCGAAGGAGCCGGAGCCGCAAGGAACGGGAAGTCCTTCATCCCCAGCCGGTTCGTTCCACATAGGACAACTGCCCGTTCCACCGAATTCTGTAATTCACGGATATTTCCTGGCCATGAATATTCCGCTAGTTTTTCCCGAAGCGAATCGTCCATTTTGCAGGTTGGTCTTCCAAGATCGCGGCTAAATTTTTCCAGGAAAAAATCGAGAAAGATCGGGACGTCCTCCGGCCTCTCCCGCAATGCGGGAATGTGGATTTGAATAACATTTATCCGGTAAAAGAGATCCTGCCGAAAGTTTCCCGCTGCCACTTCTTTTTCAAGATCGCGATTGGTGGCGCAAATAATCCTAGCATTTGAGCGTAGTGTTTCGCTGCCGCCCACCCGCTGAAATTCACCATACTCGATGAAATGCAGTAGCTTGGCCTGCAAATTGGGCGGCACCTCCCCGATTTCGTCCAGGAACAGCGTGCCGTGATGAGCCAGCTCCACGCGGCCCCTTTTTTGTTTGAGGGCCCCGGTGAATGCACCTCTTTCGTGCCCGAAAAGATCGCTTTCCAGCAGCGTTTCGCTGAGCGTGGCGCAGTTGACGTAAACCAGGGGATATTCAGCCCGCTTACTGGATTTGTGGATGTAGTGGGCTACCAGGTGCTTTCCGGTACCGGTTTCGCCGGTAATCAGAAGGGTCGTATCCGATTTTGCAGCGGCCAGGCAGGTGGCAAGCAAATCCTGCATTTTTTTGCTGCTGCCGGCTACAAATTTGCGGCGGTCGGCGAGCTCCAGTTCCTGTATGATTACTTTGTTTCGTAACTGCTTCTGCTCGATCAGCCGTTCTAAAAATAGCAGGAGATGCTCGGGATCGACAGGTTTGGTCAGGAAGTTCTCGGCGCCCTGTTTCATGGCCTGCACGGAATCCGGGATCGCTGCATAGCCGCTCAGCATCACCACTGTGGTTTCCGGTGAGCGATCTTTCATCTTCTCCAGCAAATCCAGCCCCGATCCGTCCGGTAGCTTCAAATCCAGGAAAACGAAATCCGGCCGGAATTCTGTAAATACCTCCATCGCTTCCGAACAATTCGAAGCCGTCCTGATCCGGTAGTCTTCCGTTTCGAGAAATTTTTGGATTTCGGCGGTCATTTCTATGTCGTCATCGACCAGCATTATTCTAACATTCATTATATTTCATCCTTTTAGAATTTTTATCCCTGCTAAAAACATCGCGAAGCACAAAGGCGGCTTCGTTGGTTTCCCGGAGGCAAAGTTGCCGGCCAGCGGAAACGGCATGCGGCATCAGGAAGTTTTATCGGCTGCAGGATTCCTACTCGTCGTTTCGGCGGTGACGGCTGGTGTCGGAATAAGCAGGCGCACCGTTGTTCCCTGGCCTTCCTGCGAGACAATCTGCAGGTCACCTTGCAGCAGCCGGGTAAATTCCCTGGCAATATATAATCCGAGGTGAAATCCCTTATCTCCATTTTTCCGGATTTTGGAAAGGCTGAACGGCTCGAACAATTGCTTCCGTTGTTCCTCGGAAATCCCGCCCGCCCGGTCGATTACATTAACGGAAATGAATTCTCTTCCGCGCTGCCTGGCGGCTTTTGCCGATATGGTAACCGTTTCGCCCTGCGGCGAAAATTTTATGGCATTGTGAATGAGGTTGGACAGTATCTCCTGCAAAAGGAAGGGATCGGCCACTACTCGCAAACCTCCGGGGATTTCCAGTTTCACACTCATCTTTTTGAGATGCACTGCCTCTTCGAAAAAGCCCAAAACTTCCTCAACATGCGGCCGCAGGTCGATACTCGTGGTTCGGATGTCCGGCGTGCCACTTTCCGTTTGTGAGAGTTGGAGCAGGCTGCTTATAAAGCCCTGCAAACGTTGTATTTGATTTTGGATTTCCCTGACAGGTCTGTCATCCGCATCTGAATTCTCCCGGATGCGGCCCTGCAGATTCCTGAGCTTCCAGAGAATGGTACTCAGCGGCGCCCTCAAATCATGCGCTACCTCGGCGACCAACAGGCTTTTCCATTGGCTGAGTTTCCGGGCTTGTTCCTTTTCCAGTGATTCCCGGATAGATAATTCAATAAATCCCAGCTTCTCCAAATGCAGCCTTGTTGCAGTTGCCATTTGCGAAATTGTGTCGAGGTCCTCTTTCCAGAAACGGGTGCCTGCTTCCTTCTCACCCAAAAGCCACAGCGTTTCCCGGTCGATCGGAAGCAGCACAATCCATGGACGGGGCACCGGCAAGAGTTGCACATTTAGCTGCGCTTCCACCTTATCATGAAAGAGAGCATTTATTGAAAGCGCTGACAGGGTGCCGGCCGTTTCATCATTTAGCCAGCGTTTGAATTCATTGTCCGGCCGGAATGAACCGGAATGGATTTTCCATTTTCCATCCTTTTCCCGGGCAATTACCTGTTTTGTGACCGGTATAAATTTTTGCAGGTGGGAGGTAAGGCTGGTGAGAGCAGCCATTTTATTCGGGCAATCTTCCAGCGCCCTCATCAATGCCTGCAGGCTTTGGAAGCGGTCGTAGCGTATCCGGAAAAATTTCCGGTCCACAAATCTCTGCACCCTGGATTTTACGGGATTGAAGACGAGTGCGACAATCAGTGCCGAAAAAATGGAAAATAATCGGGTTTCCAGTGCAAAGTGCCGGGTGATAAGGAATGAGAGGGCTCCCGTAGCTAAGAAGTAAACAGCGGTAAGAATGAGCAGAACTGTACTGTAAACCAGGCTGCGGGACACAACAATTTCAATATCGAAAAGGCGGTATTTCAGGATGGCGATGGTGAGGCTTGCGGGTGTTACCAGCAGGAATAAATATGCCAGCCACTGGGGGATAAGCGGATTCAGATCGAAGACCTGGGGAAGATTCCACAAAAAGATGAATGGAAAACTGCCGATAAAAGTGCCCCACAGGACCCATTCGATTTTTCTGCGGCTAACCGGATCGGGCGAGCGGAAATAGTTGCGCACGAAATTGGACATGGCAAGAAAGAAAACGAACAGAAGAAAGATGCGAAAAACCCGGTACAGATAATGAAATAAGTCGAAGGTTTTGAGTGAAGGGGAAAAACTTTTTTGCAGGAAAAATGCCAGGAGCAAAAAAGAGAGCAGGCTTCCGGTGACCCCGAAAATCTTTTTGCGTTTCACAAGGATTCCTGGTTGGTGACTGGCAGAAGGAAAGGAGTAGCTGAATTGCAGGAACGTGAGAAATGCCTGCGGATAGCAGAGAAAATAAGCAACCATCAGCGGCAGGGAAAAAAGCAGCGGAAGTTGAAGTCCCTGCCAGTCGGTGGGGAGGATAAGGCCCAGGCATAAGGCTGAGATCGCGAAATATTTTTCTTCGGCTTCCCGGCTTCCGCGCCAGACCAGCAGCGCAATGATCAGAAAACTGATTCCCAAAATGGCATCTAAAATTATTTTCCGGAAACCGGCGCGGTGCACAAGAACAACCTGCCGGGACAAGGAATCACTGAAAACAAGATTTACCGGCTCACCGATTTTCCTTTTTTCAACGAGGTCTTCAACCTGGTAGACGTGTTTCACCGCGACACTGTCAACCGAGATCAGCCGCAGACCGCGCAATTTAATATCGGAAGTGTGCAGCGCTTTTCCGGCGATTTCTAGACCTTCCGGCGCCGGTTTGAGGGTAAGCGGAAGACCGGGGCGTAAAAATTGATTGTAAATTCCCAGCAGGCTGAGTGCGATTACTGCGAAGTAGAAAAAATAGAATTTTTTTTGAATAAAACGCATGATACAACCCCGAACCGCATAAATTTATAAAAATATTTTGATTTTTCAAATTCTTATGTGCCGACGAGGAAAGAAATTTGGCATTTCGGATTTGCAAATTTCCGTTGCGCTGCCGGAGTAGTAGAGTGCTGCAAGTTGCGCCCCCGCGGGATTGGACGATTCAGACCTGGAAATTTAACTCAGGCAGGTTTTGGATTTGTTTTTAATATCTTAAAACCTTAAATTTTGTGTGAATAAATTGCAAAGATTAAATATGGAGATCAACAGGTGGGTTTTCCATATTTTAAAATATCTAAAATTGTACGTGGAAAATTTTTCCCTGTAACTTTATGTCGTGAAAAAAAATATAGCGAGGAAAAGATGAAAAAGCCGATATTTTTTTTGCTGCTTTTAATACTTCCTATATTCCTTATTCTGTGCGAGAAAAATGAGGATTCAATCACCAATCCTCAGATTGATCATGTGTGCAATAATCTTCTGCTAAATTCGTCCTTCGAAATAAATAATAGTCCGTCGTACAAGTTCTGGCGTGCAAATAGCCCCGCTTATATAGATTTTTCTGAAGATACACCTCCTGAAGATGGTCAATGGGCAATATCTTTGCCTGCGGAATGGGGACCCCCGATATCTTTGTCTCAAAGTATTAAAACGATTAGGGGTAATAATATTTATGTTCTTTCTTTCTATGCAAAATTGGAGGGCATTGGAGGAATGGGAGTTCTGGGATTACAGAATTCAGATACCATTATTGTTAGCAAGCAAATAGGCGTAAATGATACGAGTTGGGTAAAATATACAATCTCAGATACTATCTCATCAACCCAGTGGGATACGATTTTCGTTGCCTTAAATGGGGGAATTAGTCAATTGGTTCAGGGTAGGACATACTTTGATTTATGCGTACTGGAAAGCAAGATTGCCAACTAATTACCGATGCGCCATACAATCGAAAGCATATGAGTATTGAGGGATATTTATCATATTGAAGATATAGTTACACAAAATAAGGCGCGTTAACCGAAACCAACGGATTAAAGGCATTCAAAAACCTTGGCTTGAACTCACGTCTGGCGGATTCTCGAAACGCCTATCGACCAATTTCAGGACAAGAAACCCACTTCCAACTTCTGAAATCATTGATGATTTCATCCCGGCAAATAAACAGGGATGTTTATGCTATTGTCGGGATAACTTCTGACTTTACCTCTGAATAATTTTCCTGGCAAATTTTTTCTCGACTTCGGCGCGGTAAATTGTGTTGTAGGAGCAGAACGGGATTACCCGCTCATCGGCGGTTGCGTAGTGAATACAGCACCGCTCCAGCCGCTCAGTGTCGAAATTGTAGGGGTCCATGAAGTGCATGGAGCCGATGAAAAGAATGTTGGTATCGTGGAAATCCGCGGCAGCTTTGTAGGTGCCCTGCAGAATGATATCTTTCAAAAGCCCCAGGATTTTGCCGGAATATTTGATGCTGCCGGGGCGGATCAGCTTGTGCAGCTTTGCGGCGACTTTGCTGGCAATCTCCGTTTTGTTTGCCGTTTTCAGTGAATCTACCAATTCAAACAAAGTCTCCAAATTTACGATGCGCGTAATAGGAACCAGCCTGTCTCCGTCCTTGAAAAGATAGGTCCAGGCACCGCACACCGGGTGAGTGCTTAATTCCGGGGTTTGGGTTCCCTGGTAAGCGCGTTTCAAAAAATCCAGCAGGGAAGTGAATGCCGGAACCGGCAGAAAGTCCTGCGGCGTAATCTGTCCCTGCAGCTGCTCCTCCATGTAGAAGAGCATGTCGGCGATGGTAATCCGCTGGTTCAGCAACTCCTCGGAGCTGATTCGGCCGGTAAAGGAAACCGGCTGGAAATTCACTCCGCGCACCACATCGATATTCTCCGCCGCAAAGCGGATGATACTGCCGATCTGCTCGTGGTTTAATCCCTTTACAAGCGTGGGAACCAGGATGATGTTTGGGATTTTTCCGTTCTGCCGCACATTTTCGATTGCCTGAAGTTTTAGCGGCAGAGCGTCAAATCCGCGTGCTGCGATGTAGGGCTCCGGCGTCACGCCATCGAATTGCAGGTAGATGGTATCGATGTCCGCTTCCCACAGCTTGTGCGCATACTCCGGATCTTCTGCCAGCTTCTTCCCGTTGGTCGCGACCTGCAGGTGGACAAATCCCTTTTGTTTCGCCATCCGGCAGATTTCGAAGAAATCTTTTCGAACGGTCGGCTCGCCCCCGGAAAACTGGATTACCGTACAGGGCGGATCTTCATTTCGCAGCGCATCCATCATCCTGGAAATCTGTTCCAGGCTGGGGTGAAAAACATAGCCGGAGGCATCCGCATTGGCGAAACAGATGGGGCAGCGGAAATTGCAGGTATTGGTCACATCCAGGTTCGCCAGCACCGTGCTGCTCTTGTGATTACTGCACAGGCCGCAGCTCTGTGGGCAGTCGCCGGTGTATTCCGTATTCGGATTTGAGACGCCGCTTCCGGTATGAAAATATTTCATGAATTTGTCATAGAGTTGTGAATCGCCGTAATAGAGATCTTTAAAACTGCCGTGCTGCGGACATGTTTTATTTACAAAAATTTTCCCGTCTTCTTCAACCAGATGTGCCTGAATAACGTCCAGGCATTCGGGACAAAGGGAACGGGTTTCGCGAATAATTTTCATTTTGGAACCTGCCAAATTTTCTATTCTTGTGCTGATTTTTCTCGGATATTTTTCATGTTTTAGACGATTATCCCGGCTGCCTCGCGGATTCCGGAATTGCCCTTATCTTAACATCTTTAAACAAATTTATCAAGAGAAATATTTGCATGCCCTAAATAAAACTTGATCCCGTTCCGGCATGGAAATAAATTCTGAGCGGAAGGATTGACAGACTTGAATACGAACCCCGGATGTAAAACGCATTTTTTTGATTCGGCGACAATTCAAAACGGGATAATGGTTGTGGAGTGGTTTATCTTCATCGAAAATCGAAATTAATCCAAGAGGAAAGAACATGAAATTTACCAGTATTTCGGATGATGTGAAGCTGGGCAAGGACGTGAAAATATACAATTTTGTCAATTTGTACGGCTGTGAGATTGGCGACAATACCCGTCTGGGGACGTTTGTCGAAGTTCAGAAGGGCGCCACCATTGGCAACAATTGCAAGATAAGCAGTCACACTTTTATTTGCGAGGGTGTGCACATCGAGGACAACTGCTTTATAGGGCACAATGTCACATTCATAAACGATAAATATCCGCGCGCCACCAATCCCGATGGTCAGCCACAAACCGAGGAAGACTGGGAATGCATTCCGACCTATATCCGGAAGGGGGCTAGCATCGGCAGCAGTGCGACCATTCTATGCGGGGTAACGGTTGGGGAGGGTGCAATTGTCGGCGCAGGCGCAGTGGTGACCAAAGATGTTCCTGCCGGCAAGCTGGTTGCGGGTGTCCCGGCGCGCATTCTCAAATAATATGATCAAAGTGAACCTTGCTGTGCCATAGCGAGTAAATGCCAAAACCTGAAATTCCGGGCCTTGGATAATCCGCTGTGTAAAATGTTTACATGGAATTTTCGACCTGTTCGCAATATTGCGCGTGTTCAATGGAACGAGCAGCTTTTTTCCGCCGCAGGTTCTCAGCAGCGCAAAATATCGGATATGACTAAATCTCCTTTTTAATATTTTTACAAACATTCCCTTTCAATTCAGATTCCATTATTCAGGAGCAATTACTCAGCGACCTGAATCCTGGTAACTCCAGGCATTATGTGTAGTAGGTTTTCAAGCAGGCAAAGAATAATCCCAGCGTTGCATTGGGCATAAATAGTATGGAAACCGGGTGACATCCCCCCTCGCCCCTCTTCGAAGGGGGGAATGGGGGGATGTAAAAAGGTAGCTAAACGTGCGCCTTAAAGGGATGACTTGATAACCTAAGCTGCTATATTTCAGAATTGTCTTTCGTATTAATTCTTCCATTCTTACTTTCTTCCGGTGGTACAAGATGGTTGGAGATCCGGGAGAAGGCGAGAAGGCAAATCGATAAGTAACGGAAAAACAAATTTTCCGGGTTTTGCGGGAGACGGTTCAGATTGTGTAATATGTTTACATCATGCGCGCAAAATACTTCCCGAATTGTCACCATTCCGATGATGAAGGAAGGCCCACTATTGCTTACCAAATTGTTGTTTATTCTTGCTTTTTTGTAATTTTCATTAAATTTCGTCTGTGTTGATTTGAATTTTATAAAAAAAAGTAGACTTTTATTTCGGTGTCGGAAATCCTAAATATAATTTGATTTCAGTGCCCGCTGGCATGTGGATTTTGAATTATTTTCTCCTTGCCAGGATATTGTGGTACGGGACTTGAAAGTATTCGGTAACAGAATAAAGAGAAAGGCTTGGCGGCCTGTATATCGATAATGAATTTAAAATAGATTGAGAGATCAACGGAAAAAGTAAAGGTGCAGGAGATTGCTTCAAGAAGGATTTCATGTTGTAGGTTTAATCTTGCCGGGTTGTGGATGTTTAAGTTTTCCCTAAAGAAAATAAATCCCAATAAATAGGCATTCATTATTTTTGTTGATAGCTGAATTGGAGCAGGTGAGAGGTAGACCGGATTTCATTGAGAAATGGGATCCGTAAGAAGAGCACGTTTAGATGACTACGCTCTCCCGGAGAAGGAAAGGAATTTTTCGGTAATTCGATCTGGCCTTCCGAGGGTAAAAAACAACAAAAATTAAAGTTCAAAGGTCGATTCAATAATTGAATCGCAAGAGGTATTCCGCATCAAATATTAGTAGTGAAAAATGTATTTAAGATAAGCCGGAGGATTCTATAAATGAGAAGGAAGCGTTTATTTGCAGCAGGATTTTTTCTGTTGTTAAGTGCTACCATGGTGCAAATGTCGTTTGCCCAGGCGCCGCCCGTTATATTAGGCTGGACACAAAACGCCGAGCCGGACATCGATCATTATGTCATCTACCGCGATGAAGCACCCGGGATGATGACTTTCCTCGATAATATTCCCCGCAGCGATACAATGTATATCGATCAGAATGTTACCCCCGGGCAAACATATTATTATAAGCTGACCGCGGTCGATTCCATGAATTTTGAAAGCGAAGCCACAGACGAAGTCATCGTGACGGTAGGTGCATTGACATCGACCGGCGGCGGTGAAGCGAATATTATCAGAAATTTTGATCTCCAGCAGAATTATCCAAATCCTTTCAATCCTTCGACAACTGTTGAGTTTCAGGTGCCTGAGAAAAGCCTGATAACGATTACCATATACGATGTGACCGGGCACGAGGTGAAAAAGCTGTTGAATGAGCCCAAAGATGCCGGAACATATTATGTGCAGTGGAACGGTGATGACAACGCCGGGAAAACCGTTTCATCCGGAATATACTTTTATCAAATGGTAGCAAAAAATTTCAGGGTCACTAAAAAAGCTATCTTTCAAAAATGAGTTTATGTATTTTGAGAACCTTGAACAGTCGGATTCTCAAACGTCAAGATCTTAATGCTGTAATTAAATATAGAGGCAGGTGAAAATGAACGGGAAAATTTGTGCTATTTTGTTGGGCATAATCCTGATTTTCTCAGGAAACAAAATCAATGCAGCTTCTTATTATGTGGATAACCTGGTGAGCACCAGCGGGGATGGTAGTTCGTGGGGCAGCGCCTGGAAAAATTTCTCGGATATCAATTGGGGCGCTGTCTCCCCGGGCGACATCATCTACATTTCCGGAGGGGCGAATTCTCAAACCTACACCGGTACCCTTTATTTGGGTTCAGGTGTGAGCGGAACATCCAGCAATCCGGTTGTCATTACCAAAGGCGAAACCGCCGGGTATAACGGTGAGGTCATCTTTGATGGCCAGAATGCGGCGAGCAGCGGAATTATCGTCCTGCATAACGATTACGTCACCATTCGCCAATTGACCCTCCGGAATTATACCGGTTCAGGCGCCATAAATATAGACAATTCCACCGGAGTGGTTGTTGAGAACTGCGATTTCCTGGTGGCAGGGCATGGGGGAGTATTTATCCAACGCACCACCGATTCGTTCATCAGAAATAATACTATAGCCACGCTTGGAAATACAACCAACCAGACCGATGGTATTTACTCTCAGCTTAACAGCAATAACACCTACGAGGGGAACGAAATTGTTATCAGTAATGAGAATATTAATCCCCATTGCGATGGCATCCAGATGTATGTGGACGCGGATATGACTATCCGCAATAATTACATCGCCCAAAACAACAGCAAAACCTATAATGCCCAAGGCATTTACGCAACTGATGTTTCCGGAACGTTTAATGTTTACAACAATGTGATATATGGTCCGAATACCGAAAATGCGCTTCTCACCCTGGCCATTTTTTCACAGGGAAACGGGACCTTAATTGCCAAACATAACACGCTGATTGGCGGCGGATGGGGCTCGCTGCATGTCAGGAATGCGCCCAATTCGGTGATCATGAACAATATCCTTGTAAATTACAAACCGAACGGCTGGGTATTCAAACTCTACGGTGGAATTACAGACCCGGCAAATATTAATAATAATGATTACTTCACGCCCAATTCTGGTACGATTGCGACCTATGACGATGTTGCCAAAACCTGGACGGAATGGAAAAATTACGGTTTTGAAAGCCATGGAATGTATGGCGATCCCCTCTTAAGAAATGCTGCCAATGGTGATTTCAGGTTGCAGGATAGCTCTCCGCTAATCGATGCGGGATCGAGCGGCTGCAATATTGACACAGACATAGATGGCGTTCACCGGCCGCAGGGAGCGCACTGCGACATCGGGGCTTATGAATTTCTGGTACATGTGCCGCCGCGTCCGCCGGAGAACTTTCACCAGATCTCAACAAAACGGTGAATACATCCAGCCGGATTCACCGTCTGAGGAAGCAAAAGCGAGCTTCCGGTTTCTGTACCGACATGCACTTTTTCGGGAAGAAACTGATCAATTCAAGAATAGTTCGGCAGTGTCAATTCAAAATTATATCCGATAATTTTGTAAACCTGAATTGCCTCCCGGTTGCTGGTGTCCGTCAGGAATAGGGGATATTGATTTCGCTTAAACAGGATACACCCGCTACAATTTATTGAGTTGATGCGGCAAAACATCCCCGCCCTCCGCCGATCTCTCAGGATAATGTTCCCTGAAAAACAGCTCATTCTGCAAGACGAGATAAAAAAATATGAATAAAACTCCGGTCAGCACATTTTGCCGGAACAGAGTAGATTCCTGAAGATTGAGGATCATGATGGTAATGATAAACCATTTTCCGAAATGCGGCGTTTCCAGTTTTGACAATCTTCTGAAATAGAAAAAAATCATCAGAAATAAAAGAAAAATGCCAATGATCCCGGTTTCGTTCAGAATATCGAGATAGCCCTCGTGAGCTTCATTTGGCAGCCAGACATATTTCTCATACAGCCGGTAGAGGGCGTTGCTTTCTACCACCCAAAATCCGGAAAACCCGCATCCAACAAGCAAATGCTTTTCCGCTATCTGAAATATATCAGCCCAAAGAAAAGTTCGTCCGGTAAATGAAGCATCTTTGCCAACCTCGTTAAAACCGCTATTGACCAGGTCCGGGGCAAAGTAATAGAAGGAAAATACCAGCAACAGAGAAGATGCGAAAATCGCCCCGGAAAAAACCCTCCCCACCCGGATGGATTCGATTAGCCTATCGATCGCTAACAGCACACCCACGAACACCAGCAAAGCAAAGGTTAGAATTGACGACATGCTGAAAGCACCGATTAATAGAATTACCGAAAGCGCAGCCATCAGCAGGTAAATGGCTTTTTTCTTTCCCGATGCAGTCTTGAGGGAGTAGATCCAGAATAGGATGCTGACAAGCGCTGTCTGTCCCAGGTAATTTTTCCCCACAGTTAGTCCCCGCCAGGTCAGGTGTTTGGGGTCGATGGCGCCGGGAACGAGCAGGATCGAAAGATAGGTCAAAACGATGTACAGATACAGTATTCCTTTGAAGTATTTCAGATACTCGTCAGGACGCCTCATGTCCAGCAGCAAGGCGATGCTAACGGTGACGGTTGTCAATATCTGAAACCATCGTTTGAATGAAATGAAACTATGGTCTGACCAGAAAATACTGAGGAAACACCATGCCAGAAAAAGCGTGAGGAATTTTTCTCTTTTAATGAATGCGATAAAATTACTCCAATTCAGAAACAGGCAGCCAGCCGACACCAGGAATAAAGATCCGAAGATGATTTGATTCGCCAGATTGGATGTGCCGATTTCTGCAAGATCAGTGGGCCTGACACGGAACGGAACGGAAGTGCCGAAAAATATAAAAAACATGTAAAAGGTGAACATGATTCTGACAATTGCCGAATAGTACGGGTGTTCTCTTGTATGGTCATAAGCATTTAATCGCTCATGCCCGGACACAAGATCAGGATCTGTCCGATATACTCTCATTCCACAATTTCCATTTCGAATGCTGCAATTTGGTCCTCCGGCTGCATGAATCCGCGATTTATCTTTGGGCGAAAGGGCGTCCATGTCATGCCGCATATCGCGCGAACAATCCGCCTGGCCGCCAAACCATCGCCGTACGGATTTACCGCCCGGGACATGCTCTGATACACGCCGTCATTTTCCATTAGTTTGGTCGTTTCAGCAATAATGCGATCGCGATCCGTTCCTATTACCTTGACGGTTCCTGCTTCAACTGCTTCCGGTCTTTCGGTCACTTCCCGCAAAACCAGCACTGGTTTCCCCAAAGCCGGAGCCTCTTCCTGTATTCCGCCACTGTCCGTCAAAACCATAAAGGAAAATTTCATGAGGTTCACCAGGGAAAGGTAATCGACCGGTGGAAGCAGGCTGATATTTGGTTCGCTGCCCAGCATTTTATAAACCGGTTCCCGGACGTTTGGATTCAAATGGACCGGGTACACCAGGTGCACTTTGTCACCATACTTCCGGGCAATCTGCCGCAGAGCCAGGCAGATCTCCTGCAACGGCTCACCAAAATTTTCGCGGCGGTGAACGGTTACCAGAATCGTACGAGAGCTGTTGAGCGGAAGGTTGAATTCTCTTCTATCGAATGGCATGGCTGCAACCTGGTGCAGCGCATCCACCACCGGATTCCCGGTAATCAATATTTTGCTATCCGGAATCCCTTCCGCCAGCAGATTTTCCCGTGCTCCGGAAGTTGGTGCGAAGTGCAGATCCGCAACCACTCCCGCAATCCGCCGGTTAATCTCTTCGGGGAATGGCTGCCATTTATCGTGAGTGCGCAAACCGGCCTCCACATGCCCCAGTTTTGCGCGGGCATAGAATGCCGCCATGGAAACGGCTGCCGCCGTGGTTGTGTCGCCCTGCACCAGGACCCAGTCCGGCTGTTCCTTTTTGAGCGCGGGTTCCATTCGTGCCATTATGGTAGAAAATACCCGGGTAGGACTCTGGTTTTCCTGCATCACATTAAAATCGATATCGGGAACAATTTCGAACAGATCCAGCACCTGGTCCAGCATCTCGCGGTGCTGTGCGGTTACCAGAACCCGGCTTTGGACGATGTTCGGATATTTTTCCAGCTCTTTTACCACCGGTGCCATCTTTATTGCCTCCGGACGTGTGCCAAATACCGAAATTATTTTTAGCATCCGCTTTCTTCGCTCCAATTTGAATTTGTCTGTTTCGATGCTCGGTCCCCTGCTTTATTCATTCTCCGGCTCCAGTCCCATTCTTTTAATGGCAAAGCCGGGCAATATCAGTTTCACATCGTTTAGCCGAATTGTCGTAAATATATAATTCGAAATTAAAAAACCGGTGAAAAGCGTGACTTTCAGCATGAAATTAACCGGCTGGAGAAACCAGACCAGCGCCGCAAAGCTCAACAAAATGGCAGTCGGTTTGACAAAGGTCGAAAGGGAGACCGGGAAATTGCTCTTTCGCAGGAGCCAGACCGAGAGGGGACAGGACGTTAGGTTAGCTACCAGTTTCACCACGGCGCTTCCTACAAACCCCCACAGCGGAATAAAAACCAGGTTCAGTAAAATGGTGATTACGGTGCGGCTGCTGTTTTCAATGAGGGATCGTCCCGGAAAACCGGCGGCGGTCAGGGTGTAGCCCATCAGGTAAACCGTTATGCCTACTTGGATCGCCACCATCATTATCGCGAAAGCAGGGCCGCTGGCAGCATATTTTTCAGAAAAAAGCAGTGTCATTATTTCACCTCCAAAAAGCACTGCGATAATGCCCGGCAGTCCGAGCGCCGCGGTAAGCAGGCGGAGCGATTCTTCCAACATGCGGCGGGCTTTTTGGCGTGAGCCGTTCGCCAGCAGGGCGGTGATGTTAGGATAAAATACGGAGGTGAATGAATCATAAAGCCTGTTAAGCGCAAAGGGGATCTTGGTTGCCACATCGTAATAGGCGACGCTGTTTACTCCTGCAAACATCCCCAGCAGCAGCACATCGACGCGGCCGGTAACAAACCACAAAAAACGGCTTGTCTGTAAAGGAAAACCGAATTTCAGGATTTCTTTAAGCACTTCGCGGTTAAATTCCAGCTTTTTCCGGATCGGCAGGTGAAGGTACTGATAAACCGCGGTAATGCTGTAAGAGATAATCCAGGAAAGAATTAGCGAGATCATCCCCCATTTCAGAACGAGCAAAAAAGTGGCGGTAAGGCATAGCCGAACAATGCTTCTCGCGCTTTGCGCAACGGCCATGAAATTGAACATTCGAAAGCCCTGAAGCATAGCGGCGGAAAGCTCATCGAAACTAAGGACCATTATCATAAGGGGAATGTAAAAAATGAAATGGCGTATTCCCTGGATAGATTCCAACTTCAGAAACAGGTTTGTGCCGGCCCATAACAAGATTGCCAGCGCGGTAATTATCAACATGCGAAATACTATTATGCTATTGACCAGCGTTTGCCGCCGGTTTGCTGAATTACTTGCGACCATCTGCGTTATTGCGGTTTTAAAACCCAGGTCAATTGCCATTACCAGGAAGTTTACAACCGCAACCAGCAAAACATAGGTGCCGTAGCTCCCGGCTTCCAGCACCCGGGCTGCTATCATGGTTTCCAGAAACAGGGCAAAGATGTTCACAACCGCAGCGCTGCCGGTCAGGTAAACGCCTTTTTGAAAACTAACTGTCTGATCTTGTGATTTGCTTTTTCCCAAAGATCTTCACATTCCTTATTCATTAGTAATTACGGGATGGTCCTGGATCTGGCAGCGAATTCAAGGAGGCTGCCGTTATTTCGCTTCCGGAACTCACCGGGCGCAGTGCGCGGGCGTGCTGCGCTACCTCCCGTGGCAGTGCACACCAGGCCGAGTCGCTGTAGACGGATTTGGCATATTCCAGGAACTGTTCATAAAATCCTGCCGGATACTCCTCCAATTTTGGTTTCTTGCCAGTGAAATTCATGTAATCGGGATGTGTGTTTATAAGCGCCATTCCGCCGTGGGCCGCGATCCAATCCAGCTTACGGGTCCAATTGTCGATATTCTTATCCTGCATCAGAATAAAAAGTGTGAAATCCTGTGCCAGCGTATATGGCATTTCAATATAACCGCCATCCGAAGAATCGCTTTTGACAAAAAAAGGGAGCACAGTTCCCGCCCCGTCCGGCTGCGGTTCAAAGGGATCGAAATCGAAAGTGGAAGCATCATATTCAATGTTCAGGGTGGAAATCCATTTCAGGTTGTGGTGCATTGCGGGAGACCGGAAGCCAACTGCGTTCCATGCTTTCAAATATATGTTAATGCGGTGAGCGCGATATTTGAAAATAGATTCGGATCGGTAAAGCTTGCCGTCATGTTTCAGTCCGTGCACGCCGACCTCAAACCCATTATCAACAAGCGTTTTTCGAAGGGTTGCAGAAACCGGGTAACGCTCCGGTACGAAATTAAAAGAAGACCGGAAACCATTTTTTATCTCCAGTTCCATGAGTTTTTGGCAATTTTCCTGCCCTTTTCCCGATTCGACATCATGCGTGAGCACCAGCGCAAACTTTTTGTTTCCCGGCCATTTGATGTGCCCATGGAAATCCTGAAACAAATTTTCATTTACAGGCCAGACATCCCTAAATAATTTTTTTCGCTGATTTACCATTCTTCTGCGCGCGAATATCTGGATGCGGCGGGGAATTAGCGGTTTAACAAAATAGAACATGTTATTTGTATATCGGGACACGTTTTTACCCTATTGAATTGTCTATCCGAAATGTCTGTACAACACCGTTCCTACGATCTTAGAAAGGAAAACCGGAAGAATTCTGAATAAATAGTTGTGACTTCCTTTTACCAACGGAGCGGACTGCACAAGGGCATCCTTTTTCAAATCGTATTTGTAATAATAAAGGGTTGCCTCGGCGGCACCCCAACCGGCCTTAAAGCGCCTCAATCCTTCGTTACTCATTTCGGTGCGTCCCAGGTCCAGCCGTTGGAAACCCCGTTCCGAATAATGCCGGATTGTTTCCCACATCACCAGGTCATTAGGGCGCAGATTTTGGTACTGTATGTCCGAAGCTCCGAATTTATAAAACACATCCTTTCCAAAAGTAAGGAAAATGGCGCCGGCCACGGGCGTGCCGTTATGAAATGCCAGTGCGACATTGCCCATATCTTTTTTAACCAGGTTCTCGAATATATTGGTGAAAAAACGCATTGGTTGTGGCGGTAATCCGTGTCGCTTGCGGGTAAGGCAATTCAGGTGATAAAATATTTTAACGGCCTCATGGGAATTTAAAAATTTTATGGTTATTCCCTCCCGAACGGCTTTCCGGACATTACGCCTGGTGCTGCTGCTTAGTTGTTCAAACAACAACTCGGTTCGCGGAGTGAGATCCAATGTGTGGGAATAATAAGCGGAGGATGGCTTTTGGTCATCGGAAAAAATCTTCCCTTCCCTGAGCTCGAACGAATTCCAGCCCGCTTCTTTTCCGAATTTCACAAGTGCCGATACGATCTCTTCCCTCCGAAAACCATTGTTCACAACTGTATCGCTGCTGTCCGAAAAGGGCAGCGATACGCCTCTTCTGGCGGTGAAAAAACTGTTGACCTCCATAAAAGGGATTAGCAGCTCAAGCGCCTTCCCTTCGAGCCGGGTAAGATAGACCGGCCGGTAGCGATAAGATTGGGCAAGAACGTTTGCCCATTCCGCGGAAAGAAAGACCGAGCGGATTCCGTTCTGTTGAAGCGTCTCGTTCCATTCCCGCACTCTGGTTGGATCAACTTTATCGGATTCTGAAATATTCATTTTAAAACATCTCTATCATCTGCTTATCGCCACGCCTGCAGGAATTCTCCCTCTCCTCACATTGCTCCCTCGGAATCGAACACCGCTCTGAAGGTCATTAAAATCAGTTTGATATCCAATAGCAGGGAACGGTTCTTCATGTATTGAAAATCCATGCGGACCATCTCATCGAATGTTGTCTTGCTCCGGCCCGCCACCTGCCAGATGCCGGTAATCCCCGGTTTAACTTCCAGGATTCTTCGCAGATGCCAGCTTTTGTAATACCTTGTTTCGTAAGGAATCGGTGGCCGGGGCCCCACCATGCTCATGTCGCCCAGCAGAACATTGAATAGTTGCGGCAGCTCATCCAGGCTTGATTTTCGCAAAAATCGTCCCAGCGGCGTTATCCGCGGATCGTTGGTTATTTTATACAACGGCTCGTCCGAGGTGCCATTGTTTATTTCGTCAACCTCACCCTGGATAAGCTTTTTGACATAATCCATGTGAATGGTTGAATTGCTCTCTACGCGCATGCTTCGGAATTTCAAAAAAGTGAAGGTCTTTCCCCTGTATCCGTATCGTTCCTGGCGGAATAACACCGGACCGGTTGAGGTAAGCTTAATCAGCACGGCAATCACCAGCATGACTGGCGATAGCAGCAAAATGCCGACCAGCGAACAAATTAAATCGATTGCACGCTTGAAGAACAGATACAGTTTGTCCTGCGAATTTCGGCTAATATCGTCCAGCAAAGTGGGAAGCGATGGCTGCCTGCGCCTGTTTTCGTTTCTTGTTGGGCTTTCCTCAACGTCAGAATCCGGCCGTTCACCAAATTTTCTTTCCCTGCGGTTGTAGGGCGGGGCATTGGTGAAAATGTAATCTTCGCCTGTCACAGGTCTTTCCAATATATCCTCAATCAGTTCGGGGATTTGAAACGGATAGGTTGAGAGATTAATATTTTGGATCATGCCGGTATACTCGGATTTGCCCAGGTTACGACAGCGTTGATCCATTTTCATCAAGATTTTTTCAATATATTTTTTCGCGCCGGACACATCGGTGTCGAAAAGCAGAATTCCTACCCTGCTTATGTCCGAGAAAAATTTCAGATCGCACTCCCGCGTGTAATCCGTAATCACCCGTATGAACTCTACTATACAATCCTGGAATTCTGCCGGCATCGCATTCTGATTTTCGATATCCCCGGAAGCAAAATTGAACAGCACATAGGAAAATGGGGAACCCGTGCGATCACACCTTTCCCGCTCACGTTTCAGAATATAATCCAGCTCTGAATAATCCAGCCAGCCCTTTCTGCGGGAGAGGGACCCCTGTGCGGGAGACCCCTTTATTATAAATTTAGTTTGTGACGAATACATGTTACCCCCCTCGCGGATATTAAATACATACCCAAATCATCCATACAAGCCAAAATTTCAAAAGCCGCTTTTCTCATGGTGGTTTTCCTCGCTGTAGCTGTAACCGTATTTGTACCTGGATGAATGATAATAGGTATTATTGTCCGAGCTTCCATTCACAACAACTCCCAGCACCTTTGCATCTACCTGTTCCAGTTCCTGAACCGCCAGGCTAACATCTTCCATATAGGTGTGATCCGGCCGCACAATCAAAAGAACATCTTTTATATAGTCACCTAAAACCAGTGTGTCCGCAATTCTGGTTACAGGAGGGGTATCTACCAGGATGTAATCAAAATAGGAATCGGCATAATCCAGGAGCTCCTTCATTTTTGGTGAAGTAAGAAGCTCGCTGGAATTCTCGATGGGGCCGCCGGAAGGCAAAACATGGATACTCTTGTTTTTGTTTAGCACCAGCTTGGAATGGTCGATAAGCTCAATTTTCCCCGACAAAAAATCTGCGAGCGTGGCATGGTTGTTTGGTATGTTGAACAAATCACCAAGCCGGCCCCTTCTCAAATCACCATCGATTACAAGAACTTTTTTATGAATGAGATACAGGCAAACCGCAAGATTTGCCGCAATGGTTGTTTTACCTGTTTGTTCCTCACAGCTTGTAATGAGCATGGACTTGTTCTGGAAATTTTTAAGGACTTTTGTTCGCAGGACCCGGTACGATTCGAGCGAACCTGGTTGTTCAGTCATAAACGACAAGAATCGCTCGTTCATGTTAATGCTCTGGTTGAGCTTTCTAACAAGGTTCTTTGAGTATTTGGGAATAACCGATAGAACAGGAACCGGCGATTCGTCCTCGATGTCGCGCAAATCCACAAATTTGTCTTCAAAATATTCACGGAATAACACGAGGGTCAATCCCATTGAAAAACCAAGAATTAAACTGACCAGTAAGATCAATTTTGAACGCGGCCAGACCGGCTTCAGCGGAATGTGGGCCGGGTCCGTGACGCTGACATCCTGCAGTTTGGAGACCTCCGCCATGCGAACTTCTTCGCGTTTATCCAGCAGCAACTGGAATATCTTCTCATAAACATCTTTTTTACGCACAAGCTGGGCAAGCTCGGCTTCTTTGGCGGGCAGGGATTCCATGCGTCCGGAATATTTCCCGATCAGGTTTTGGAGTTCGGTGTCCTTATTATCCAGGTTGTTGATGATCACATTATAGGCCGAAAGCGTGTTCTGGTTGTAGCTGGCCAACTGCTCCTTGATATTCGCAATTTCTTTGTTCACAGCAACAACATCGGGATGTCTCTCGGTCCTCTTTTCCAGTAGTTGCAGCCGTTTTATTTCTGCATCCGACAGTTTCTGCAGCAGTGCGGAAAAAGGAGTGAGGGTTGAACTTTGTTCCGGATCGCCCGGCGTCAGATATGTCTGGTCAAAATATCCGTTATCTTTAAAATCCTTCACCAGTTGCGCGCGCTTGTCCTGGTACTGTTTCTTTTGCAGTTCGGTCTTAATCTGTTCGGTCTGAAGATCTCCAAGGAAATTTATCAGCTCTTTGGAATTCTCCTGCATATCAACTATCCGGTACCTGCGCTTAAATTGACTCAGGTTCCGCTCAGCGAACTTCAGCTTCGTTTGGATTTCCTGCAATTGCTGATCTATAAATTTGAATGAATATTTGAAAGTCTGTCGTTTCTGACGCAAACGTACTTCCGAAAACTTCTTCACCAGACTGTCTGCAATTATTTTTGCGCCCAAAGGCGAAGAAAAGTTAACCGACAGTTTAAACAGGTTGGTTTTGCCGATTCGTCCTACTTCAATACTGTTTATCAGGTTTCTGGCAGTTTGGTAGGGACTATTAATGGTAAAGTAGATCGCGCTCCCGGTTTGCGCAGCCGGCCATTCCATTCGGATGTGCATTTCATTAACAGTGAAGTCAGCAAATGGAAATGCAGTGCTGGATACCAGAAGATTGCGGGTATCGCCGTCGTAGAGGTTAAATACATGATTGTCTTCAGCGATGATATAATACTCTTTCGGCATTAAATCTGCCGGTAGCTCAAGCAGTGGAAAGCGGGGATAGGAATTCTCATCAATTTTATGAAAGAAATAGCGATTCTCGAATTCTGGCAATGCCATGTCAACTTTAACCGGATTGGCATTTGCTATTCGGATCGCATCAACCACCATATTTAACTTCAAATCCCGCACGACCTTCTCAGACACGATCATCGATTTCATCATCTCCATCTCAGTTTCAACTTCGTCCTGGGATTGAGAGAGAATTATCTGGGTCAACGGATCATTGGGCTGGCGATTATCCGGCTGCTCCTTTTTCAGGACGACTGTGCTACGATATGTTTTTTGCGAGAATGTGATGTATAGCGAGGCAATAAGCACCGCAACAATCATGGGGACAAGAAAATAAAATTTTCTCCTCCGAAACACCGTAATGAGCCGGTAAACTTTCGTTCTGTTCTCATTGTGAATGGCGGACACCCGAGAGTGATTTATTGGAGCCAATTTATTCATAACCATCGAATCATTTTTTTATTTAATGCAAACGTAAACTAAGGACCGCGACAATAAGCGTCCCTACGGATACCAAAACGGAAGTATTTCTTACCGAAACCCACCAGTGACGAGGGACATAAATCTTGTCCCCGGACTGCAGTCCGACATCATCAATGCTTTTTCCATCTTTAAATATCTTCCTGGCGTCAACAGCAATTTTTGCGTTATTCCGTATCAAATAGACGCTGTTCAGATCGGCGTCCTGCGTTTCTCCTCCTGCAAGCGCGATTACATCCGAAAATTTCTCCACGCCTGTTACATAATAAAGAGCAGGTTTCTTAACTTCGCCCAGAACACTGATCTTGTACAGTGGTTGAACCGAAATATCCACGTTCTGGTAGTAGCTTCGGAATTCACTTGTTATCTCGTTTTTAATTGTTTTGAAATCCATGTTTTGGGTCCGGACCTCGCCGAGGTAAGGCAGCAGAATTTTGCCATCTGCCTGAACATAATAATCACCCGAAACTTTGTCGGAAATATTGTAAAGGGTAAGCCGAATGCCGTCGCCGGGATTTAATTGCTGGCAACGGAGCTCTTTAACCGTGAAAACAAGAAAGAAGATGATGATTATTTTAAATATATTAAAATAACGAATTGTTATCATTTTTTCCTCTCCCTGCGGCAGAAAAACTCTGCCAACTCACTTACTTCACTGTCCTGTCAAACGAATCTAACGCGCCCGATTTGCGGAAACTGCTAATTCAATAAGACAAAATCTCCTACCCTCGAGGCTAAAAGCAGTTTTTTGTCCCCTCCTGCGGGTAGAGTTGCTTTCTTTCTAACGACTGCCTCACACTTCACGCATTTTTCTTCACAGGAATTATTCAATCTACAACTCCGGATTTTACACCTGCTCATCAAACTCAACTGCTAAGAAGTTCAATTCCCATGCCATGAAAGATAAAATTGAACGGATCTCTCAGGGAGTATTTGTAATAACTTGTAATTTAATAACTTATAAAATAGGTGGGACGACGTCCTGTCATGCGGGGATTTGTGATTCTATAGTAATTCCAATAATCTTATAGTATAAATACGATAGACTTTTTGGATGCCCGGAATTCGGATTCACCCAATAATTCATGTCTTTTATGGAATTCGGTCAACTGCGCAGCAGCTTGCGTGCCGTGAAGTCTGTAGATCGACCGGGAAAAGAATGGAGGGATCAACTCTTCAATTTAACTTGGGGATTGATGCGTTGGACATTTGCGAATTCCTGATGTCGCCTTATGAGGCAACATCTGCTCACTGGGCACCTTCCTGGGGCATAGTCATAAACCGGCCTGAACCCGGCCCTGGTTAGAACGGATTCAGGCACAGGCCATAATAAACACCATTCTTCAAAAAATGTCTGATAGCTTCTCTCTGGCAGCGTTACAATCGGACTTTGATCATAACAAGCTTCGACTAATAGTTCTGCGATTGAATATCAAAATCACGCTGCCGTATGTTGTCATTTGGTCAAAATCAACTGCCGTACCTGGTGCACGTTGCCGGCCCGGAGTTCATACAAATATATTCCCGAAGCGACTAACTGGCCGTAATTATTTCTGCCGTCCCAGCGTACAGAATGGACACCGGACGGATAATTTGCGCTCGCCAGCCGCCGGACTAATTGTCCGCCAATATTGTAAATATTCAGCTCCACATTGCTGCGGGTTGGCACCGAAAATTGAATAATCGTTTCGTTGTTAAACGGATTCGGATGATTCGGGAACAACTCAAATTTGCCACTCACCACGCCGCTATGCGGATCTCCAATTCCGGTTGTGCCGAGACTGACCATCACCGAATCCCATTCCCGTGATGGTCGGCGGAATCCGGCATTGATGGTGTACTCTCCCTGCGTGGGAGCTGTTAGCGTGAAAGGATTGGAGGTAGTTCCGTTATTTACATCCACTACTGTTCCGTTGGCATCCACCAACTCGCCGGCAACCTGGCTTCCCGAGCTTACGCCGTTTACCATAACCTGTACCTGCAGGCCTGCAGTGCCGGCTACGGTAGTGATGCCATCCTGGAGCGTGTGGCAACTGCCGCCTGCACAACCGGGGGCGCTGCCGTTAAATGACGGCTGGGATACAACAGACCCCGGATTTATGTAAATGAGTGACAGAAAAATAATTACACTCACACCCAGAATCATTAATTTGACTTTCATGAATCCTCCTTTTTTTCGATCTTAAAAGGCAACAGGTGTGCCATCGAAGAGCTTAAACTAAAATTTTAGACGTTTAATCGAATCGATTGTTTTAAGAAACGCTATTTCGAAACCCCTCCTCATTTTGTACCATTATTTTTCCACCGAAATTAAAATTTGTTTACACAATTTTCAACTTATTTGATCTATTTTGTAAAATTTTTATACGCGGGGGAACGGCGATATTCAATCCGAGCACGGAAATAACAGGAGCTGCGAAATCTGCTGACAATTGCCACTATTTGTCATTCCCTCGGAGTATCATTATTTTTGTCTGTATCGATGAATGAAAATGTTGAGGCAGCCTCTGCTCCCACAAATCCGGAAATAGCTGTTCGACTGTGCCTGTTTTGTTCCCCTGGTCGGTTGAGAGTGATCTAAATTCCAAGAGCGGAGTATAAATTTCAATTTTGTCCCGGTGGTGGACATTTTAATCTAAAATTATATTTTGAGGAGGCCCAATGTCGCGATTCTGGAGTATTTTGTTGATATGTGTTGTTCTGGTGATAGTTATCTTTCTCGTTTACATCTATTCCGGCATTTACAATGTCAGTGCGCAGAAGGATCACACGGGCTTTGTTAAATGGGTGTTAAACACTACCATGGAAGAATCTGTGAAACACCATGCAAAAGGAATTGTGGTTCCCGATCTTTCGGATTCGTCGATGGTAAAAGAAGGCGCCTTCCGTTACAGCAGGATGTGTTCCGGTTGTCACGGAGCGCCGGGCAAACCGCAGGGCGGTCACGCCAAAAATTTCAATCCCCCTCCGCCAGAGTTAGTGAAAGTGGTTGATGAATGGACTCCGGGCGAGCTTTTCTGGATTACCCGTAACGGCATTAAAATGTCTGCCATGCCGGCTCGCGGCAGCGAAGTCTCCGATGAAGAGATCTGGAACATTGTTGCGTTCATGAAACAGATGTCGAATATTTCGGGAGATCAGTACAAGGCAATGACCGAAACCGGAGAAGCGGATCAGCATTGATGTCCGTGAAATTCCTGCCGCCAGCGATCCCCAAATAGTCTGCTATCGTAATCTATAGCAATTTCGCCTGGCAGCGATTTGCTCTGCATTTTTCTGAATTCTGTTTGGCTTACCGAACCCCGCAATCTGATCTCACCCATTTTGTACAATCCTATTGACAATAAAAAAAGCCCCGCCGAAACGGGGCTTTCGTTTAACCTTTTGAATATGCTTTCTGAATTTTACTTAAGCAGCAGCATCTTGTGCGTGGCTGTGAAGGTGCCGGCGGTAATCCGGTAGATGTAAACACCGCTGGCAACCTTGTTGCCGGTGCTGCTCAAACCGTCCCAGCGCACGGTGTAGTAGCTGGCATTCTGGTAATCGTTCACCAGGGTGCGCACTTTCTGTCCCAACAAATTGTAGATCTCCAGCCTCACATGAGAAGCCTGCGGAATCTGATATTTGATCATCGTTTCCGGGTTAAACGGGTTAGGATAATTCTGCTGCAACGCGTAGGTGGTCGGGATGCCGCCGCCGAGTTCCGTTGCAATTCCGGTAGCGGTTGAAACCATGGCGCGCATGAAGTAGGTTTCATTCCATGCTGCCCAGCCGCCGGCCGTCGGATCGTAATCCCAGGCCCGTCCATTATTGTCGGTATCGTAACCGAACACCGGCTGGTTGGTGCCGTCGTATTCCATGAAAACCAGGAAATCATGGTCGGTTGTGATGTTGAGCGAAGAGAAATCCACTTCCACCCAACTATCGTTCGCTGCATTGGTCACCGGCACTGATCCCAGTTCCGCGCCAACCTGTCCGCCGCTCACGTCAAATATCTTGGCGGTAAAGTTGTTGACGCCGGCGTTTGGCGTTCTCAGGTAGAATTTTGCGCTTAGAATTGTAACCAATCCCGGGGGTGTCATTCGATTGCCGGAACCGGTGCCTGCATCGGGCCAATAATAGCCGCCGCCGGGCGTGCCATCGTCGTAAGCCAGCTCGATGGTGGTGGAAGCCTGCACCGTGGTCGAAACTGTATCCGAAGGATCACTTTCCAGATTGCCGATAGCGGCAGTCACGTAGTAAGAGTAGGTGCTCCCAATGGTGACGACGCTGTCAGCATAGGAGGTGCTGGTGGAAGTTCCTTTCAGCCCGAATGCGCCGCCATTTTCGCTGGCATAAATATTATAGGTGACCAGCTTTGCAATCTCATCGGAAACCGGTTCAAAATTCGAAAGCCCGGCTTCTTTCTGCAGAGTCTCGAGGTATTGAAGCAGTTTAACGGATTTGCTGTAAGGCTTGTCGGCTTTCAGCATATTTTCAATGACCGAATCCCAGCCCAAAAGCACCCGGCCTTGATTATCCAGTACCGTCAGATTGGCCGGCGAGTTGGGTGTGGTCGTTTCATCGGAAATATAGAGGGAATCGATATACCATCCCGGTTTGGTGACTGAGCCGTCGGAACCGAAATCGAACTTGAGAATGACCTGGTCGCCGGAATAGGCGCCTAAATCGAATTCGGCTTCGACCCAGCCGCCGGAAGTCCCGGAATAAACCCATTGCCCGGCCAGGGCATTGGAGGTTGTTGAAGCGTACACACTGTCCGGGTAGCCGCCAACCGGCGTAACGATCTGGAAAGTGGCGCCGCCGTCGGTACTTATTTTCAGGTTGCCGCCGTCCCAGGCACGGCCGGCAGTGGTGGATTCTTCCATATCGTACCACTGGGCGAAACGCAGCATGGGATTCGCGAAAGCGCCGAGATCCAATACCGGTGAAGTCAATTCGGAATGATCGTTGATGCTGTAATCCCCGGAAAGATTGGTTGCCCACACATTTACTCCCTGGTAAGCAGAGCCCGGTCCGCTGGTGGGTGCTCCCCATTCCCAACTGGAGGTGCCGGTGAAATTTCCATTGTCAGCTTCGAAATCGAAATAGATTTCGTTAGCGCCCGGAACGAGGTCGAAATTGATGGTGTAAGTTGCGCCGTTGTTGGCGATTGTTGTATCCACTTTCATGGAGCTGTAGCCGGTTTTGAATGCCTTGACGGTAACAGCTCCCGGAAGGACGTCCGTAATGGTGTAGTTGCCGGCTGCATCGGTAGTGTCGCTTCTTCCCGGTTGATTGAGAACTTGCACCAGCACGCCGGAGTAATCGGTGGTGTCGCTCAGTGTTACAACGCCGCTGATGGTCGCGTTCTGGATCGGGTCGAGGGAGAAATCGATGCCGGTGACGGCATTGCCATTCACCACGATATCGTTGATTGTTGAGTAAGCCGGGAAATAGCCATCTTTGTGAACCGTCACGGAATATGTCCCGTTATATAAACCGCTGAAAGTATAGTCACCGTTCATATCGGTAACGGTGGTATCTTTCCTAAGCCCGGAAAGCATGACGGTGACGCCGCTGTCGTTCGCAGTATCGGTCAGATCGACATTTCCGGCAATGGAACCAATCGGTGCGTTTTCCGGCGCGAGGAGAAATTCCAGCGTATTTTCCAGCAGGTTTTTGGCGACAACGGTGTCGATTGCGGACAGGTTAAAAGCAAAATAGGTCATCTGTGCCGAAAGCGGATTCGGGTTGTCGTCATAAACCAGAACACCGGCATTTCCGGGATTGCTTGCCGTCTCGAAAACAACGTAAGCTTCGGAAGCATTCTGCATTGCGTCTTCGTCACCGTAGCCCACGTAATTGATTGCTATTGTCGATGGAATCGTATTGGGAGAGGTGGCGATTTGGTGATTGCTATATTGCGATCGCAGATTGAGCCCGCCTGCGTTATCTGAATTCCAGGCGGAGGCATGAAGCACCGGCCCTGCAAATGACGGATAACCGGGCGTGCTGACGGCATCGTAACCAACCTCGCCGCCTTCAATCAGGTATTTGTGGGAAGGATCAGCTACATAATCTTCCCATTTTGTGCGGTAAGCCTGGTCGGCAACCGGCCCGGTGTTGGCGCCGCTGGAGTTGATTACGATTGAGTAATCGTTCCAGTTGGTTGTGAGAGCGGTAGCCACATCTACAACATCCGCAACGTAGCCAAGGTCGATCAGCCATCTTTGCATGCTATTTGCCGATGCCCCGAAGGTCCCTTTTGACCGGGGGTAACCGCCCTTATCATCGCTGATGTTTGCGGCAACCGGATCATCGTTGACTATCAGTACCAGCCCTTTGGTGTCAATTATCTTGAAGCTGTGGAAACCGGAGACCGGGTCGTTGGCGATGTTGCCGTTGCTGGACACATCGGTAGCGGTAATCCGGTAAAAGATCGAATCGCCGACTGAAATGGCGGTCGTATCCACATCGAACACTCCGCTGAAATTTCCGCTTCCATCATCCGTAAGCGTAAACGAGCCGGAATTGGAGACGGTATTGATGTAATAATTCACCACTACGTTGTCGATGCCGATATTGTCGGTCACCTTTGCACGCACTGCGGCCGGCCAGCGGATGTATGCCTGATCGCGCAGCGGATTGTGAACGATCACCGGGGCGACCGTATCCGGGCCGACTGCAAATGAATAAAAATTGGTCGGCGCGCCCATGGGATCGACTACATAGTTGGCGGCGCTGTCCACTATCGACAGATAGTAATGCACGTCGGTTGCGTAGCCGGGGCCCGGGATCTGCGCCGAATATTCATTTACATTTCCGGTGGGCAGCAGCGCTACGCTGTCGGCGAATGTCTTGCCGTTTTTCTTTGAGGCATATTCATAGATGACGAATAGCTGGTTGGGATCCAGCGGTGCCGTTCCCGGCACAATAACGCTGGTCACATTGTAGGGACCGGTTACATCTTCGGTATCGTGCAGCGGATCGTGCGAAATCTGTGGAATATAATTCGCTGCATCCACCAGGCCGCGATTGTCCAGCCAGTAAATAATGGAAGAAAGGTGCGAGCCGTTATATAACATCCGGTCGGCCTGCACAAAGGCAGCGGCGGCATCCTGCATGCCGGGGCTGGTTCCCCACAGGTAATGTGCTTCGATAAAATCCTTGTCGGTGACTTCCCGGCCCAGGTCTTCCCAAATTTTCATCAGGGCGCTGCTCCAGAGTTGACCGCCGTCGTGACCGGAAACATAATTCTCCGGGTAGTGCCAGTTCAGGTTGCACAAGCGTCCGGGCCAGAATGGGTTGTGGCCGTCCCAGTTGAACACTTCGCCCCAACCGAATTCATACAGCGAGCGAGAGTAGGAGGCTGCCCAGTAATCGGATGAGCCTTCCTGCAGCGACATGGTTTCACCGGTGTAGGACATTCCGCCGGTAATGTTGTCCTGGATGGCGTGTGCATATTCGTGCCAGATAACATCGGCATCTTCGGCGTCATCCACTCCGCCTTCGCCCCAGGCGCAGTAATTACCGGAAGGAACATAGTGCGAATTGTCATCGCCATTCAAACCGTGCGGATCGGAATGGAACTGCAGCAGTCCGGGGACGCTGAATCCAAGAGAGTCCAGCCAGCGATAGGATTTGTCCACGTGATAATATACCATCACATCTTCGAATTCCTGCTGGGAACGGGTGTAATTGAAACCGTTCGGGTCCGAGAGTGTGGGGAAGACATCGGTCGGTCCTTCCATATCCGTCAAAACACAGTAGGGGCCGGAGAGACTGTAAACCGAACCGTTGTAATCCAGATCGCGCAGGGCAACCGTGTCTCTTTCCGCATTAAGCTCGGGCACATCGGCGTCGTTATTGTCCACGTATGGTGCGCCGTAGGCAACCCCGGCTTTGGTCAGCGGATCGGGATCGAACGCCAGTCCGCTGCCATCCGTTTTCTTATAGTAACGTGTAATATCTCTTACATTCATGATGTGGCCGTCGTCAGCAGCAACAAAAACTTCCCAGTCGCCCATCGGTTCATCAGTCACAATGATGGTGCGGTAAGCCAGCAACGCGCCTTCGGTTTTGCTCTGAAAAACCATCAATTCCGCCGAGGGATCGATGATCATTTTTCCGGTTACGTGCAAATAATCTTTAGCAGCAGAGATTGCCGAAAGCTGGCTCAGCGATACACTGGCAGATTCGAGTGTAAGATTTGGCCGGTAATCATTGGCAACAAAGACCACCTTGTTTTCCCGGTTGATGGAAACCGTAATATCGGAGTCGAAAACCGGGTATTTGTCCACATATTGCCTCAGTCGCACATGATAGCCGCCGGGGCTTTCGTTCACCTGAACGGCCTTCAGCTCTGCGCCGGCATTCTTCAGGCCAAAACGCGTGGCGTTTGAGTTTAGGTAGTTCATGGCCATTTGTTCGTATGTGCCGCTTAATGGCCCGAAATTTTCGTTATACACATATCTTTCGATATGCGATGTTTTGCCAACCTTGCCGGTAACCGTTTTCAGTTGGGCTTCTTTCACCAGGTTGTCCATCTCCAGTGCTTTGCTCGCCACATGTGGTTTCTGGGCAAAGCTCAGGCAGATCATGCTGAAAAACAGCAACAGCATACTTCCCGGCATTAGCTTAAAAAAACGCTTCATCATACCTCCTTAAAATATTAGTGAATTATATTAAAACGCGGCAATCCTGTTGGAGAGGCGTGCCTTCGTTTGGTTTGACCTTTTAATCAAGTCCGTTAATTATCTGATTCGAATCCGTCACTTCCGGATCGCAGATTATGGGATGAATTTTTAGACAAATCAGATGTTCATAACCACGAAATCTGTGATAAAGAAAAATAAAATTTACCTCATGAGTAAAATTCGCTGCGTCATTTCAAACGTGCCTGTTTTCATGACAATGAAATAGAAACCGGAAGGCAGGGAATTTCCCGAAAAGGAAACCGAATGCGATCCGGCCGATCTATATCCGTTGACTGATTTTTCTATCATCTGTCCGAGGGTATTGTAAACAAGAATTTCCACATTCCCGCCCTGCTGCATTTCAAAATTGATTTTTGTTTCCGGGTTGAAGGGATTCGGATATGCCGGGTACAGAAAATAACGGTTCACTGCCTGTGGATTTCTGCTGTTGACGGAAACTGGTCCCTGAACCATGAATATCCAGGTGTGGGATTTGGAGTGGCCGTAAATATCTTCCACGGTGGCAACTACCGTGTCGTAGCCGGTGCTGTGAAATGTGAAACTGGCCTGGCTGTCGGCAACTGTCTCATTGCCGTGGTAGAAGGCGTAGAGCAGCGAATCGCCGTCCGGGTCGGTTGCCGAAATGGAAAACTGTTGTGTTGCGTCCAGCAGAACTGTGTCGAGCTGCTCCGGGGAAAACTGGGTGATGGCCGGCGGCCGGTTGGTTTGCGTGCCACGGAAATCCAGCCGCGCAAAATCGATGTACCAGCCTTTTTTATTTGTAAAAACATCGCTGCGAAAATCGAACATAAACTGCACCCGGTGTCCGCTGTACTGGGAAAGATCGAAACTGTTTTCCTCCCAGAAGTAGGAATTCCCACTGTACCCCGGCTCATTGAACAGGTAGAGTGAGGCGTACGGGTAGCCTTCCTGTGGGGCAATTACCTGGAAGTTACCGCTGTCCACCGAGACCTTAACATTGCCGCCATCATTCACCGGCTCAATCTGGTAAAACTGGCTGATGACCAGCCGGGCGTCGTATTTGCCGGTCAGGTCGATCTCCGGTGTTTCCAGCAGCGACTGCTGGTTGGGACTGTAATTCCCGGTGAGATTGGTGGCCCACACTTTTGTTCCGGAAGGCTGGGGCAGGGCGGCATCGTTGAAATTCCCCCACGCCCAGTCGCCGTTTCCGGTAAATGCGTTGTTGCTGATCTCGAAATCGAACAGCTCGCTGTTCAGTACTTCGAATGCCTGGTAACCGGACGCGGGAAGCCAGGTAGTATTGTGATTGGCGGAATTATCGATCGCTTCGAAACGGTAGAAAACCGAATCGCCGGGAGTGAGGCTTTCTGTGAATACGACGCTGAAACGGCTGCCGCCCTGGGGCGACAGGGAAAGCTCCTGGTCCGGCTCGGCGTTGCGATGAATAAACAGGGTAACTCCGGAAATGCCGTTTTCATCAGTGACATTGACCGAAAAAGTAATGGGATTGATGAGGTATGAAAGATCGGCAAGCGGTTGGTGCTGAAGCTGCGGGCCGGCAGTATCCGGCAGCACCTGAAAACTGTAGAAGGCTGCTGAATCTTCCGGCAAGCGGGAATGCAGGCTGTCCTGGTTGTCTGCGGAGAAATAGTAATCGATTGTTGAAAAATAAGGCTGTGGCGGGATGACGCCGTCATAAATCAGCGTGTCGCCGCTCTGCCAGGAAAAAGTGAGCGGAACCGCGGCAAAATTGCCGGAATCGACCCGGTAGTTCGCAACCGCACCGGTGACTCCGGACGATGACCGGATTTTCAACTGCACCGGGTACGGATTCGTGGTGTCCTGCACGGTGGTAACCGGCGAGTGGTAGAGAGAAAGGTAACTGCTTTCCGCCCGCGAAAAATAGAGCGCCGCTGCCACGCTGGCTTTGGCGATTTCCGTTACGTAAGCCGGGTCCATGTTGGCAAGAATGTCGTTGGCGGTGTGTGGATAGGGCGATTCGTTGGACTCATAAAAACCGGTGATGATGTAGCCGGCATCTTCGAACGGCATGTAATCGCTGCCGTAGGCGTGTGCGATCTGGGTGTTCAGCGCACTGTAAGTCTGGGTAAGCTGCGCCAGTGTATCGGTAAAAGCAGCAGAGGCGGCGTTGTTTCCCGGCGGATTTCCCTCGTCCCTCTCGCAGGTGACCATGTCGTTGGTTTGTCCGGCAATTCCGCCCACTTCGTCGATATTCAGGACCAGCCGGATGTTCATATTTTGAGGAACAACCACATTGCTCACATATGCAGCGCTGCCTATCAGCCCCTCTTCCTCGGCGGAAAAATTGATAAACCGGATAGAAACCCGGCAATCGATGTTGGCCAGCAAGCGGGCGACTTCCAGCAGAATAGCGGTACCGCTGCCGTTATCGTTCACGCCGGGACCTGTAATCGTGTCGTAATGGCCGTCCAGGATGAGATAAACACCCGGCTGGGCGGTCCCCGGTTTGGTGGTGATAATATTCTGCAGCGTGTGCGAGCTGTAGGTAAAGTCGTGGTAAACGATATCGGTGTAACCGTATGCGGCCAACTTGTCGTGCAGCCAGTCGCGGGCGTTTACCAGTGCCGTTGAGCCGGGATTCTTGACGCCGAATGATTCCAGCTTTTGCAGATAGGAGTAGATGGAATCGTAAGAAACCTGGTTGACAATCTGCTGATAAAAAGGATCGACATCCAGCTTGAGGTTTGGTGAAAACAGCCGGGGATTCTGGTTTTTTCGGTTTTCAGCGAATGAAGGTGCAGCAGTAAGAACGACTAAAAGAAACAAAATCCATTTAAAAAAAATGCGGTAAAACAATTCCTCTATATGTCCTCTAAAAATATATGATTAAAATGCTCCTGCGGTTAAACAGTTTTTGAACTGGGGATGAAGATAATTTAGTGTTCACTGAATTTCAAGCAGAAAATTTAAAAAATGGCGAAAAATACCGACCCGTGCGAGTACCGGCGGTTTTCATGAGTTCTGTCTTGGGACCAAAGGCGAGTGATTGAAATTTTATATCTGTGGGTGCGGCAAGAGCGAATCCAATTTTCAAGGAATTTAAATAATGATCGTGTTTTTTCTCAGGAGGATAATTTGTTAAGGCTGTTTAATCAAGTTGGATAAATTTATACGAATTGTACTCAAAAGCTTGTCACTTATGTTTACT
>CAZUZS010000046.1:0-19348 GCA_964624795.1 uncultured Calditrichaceae bacterium
AGCACCAGCACCAGCACGATCAACCAGTAAATTTTATCCCACAGGATATGTTCTACATTGGCAAGCTGCACTTGCTTTTTGAAGCGGAAGTCGGGCAGATGTTTGACAAATTCCGCGGCCCCCCAGTTTTTCCCACCGCTACGGAGGGCAATCTCTCGCATTAAAGACGGGTTAGCTTCGGTTTGCTGCAGCTCCAGCTCCAATTGCTGAACTACGAATTTCCCTTCCGCATCACCAATAACCTGATCGCCCCGCCTGGCGGTAAGTTTATACGTGTAGGTGCCCGGCGGCAAACCAGAGGCCTGGTAGCTGTAAAAGCCGTCCCTGCCGGCTAACATGTCGCTGCGCTGAAGTGAATCGCTGGCCAACTTGATTTCAACCTGGGCATCGTTCACCGGCTGGTAAAAATCGTCCAGGACCTGGCCGGAGAATTCGATATTTTCTCCCATGCTGAAGACCTTCTGGCGGGGATGGATCTGAATTCGCCGGATGTCCTCTCGATTAACCAGCCACTTCAGTGACCTTTCAATAAATCTCTGAAAGAACGTATCGCGGGTAGGATCGTCCTGCAATTGCAGATGCCAGGCGCTCACGTCAGTAGCAGCCAGCACCAGCGTTTTCTCATCCTTTCTCACGCCGGCAATCAACAACGGCATCCCGGACGGTGCAGAATTATCCGCATCCAGCAGAACCGAGCTGCCCTTCACAATTTTGAGATACCGTCCCAGACCGGTAACCGGCGGCAAATTCTGCCATGCCGCTTCGGTGCGCTGGGGATCCTCCTCCAGCCGCGTTACAGGGTGCAAGCGTCCGCCGGTGGTGAGATGAACAGCCACATTTTCCTGAGGAATTACACGAGAGCGCACATCGATAGGCAGCAATTCATTCCAGGCTGCCAATTTGTGCAGGTCGGTGCCGGAATTCAGCATCAGATAAAGTGGAATGTTACTTTTTTTAGCATTCAGGAATATCTGTTGGAGATGCGCAGCACTGGTGAGGCGGGTTGGAAATCCTAAGAAAATTAAGGCGTCCTGGGAATCCGGTTTCACATTCTGGAAATTTCCCTCGTAATATTGACCGGCAGCCTCCTCAGTAAGCACACTCAATTGCACGTCCGGAAGCTGGCGGAGAACATAAATCAGCATGCGCTCATCAAAGGTAGGCTGGCCGCTGATCAATAAGACACGCATTTTGCTTTTCAACACCTTGAGCAGAAATGACGATTCGTTGTTATGAGAAGTAACCTCGCCTTTTTGCGGAACCAGCTCCACCGTGTATCGAAATTCGCCCGGCTGATCCGCCTTCACCGAAAAATTTACCTGCTGTTCGAAACCGCCCGGCGGCATATCAACGGTTTTGGCCTCAACCTGCTTTTTCCCATTCCACAACCGAACCGTGATCTTGCCTGAGTCGAATCCCTTTTGCATCACCTGCACCGAGACCGGGATTTCCTCGCCGACGTAAGAAACGCGGGTCGCCTGCAGCCCTGAAATACGTAAATCCTTGCGAGGAACCGTATCGCCCACCGTTACTGTGTAAACCGGAACGGAACTGCTTCCGGCAATATTCACCGGGTTAACTCCCTGGTTGAATTGCCCATCCGAAACAAGTACTATGGCCCTCAAATTTGTTTGCGCCAGGCTGTCCGAAATGCCCTGCAGGGCGTTTGAGATATTGGTTTGCTTACCGGAAAATGTCATCGTGTCCTGCTGTAAATGCCGAAGACCGCTGCGAAAGGTAAACCGCTCGAATCGCAGACTGTCCGAGTTGCGACTAAAATCGGCATTGCGCAGAATGTATTCAACCGAATCGGCCCGTTCCCCATAGCTGTCTTTAATTTTCATGCTTCCGGAATCGTCCAGGAGCATCCCAATAACAGGCGGCTCGTGAAATTGGTAAACGACTTGCAAAACCGGCTGGAGCAGAAGGAAAATCACAATTGCTAAGATAGCACTGCGAAGAACGGTGAGAAAACCGCGTCGCCAAGGTAAAAGCGGCGGGAGGGTTCGGCGATAATAAAAAACGGCGACGGTAACCAGAATCAGAACAAAAATTAAAAATACCCAACCGGGAAGAGAAAGGTTCAGGAAAAGCTGTTTTATCATATTAGTCTCGTATCACCTCGCCAAGTCTCATGGCAGGATATGCATTCAATTCCAGGCTGCTTTGTTCCCCATGACGGAAACGCTCCAGACCAGCGCGGGCGATCATCGCCGCATTGTCCGTGCAATATTGCAGGGGGGGAAAATGAACATTCAGGTTGAAATTCGCCGCCTCTTCTTTCATCCATTTCCGAAGCAGTGAATTTGCTGCCACCCCGCCCGCCAGGACAATATCGCGCACCTGGTAAGTCCGGGCAGCGGCAACCGATTTCTTAACCAGGACTTCCACCGCGGCTGTCTGGAATGAACTGCAAATATCGTTCATACGCTTGGCGACTTCCTGCTCTCCTTTCTCCCGGATAAAATTCAAAACCGCTGTCTTCAAACCGCTGTAACTCAAATCAAAATCCCGGTTTTTTAGCATCGCCCGCGGGAAATCTGCGTATCGCGGGTCGCCCTGTTGGGCACGTTTGTCGATTTCCGGCCCTCCGGGATACGGCAGGTTTAACAATTTGGCGACTTTGTCGAACGCCTCGCCTACCGCGTCGTCCCGCGTTCCACCCAAGATTTTATAATCCAGATGCGCTTTCACCAGTACAATCAAGGTGTGGCCGCCTGACACCACTAGTGCAAGAAACGGAAAAGGAATTTCATTTCCCTCCAAAAAATTTCCGTAGATGTGCCCTTCGATGTGATTTACCCCGATGAAGGGAATCCGGAGCCCCAGGGAAATTCCCTTCACATAATTTACGCCTACCAGCAGAGCGCCGACCAGGCCGGGGCCGTTGGTTACTGCGATCCCGCTAATTTGGTCGAAACCGACGCCGGCATCATTCATAGCGCTGTTTACAATGGGAATAATCTTTTTCAAATGGGCACGGGAAGCCAGCTCGGGCACCACTCCGCCAAATTGCAGGTGCACCATCTGCGATGAGATGATATTCGATAGAACCTGGTTTTCAGTAATTATCGCAGCCGAGGTTTCATCACAACTGGTCTCAATTCCAAGAATGTATTTAAATTTCAATATTTTCCTCTCGACGGACTTAATCCGACTTCTCTTTCTGAACTATCAACTCAAATTCGGGGGGCCGGGTTTCCATATAAAGAATATTAGCGGATGTGACGAGATTTGCCTTAACCGTTTTGACCCCGGGTGTCCAGACTTTTTTGAAATCGATCTCGATGCGGAAATCGTTCGGTCCCAGGTTGGCCAGCACTTTTTCTCCGCCCTTAACATAAACCGTTGCGGCAGAAGGCAGGGGAATAACCTGGATACTGCGAGGCGCGTTTATGACCGTTACCGGAACGTTGAGCACTTCTTTCTCAGCCAATCGCTGGATATTGAAATAAAGCTGAACCTCGGTCGGTTTATAGAAAGAATAGTAATCATTTGTTTTCTCGATCGGAAGAACCTTGGTAAAAGGCTGCGAGGCATCGGGAAAATCCTTCTTTACCGTGGAGACTTTCTTCAAGGTCTTGAACATCTTCTGCGGGCCTGTCACCAGTATGGAATCCGGCTTTGTGCTGACATCAACCAGAATATAGCCGGGAGGCGTTTGAACCCGGTAAAGCGATTCCACCGGAAGTTTTTTCTGCACCTTCTTATCCATCACCACCACCAGTTCCCTGGGTCGAATGATGGATTTTACGTCCACATCGAGCTCTCCCGGATAGTTAACATATTCCGGATGCTCTGATAAATTGAGCGTAAGCCGCATAGGAGCATCGGAGAGATCAACCTGGTAGTAGATGTGGTAAAATGAGAGCCGGAGCAAATCTTTCCCTTTGCCGGTGAATTCCACCCGAACGCGCGGCGATTCAGGATGCTCGAATATGCGGTCCGGGTCCATGTTGATATACCGGATGGGAATGTCGATAGTGTATTCATACACCTTGTTCATTTTCACCATGAACCACAGGAAGAATGCCAGGGCGGTAACCCCAATGATGGTCTTGTAGTTCTTCTTAATATTTTTTGCTTTCATCTTTTCAGTTCATCCGTCTTTCCGGTTTACCCGCTCTTCGCTGTGCTCTGCGCCAATGCTTTATTTAAGGATGTTGTATTTCATAGAGGTCCATTGGTCAGGTGCTGAACATGACATGATCTCCCACCTGCATTTTCAAAACCTCCGCTGCATTTCCCCGGTTGCGTGAAATCTGAAGAAAACCGCTGCTGTCCCATAACGCCATTATCTGGCCTTCCCTTGCATCTCCGAATGTATTTTTTATACCATACAAGAATCCGCTCTTTAAACGGATCTTGATATTTGACGGACTTCCAATCTTCTTCCAGTCCGGTATTGTGAAGTTGAAAATGATATTACCGAAATGATCGGTATGGATTACCGTCAGAAGGTATTCGTTGGCGGAGACTTCCACATACGGATCATAAAAAGAAGTCAGATCAGCAGCCGGTTCTGCAAACTCCTGTGGCGCCTGTCCCAAAAGAAGCCGGGTGGCCGCAGGTGCAAAAATATCCCTTCCATGAAAAGTGGAGCTGACATCCGCAAACTCTTTTTCTCTGAGGGTGTAGGCCTGGAACGTGTCGGAACGAACAATAAAACTAAATACGCCGTTGTCGGGACCGATAAACCAGTAATCACCGGCACGGATAACCAGCCCCCTCCGGGAAGTGCCAACACCGGGATCGACGACCACAATGTGGATGGTATTTTCTGGGAAATATGCAGCATAATTCAAAAGCGCGAAAGCACCCTGCCTTACATTGAACGGTTCAATTTCATGGGAAATGTCCACAACTGTTACATTCGGGAATCCATCCAGCAACACACCCTTCATCGCTCCCACGTAACCGTCCTGCGTCCCAAAATCGGTGAGTAGCGTGACAATTGAATTTTTCCGGTTCATGGTTATCTCTGGCATTTTGGACAATAAAAAGTAGATCGACTGTTCTGAATTATCTTCTTAATTGGCCGGCCACAGTGGATACACGGCTCCCCTTCTCTTTGATACACTTTCAGGAAATTCTGGTTGGTTCCGGCAGAACCATCTACCGTCCGGTAGGCGGTGTAGGTTGTGCCAAACCGCTGGATGGCTGCATTAAGAACCCTTTTAATTTCGTAAAATAATCGCTCAGCCGCTTTGCTGCTGAGGCTGTCAGCACTTCGTGTGGGCCGGATTCCGCATCCAAATAGTATTTCGCTCGCATAAATGTTTCCGATCCCGGCAATTATTTTTTGATCCATGAGAAGAGTCTTTATATTCATTTTCTTTAAATTTAATAATTTCCTGAAGTTAATTAAAGTAAAATTTTCTTTCGAAGGATCCACACCAAGATTATCAAAATCCGGTTCCTGCCGCAGCAGATAGACTTTGCTGAATTTCCTTGCGTCCTGAAAATAGAGATTACCGCCATCCTCAAATTCGAAAGAGATGTGAATATGCTGCGGATACATGGAAAGCTTTTTATCCCGTAGGAAAATACCGGACATGCCCAAGTGAAACATTGGAAAAAGGTTGCCCGTCTGCCAAAACAGAAACTTGCCGTAGCGCCGGACCGCATCCAGTTTTTTGCCGGCAAGCTCCGAAGCAAATTGGGCCGCTGTGATATCCCGGAATATAATGGCGGGCTGTGCAATAACCTCTGTGATTCGCTTATTCAGAAATTGGGACCGAATCTGGCGTGCAACTGTCTCCACCTCTGGTAATTCGGGCATCTTTTCTCCTGTTTCAAAATTCGGAACGGAAATTTAATGGATATTCGGGGAGAGGCAAAATCAAAATGAAATCTATGGAATAAAGAACGGAAATTATTTGTCATTTCCCAAAGGAGGTAAATACCATTCGAACCGGATTAAGCGCGGAAACGCTGTTTATCCACTCATCAACGCGGGAATCAGGAAGGCGGGGCAGATAGAGAAGGTGACTTGCGCATTGATTCCGGCAGTCGCTGCTGCCAAAACCAGGGTGGCGAAATACACCGCCACTAAACTCCCGGAAAAGCTGATTCAGCCTGCATTCCTCCCTGCTGGCGGGAAACAGAATGATATTCCGAAATCCAATATCCGGCTGTGTGGTCAGGTAATCGATGTGCCAGTGAACTTTCTTGGCTTTCCGCAGATGTCTTTCCACGCGTTTCATTAAATATTTCTGGTGACTTCCCGTGTAAATATAAACTCCCGCAGGAAAAAGATTCTCTTTCAATCTGCCAATTTGAATCATTCGTTCTTCCGGTAACGAGAAGAACAACTGGTAGCAGCCGGATTTGAAATGAGTTTCGTTTTTTTGAGAGAGTATTTTCAACCTTGATTCATGTGCTACATCCATTTCTGATTTCGCTACAATAATCTCCCCTTATTATGCAAACGTCGGAAAAATGGCCGGTCTTCGCCGGATAACAAGCGATTACTGCTTTAACAATTCGACCAGATATAAAATCCTGTTCAGCCTGTCCGGGTGCTCTTCGGGAATCAGCAATGATTTTTCTTCTTCCAGCTTTACCACCAACTGCTGTTCCGAAATGGCCGGGAAATATTGTGTCTTACCATCCGGTAATTTTCTTATCTTTAGAAGAGATTTATTCTCCAGATCAAATATATCCTGCTCAAAAAGCACATAGGTCGTTTCACGATCATTATACTGTTCAGAATACCGGGTGTACCAATCGGTTGGCAGCAGCTTGCCCAATCGCCAGATGACCTTCATCATGCGGATTTGCCGGCTGCTGAGGTCGATTCCCCGGTATTTCTCCTCCTCCCTTTTTTGCAGCAGGTAGCCGTAACGGCTGTAAATCTGATGCGCCAGAAAAGAGGCGGCGGCAAGCGTGCCCAGGGGAATGTAGCGCGACCGCCCCATCTGATATTCGATGTAGTCGGTTACGTTCTGGGGTACATAAAGGGAACTCTGCCTGTAATCCACACGATCGCTGCTGGATGCGGGAAAGGGCTGATCCCAATTCATCATAGGAAAATTAGACGCGCCTTCAGGAACCACCGGTTTTTCACCCCGGCTCACTTCCGTCCAGATGCGGTTGCGATGTCCCACTACCCAGGACATAAGCATTTGCCGGGTATCGGGTGGAAGCCAGACAACAGATTTTTCTTCAAACGGGCTGGGCAGCCGCAGGGTAACCCGATTGCTGTCTGCCTGCCAGATGGGCGCAATGCCAAACCGCGGTTTAGCCTGTTGCTGTGCCCGGCAAAAACCGAAAAAAAGCAAGACCAAAAGAATCGTCAATTTTTCCGCGTGATTATTCATGCTCTCCTCCCCATGTCCTCACAATATATCTACAGGATCAACATCAATCAAGAGTTTAACGGGCCATTTTTTCAGCTCCGGATTCTGAAGCAGTCCTTTTTTTACCAGACGCCGCACTTTCGCCAGGGAGGAATCCTGCTCCTTCCCCTGCTTTATGAGAATGTGATAGCGGTAATCCCCTTTCAGGCGTGAAATAGGCGCCGGGGCCGGGCCGAGGATGGCAAAATGTCTATCCTCATTCGCTTTCCACAAAAACTTTGCGATGATGTCGCTGTAGTGTTCTACATCTCTAAGTTCTTTGCCGATTACCCGAAGCAGCATCAATCGCGAAAATGGCGGGTAGTTCAACGCCCGCCGGCTCTCCATTTCCTTCGAATAAAACGCCGAATAATTGTGTGTCAGCAAATGCTTAAACATATAATGGGAAGGATCGTAGGTTTGGACAACCACCTCGCCGCTCCCGGCTCCTCTGCCGGCCCGTCCCGCGGCCTGGGTAAGCAACTGAAAAACTTTCTCGGAAGCCCTGAAATCCGGGAAGTGTAATCCCTGGTCCGATGCCACAATCCCCACCAGTGAGACCCGTTTGAAATCCAGACCCTTTGCAATCATTTGTGTTCCCAAGAGGAGATCGGCAGCGCCGCTGCGAAATTTTTCAAGAATCTGCAAATGACCATTCTTTCTGCGGGTTGTATCATAATCCATGCGTAAAATTCGGGCATGGGGAAATTTCTCTGTCAACATCTCCTCCAGCCGCTGCGTCCCAATTCCTTTGTACTGAATATCTATTCCCTGGCATTCCGGGCAGCAATCCGGCGCAGCCTGCGAATGTCCGCAGTAATGGCAAAGCAACTGCTTTCTGCCCTGGTGATAAGTGAGTGTGATCTCACATTGCGGGCACTTGGCAACATAGCCGCAGTCCTTGCACAACAAATAGGGTGAATAACCCCGCCGGTTTTGAAGTACCATCACCTGCTCGCGGATAAGCAGCCGGGATTCGATTTTAAGCTCCAGGCTTTCCGAAATAACCGGCGGCTCCGCCTTTTTGCTCCATTCCTCGCGAAGATTTACAACGGAGATGCGGGGCAGTGCTCTTTTCTCGACACGTTTCATTAGCTCGAAATACTTATAGTGGCCGGCTTGCGCGTTATGCAAACTTTCAAAAGAAGGGGTCGCCGAACCAAGAATTACCACCGCATTGTTCAATTTGGCGCGGTAAATCGCAACATCCCGGGCATGGTATCTGGGCTGCGATTCGCTCTGTTTATAGCTGGATTCGTGCTCTTCATCCACCACTACCAGACCAAGATTCTGCAGCGGGGCAAAAATCGCGGAGCGCGGCCCGATAACAATGTTAAATTCCCCTTCCCGTATTTTATGCAATATTTCCCGTTTTTCACCAGCGGAAAGCCGGCTGTGGAGCACGGCAACCTGCCCCGGGAAATGGTGACGAAAACGGGCCAATGTCTGCGGTGTCAAAACAATTTCGGGAATCAACACAATCGCCTGCCGCCCCTTTTCAATCGTGCTGCGGATCAGCTCGATGTAGGCCTGCGTTTTGCCGCTGCCGGTAATGCCATGCAGCAGAAAGATGCCAAATTCCTTTTTCTTCTGAGAACCCTCCACAGTTCGAACAAATTCCCGCTGCTCATCGGTTAAGGAGATTTCGGGCATCTCTTCGAAATAAGGCAGGTCGAAATTCCGATGCAGCGGCCGGGTCTCTTTTTCGATCAATCCGCGTTTTGTCAGGTTCTCCTGCACCTGGCGGGAAAATCCCGCCCGGACCAGCTCAGCAGATGCACACCATTCATTCTCTTCTAGAAAATGAATCAATTCGCGCGACCTTGTGATCCGCCCCTGCATAAGGCCAGCATATTTCTGTTGCGCCTCGGCGGTGCGGCGCGCCGGTGGGATCAACCGGCAGAAGGTTTCCGATTTAATCGCCTTCTTGGCGTCCATTGTTGTGTAATTTCGCTCGATATAACCTGACCTCTCCAGCTTCCGGAGCATTTCGGGCAGCGTGGACAAGCTGAATTTCTTCTGTAGATTCGCCAATGAGATAGTCTTTTCGCATGGAATATTTTCCAGAATTTCGCGCTGGGTAGAATTGAGCGATTGTGTGACCGGCTGCTGTGTTCGCCGTAAGATCAGAGCAGATTTCCCGACATTTAAACCGGATTGAATCAGACGGTAGGCTTCACCCAAATGACATACATAATAATCCGAAATCCATTTCAGCAGATCCATCAGCTCGCCGGAAAGTACCGGGGTCGCTCCCACCACATCATAAATACTTTTCAGCTCGTCTTCGCCAAGATTTAATGGAAGGTCGTCCGGCATCGCAAGCACTATTCCGGAGACATAGCGTTTCCCAAAAGGAACAACAACCTGCATTCCGGCCCTGAGATCGTTCCGGAATTCTTCCGGTACACGATATGTAAAGCCCTCTTCATTGGGAATCGTAAGAATGACAGTCGCGAAATCGTTCATCTCTTTGTCTGGCATTTCATTGTAAACAGTAATTTAACAAATCCAGATGATAATTTAAAGCGGATTTTTGGATTGGCAGCCCGGATACGGCATTCAGCCCAAAAACAGACATCAGGCAAATTCTGTTAACCGCTTCCCAAATAAAAAAAGGAAAATCCGTTACCCGTATGGCAGGCCACAAACTCTCCTTCTCTGAATTCGGAAATTGTTGATTGGTATTTACATCTGTTCAATCAATTCCAGGCTGCGCCTGAGATTGGTTTTTACAATTGTCGAAACCGATTCAAAAATGTCATAAATCCTTTGATCAATGATCTGGTAATAAACCTTAAGCCCTTCTTTTCTGGCGGTAACGATGCCCGCCTCCTGCAAAATTTTCATGTGACGGCTCAGGTTTGATTGTTCCAGGTCCAGGGCCGGATAAATATCGCAATTACATTTTTCGCCGTTCCTCAGGAATTCGAGAATTCTCAGACGGTTGGCATGGGCAAGGGCACTTAAAAGGTCAGCCTTCAGTTCGTAAATTTTATTATTCATAAACAGCCTCTTTAATTTATGACTAATTAGTCAAATTATAATGCTTTCTATGAGGGATAAGCAAGAGAAAAATTTATTTAAATTAAAACTTATGAAGGACAAAAGGCTAAATGGATTGTATGATAAGCTGGCAAAAATGTACTTTTCTCACATAGAGAAACCCCGCTGCAATTCACCAGCGGGGTTATTCACGTGAGCCCGGAAGGAATCGAACCTTCGACCAACGGCTTAAAAGGCCGCTGCTCTACCAGCTGAGCTACGGGCCCATTTTAAAAAATGGCACGGCAAATATAGAGAATAAAGGCAGGGCTGTCAAGAAAAAAAACAATTGTATTTCTCTATTAATTGTTGATTATTTTGACAATAGAATGTGTGCGATGCGCGCCATATTCCGGTCATATTCGGCGATGGATATCGTCCCCTACCGGCGCACAAGGTGGGAGGGGAATTATTTCCCCAACCGTTCAAAGAATCAATGTTCAACAATACGAAAGGGCGAGTCAGAAAACCAGCGCAAAGGCCGTCTCTAACGACCTCCGTGTTTATCTTTGAGGAACTCGGTGGTGAAACAAGCCGGCGATAGGAATTGCCTCCTACCACACCGTTAGCATTTTGGCTTTGAATAACTTCGGAAATTTTGTAATTTTTGCGCGAGGTGGGAGTCGGGCCGGGCTTAATCAGGAACGCAAAGGGATTCACATAAACCAAATCAGGCCGCCTCTATGGACAAAAATACCCTTCTGGATCAACTTATCGGAATGCCCAAGCTTCTAAATTTCCCACAGATAAAAGCGCTTGATGGGAAATACCCGGTTGCATTCATTCATCATATCGCCCGTTCGGAGTTGCAAAAGTTGCGGGATCGCATCCTGGAAGCCGGTGAAAAAGAAATTGATGGAATTGATATCGATCCGCAGCGCCTGGCGGACAGAATTGCAAACCGGGTTAGGTTCCGGATGCAGCCTTCGGTTGCACCGGCAATAAACGCCACGGGAATTATTTTACATACCGCACTGGGACGCGCCCCTCTCTGCCGGGAAGCACAGGAAGCCATCTCCTCGGCCATTCAGAATTACTGCACGGTAGCAATAGACCGGGAGACCGGAAAGCGCGGCGACCGTTATGCGCACGTGGAAGACCTGCTCTGTTATCTGACCGGCGCCGAAGCTGCCCTGGTGGTGAATAACAACGCCGGCGCGACTATGCTGGTTCTCAATACCCTGGCAGCCGGAAAAGAAGTGATCGTGTCTCGCGGACAGCTCATCGAAATCGGCGGTTCCTTCCGTATTCCGGACATAATGAAACGCAGCAACGCCCGCATGGTGGATGTGGGAACAACTAACAAAACTCACCTGCGGGATTACCGGGAAGCCATTACAGAAGAAACCGCTCTGCTGCTGCGGGTGCATACCAGCAACTACCAGATTATCGGATTCTCGTCGGAGGTGCCTCTGGAAGATCTTGTCCGATTGGGCGCAGAACACAATTTGCCTGTCATGGATGATGTAGGCAGCGGCTGCCTGATCGATTTCCAGGCCTACGGGCTTCCGGAAGAGCCGATGGTGCAGAACAGCGTAAAAGCTGGCTCTGACGTTATTACCTTCAGCGGGGACAAAATACTGTCCGGACCGCAGTGCGGTATCATTGTCGGGAAAAAACAATTTGTCAATGCAATCAAGAAGAATCCGCTGGCCCGGGCGCTGCGCTGCGACAAGCTCACCTACGCCGCGCTGGAAGCGACCCTGAAGATTTATCTGGATCCGGAGCGCCTGCCGGAAAGGCATCCGGTGTTGAAAATGCTGACTTTGCCCGAAAGAAAACTGGCGGGCCGCACACGTACTTTCCAGCGTCATTTGAGAAACCAACTTGAAGGGAACTGTGACATCCGGGTCGTAAACGGCCATTCGCAATTGGGAAGCGGCTCACTCCCGGCAAAGAACATTCCCAGTAAGCTGGTTTCTCTAAAACCTAAATCGATTTCAGCAGAGAGCCTTGGTTCCGGATTGCGGTCATACAATCCGCCCATTTTCACGCGTATTGAAAAAGATGAAGTACTGCTGGATTTCCGAACAATTCGGGAAAAAGAGATTAATATCGTTGAACAAGCAGTAATCAAAATATTTGAATAAGACAGCAACTTCTATCACAGCTTCTCGCCTCCGATAGCGGGCTACAAGCGATAGATGTGTCAGCATTCAGTAGGGAATTTTAAAATCTCAAAACCAATATTTGATGCAAAATAGCAAAATTTGATTTGTTCGCCCCATGCACCGGGCGCCATGCCCTTAAAGCTATCAGGATTAGGAATTTGATAACGAGCAGGATTCAGCGGAGCGGAAAATACGAAATCCAAGAAACCAGGCAACGATCATCACTATGAGACATGTTGTAATCGGAACTGCAGGACATATTGACCACGGTAAATCCGCATTGGTAAAGGCGCTTACCGGTACAGACCCCGACCGGTTGAAGGAAGAAAAAGAGCGGGAAATGACCACCGACCTGGGTTTTGCCTTCCTGGGCGACAACATTACATTCATAGATGTGCCCGGGCACGAGAAGTTTGTCAAAAACATGGCAGCCGGGGTCAGTACTATCGATATGGTGGTTCTCGTTATTGCCGCAGACGACGGCATTATGCCCCAAACAGTGGAACACTTCGAAATACTGCAGCTTTTGGGGGTGAAAAAGGGGTTTATCGTCATCACAAAAATCGATTTGGTGGAAAAGGAATGGCTGGAACTGGTGATTGAAGAAGTAACCGACCTAGTGAAAGGCACCTTCCTTGAGGGCGCCGCCGTTCTGACCGTCTCCAATGTCACCGGGGAGGGAATGGAAGAGCTGCGTCAATACATATTTAATTATGCCCGGGAAATTGAGGCCAAAGCTGACAAGGGCATTTTCCGCATGTGGATTGACCGGGTATTCACCATAAGAGGCAGCGGCACGGTCGTAGCCGGAACCGTTCTTTCGGGGGAATGCCGGCCGGGCGACACACTGGAATTGCTTCCTGTCCAAAAACGGCTGCGGGTGCGGCGTGTTCAGGTTCATAACAAATCCATAGAAGAGTGCGTTACCGGGGAACGGGCTGCGATAAATTTAATGGATATCGAAAAAAGCGAGATCGAGCGGGGCAATCTCCTTGCGCTTCCCGGTTATTACAAACCCACCTATATGATGAACGCCAGGCTGCACTTGCTGGACTCCTTCCCTGCCCCGCTGCGGAATCGCACCAGGGTAAGGATTCACCTGGGAACGCAGGAGTTGATCGGCAGAGTGGTTTTATTGGAGAAGAAAGACATGGCTCCCGGACAATCGAGCTTTGTTCAGTTCCGGGTGGAGAGCCCGGCAACAGCCGATTACGGAGACTGTTACGTGATTCGCAGTTTTTCCCCGGTCCGCACCATCGGTGGCGGCAAGATCGTGGAGGTCCACCCGCCGAAATTGAAATGGCTGCCCGAGGAAGAATTTGCCCGGCTTGCCGTGCTGGAGAAGGCCGATCCGCAGGATGTGATCGACCAGTATTTATTGAAAAATGAATATGTGCTTCAAACAGTTTCAAACCTGGCGCATGAGCTGGCCCTGACCGAAGAACAGGTCAGGGACACATTGAACAGTCTCATGGAACAGGAACGAGTTGTCCTGATTACAGAGAAACCGGAATGGGCGGTCGTCCACGGATCACATTATCAACGCGGCCAGCAAAAAATCTTAGATTTCCTTGAAAAATACCATACAGAAAATCCCATGCTGTGGGGTGTAAAAAAACCGGAGTTGAAGGAGCGTTTGTTTGGCAAGATCAGTGTCCCCCTTTTCGACGCAATTTTGAGACCGATGATTGCCGAGAAGAAAATCGCGCTCAAGAATGAAAACATTGCGCTTTGTGGTCGATCGATTCAATTCACAGAAAAACAGGAACAAATCAAAAAAACAGTTGAAGCGCTTTATTATGAACGCCGGTTTGTTACACCCGGTTGGGATGAAATCGTGGATGAGGTAGAAGGCTCGCCAAAGGAGATCACCGGTGTGGTGACCGGATTGATCCAGATGGGCACCCTGGTGGAAATAAAATATTACGAAAAACCATCAATCTTTCATAAAAAAAGGCTTGACGAGGCTGGCAAGGTTTTAGTAGAATATTTCCGCGATCATGAGGAGATCAGGCTGGGTGAATTCCGGGAAATGATCGACAGTACCCGGAAGTTTGCGACACCCATCCTGGTTTACTTCGATAAAATGGGAGTCACCGAGAGAGAGGGAGATATTCGACGGCTGAGAAAATAGCTGCTATTTGCGAGGTGAAACGTCAAACGTGAAACGTGAAAGGACGCACTCTCGTCCTGAGATAGGTTGACAATTATAAGGATAAAAGGTGAGAAGGGGTCGGCCTATGAGTCGGACATTTTGAGGTGCCGAATTTTAATCCGACACCTGGAAAATCAAAAGGACACCATGACTGACAAAAAGATCAAAAGACTGACCGAATCAGTAAAATGCGCCGGGTGAGCGTCTAAACTTAGCCTGACGGAGTTGGGCAAGGTATTAGAGCGTCTTCCGCAGACCAGCGACCCGAACCTTCTGGTAGGTACCAATACAGCGGACGATGCCGGTGTGTACAAGCTGACCGATGAGATCGCCCTCATTCAGACGGTAGATTTTTTCACCCCGATCGTGGACGACCCGTACACTTTTGGCCAGATCGCGGCAACCAATTCGCTGAGCGATGTATATGCTATGGGCGGTCGTCCGCTTACTGCGCTGAATATCGTGGGATTTCACACCAAAAATTTCCCGACCGATATTCTGGTCGAGATCCTCACCGGTGGGCATGACAAAGTGCACGAAGCAGGGGCGGTTATTGCCGGAGGCCACACCATTATGGATGAGGAATTGAAATACGGCCTGTCGGTTTCGGGCATTGTGCATCCGGATAAAATTGTCACCAATGCCGGCGCCAGACCCGGTGACGTCCTGGTAATCACCAAACCGTTGGGCACCGGGATCATCTCCACCGCCCTGAAATCAGGCAAGGATTTGGGCGAACTGACCGCTGAAGTCAGCCGGTTCATGATGACCCTGAATAAGGCAGCCTCGGAAGCCATGCAGGAGGTTGGTGTCCATGCCTGCACCGATATTACCGGCTTCGGCCTTCTTGGTCATGCTTACGAGATGGCTAAAGGCAGCAAGGTGAGCATGAGAATTGTGGCGTCGAAGGTTCCACTCTTCAAAGAAGCCATTCCCCTGGTCAGCGCTGGTTTCGTTCCCGGCGGAACTCACAACAACCGCTATTACCTGGATGGGAAAATCCTCCTGGATACGACTATTTCATGGGAGATTTCGACCCTGCTATTCGATGCCCAGACTTCCGGCGGATTGCTTATTTCGGTAGCGCAGGACAAGACCGACCGGCTTTTGCAGGAACTGCGGAAGCGGGGTGTTGAAACCATCGCGGTAATCGGAGAAGTAACCGCGGAAAGGGAATTCCAGGTGTATGTGACAGATTAATTAATAAAACTCTCCTGGTCCTCTAAAACATTTACATTTCTACCTCTTTAATGGGTACCTGAAAAGCAGGGCGAATTGGAAAAACCAGTTACCTGGCCAGCGACCCTTCCCCTGCGAATTGACCGTTCAAGATTTTGCTTCCTTTCTTTTGTGTAAAAATTCTTTTTGTCTTGAAAGTTTAATTTCCAGACATTATCTTGGAATAGCGTTTGTTAATGCCGGGAGTGCATGGTCACTGGCGTGGCTCACGGACTTCAAATCCGATGGCGGGCTCTAATAAAGTCCGCGGTGAGTTCGATCCTCACGCGCTCCCGCCATTTTTATTTCAAAAACCGCCAAATTACAAGAGGTGGAATATCGGAATAATGCGACGGCAGGAGCAAACCTTAAACTTCACAAACTGGCCTCTCATTTCGTGCAGTCCCATCTGCATAGCATTTTTTATTTTGGCAAAAAAAATGATTTAGAAAAAAATAGAATTCATAATCTCCAATTAAATATGGAGGTAGCTATGTTCGTCTTGAAACGGAATTTTGGTGTGGCGCTGACATTGCTGCTGGGCTGCTGTTTCTATTTCTGCAGTGAGTGCTTTGCCGCCACCACCGGTGATCCACCGGTTTTTGATTCCGGGATTCGCCTGCAGGATAATAGCGGCTACATGCAGCCGGGCTTGATGTATTCGGCCCCCTGCGTCACGGATTGGAATGCAGACGGCAAAAAAGACCTGTTGGTCGGCGGATTCTTCTACGGCAACATTTTTCTTTATCTCAACTCCGGGACGAACGAAGCCCCGGTTTTTACCACTTCATCCAAACTCCAGGCGAATGGCGTCGATATTTCCGTCCCGTACGACTGATGTCTGGGCGCTTTTCCACAGATTGTGGACTGGAATGGAGATAATAAAAAGGACCTGTTAGCTGGCGACGCATTCGGTTATATCACCATTTTTCTGAATACCGGCACCAATGCCAACCCGGTTTTGACAAACAGCGGCCAGCTTCAGGTGGGGGGAAACACGTTAAATGTAATAGGCAAGGCAACACCTTGCGTAGATGACTGGAACGGGGACGGCCTGTTCGATCTGTTGGTGGGCGAGGAAGACGGGCGGATCGCCCTGTTGATCAACAGCGGCAGCCCGGGGAACCCCCAGTTTGCCGCCATGCAGTATGTTCAGGCCCGCGGTGCCGATCTGGACGTTAGCCCAGGCCCGGAGGACCGTTCGGTGCCGGAGGTTGTTGATTTGGATGGTGACGGCATAAAGGATCTGTTAGTCGGAGAGATAAACGGCGTGGTACATTTTTATTCAAACAGCGGTACAAACACCAATCCGCAGTTCAACAGCGGCGTGTTGCTCCAAACCGCCGCCGGCGATCTGGATGTGGGCAATTATTCCCGCCCGGAAATCACCGATTGGGATGAGGACGGCGATCCGGATCTGCTGGTCGGAGAAGAAATGGGTTATGTTCACCTGTTCATCAACCCCGGGACTTCTGCAATCAAGGATCCGGCAGTCCCAAAGCAGCTGCCAACCGGATTTCAGCTTTTTCAGAATTATCCGAATCCCTTTAATCCGGCCACTTCCATTCGTTTCACGATTCCAAAGAGCGAAGATGTCGCCATCTCGATCTACAACACACAGGGCAAATTGATCTCGGTTCTGGTGAACCAGCGCCTGAATGCCGGAAGCCATGAAGTAAAATGGTCCGCCGCTGCGCTGCCATCGGGCATCTATTTCGCTGTCCTGAAAGCCGGTTTGGTTACGCGGCAGGTTAAGATGTGCTTGCTTAGATAATCCTAAATTTTGTTTTGCCAAATCGGGCCAAAAAGGGGACAACCATTTTCCAATGCCAAATAGGTTTTTTAAAATAGAAAGATCGATTTAACAGAAAGAACAGAAGTTTTAGATCGCAGCAGATCAAAAACTGGATTTCGAATTTAATCGATAGAGCAAATCAATACTGAGGCATTGGAAAATGGAAAATTTTGCCGGGATGTGGGAAGAATTGGAAGTCGATGTAGAGCTGCATGAGCAGTTAATGCAAAGCCAGGCTACTCTCCATAAGAAAACCCACCTATCACAAAAAAACAGACCAAAAGCGATGGAGCGTTTTGACAAATCGTTTCATCACAGCCACACCATGCGGGTAGCGGAGATACTCGGCTATCGCAAAAATGGCGGCAAGGCAATAGGCACTTTCTGCATTTATGTGCCGGACGAAATCGCACTGGCGGCGGGCGTGTTGCCCATTCCTTTGTGCGGTGGTTCCGGCTGGTCGGTGCCGTATGCCGACCGTATGCTGCCGCGCGATATCTGCCCGCTCATCCGCTCCACATTTGGCATGGCTTTCAGCAATACCTGCCCATACAAAAAGCTGAAAGATTTTGCGGTGGGCGAAACCACCTGCGATGCAAAGAAGAAAACCTGGGATCTGATGGGATTCAAGGTAATGGAAGTTCCCCAGAAGAAGGAGGCGGCGGATTGGGAGTTGTGGCTGAAGGAAGTTTATGCTTTTAAGGAAATGATGGAATCGCTCTCAGGAATTCAGGTTACCGCGGAGCGACTGGCAGAAACCATTCGCGTGGTAAACCGCCGGCGGGAGTTGCTGCAGTCCATTAACAATTTCAGAATGCTCGCGGCTCCGCCGATTAGCGGGCTGGATGCGCTGCTGGTTTCGCAGGTGGCGCTGAACCAGGATATTTACCAGTTCATCCGGGATGCAGAAATACTGGTGGAAGAGCTCCGCGCGCGGGCCGAGGATGGCATATCGGCTTACAACGGGAATGGCAGTGGGAAACGGATATTGTTTGCCGGGGCGCCATCACCGATGGGCAATGCCAAGGTGCATTATATCGCAGAATCTTCCGGCCTGCGGATCGTTGCGGATGAATCGTGCACCGGAATCCGCTATTACCGTGACCTGGTGGATGAGTCCCAAACTGATGTGGACGGAATGATGAAGGCAATCGCAGAGCGCTATTTTAAAATCGATTGTTCCTGTTTTTCACCCAATACGGAGCGGGTGGAAAATGTTAAATCACTGGCGGAAGAGTTCAAGATCGAGGGTGCGATACACAATGTGCTGCAGTATTGCCACACCTACAATATCGAAGCCCGGGCAATTGAGAAGGCACTGAAGCAGCAGGGCATTCCGTCCATTATCATTGAAACCGACTACTCGCAGGAGGATATGGGCCAGATACAAACCCGCATCGAGGCATTCGGGGAGATGTTGGAGGCGTAATGACGAACAGGGACACCATCGGCATCGACCTGGGATCGCGAACGACTAAAATCGTTCACCTCACCGGTGGCAAGATCCGGCATCGTGAAATATTCGATACCGGCCACGATCCGCTGGCAGGCGTAAAACAGGCGCTGGAACGCATCGGCAGCGCCGATATTATTGCCACCGGGTACGGCCGCTACCTGTTAAGTGAGAATTTAGCCGCCCGCCGGGTAACCGAAATCAAGGCCTGCGGGCGGGGCGTTTACGAGC
>CAZUZS010000046.1:19448-23074 GCA_964624795.1 uncultured Calditrichaceae bacterium
CTGCAGGCTATGCTGAGCCGGATGCCGTTGGAGGAGGAGATCGTTTTTGTGGGAGGCGGCGCAAAGAACAGTTGTCTCCATTCCATCCTGCAGGAAAAACTTAAGCAGAAGATCCTGCGTCCGCCGGATCCGCAGCTCATCACTGCGCATGGCGCGGCTCTGCTGGCCGGTGAGAACGGGGAACTTTGATTTCGCGGCCCTATCTAGCCCCCAGGCTCAAGCTTGGGACAAGTCACAAATCAAATCAGGGCAAAATCTTGCTGACGAAGGTTTTTCTTTCCCATCATTCACCTGGTATCCTGCAACAGGATAAAAAAGTACTTGACATTTTCGTGTCTTATGTTATAAAATGAACAAGTATCATAAATGCCGCTACGGCCAGGGATCGGAATGTTCAAACCCAAAAGAAAAAAGCTGCTTTCCTTACTTCTGTTGATCCTGCTTTTATTATCAATGGCCTGCACTTCCATGTACTACCTGGATTCCAAAGTAAACGACAAGATCATGTTTGCGGACGACAACCAGGATTCCGACCTGGTACGGGTGGAAGACGGCGGATTGACCGGTTCGGCCGGCGAGTGCCCTACCTGATAAAGCTTCCCTGCTCTAAGACTTAGAGTGAGACTTCTGAAATTTCGGTTTTAAAATGTCTATCTTTAAACGGGCGCAGGGAATGGAATTTAAATATCATACAAAACTTGAGGTGCAAATTCGGAGAATCTTTCTACCGGTCTTGCTCTTCTTTCTCCCCTGCACCACCCTGCACGCACAGTTTTTTGGCGCCGGTTATCAGACGGTCATCAAAAGCGAATACCAGTATTCAGACTACCTGAGCTACGGCTATCCCGATCCCATTCTCTACGAATACCCGGATGTCCCCTATTCTCAGCCGCTGCCCTACTTCTCAGCTTTCCCGGAGCACCGTTTTCTTACCAAAATCACCCAGTATTTCGGGTTCCAGACATCATTGGGCTTGCGCTACCAGTGGGGCTACCTGGATAAGGCCAACCGTCAGAACATCTACAATGCGGAGTTGATCCGGGAGTTGAACGACCAGTTTTCAGTTTCCGGAGCGTATCAATACATGCAGGCCAATAATTCGCAAACCGGGGCAGACAGCATCTCCGGCCACATGTTCGAGATTGGCGGCAAGTTCAATTTTGCCGGCGCGGTCTATATCGAACCCACCTATGGGTACTACACTTCCGGCTATGTTTATCCCAACGCTGAAAGAGGCGGCGCACATTCCGCCACGCTGAAACTTCGGCAGGCGCTGAGCTCCACCACCGCCATACAGGTCAAATACAATTATTTTTACGTGGATTACACCGCGCCGCAAGAGAGCAGAAAACAGTATCACGCCAACACCGTGACGGTGTGGCTCAGCCAGTTTCTGCCCACCGAAACCGCCGTGCACCTGAGCGGGCGGTTCTACCGGAATACCGCGCAGACGCAATCCTTTTCCCCGTCGCTGGAAATTATTCAATACCTGAACTGGAAAACGATTTTGCATCTCTGTTACCGCTACTATCGCAACACACCAAGAGAAGAACTTTTTTTGCAGCGCATAACCGGCGATTATTTTGTGACCAATGCGGTGAGCGCCATCCTGGATTACAGTCTCTCTGCGAATACCAGCATCCTGCTGAAATACCGCTTCTACACCAGCAACCAGGATATCCGGATGAGTACCTACCTGTTCGGATTCGAACAGATTCTTTAATAACGCAGGGATACGATGAAGCGAACGGCCTCAACATTTATGAAAATCGTACTGAACAGCTTTCTATTGGTGCTGCTTTTTATTCACTGCGGGAAGACGCCTTCCGAGCCTCCCGCGCCGGTGACCGGTTCCATCGAAATTACCGCCGCCATCGATACCAGCCTGGCGGACAGCATGGAGATTTGGCTGGACAACATCCCGCAGGGCAAACAGGCCAATCCCTGTATTCTCGAAAATGTAATTGCCGGTTCCCACCAGGTGGCACTCACCAAAGAGGACACCGCCAGCCCCATCGATTACACCTGCAGCCCGCAGGTTGTTCATGTAAAAGAAAATAAGATGGCCAGTGTTTCCTTTGCATTAACAAAACTGGCCCCGGATTTTACGTTAAAGAACCTGAGCAATGAAGATGTTACGCTGTCCGAATTTCAGGGGAAAGTGGTGCTTCTCATCTTCTATTCCCACACGTGAGGCATCTGCATCGGGGCGGAGATTCCGCTCGTACAGCGGGAAATTGTAGAATATTTTAGCAGCGACAGCGTTGTGGTTTTCGGACTGACGCGAAATATAACGAGTTATGAATGGGTGGTTGATTATGTTACTCGAAATAACATCACTTTCGACATGCTCTATTTTGCCGATGATGTATTTGCAGCCTACGGCGTCAATTTTGAGCCGACCTACGTGCTCATCGACCAGATTGGCCAGATCCGGTTAAGGGAGAGTGATTATTACTCCCCGCGAATGTCGGAGCTGGTTGATAAAATAAAAGAACTTCTTTAGTGAAACCGGAACCGAAGGATTTAAACAGAAAGCAGAAATGGATTTGACCAAACAAATCGAAAAATCATTTTCATGGATTGCGCTTTTCCTGGTGATCTTCCTGGTGTGCGCCTCCAGCGGATTTTCGGCGCTGGAAGCGGGCAGCATTCCACCGGAGTTCAAGCTTACTTCGCTGGACGGAAAGGAGATCACATTACAGCAATTCCAGGGGAAGGTTGTTCTTCTTCATCTCTGGAAATGCCAGTGAAACCAATGCCGTGCGGAGATTCCGCACCTGCTGAAAATAAAAGGAAAGTACGATCCGAAGAAGATCGTCATTATTTCCATCAATGTCCTGAACAAGGAAGGTCGCGTTCAGGCGGAGGTTGACAAATACAAGATGGACTACACTGTCCTTTTGGGCCGTGGAGCCAACATCACATCGGATTTCAAAGTGACCAAGCTGCCGCATCTGTTTATCATAGACCAGAAGGGTGTTATCCAGGGCAGCGACAGGTTTATGAAAGAAAAGGAAATCAAGAACCTCCTGGATAAATTATTGTTAGCCAGGTAACCGGGGATTCGCTTCATGCATATCAGCAAAAAATGGAAATCCGGGCTATTCATCCTGGGCCTGATTATTGGAATCGCGTTTATCGTGATTGGCACCGGTGTATGGCACGATATTGCGAACATCCGGCTGGAAGGGTCCGAGCTCTGACTGGAGTGCATAGGGATCGGATGATCGCATGTTAAAAAAGATAAAACTGAGTGTGTGGCGCCGCCTGTCGCAGACGCTGTTTGGTGTTATTTTGACCAATAGCTATGTGCAGGCAATTTCCACCAAAATGATCTACGACGGCCCGTTGAAGGGATTCTGCGTTCCATTCCTGAATTGCCATGCCTGCGCTTTTGCGGTATTCAGTTGTCCCATCGGCATGGTACAGCATTTCGCCTCCATTCAGCAATTCCCATTCTTCCTGGTGGGATTTTTTATCGTAGTCGGCCTGCTGGTCGGGCGCGCCGCCTGTGGTTGGCTGTGCCCTTTCGGCCTACTCCAGGACTTGATGTACAAGGTCAAAACGAAGAAATACGGAATCCCCAAATATCTGAATTACCTGAAGTACCCGGTTCTCGTGGT
>CAZUZS010000046.1:23174-40381 GCA_964624795.1 uncultured Calditrichaceae bacterium
TTCAACCGGGCAAGCGCTATCCATTTCCAGGTGAGTGAGAAATGCCCCAGTTGCGATCACTGCACCGATCTCTGCCCCATGGATTTGAAAGTGAATGAGGAGGTTGATTCGGAAAACTGCATAAAATGTTTCGAGTGTATTTCCTGCAAGCACGTGTCTGCAAAGTTCACAATTTCATAAGGAGGGAATTATCACCGCTTTTTCGTTGAATTCGGCTGAAGCGTTGCGTAGATTGCAATGTGCTTTTGGAAAACACGAACGACCATGCCAACGGGAACCAGGTTTTGCCGGGCACCTTTCACCTTTAAATTATTGCTCTGCCATTTAATCTTTGAGAAACAGTAAGTCATTTTTTGATAGATTTTGTTAAAAAATTCATCAATCACGGAGGTACAAGAATGAATGTAAAATATCTTCTGTGGGGGATTACTCTTCTCCTCCTCGCAGCACTGTTTGTGTCTCTGCCAGCTCAATTGCTCCCGGCGTTTTACACCGGAAGTCGCATTCAGGCAAACGGAACAGACATGCGAGCCGATACCTACGCCTCGGTGCCGTGCGTGGTAGACTGGAATGAGGATGGGAAGAAAGATCTCCTGGTGGGGTGTTTTTACTATGGAAATGTCTATCTCTACCTGAATTCCGGTACCAACAGCGAACCCATATTCACCACCGGAACAATGCTTCAGGCAAACGGCATAACACTAGCCGTAGGCTATGGTTGATGCATGGGAGCTTATCCGCAGACTGCGGATTGGAACGAAGATGGTAAAAAAGATTTGTTGGTTGGCGACTCCAACGGTATCATCACTTTATACCTCAACACTGGCACAAACAGCGCGCCGGTACTGACAAATTCCGGGCAGATTCAGGCGGCAGGAACGCAAATCGATGTCGGCTCTCGTGCAGCGCCGGCCGTTACAGACTGGAACAACGACGGCAAGAAGGACCTGGTTATCGGAACAGATTTGGGAAGCATCCGACTTTACCTGAATGTCGGGACGAATGCCGCACCGGTATTCAACTCTTACACCACCCTCATGATGGGAACCACTCCAATTAGTCATTATCGTTCGAGCCCGGAAGTCTGGGACTTGGACGGCGATGGCAAAAAAGACCTTTTGCTGGGTGATTGGTACGGATATATGTATTTCTACAGCAATACCGGCACCGATGCGAATCCGCAATTCAGCACAGAAGTCAGATTGCGGCCCGGCGATACGCCTAATTTGCTGTGGGTAGACCGGTCGGCGAGATTCGATCTGGCGGATTGGGATGACGACGGCGATATGGACGTAATAGTGGGAGAATGGAACGCTTATGTCAATTTTTTTCGAAACATCACCGTTATAACATCTGTAAAGCCCGACGATCCTGTGTCTGATTCATATTCATTGCAGCAAAATTTCCCGAACCCATTTAATCCCTCCACGACCATACTCTATATCCTTCCGGTTCCTTCAAAAGTAAATCTATCGGTGTACAATATTACCGGCCAGTTGGTGAAAGTGCTTGTTGATGAGAGCAAAGCTTCCGGCACTCACCGCGTGGATTGGAATGTTGATGATTTGCGATCGGGAGTCTATTTCTACAAATTGACGGCAGGTGCGTTTTCGGATGTGAAAAAGTGTCTGATTGTAAAGTAGGGTACTTCGTCTTCACCCACGGTGCAAAGGCATTGCGGGGTAACCATTTGGAACGAAACAAAAAAAAGGGCCTGCTAAAAAAGGCCCTTTTTTCATAATCAGGTTATTCTTTGACAACCCAAACCTTAATTTTAACCTCAATCTCGGGGTGCAGTTTGATCGGCACTGAATAGATGCCCAGCGCTTTCAGCGGCTCTTCCAGCAGTATCTTTTTGCGGTCGATGTCATATCCCTGCTGTTTCAGACCTTCCGCGATATCCTGGTTGGTTACCGAACCAAACATCTTGTCGCCCTCGCCCACACTTACTGCCAGGGTAACGGAAACATTCTCCATTTTCGCTGCAACCAGTTCCGCATGTTTTTTCTCTTTATTGATGCGGACCTGCTTCTGGCGCTGCTCTTCTTCGATCATCCGCACATAACTGGGATTTGCCGGATAAGCAATTTTCTTGGGGATGAGGTAGTTCATTGCAAAACCGCGCTTAACCTCAACTTTTTCGCCAATTTTCCCTAATTGCTCATAATCCTGGCGTAGTATTATTTTCATATCTATCTACCTCACACATTTTTCATCTTTAGAAATTACCGGGGGATGTCCGAAACAAACGGGATTAGCGCCAAATGCCGGGCGCGTTTTATCGCCTGCGCCAATTGTCTCTGGTGCTGGTTGCAATTTCCCGAAGTGCGTCGAGGGACGATCTTGCCCTGTTCAGTTAGAAAACGAACCAATCGCTTTTCGTCGCGAAAATCAATAAATATATCGCCCGATTCACAAAAACGGCAAATTCGTTTTTTCCGATGCATCATTTTCATGCCCCTCATACTATTCACCCTCTTCCTTCTTTTCATTCTCGGGCTCATTCCCGGTCAATGGTTCTGTTGTTTCTTCTGCGGGCTGAGCTTCCGTCTCACTTGCCTCACTTATCTCATTTGCCTCGCTTGTCTCACTTATTTCATTTGTTTCCTCGACTGCCACCTCCGCTGCCTCGCTACTTTCCTCTTCCTTCCGCGGCGTCTCCGGCTGGGGTGTTTCTTCCTTCACCGACCTTGCTTTTCCGGCATTTTTAGCCCGCTGAACGAGTTCTTCTTTTTCAATTATATAAGTCATATAACGGAGAACCCTGTCGTTCAGCCGGAATTCCCCTTCCAGAATTTTGGGAATATTAAGACGGCTGCTGGCATTAAATTCGATTTCCACATACGATCCATGAGTTTTGCCGGCCAATGCGTAAGCCAGGCGGCGTTTTCCCCAGCGATTATTGGTTTTAATAATGCCGCCATGATCTTCGATCAACTGCTGAATGCGGCTGGAGATCGTCTCAACTTCATCCGGATTTTGTGAGATATCGACAATAAAGATGGTGCAATACAGTTTTTCCATACATCCTCCTTTGGTCTAACGATTCCATCTCAGTGATGGAATAGGATTAATGATTTCACTCTCCCCTTTTCAGGGGCGCAAAATATAATAAGAACTCTAACTGAAATCTATTGATAAATTAATTTCCCTCAATAAAAAAATGTCCGTCAAATTGTCATTTGAAAAACGACTCGAAGACCAGGCAGATTTTCGGCTGCCCGATCATTCCAAAATTTTATTTGATCAGCGGCGCAATCACCAGCGAAACTACCGACATCAACTTGATAAGAATATTCAGCGATGGGCCTGCCGTGTCCTTGAATGGATCGCCCACAGTGTCTCCAACCACCGCGGCTTTGTGCGCTGCAGATCCTTTTCCGCCAAAAGCTCCGCTTTCGATGTGCTTTTTGGCATTGTCCCACGCCCCGCCGGCATTTGCCATAAAAATAGCCAACAGCACACCCGATACAGTGACGCCCGCCAGCACACCACCCAACATTTCCGGGTCTCTTAATATCAATCCGAAGAATACCGGCGTAAGCACTGCCAGAAGCCCGGGAGCAATCATTCGTTTGATTGCCGCCGCAGTCGCGATATCGACGCAGCGGGCATAGTCGGCTTTGGCTTTGCCTTCCATCAAACCCGGTATTTCCTTAAACTGTCTCCGAACCTCACCAATCATATCAAATGCCGCGCTACCGACCGCCTTCAACGCAAAGGAAGAGAAAATGAACGGCAGCATGGCGCCGATCAGGAGTCCCGCCATGATTTGCGGCTCGTTTATATCCAGCAACAGCGGCTTTCCCATCACGGCAGCCACGGTTTCGCGATAAGCGGCAAAAAGCGCCAGGGCTGTCAACGCGGCGGAACCAATGGCAAATCCTTTTCCGATGGCAGCGGTTGTATTCCCCACCGCGTCCAGTTTGTCGGTTCTTTGGCGGACCTCAGGAGGCAGCTCCGCCATCTCGGCGCACCCACCGGCATTATCGGCAATCGGGCCGTAAGCATCCACTGCTAACTGGATGCCGGTTGTGGAAAGCATTCCCAAAGCGGCAATCGCAATACCGTACAGACCTGCAAAGTAGTAAGAGACAATTATGGCCAGGGCAATCGCCAGGACCGGGAATGTGGTAGAGTACATTCCGTTTGCCAAACCGGCAATAATGTTAGTGGCCGCCCCGGTTTCACTCGCTTTGGCTATTTCCCGAGCCGGGTTACGGGATTCGGATGTGTAATATTCCGTAAGCAACCCTACCGCAATTCCGGCAATTAAACCCGCCACGGTGGCCAGGTAGACGTCCATGGCACTAACGTTTTTGCCGTCGAATAAAACAGCCTGCGGAATGAATCTTTGAATAATGAAATAACTGAAAACCAGCATCAGAACACCGGCAGTTCCGGTTCCAATGTTCAGGGCATTTTGCGGGTTCCCGCCTTCGCGGGTTCGCACAAAGAAGGTCCCGACGATGGAAACAATAATTCCAAATCCAGCGAGAATTAATGGAAGAACCACCAGATTACCAAATCCTGCTGCAGCGGCCAACACCATGGCGCCAATAATCGAGCCAACATAGGACTCGAACAGGTCGGCTCCCATCCCGGCTACGTCGCCAACATTATCGCCAACATTATCTGCAATGGTTGCAGGATTTCGCGGATCATCTTCGGGAATTCCTGCTTCCACCTTGCCAACCAGGTCTGCACCGACATCGGCTGCCTTGGTGTAAATACCACCGCCCACGCGTGCGAAAAGCGCGATCGAAGAAGCGCCCATTGCAAATCCGGCGAGAATTGTCATAACTTTTGTTAAATCGGCAGCTTGGTCGGTACCGCCATAAAAATAGAATAAAATAGAAATTCCCAGGACGCCCAGACCAACCACGCTCATTCCCATTACCGATCCGCCGTTGAAGGCAACTTTCAGCGCGCTGTTCAAATCAGAACGGGCAGCCTGGGTGGTGCGGGTATTGGCAGCAGTAGCGACGCGCATTCCGAAAAAGCCCGCCAGGCCACTGCACAAAGCGCCGACCACAAAAGAGAGAGCCACCAGGCTCGTTCCCTGGGATGCGTTTCCCCATGCCAGCAGGATCGCAACTGCAACCACGAAAACAGCCAGAACTTTATATTCCCGCGCCAGAAAAGCCATTGCGCCTTCGCGTACTGCTTGTCCAATCTCCTTCATCCGGTCGTTGCCGGCATCCTGGCGATTTATCCACCGGGATTTCAGGTAGGCATACCCCAAGGCCAGTATTCCTGCGATAATACTCAAATAGATTACCTGCGTCTGCACAATTCGTCCTCCTGCTTAGTTTTCTATAATATTCCGATTGTATCGGCTCATCGTCACATCAATCCCGTTTAAAATGAAGGATTCGACTGCATCGGCTGCCCAATCCAGAATACCGGGCAACTCCTCCTGTTCTTCCCGCGAAAAGGGGGACAAAACATAATCCACCAAATTCGTTCCGGTGTCGCCAATTCCCGCTCGCAGGCGGGGAAAATCATCGCGCTCAATTTCTGCGATGATGGAGCGCAGGCCTTTTTGCCCGCCATCGCTGCCACCGGGGCGCAATCTTATCGTCCCAAATGGCAGATTAATATCATCAGAAATAACCAGAATTTTTGCGAGATCTTCCGGATGATAATAATCCAAAGCGTCTTTCACAGCTTTTCCACTTAGATTCATAAATGTCAGAGGTTTAACCAGAATAACTTCATGATTTCTCAATCTAAGAGAAGCGGCGGAATACGATCCTTCTCCTTTTTTGAATACGACCCGGAACCGCTCACTGATAAGATCCAGGATCATGAATCCCATGTTGTGACGTGTTTTAACGTATTGCTCACCCGGATTTCCCAGGCCAAAAATTAAATGCACCTTCTCCTTCTCGCATTCGGAGGCGTTGCTGATGAACAGAAAGTAGTGAGACGACTTCGCTCCCTGCAACAAAAAGATTATTCTTCCTCTTCCTTACGTTCCCTGATGAGTTCCGGCTCGGTCAATTCCTCTTCTACTTCCGCTTCCTCTTCAGCAGTGACTTCCTTTTCAATCCGCGGATGTTCAATCAGGAGAATAGTTTCATCCGGATCGTCTAATATTTTTATGTTTTCCTGCTCGATATCTTTCACATGAACTGAGTCGCCGATCTGCAAGGCAGTAATGTCAATTACTATTCTTTCAGGAATATCCTTCGGCAGGCACTCCACTTCCGCTTCACGGATGAGATGTTCCAGAATTCCCCCTGCTTTGACGCCCGCTGAATTCCCCTGTAGAATGATCGGCACATTGACAGTGATCTTTTCTCCCATTCGCACGCCCTGGAAATCCACATGCAGCACATGCCCCCGAATTGGCTCGTACTGGACATCTTTAACTACACATAGCAGTGATTTTTTCTCTCCCTCAACCGCCACGTTCAACAAACCGTGAGAATGCGTCAGAGTTGTTTCAAAGTCCTTACTGTAAAGCAGAAGATGCTGATTGTCATCATGGGACGAATAATACTCAGCCGGTATCCAGCCTTCCGAACGGTATTTCCCGGCGCTTCCTTTTCCTATCCTCTCCCGCTTTTTTGCAGTTATATTTACTTCCGCCATGACCTCTCCTTAATGGTAAAATGACTAAAAAAATGCAAGCAGAGCTCCACTTGCACCCAAATCCGTAACTCAACTGGCTGGGGTGGGAGGATTCGAACCTCCGCATGCCGGGACCAAAACCCGGTGCCTTACCGCTTGGCTACACCCCAATTATGAGACACAGTGTTTTTAGATCTTAGGCCATCCACACAATCTTTATTTTGCAACGCAAAACCATTCAACATTGAATCCAAAAAAACCGCTGCCCATCCAAAAACCGAAACCACCCGGGAATACATTCCACGTTTCGAAAATCCGGACAATCCGATAATGATATCTTATAAATCATTTTAAAACAACCAACTTAAATCTTCCAGAAGTCTCATCCTGGAAATAACGGCCTCAAATTTAATACTGGCCATATATTTAGTCAAGCCGAATTCAAAAATTCTGGAAAGACGCCGATGACAGATGGGCAATGTCGCTATTCCGGAAGAGTCCTTTTGGTTCACGCCCTCTCCGGAGCAAACCGGACATAGCGGTATCCGGCAAGTCCGGGTAGAGATTAAAGAATAGCCGCTGCGAAAATTAATTCCCGCTGGATGATTTAAGATTTTTTACATCAATTCCATACTTTCTCAATTTCCTGAACAGGCTCACCCGGTTAATTCCGAGATCGTTCGCAGTTTCCTGTATTTTATAATTATTCCGTGCCAGCGTTAAATGAATATACCGTCTTTCCTGGCTTTCCATGTATTCCTGCAATTTCAAACCACTGTCTGAATCCGAATCTGCAATGTCCAGTCGTGCTGTTTCCTTTTCTATTAAATTCCGGGCGATTTTTTTGCCGTCTGCCTGAACAGTCAGTCGCTCGATGAAATTGCGCAATTCCCTGACATTTCCGGGCCATCTGTAACCGGCCAGTGGTACCAAATCAGACTTCCCCAGGGAGGCTATTTTTTTATTGTACTTCTTGTTAAAATATGAGATGAAATATCGGCTCAACGGCTCCAGGTCCTCCGGGCGATCCCGGAGCGGCAGAAGATGGAAGCTCACCACATTCAAGCGATAGTAAAGATCTTGCCTGAATTTCCCCGTCTCAATCGCTTCCCTGAGATCCCGGTTGGTAGCCGAAATTACCCTGACATTCACATGAACCGGCTGGGTGTCGCCCAGCACATCTACTTCGCCGGTCTCGATTACACGCAGCAGTTTTGCCTGAAGCGATAGTTCCATTTCCCCAATTTCATTCAGGAAAATCGTGCTGCCATTCGCCAACCGGATCTTTCCGATTTTATCCTCAAACGCCCCGGTAAAGGCGCCCCGGCGGTAACCGAACATTTCCGATTCCAGCAAATGGGAAGGGATTGCGGCACAATTCAATTTTATCATTTGCCGCTCGCGTCTTTTCCCGGAAAGATGGATCAACTGTGCCAACACATCCTTGCCGGTTCCACTCTCACCCAAAATCAGGACGTGGGCATCCAGCGCAGCAACTTTTCGCGCATTTTCCAGAATTTGCAGCATTTGGGGATTACGTGTAATAAATTGAACTCCATCATCTACGGCCGACAGATTTTCAGAAGGCAAGGGTCTGAAATGTTCATTTACAATTTTCACAAAGTCTGTCAGGCTGCTTTTTCCCGGGGATTCCGGCTTCAAAACTTCCTCAACCGGAAAAGAATAAAATCCGTTTCCGATATAAGACAAAATAATTTTGGGACAGTCGAAGCCATAAAATTGCAGGCGCTCTTTATCGCTGAGGTTTCGGGCAATTTCCGATTCCAGGAGAATCAAACCTACATTCATTTTCCGTCTGTAATTCTCGTACTCGAGGAGATTGCGGCCATATTCCAGCGGACAACAAAACTGACCCTTTATTTTTTCCAGGTTTTCTTTCAGAAGTGATGACTTGACAATTGCAACAATAATGCTGCGCAATATAATCTCCCGGAAATTTTAAAAAAGCAGAAATTGGTATCCTTCAGACTTACAGAAATCCAAAAAGCCGGGCAATACCTTTAACATGGTAGCCGCGCTCTGCCGGGAATCATGAAAAACCACAATATCGCCCGGCTGTAGATTCGCTTTTAAATGATCAAGCGTCTTTTCAGCAGGCCACTTGAAATCATTGCTCATCAGCGACCAGAGGATAAGATCGTTTCCCAGATCGTCCAGCGATCTGCGGAGCCCCGGTCCAAAAATACCGTAAGGTGGCCGGAATAATTTCGCGGTAATCCCCCAAATCCCTGAGATCATTTCACCCGTTTGTCGAATTTCCTTCTCGATAACAGGCTGCGATAAAAAGAAAAGCGGGCGGTGAAAAAAGCCGTGATTTCCGATTTGCATTCCCCCATAATCTAGATTGTCGAGATGATGCCGAAATCTGTGCACTTTTTCGCCTGAAAGGAAGAAAGTTGCCGGAGCACCAGAATCCGCTAATATGCGCAACACTTCTCCAGTGATCTCCGGATCGGGGCCATCATCAAAGGTGAGGTAAACGGTTTTTTGAGGTCGCGGCAACCGCCAGACAAGATTGCCGAAAGCCGGGAAAACAATGCGACCCAATGGCTTATGAAGTCTCACTTTTTGAATCCTTCCAGCTAAATTTGTGGAAAAAGCCCCTGAACCCGACATACAAAATATAGGGTATTTGGAAAAACTGGGCAATCAAAAACAGTTTCAGAAGATCCCGGCGCCGTAGAATGGATAACGCCCGGAAAATGACCAGAGCCTCCGGGATCATTTTCAATAGCAGAGCGACGGCAAAAATTGCGGGCGAGAGAATCCCGGTTAGCACCAACGGCAGCCCGGCAAGAACAAGCAAATAGAAAATATAGATCGAAAAAAGCAGGGGAAGAATCCAAGCGGACGGGTAGTGCAGGGATTTGGAGGCCCAGCGCGATCGTTGGTTGAGAAAAGAATGCAGCGATTCCGCCGGGCGTGTGAAATTTATGGATTCCGGGAAAAGCGCGTATTTGATCTTCCAATCGGTTTTGGAATGGATATTTTGCAGCAGCAGATCGTCATCGCCGGAAGGAAGGTGCAGATGGCCCTCGTACCCGCCGGCGTCCTCGAATGCCTGCCGGCGATAGGAAAGATTGCTGCCGTTACAGATAATCGGATTATTGTTGCCGGCACTGCCCACGCCGCAAAAAACGATTCCCGCAAATTCCAGCGTTTGGAGACGGTGAAATAGTGAATGTTCGGAATGCCGGGGGAAGGAAACCAGGCCGGCCACCAGGCCGGTATTTTCATCATACTGGCTTATGATTTCTTGAATCCAGCGCTCCTGTGCAACAGTGTCAGCATCGATGGTCATGATAATTTCGCCCCTGGTTTCGCCAATCGCGAACTTCAACGCCTGCTTTTTGTAGGTAGGCCGTGCACCGGAAATTTGATGCCGCAACAAGCGGAAATTAGGTTTGTCAGAGATAAATTCTTCGACCACCCGCCCGGTATTATCGGTAGAATTGTCGTCAATAACCACGACCTCATATAGTGCTGATGGGTATGTCTGGTTCCAAAGACTTGCCAGGCATTCGGTAATATGCTGCGCTTCATTGCGCGCCGGGACCATAACCGAAACAGAAAAGCGATTCTCCTGAACGGTTTGGCTTATCCGGAAAAGACCTGAAAAGAAATACAGGATAATGGCAGCGTATATTACGCCAAAGAAAATGAATATCCATTCCATTCGAGTTACCGGGTTTCAGTTCTCTTTTGCAGCATGTGCGCCACCTTCCGATGGAAAAGCAACGCAGGTATTAAACAATTTGATTTTTCTCCGGTTTGAATTCCAGCAGCATAAATTTTTCAAAATTTATCCCGGTCGAATCCATCAACATTTTCAGGCGAGTATTCCGAAAGTCCCTCCTTAAGACGTGCATTCCGGCTCAACCGATTTTCAGAGGTATCTCAACTTTTTGCTCGGGATCCGCTACCTGCTCCGCCTGCCGGATCTCCCACCGCAGCTTAAAAACAAAATAGCTACCAACAAGCGCCGGCATGATAAAATTGATCACAAATATCAGTAAAGCAGCATTAAACGCCGCCGCCTGCGGGATGTCGAACAGCCGATAGTAAAATACCGCCGCACCCTCCCGAATTCCCAGATCGGCAAACGACACCGGGAGCGCAATTTTTGTGAACAGCAGCGCACTGACAGCCAGGAACGAAGGAATCAGGGGAGCGTCGGTAAATGCAAGCAACAGGAGATGATACTGAAAAAAAATGATGACAAACCAAAGGAAACTCAGGAACAGCATCATTGCAGAGTGCCTGAGGGTAAAGTGGTCAAAGCAGGAAGTAAATTTGTCAATGTGTGATCCAAATTTGAACCCTTTTTTAATACCACCGATGACGGTTTTCACCCATGCCGGATTCAGAATGATTAACCACAGGGCGACCAGGAAGAGAAAACTGGCAACCATGATCGACAGCACCAAGTAGTGTGGCAAGCGAAATTTTAACAATATAATAATATTGACCGCCACTAAACCGAACGAGATAAATATAATCATTCCGAATAATTTGTCCATAAAATTGAGGCCAGCGATCACCAGCTTGTCATATTTCTTAAAATAGAGAGCGCGGGCCAATTCCCCCAGGTTTCCAGGCGTTATGAAGCCAAGCGTAGAGCCGAAAAGGAGCGACTTGAATGCAAGGCCACCACGGATATTCGGAAATCGGCTGCGCAAAATATAGCGCCACTTCAGAAATTGAAGCAGGATGTTGGGAATCAGAAGCAACGCGCATAACAGAACATTCAGCCAGTTTGCTGATCGGAAAGCATCCAGTATAGCCTGCCCTCGGTTCACCTGGCGATAGAGCAGCATAAAAAGGATGACTCCAACACCCAGTTTCAAAATCCAAAGAATTCTTTTTTTGGTCATCGAATGAACATCCTATCGCAAGTAATCCACGATTGCAACCGCGGGAAAATCCCGGCTACATTTCTCGCAATATCTTAATGTGCGGATCGAGCGCGTCCCGCAGTGCATCCCCCAGGAATGAAAAGCCGAGCACCAGTATCATTATTGCCAACCCCGGAAAGGTTGTCATGTAAGAAGCCTGTAACAAGTATTGTCGTCCTTCGGCCAGCATGGCGCCCCAGCTTGGGGTGGGCGGCTGGGTTCCTAATCCCAGGAAAGAAAGACCGGCTTCGGAGATAATCATGGAAGCAATTCCCAGCGTCGCCATCACTAGCACTGAATTTAAGGCATTGGGAATCAAATGAAACAAGATAATGCGCTTATGTGAATAGCCAAGTGCTTTGGCAGCTTGCACGAACTCCTTTTCCTTCTCTTTTAAAATCTCGCCCCGCACCAGCCGGGCGTAACCCTTCCACCCTACAATGCACAGGGCAATTATGACATTGTTCAAACTGGGACCAAGGATTGCCATGATGGCAATTGCCAGGAGGATCCCCGGAAATGCCAATAAAATATCGGTGATCCGCATGAGTATTTCATCAATCCAGCCGCCGAAATAGCCAGAGATTGCCCCAATTACGGACCCCACCAGGGCCGAAATGCCCACCGTAAGAAAACCCACCAACAAACTGATGCGCGCACCAAAGATGATCCGGCTGAGAATATCCCGCCCCAGGTCATCCTGTCCCAACCAGTGTTTCGCGGAGGGACCGCGCAGAGACTGGTCGAGATGCTGCTCATAAGGGCTGTAGGGGGCCAGAAAATTGGCAAATATGGCCACAAAAACGGAGAGCAATACGATCACAAAGCCGGCAACACCGAGGGGACTGCGCAAAACACGCCCGGTAATATAACGAAACAAAGAAAATTGACTCTTACCCATCAGTGGTGAATTTAGAAAACTATCCAATTTAAATAAAGGCAATTTTAACTATTACTGCCTCAAACCGGTCCGCCGAATGGCCGGTTATACTTTATTTTGCGATGAATTCGCGGCAGGCATATTTGAAGCGCGTGAAACCCAGGAAGTCGAATATTTTCGGACCGGCTTTTTTTGTGTATAGGGCTGCCTGGTGCGCGTTTTAGGTCAAGCCGGCAGCATCTTTTTTCGGCAATCATGGATTTTGATGGAATCATCCCGGTTCAGATCACAAATTCTCCGATATATTTCCAAATAACATAAAGGCTACTCAGATTTTACCGATAATGTCAATTATGTCTGTAGTTTTACGGATAAACAATTTATGATCGAAACAATTTACAATAAATGGCGCAAGCAGGTTCTTCTTGCACCTTATGCCGATTCGTTACCCCTCTTCCAGAAAAAGAATATTTTCATCAATATGATCGATGCACTATTCTCCGACGGAGATGAGATGTACTACCTTATGCCCGAGCTAATAGATTTCGTCGAGAGAAATAATCTGAATTATATACACTTTCTTGATTCACTTTTTCTCCTGCGGGACCAGGTCGTTTCGCAAACTAACGAATTTGCTACAAATAAGGGCAGTGCGGATCATGCGCTGCAAAATCTGCAGGAACTGATTATCAAGATCGGATCATATTTCAACCACCTGCGGACTGATCTCAATATTACAAGAAGGAATATCAATCACTTCTTATCGGACCGGGTGGAAGCCAACATCCTTCAATTAGATCATAACCTGAAAATAGAAAAAGCAAATTCCGAGATTCTGACGTATTTCGGCTATGAAAAAAGTGAAATCATAGGAAAGCCGATAAACAATCTGTTTTCCCCTTCCAGCCAGGCTCTTATTGACAACACCATCCAGCAATTGCAGAATAATTTGCGGCTAAAAATAGATTTGGAAGTGGAGGCTCAGAAAAAGGGGGGACAGCGGTTTCAGGTGCTGCTGAAGATCGCCAGGCAGAACATCAACCAAACGCCTGCGCGTTATTCACTCTACATTCAGGATAACTCCTATATCCATGAAACAAAGAGCATGTTGAATCTGCTCAGCATGGCGCTGGAAAATATTGGCGAGGGAATTCTCATTCTTGAACCGAATCTTTCCGGCAGCATCCTTTACATGAACAAAGCCATGGAAAAAATGAGCGGATTCAACCGCCAGCAGCTTCTCGGCAAACCCATCGTAAGACTACATGGCAAGGAAAAGGCCGATGATTTGGAAAAAGCCATCCTCGCAGCATCGCTTTCCAGCGGGTGGGAAGGTGAGGTTACCAACATCCATAAGAAGGGTCACCCCTATACGATAAGCTTGCACACCCGCCCCGTCAAGGATGAATACGAAAATATTGTCGCTATCGTGGGTATCGAACGAGACATAACACAGCAGAAGGAGCGGGAATCCCGGATTATTCATCTTCAAAAATTCGTAGAAGGCATAATCAACAATTTGCCGCAATTCGTTTTCGTAACCGATCCGGACCTATCGATCAGGTTCTGGAACCAGTCGCTGGAAAATGAGCTTGGAATACCCGCGGCGGAGGTAATAGGTCGGCCGGTGCTGGAAGTTTTGCCGGAGTTGAAAAAATTTCACCTGTCACTTGCAATAAAGAACGTGCTGAAAACAGGCGATATTTTCACCAAGAAATTTATGGCCGATTTTTCCGACACCAGCGAGCGATATTACCAATTGTATATTACACCAATTCATGCCGAACATGGTATGCATCTCCTCTGGACAATCCTCGATATCACAAAAGAGGAGTTGCTGAAAATCCATATCACCTGGCAGAATGCGCGGCTTAAGTTCCTGGAAAATATTTCCCAGCTTCTCAATACCAACCTCGATGTAAAATCCATCTTTCAGAAGTTCACCCGTGAATTGAAAGAAATATTCCCATTCAAGACGCTCTCTTTCCTGCTTCCAAGCAATCCGGAAAAACAACTTTTCAAACTTTTCTTTCTATCCGAGGACAACTCAATCACCTTTCCCCAAAACCAAACACTGGATCTATCCCGGGAGCCTGTTTTAAGACAGGTAATTGAAACCGGAAAATTGCAGGTCTATGACGAGGCTGCGGGAAATGATTCAGGTTCCCTCAAATCCTCCGGCATGGAATGGCTCGGTGATGGCGGCCAGGTGGTTCACCTGCCGATCATATTTGAAAAAGAGATTTTGGGGATTCTGAACATCGGTCAGGAGGAGGAAACCTCCTACAAACAGAGTGATCTCGATTTCCTTCAGCAGATTACCAGTCACCTCGCCATCGCTCTGAAAAACAGCTTCTATTTTAACATGATTGAGCTTCAGAACAAAAAGCTGTTTATTATCAATTCGATATTCAACGTACCGCAAAATTCAGATTATATTTCACAGATATACGAACATGCACTGGTGGGGTTGTTTGAATTGCTGGACTGCAAGACCGGCTGTTTCTACCGGTCTCAGGACGGCACCCGGTGGGAAAAATTGATCGAAGCGAAGTTGCCGGATATCCATCCGGACAATCTGGAACTGGCCGTTGGTGATCTGCCCGGAAAGACCGTATTTTGGGATAAGTCGCAGGCGGCTTTTCTGCACTGGGATACTCAAAATGATGCACCGGATGACCTAACCGCCCTGTTTTCCTGGGAGCTTTCCTCCTCGTTTGGCTACCTCGCATTTTTATCTTCCCGCAACAATATATTAGACCAGGTAAACCAGGACTTCATTTCCAGTCTGGTTCAGGACATCATCAAGCAAATGATAATTGCCCTAGACCATATCCATCTCTTCGAAAAAGTAAAACGTTCCGAAAGCGAGTGGAAAACGACTTTTGACACCGTAACTATCGGTTTGGCTGTCGTTGATGAAAAATTCGAAATAGTAAGGACAAACAAAGCATTTAATGAGCTGTTTAACTATCCTCCGGATGGGGCTGTGGGGAAAACCTGCGAGGAAGCGTTCTGCATTAACTCCGGATCGAAAGATTGCTGTATGATAAAAATGGATCTCCTGGAAAACACCACAATGGAGCGTGAATATTTGGACAGCCGGATCAATAAAAGACTCCGGCGAATATTTTATCCAATTTGGAGTCCTCAAAATGAGTTCAAGGGTGGTGTAATTTCAATTTACAATGTGACCGAATTGCGACTCCAGGAAGCCAAAATCCAATTCCTGTCCCGCTTCCCCGAAACCAATCCGAACCTGGTGATTAGCATTGACCGCGAGAAAGAGATTATTTACATCAATCCGGCAGCACGCAAACTCATGGAAGAGCTGGAAATATCGGAAGACGAGATAGAACACATTCTGCCCACCGACCTGGGTGCTATTATGCAAAGCTTCAACGGTCGAAACCCCGCACATTTGGAAATGGATCACCGTTTTCGCGACCGGGTATTTCAATATATCATTTACAGAACTTCGGATGACAACTACTTCTATTTCTACGGCACGGATATTACGGAGCGAGTCGATTTGCAACGGCAGCTTTTGCAGACCGAGCGGATACGGGCAGTCGGCGAAATGGCGGCCGGCGTGGCGCACGATTTCAACAATCTGCTGGCAACCATTCTGGGGCGAACACAACTGCTTCTGCATAAAAACGAAAATGTGGGGTCGGCCGAGGAGCTCAAAGTAATCGAAAAGGCAGCGATTGACGGCGGACAGATTGTAAGACGAATGCAGGAGGTGACCCGCGAAAAAAGAGACCGCAATTACCAACCGCTGGATGTGAATGAACTGATCAAGGAAAGCATTATCTTTACAGCTAATAAATTGAAGATCAGCACACAGCTAAAGGATAAAAAAGTTCTGCTGCACACCGATTTCAAAGGCCCCGCCGTTGTGAAAGGCGATGCTGTTGAGTTAAAGGAAGTATTCACCAACCTGCTTCTTAATGCTTATGATGCCATGCCAAATGGCGGCGATCTTTTCATCGAATCCGGAAAAAGCGATCTCGATAATTTGCAGATCAAATTCCGCGACACCGGCATAGGAATGTCGGAGAGTGTTCGTAATAAGATATTCAACCCATTCTTCACCACCAAAGGAGAAAAAGGAACAGGCCTGGGACTGAGTATCGCATATAAGACGATTACCGCCCATGGCGGTCATACCCGCGTGGATAGCGAGGTCAACCGGGGAACAGTTTTCACCATAACTCTCCCGCTTTGCGATGAACCGCTTCAGCCTAAAAAGAATCGCGAAGTGGATATGCAGTCAAAGTATGGCGAGATTCACTTGTTGATTGTGGATGACGAGGCGGAATTGCTGGACACCATGGCCGAGATTCTTCGGCTCAGATTTAAATCGGTTGAAATTGCATCTTCGGGAGAGGTCGCCCTGCAAAAGATTGAGAAAAGCAAATATGATGTAATCCTGACCGACCTCGGAATGCCGGAAATGTCCGGCTGGGAATTGGCGAGGCGGGCAAAGGAAAATTTGCCGTCTTCGCATGTCATTTTGGTAACCGGCTGGGGCGAACAAGCCCGGGAGGAATTGAAACACCATCCTTACGTGGACGAAATTCTATCCAAACCGTATGAACTGAACGATCTGATCGGCAAAATCAATAAATTCTTCAACAATCACAAATAATTTTTCACTCTGGCATTGAGTTTTTAGGCGGGAATCTTTCAATCTTTGCCCTTGGAAACAATTCAAAAATACTGCACTAACGCGTTGTGCTAATTAATTTTAGATGTAAATAAAATATCCATATTGCATGATTTGTAGAATGTCTGTCGTTCCGAATCCCGCTTTGGCGGGGTGCCAC
>CAZUZS010000047.1:0-39245 GCA_964624795.1 uncultured Calditrichaceae bacterium
AAAAATGAGCGGAGAGGGTGGGATTCGAACCCACGGTACCCGAAGGTACACACGATTTCCAGTCGTGCCCGTTCGACCACTCCGGCACCTCTCCAATGTGATATTTCTAATCTATTTCAACGCTAATTCTAACTTCCAATTCCCCGCTACTAATTTGTTTCGCGCAGTTTCCTGAAGAAATCCGACAAAATCAACGAGCATTTATTTTCAAGCACCCCGCGGATAACCTGAGCGCGATGGTTAAACCGTTTGTCCTCTACCAGGTTGTAGAGCGAACCGCATGATCCGGCCTTGGGATCGCCGCAGCCAAATACCAGCAGCGGGATGCGGGCCAAAACAATGGCTCCGGCGCACATCGCACACGGTTCCAGCGTCACGTAGAGAGTGGTGTCCAGCAATCGCCTGGAACCCAGGTAGTCCGCGGCTGCGGTTATGGCAATCATTTCAGCATGGGCTGTGGGGTCCTGCAAAGTTTCGGTCTGGTTATATCCGCGTCCGATTATGCGATTTTCATGAACCACCACGGCGCCAATGGGAACTTCTCTTGCTTCATAAGCCTTCTGCGCTTCCCGGAAGGCCTGCTCCATCCAATATTCATGATCGGTATCTAACATCACAAGAAAAAGAAAATTCCCTCTCTGCCAAAAAACCGCCGCAAAAATAATATATTTTGCCTGCTAAAACAACGAATAAAAAGATTGACAAATTCATTGCGGTAAATCCGGAGACGAATTTAGAATTCATTCAGAATCCGTTATCGTTCGCGCATCAAACGACGAGAATGCTTCGTCAGATTTCATGCCCCCTAATAATCAACACCCGGCTGTGCCAAAATTCCTTTTTGGTACGGATGCTTGATTTCGGTCATTTCGGTAACAAGATCGGCCGCCTCAATGATTTCCGGCGACGCATTCCTGCCCGTCAGAACCACATGCAAATATGCGGGCCTGTTGTTTACCACTTCAAGAACCTCCGAAGCGGAGACCAATCCTTCTTTTATAGCCACATTGACCTCGTCGAGAATCAGAATATCATAATCCTTGTCAAGATTGTCCCCTGCAAATTTCAACGCCTCTTTTGCCGCCGCAATATGATCTTCGATAGGTTTTTTGTCCCCCATGATACGCACAAAGCCTTTTCCCATTCTTTTCAATTCCAGGTTCGGCGCCAGTTTCTTATAGCCTTCTAATTCTCCGTAAACCCAGTCCCCCTTGATGAACTGCACCATAAGAATTTTCCAGTTATAACCAACCGCCCTTACGCACATCCCCAAAGCAGCAGTCGTTTTTCCCTTTCCGTTTCCGGTATAAACAATAAGAAGCCCCTTTCTTTTCTCGCGGGGAATTTCAGGAAGATTCATTTTATTTTCCTCTTTTTGACAGTTTCGAACCTCGCGAAACTTAACATTGATACCTGCAAAATCCAAGATAGATCATGGGATTCCAAATTGCTTTTCCTTGATACAATGAAAAACTTCGCGGCCAATCCTGAAGTTACCATGAACCTGTTTTGGCGGATGGATCAGCGCTACCTTTGCATAATTGGGGTTTTTCAGCGAATTTGCCCGAGATCAGAAAATAATCGAGAGCTGGCTGCGCAGCGCGAAAATCGTATCTGCGCCTTCTGCGAACGGTTTTTCAATTTCGCCATTTACCTGCAAGCGTGTTTGGGATCCAAAATAGAGTGCGGGACCAAATCGAAAATACATAGTTTCGTCCTTGCTCCTATTCTGATCCGGCTCGATGTAAGTCACTCCTGCCGCAATTTCCCAGGCATCCGCTCCCGCCAGATTTGCCCGGGGTTTCGCCAATTTGCTTTTCCATCTTCCGCTGACGTCGAACAGCAGGAAATCCTGATCCTCATCCCTTTTAAGAAAATTTTTGCTGATTCTCCCATACGCGAAACCGCCTTCAATATCCAAACCAAATGGCAGGTAAATCCCAAAATCCGGAATAATGGCAAAAATATTTCCTTTGTTGTTGATTAGCAGATTCCCGGAGCTGTCAGCATGCATTTCCTGGTAACCCGCCTGGTTCACTGCCCCCGACACCGCAATTTGCATCACATTCCCAACCGGCATGCCAAATCTTCCCGTAAACAACTTGCCGTTATTTGTGAAATCGGCTTTCCGGGAACCGGCGGTCTCCTTCACTCCTTTGCCGGAACCGTTTGAATAATTCACCGCAAATTCCATCCCCTGCTGCAGCTTCCCGCCAAACTCGATACCGATCTGGCGGGATGAGAGATTGTGTTCCTCCAGGAAGGCAGCCATTTTGCTTCGCTCTATTAAAAAGAGCTTGCCTGTCGAACGAAGCTCCTCCCGCCAAACCGGAACTTTGAACTGCCCCACTCTGACGGCATATTGCCGGAAAAATCTCAACTTTCCCTCTGCATCCAATAACTGCGGGCTGTTATCCCGTATTTCGATATGTAATTTGGTTGATATCCACTCATTCAAATTTGCAGATGCCTGTAAGCGGGCCCGGCGAACGCGAAAGCCATTGTTAGTTTCCTCCGCGTCCTGTTCGATATTCGTATCATACAAATGCTGAAATTGCAAAAGACCGGAGAAATTCAGCTTTTTTGAATTTCCGGCATCCACCTCACCCGCACGAGCATTTTCTTCCCAAATGAAAATCATAACAAAAACGGCCAGGATAAACCGGGATAAGAGTTTCATACGACCTCCAAATTTGGAAACATGACTCACAAAACGATTAAATTCTACTATTTCATAATTTTTGCCTGGGCAACTGATTTCTGGTTCTATAGAACAGGCTCGACACATTCGTAAGTTAAAATATTTGTTACACCCACAAAGCGCCGATAATTTAAGATGCAAAGATACAGAAAAATAATAGATTCACAAAATTTATTCGCACACTCTCCGAGGGATCGCCATTATTGATGCAACACACTGGAATTGCCATTTTGCTCAAGAATTGCCCGATGAATCCACACAGACAACAGGCAAAGCATCGAAACCTGCCTGGCGGTTTCGGAAATAATTCTCCCGAATATTTGGTGCAATCATTAGGGATTGGCATTTTTCTTTTTTGATTTTCATTCGGAAATTTATTAACGTTAGCCGGTTGGCACAGAAAATCAGGCCCGATGTGCGCAAAAGGACAAAAGTCGATATTTACCGGCAGAGTCTCAACTGATCTTAATGGCAGGAAGAAATCATGTTATTAAATCTCCGCTTTTTTCAGTCAGGATTTTTGTAGTTTCGATGGCAAAGTTCCCTTTGTTATTAAGCAGGATAGAAATGATCTTTAGACTGCGTCCGAATCGTTTTCGATTGAATAGACTATCGGAATCAAGATCCATCAGGAGGAAAATTGAAATCAGAGAGTAATGATGCATCCCTAAAAATAGCGGCTGATTTCCTGCTGGCGGAATATCACACCATGGAAAATCATCTATGGAAAAACGAGGAGCTTGGTGATCGCCGGGTAAACATTTTTCTCACAGTTGCCAGTGCGGTGATGGCGGCATCCGCCAGTTTGATGGCAGGTGAAGATTTCTTTACGGTGACCGGAACACTGAATCCAAAGTTATTCTGGATCATCTTTTTTAGTCTCACGGCAGTCTTCCTATTTGGTCTGCTCACCTTATCCCGGATTATCAGGCGCAATCTTGAAACTGATTCGTGCAAAATGGCGCTGGACAGAATTCGGCTATATTTCCTGAGGTTGAATCCGAATATTTTTCCGTATCTCCCCTTCGATCCGCACAAAAAGATACCGCAGCGAAGGGCACATTTGCTTGCCTTCGGCAGTGGTGGACTGGTTCAAACCATTGTATTCATAAATTGTCTGTTATTGGCCGCCGCTGGTGGGCTCATCGCGATTGCTGGCTCCGCGTTTGTCGCCGTGCACGCGGGCGCACCTGCCGCTAGAATCCAGGGGAGCTGGCTGCTTTATTCCACTGGTCTAATTGCCGGAATTGTCGCTGCTCTTGGCGGATGGTTGCTTCAGCTAACCTATGTTAACAATCAATATAAGACGCGAAAGGATGAAATGGAAATGCCCCTGCCAGACAAATTATCACGAGAGGTTGAATCGAAATTCATTGTCACGGGCGAGAACCCTGAACAGACTGGCGAGCGACTTGCAGAGATTCCCGCAATCATGTCTTTTCCGCTCATGGACAGCGTAAACCTCAGAATTCACGATACATATTTTGACACCTCAAAAAAGGATTTGAAAGCGCACCACCTCTCACTGCGAATCCGGGAAATAGACGATTCGACGCTCATTACTCTCAAAGGCCGCCAGGCCAAAACCGAGTGGGGCGGAACATCCCGAATGGAGATCGAACAGGAGTGGTCCGAAACAGCAATTACAGAGGTGTGGCAGGAATTGGAAAAAGATCAGGTTTCGATAAATCATCCAGCAGCGATTAGCATGGAAAATCCTGTGAAGGCACTCCAGATAGCCGGATTGGAAATTGTGCAAGATCGGCAAACCCTGCGGCAGGTGAGAAACATCGTGGATTCTGAAGGCCAGGGTTCCGAGATCTTGGCAGAGCTGGCATTCGATAAAGTTGAATACCGGGTCGGCGGCAAAAAAGTAGTGCACTACGAAGTTGAATTAGAAGCAAAATCGGAAAAAGGGGTAGCACTACAGAGGGATATGGTCCGTTTTCTATCCAATGAATTTGCCGATCAGTTGCGCCCCTGGAAATACAGTAAACTGGCAACCGGTGGCGCACTGGAAGCCATGCAAAAGGATGCTATTCTTGACGGCTATCTCGACAATCTGAACCGCCTGTTACCCGCCGGGTACGACAGAATCGCTGCCTACCTGGATAAAAAGTCGTGAGAGTATCCACATGATTATTAGCCTATCTGCTTTTCGCACTGTTTGCAAAAATCAATTCTAAAAACCAGGAGATAAAATGGAAAAACATCTGACGCTTCTTGGCGTGTTGTACATCGGCTTTAGTAGTTTGTGCCTTCTGGCAGCGGTGGTTGTTTTTATGGCAGTTGCCGGTGGCGGACTTCTTTCAGGCGATTCGCATGCAATTGCCATAACGACTATTGTTGGCAGCGCGATTGCCTTCTTTCTGGTTATCATCTCAGCTCCGGGTATTATTGGCGGCATCGGTATTCTCCGCAGATACGGCTGGGCACGAATCCTATTGCTCATTCTTGGCGCTCTTAATCTATTGAATATTCCGTTCGGAACGGCGCTTGGAATTTACACCTTCTGGGTACTGTTAAATAATGATACCACCAGGCTATTTTCAGGAACACCGGTTTCATAGTGTCGTGAAATATAAGTTTGCAGGAAACACTTTCTGGTTCTAAAACAAAAACTTTCATTCTGCAGATGAAGAACAAAAACCGTAGGAGAAAATGCGATGAAGTTATGGCTTTTAAAACTCCTGGCATATAATGATTGGGCAAACCGTGAAATATTGAAAGTTCTGGAGAGCCAGACAAAACCATTGGGGAAGATCGCAAGCCTGTTCTCGCATCTTATGACCACGGAGAAGATGTGGTTGGCACGCCTGAAAAAAGAAGACACATCATCCATCCAGGTCTGGCCGGAATTGGGTTCTATCGAGTGGGAATCGCTTATCAAATCCAATTACAAGGCTTATCACGATTTTATAACTGAACTGACAGACGAAAATCTGGAGAATACCATTTCCTACCGCAACAGCAAAGGTGTGCAATTCCAGACGCCTATTCAAGACATCCTGACGCACGTTTTCCTGCACGCCGCCTATCACAGAGGGCAGGTCTCGGCAGCAATGCGGCAGGCCGGAATGGAGCCGGCTATTACTGATTTTATCTATTACGTTCGGACCCGAAAGTAACCAAAAGCGCTCGTATGCAGAAGATAAAAATTTCATCCGGAACACGTTGGGAGCTGCTCGTCGGTTACTCCCGGGCGGTGCGCTACGGCCATCACGTACAGGTTTCCGGGACCACCGCCACGGATGAAGACGGCAAAATTGTGGGAGTTGGTGATCCCTACCGTCAGACGATTCAAACTCTAAATAATATCGAAACTGCGCTGCATAAGGCGGGAGCAAAAAGAGAGGATGTTGTAAGAACCCGGATTTATGTAACCAACATCGACAATTGGGAAAAGATCGGGAAAGCGCACGGTGAATTCTTTGGTGATGTTCGCCCTGCCACCAGCATGGTGGAAGTGAGCCGGTTAATTTCTCCCGAAATCCTGGTTGAAATCGAAGCCGAAGCGTATTTGGATAAAATCACAGAATAGAAATATTATCCAGGTGTTGAATTAGTGAGACTTCCGGTATTCAGGATATCGAAATAAATGTGGATAAGGTAGTTAATCCCTTTCTTTCCTGAAGCAAAAGAGACCGCAAAAAATGCAAATCCAAACCGTGTCCTTTTCCGGTGTAAGATACCGACAATCCCCAAAGCACAAATAAAATGATTTTGCTCCGATAATATCTTAAATTGTTGTTTCTTATAAGAGTGCTTTTGATAGGTTATAGATAAAAACAGGTGGATAATTGATCGCAGTTCCCAGGAAGCGCCGGTACCGCACGCTGAAGCAGAAGCTCTCCCGTTTCATATTAAGCATGGCAGGCTGGAAAGTGGTGGGTAGCAAACCCGATCTGCCAAAATACGTTATGATTGGATATCCACATACTTCCAACTGGGATTTTCCCATAGGACTTCTCATCATGACTGCACTCGGATTTGAGCTGCATTGGATCGGTAAATCCTCGTTGTTCCGCTGGCCAATGGGCTGGCTCCTCCGGAAATTGGGCGGCGTTCCCATCAATCGCAGCACATCACAGAATTTTGTGGAACAGGCGGTTACCGCGTTCCGGGAGCACGAGAAAATGACTTTGGTTATTGCCCCCGAAGGCACCCGCAGCAAAGTGGAATTCTGGCGTAGCGGTTTCTATTATATTGCGTGGGGCGCAGTTGTGCCGGTCATTCCGGGATTCGTCGATTATTCCAAAAAAACAGGCGGCACCGGGCCGGCAATTTTTCTCACCGGCAACATTGAGCACGATCTACAACAGTTTCGCGAATTCTATAAAGGAAAGATCGGGAAATATCCTGAAAAAACGGGTGAAATCCGGTTCAAACAGGACGTAAGAAGTTAGAAGTTGGAAGTCGGAAGTTGGAAGTCGGAAGTTGGAAGTCGGAAGTTGGAAGTCGGAAGTGATAGGGATATTGCCCCTAGTGGTATTTCTTGCCAACTACGAAAATGCACTGCCTGAGTCGCACCCGCCCGGCAACAAAAACAAATCGACCTTTTGGAATAGCGAATTTCCGTGTTAAATTTTTATTTGTATTTTGCAACTTAAACGGAGAGAACATAAAATGAAACGATTACTAATTGCAGGCCTTGGTTTGCTCGCCATCCTTGGTTGCCAAAACTCAGAATTGAGCCAGAGAAGCGCGCAGCAATTCATTGATAGCTACACTCAGACATATCAAAAACTCTATTATGATTCCCAGAAAGCTGAGTGGAAATCCAATACAATGATCGTGGAGGGAGACTCCACTAACGCAGTGGCAACGCAAAATGCGAACGAGGCACTCGCTGCCTTCACCGGCAGCGCGGACAATATTCAGCAAATTCAGAAGTTGCTGAAGAAGAAGAACGATTTAAAACCGTTGCAGGTGAAACAGCTCAAAACGATGCTCTATATGGCGGCCAATAATCCGCAGACTGTTCCGGGAATCGTGAAAGAGCGCATCAAAGCGGAGACCAGGCAAACCGAAGAGCTTTTCGGTTTCAATTTCAAGATCGATGGGAAGTCGGTTTCAACGAATGATATTGATGAAATTCTCCAGTCCGCGACAAACCTGAATGAGCGCCACAAAGCCTGGGAATCCAGTAAAGAAGTTGGCAAAACCCTGCGGGCAGGCCTGGTGGAGCTGCGGCGGCTGCGAAACGAAACGGTTAAGGCCCTGGGCTACCCCGATTATTTCACATACCAGGTTTCCGATTATGGAATGAGCACGCAAGAAATGATGGATCTGAACCACCAGCTTATTCGTGATATTTGGCCGCTCTACCGGGAGCTGCACACTTATGCCCGGTATGAGCTGGCAAAAAAATATGGTGTGAAGAAAGTGCCCGATATGCTGCCGGCCGATTGGCTGCCCAATCGCTGGGGGCAGGACTGGAACACAATGGTTACAGTAAAGGGGATTGACCTGGACGCCATCCTAAAAGAAAAAACCGCCGATTGGCTGACGCACCAGGGAGAGCGTTTTTACATGAGCCTGGGCTTCCCCGCCCTGCCGCAGAGCTTCTGGGAAAAGTCCAGCCTCTACCCCCTGCCGCCCGATGCAGGATACAAAAAGAACAACCACGCTTCTGCCTGGCACATGGATCTGAACAAAGATGTGCGCAGCCTGATGAGCGTAATCCCTAATTCCGATTGGTACGAAACTGTCCATCATGAATACGGCCATATTTATTACTTCCTCACCTACAGCAATCCCGATGTTCCGATACTCCTGCGCGAAGGCGCCAATCGCGCGTATCATGAAGCGCTTGGCAGCCTGATGGGGCTGGCCGCCATGCAGAAGCCCTTTCTGGCACACCTCGACCTTTTGCCGGCCGATACGCAGAGCGACCAAATGCAGAAGCTGCTCAAGGAAGGATTAAACTACATTGTTTTCATGCCGTGGTCTTCCGGGGTGATGACGGATTTCGAGCACGACCTGTATTCGGAAAACCTGCCGTCCAATCAGTTTAACAAACGATGGTGGGAATTGAAGTTGAAATACCAGGGAATTGTCCCGCCGGAGCCACGCGGCGAAGAATACTGCGATCCGACATCCAAGACACATATTAATGATGATGCTGCACAGTATTATGATTATGCATTATCGAATGTCCTGCTCTTCCAGTTCCATAACTACATTGCGGAAAATATTCTGCATCAGGACCCCCATGCCACAAATTATTACGGGAACCGGGAGGTAGGCGAGTTTTTGCAAAAACTTATGTATCCCGGCGCCACGGTCGATTGGCGAATACTTTTGCGGGATAATATCGGTGAAGACATGAGCGCGCGGGCAATGCTGAAGTATTTTCAACCTCTCATGGATTACCTTAAGCAAGCCAACAAGGGACGGAAATACACGCTGCCGGAAAAAATCTGAAGTGAGGATGAGAAATAGAATATGTGAGGACAAAGGCTGTGGAAGGCCAAAAAGCGAATGCAACACATTTAGTTCCCCCGATGTTTCAAATGGAGGGTGGCCAAGTTCGGCATAGCCCTCCATTCATTAAAAAGGTGAGAGGTGGTAGTATCCCTCACCTTTTTGTATACGAATGCCTATCTTACTGAATCTGCCATCCCGAGTCATATTAAGAAAATCCGCCGGATTGAACCTGCGGGACAATTCGCGTAGCAGTCTTATTGATAACTCGAGCCACCAGCCAAAAGAGTGCTCGGATCACAAGTTTTAGATGGAAATCAGCCGGGCGTTGTTTTACATTCCCTCAGGTATTCAAACTAAACAAGGGGGGCACATGAGCAACGGCAAAAAGAAAGGCGGCTTATTCGCCGGTTCTTCTATTGGATTTGGTGCGGTGCTTGCCATTGTTATGTCATGGACCGCCAACAAGGCTATTCTTTGGGCAATCATCCACGGAATTTTAGGATGGATTTACGTGGTTTACTACCTGCTCTTTCATCATGACTGGAGCTGGTTTTGAGTGCTTTCAATAGAAAGTCCGGCTTTTCCAGGAAAGCGCGGTCTTTTATTCAAACGCTTGGCGCAATGATCCTGATTATGGCAAGCTGTTCACCCAGTCTTGTTTACAGTCCTTCACTGCAGGTCCCGGAAGCACCGCTCAGCCGCGGACAGTTTCAGGCAGGCGGCGGTATCGGAATGCTTGCCGAAGCGCGTCCCAATGAGATAAACCATAAAACCAGCGGCGGAGCGGAGTTCTTTTCGTGGTTTGCCATCTCAAGAAGCGTCGCCCTGCAAGCCAAATGGTGGAAAGATATTTCGGATCACAATCCTGCCAACCGCAATAGAAACGGGGTCTCGCTGGCGGCAATTGTAACCGTCAAATCAACAGCTTCGGCAGGAAGATTGGCGGTTATGCCGCAAGCCGCGCTGCTTTTAGACGGCGGTTCTGCAGAGGGAAACGGACTGGCTTGCGCGCTAATTTACTGGCCGCCGGGGATCGGAAGTTTTCATCCCTACATTGCGTTGCGACCGGTATTTGGGATGCGGAACATTTACGGTTCCGGTGAATGGGGATGGGGGATGATTGGTAATATGGGCATTGCCGTAAGCCTGGCCAAAACATTTCGGGTCAATATGGAAGCTGCCGGCATCCGCCAAGTCAATAAATATGACCGACGCACTGATGATATTTTCGCCCCGGGAATCACGGTCTCGGCAGCTTTCTAATTTTGCGGAAATTTGGCCGTTTGAATAATAAACTCCCACCGGTCCGGCTGGCTTTCGACATTTGCATTTTCAAGAAATTATCACGCCGGAGATTCTTCCTTGGGATCGCGGGTCATCAAATCCCGCACCGCATCATGCGGGTTTTTATCATGGAATAATACCTGGTAGACCTCCTGCGAAATGGGCATTTCCACCGGATATTTCTTCAACAATTGGTGCGTGGAGCGAGTGGTTTTTACGCCTTCCGCAACCATCACCATGTTGTCCAGCACTTCCTGCAACCGCTTGCCCTTACCGATTTCCTCGCCCACATACCGGTTCCGGCTGTGGCGGCTCATGCAAGTTACAATTAAGTCGCCCATACCGGAAAGACCGGAGAACGTTTGCAGTTGCGCTCCCATTGCAACTCCCAGCCGGGTCATTTCCACCAGTGCGCGGGTCATAAGCGCCGCCTTTGTGTTATCCCCAAATCCGGCACCGTCCGCAATGCCGGCAGCAATCGCGATAACATTTTTCAGTGAGCCGCCCAACTCTACGCCCACGATGTCGGTGCTGGAATAAACTCGAAAATAATCTGTTCGGAACAGTTCCCTCACCCGACGCGCAGTCTCCTGGCTGCTGCTGGCGGCCACCACGGCAGTCGCCACTCCCCTGCTAACCTCCTCTGCATGGCTCGGACCCGACAGCGTCGCTATCCGGGATTCATCTGCGCCGGTCGCTTCATGGATTACCTGCGACATTCGCAGCAGCGTATCGTTTTCGATTCCCTTCGCAACATTGATGAAAAGGCGGGAAGATAGATCGCTATCTTTGCCGGCAAGCAAAACCGGTCGCAGCACATGCGATGGGACCGCCATCAGAATAATTTCGGCGTAATTGTAAGCTTCCGCCAGTTCACTCGTAAACTTGAGACCATTGGCTAACGGCACTCCCGGTAAGTACTTCTTATTTTCGCGGGTCCGGATCATGTCCTCAAACTGGTCCGGTTCGTAAACATAAAGCAAAGTGTCGCAGTCGCTGGTTGCCAGCAGGTTTGCCAATGTTGTTCCCCAACTGCCGGCGCCAATTACCGAAACCTTATTCTGCATGTATTCTCTTTCCCTATTTTAGGATTTCTTGGATCGCTTTGCCGGTCAGAATTTCCAATATTTCCTGGTATTTCCTGGAAGTATTGCGAATGATTTCATCCGGCAGGCGCGGTGGCGGCGGGGTCTTGGGCCACGGCAGGCTTTCCAGGTAATCGCGAAGATACTGCTTGTCCAGGCTTGGCTGGCTCTTCCCGGGACTGTAGGTTGCCGCTGGCCAGAAACGGGACGAATCGGGTGTCATCGCCTCATCAATCAGGATAATATTGCCGTCCAACAAACCAAATTCGAATTTGGTGTCGGCAATAAGTATTCCCTTCTCCTTCGCAATTTTAGCACCCAACTTGTAGATTTCCAGGCTGGCATTTTTTAACTCACCGCTAATTTTGCGGCCGATGATGCTTTCCATCTGCTCGAAGCTGATGTTTTCGTCATGCCCGCTTTCGGCTTTGGTGCTTGGAGTAAATATCGGTTTTGGCAAAACCGATGAATTCTTCAAGCCTTTGGCAATTTTTATATGGTGTACGGTTCCCGAATTCAGGTATTCCTTCCAGCCCGAACCTGCCAGGTAGCCGCGAACGATGCACTCGACGGGAAATGGATTAGCTTTTTTCACAAGCATCGAGCGGCCTTTCAAAATGTCTTTGTACTTGCCGAAAGGCGCTGGAAATTTCTCCACCTCGTCGGTTACAAAATGATTTTCAATAATATCGCGGGTCTGCATGAACCAAAATTTTGAAATCTGGGACAGGACAATGCCTTTATTGGGAATACCTTCGTTCATCACGACATCAAAAGCAGAAATTCGGTCGGTTGTCACAATCAGGAGATACTCACCGGCATCATATATATCGCGAACCTTACCGCGATTAATCAATCTCGCTTCAGGAATATCAGTTTGCTGCACGACTTTTGACATGTTCTCCTCACATTTAATTTTTGCTGAATTTGATTTTATTTTCATTTCCGCTAATCAACCGCTGAATATTGCTGCGATGCGTAAATATAATGAGGAGCGGCACCATCACTCCAAGTATCATTAGCGGCAGCGAAACCGGGACATGAAAAAGGAACTGCTTTCCAAAAAGAAAGACCGGAATGGTCAGCGAAGCCAGGATCGATCCCAACGAAACAAACCTCGTAGTGGCAACTACGAGGACAAATACGATCAGTCCCGCCAGCACTGCTCCCGGCACCAACCCGATGATCATTCCGGCGCCGGCGCCGACACCTTTGCCGCCCTTGAAACCGGCAAAAATGGTCCAGATGTGTCCAAGCACGGCGCACATTCCCGCAATAATTTGCAGCACTACCGGGCTGATGGCAATATCACCCGCTGCGATTTTATAAATAAAAATGGTAGCAATTAGGCCTTTGGCCATATCGATCAGGAGCACAAATAAGCCCGCTTTCCAACCCAACACCCGGAAGACATTGGTCGCGCCTGCATTACCACTCCCCACTTTTCGGATATCGATTCCCTTCAAGGCATGGCCGGTGATGATAGCCGTGGGCAGGGAACCCAGCAGGTAGCTCAAAATTATCATGAGGGTGAAACTAAGCATATTTTTTTTATCCGGATCTTTCGCTTAAACAATCATTAAGCCAGCAATCAAAAATAATAAAAAGGCGCCACCGTAACAAATAGATTGCAAATAAATTGAATACGCTCAACCTTGATCAGGGTCACTTCATAATTTCAAATATCCCGTATTATCCGCCCGGTTTTTATTTCTTGCTTTGGGGATCAAGACGAATTATTTTAAAAGCGAATATAGGAAGAAAGAAATGCAAGTCACTGAGAGACAAAATTTTACGCCGGTTTATTATTACTTTTATTTTGGAGAACCCAACGTCTCTCAGTAGATTGAATTGAAAATGTCAAAAAACCGGACCCTTCTCAATCTTCTGAGAAGGGTTTTTTGTTTTAATAATATGAAGGAAAGGAGAATATCATGGTTGTTGCGATGAGTTCGGATGCGACGCCAAAACAGATTGAGGAAGTCGTTCAGTTCATTCGTAAGCACGATGCCCGCCCGCATCTATCAAAAGGGGAAGAGCGGACAATCATAGGTGTAATTGGATTCAATCACCGGGTGCAGGCCGATCAATTGCTGGCAATGCCGGGCGTGGAGAATGTAATCCCAATCTCGCAGCCCTACAAGCTGGTAAGCCGGGAATTCAAACCGGAAGATACCGTGATCCGGGTAAACGGCATAAAAATTGGCGGCTCCGAGCCGGTCGTCATGGCAGGCCCCTGCGCCGTGGAAAGCGAGACGCAAATAATCGAAACTGCCCGGATTGTAAAACAGGAGGGTGCCAATCTCCTGCGGGGCGGCGCTTTCAAGCCACGAACGAGCCCCTATAGTTTCCAGGGACTGGGAGAAGAGGGACTGCAATTCCTGCAAAAAGCGAAAAATGAAACCGGCCTGCCGATTGTTACGGAGATTCTGGACCCGCACGATCTGCCTCTGGTGGAGCAGTATGCGGACATTTTGCAGATCGGTGCAAGGAATATGCAAAATTATGCCTTACTGAAGGCGGTGGGGCATTCTCAACGGCCGGTTTTGCTCAAGCGAGGGATGTCTGCCCAATTCACGGAATTTCTCATGAGCGCAGAGTACATCATGTCGGAGGGAAACAGCAATGTGATCCTGTGCGAAAGAGGCATCCGCTCTTTTGTGGAATACACACGCAACACGCTCGATCTAAATATTGTCCCGGCGGTGAAGCAGGTTTCGCATCTTCCAATTATAGTCGATCCCAGCCACGGAACCGGGCGGAAAGACCTGGTGGAAACCATGAGCGTTGCGGCGATGGTCGCTGGGGCGGATGGCCTGATCATCGAGGTTCACCCCCATCCGGAGAAATCGTGGTCCGATGCCAACCAGACGCTGAATCCCGAGCAATTTGCGCGGCTCATGCACAAAATCCGCTATTATCACGAGTGCGGGAAAAAATATGCCGCCGCGGGAGATGCACAGGCTGCTGTTTCGCAAAATGACGAAGTTGCCGTGCCGGCCCAATAAAACAGGATATTTCACGGGAATATTTGTAAATTGCTGTCGGTGCTGCAATGTCAGGCAGAACCTGCATGCTTCACTATTTTGTCAGTTTAACAAGAGAGTAAGAGGAAACGTCAGTGGAATACAGAGAAATCAAACCTGGCATTCTGGAGGGGAGGTTCAAAGCGCCGCCCTCAAAGAGCATCACGCATCGCCTGTTGATCATTGCTGCGCTATCCGGCCAGGAGTGCCGGGTTCAGAATCCGCTTCTTGCTGAGGACACGCTGCTCACGCTTTCCGCCTTGAAGCAGATTGGTTTCGTCTTCACAAAAGAAAAAGATGGCATCCTTTTCTCCGGAAAGAGAGAAACGCCGGGTCAGCCGGTTCGCATCGAAGTCGCAAATTCCGGAACCACCGCCCGATTAATGACAGCAGTGGCAGCCAGCCAACCGGGGGAATTTATCATCGATGGCTCCCCGCGCATGAGGGAGCGTCCCATGAAGCCTCTGCTCGATGCCCTGTTACAGCTTGGCGTGCATATCGAGAACAATAATGGCAAACTCCCGCTTCGTATTCAGGGAGGCAAGATAAAAGGCGGAGCCGTGCAAGTCAATGCCACCAAATCTTCCCAATTCCTGTCGGCGCTGCTGCTGATTGCGCCGCTTACCGCAGACGGGCTTACCATTATTCCGCAGGGTGAAATTGCTTCCGAAGCCTACGTTGAGATGACTCTTGCCCTGATGCGCCGCAACGGAATAGAGTTTAATAGTACAGATAAGGAAATGCATGTCCCCGGCAAACAGGAATACCGCATGACCACCACCGCAGTGGAAGGCGATTATTCCAGTGCTTCCTATTTTATAATAGGAGCTGCCATCGGCGGTGGAAAAATTGCTATTGAAAATCTTCAGCCCGATTCCTTGCAGGGGGACAGGGTGATTTTAGATATTCTGGAATCTGCTGGCTGCGTGGTGAACTGGTCTTCTGATTCGGTATCGGTTCAGGGCACAAATCTGAACGGGATCGAGTGGGACATGAAAAATTCCCCGGACCTGGCCCCCGGTGTCGGGGTGATGGCGCTTTTCGCGCAAGAAAATTCCCGGCTCCGCCGCCTGCATCATCTGAAATTCAAGGAATCCGACCGGTTGGCGGTGCTGGCACAAAATATCCGCCTGTTGGGGGGAGACGTAAGCATCGAAGGTGAAGATTTGCTCGTCAGGCCGGTTCCGCTTAATGGAAGTGATATACCCGTCCATAATGACCATCGAATGGCGATGAGTTTTGCCCTGGCCGGATTGCGGGTGCCGGGAATTCGCATCGAAAATCCGCAGTGCGTGTCAAAATCCTTCCCAAAATTCTGGGATGAATTTGATCGGCTGCGCAATGATATAAAATGAAAATGATAATCAAATTCCGAAAATAACGGAGAATTTATGAGCGGTAATTTATTTGGAAATGCGTTCCGGGTAATGACGTTTGGGGAGAGTCACGGGCCTTATATCGGGTTGGTGATCGACGGGGTGAAACCGGGGTTGCCTGTCGATTCAAGTCTGATCCAGAAAGAGTTGGACCGGCGCAGGCCTGGTCAGAGCACTATTACCACGCCCCGCCAGGAAGCGGACCGGGTGGAGATTATCAGCGGGGTATTCGAGAATAAAACTACCGGAACGCCCATTTGTATGCTTATTGGTAACCATGACCAACATTCGCAGGATTACAACACCCTAAAGGATATTTTGCGGCCCGGACATGCTGCTTACACGTTTTTGATGAAATACGGCATATTCGATTACCGGGGCGGAGGACGCGCCAGCGGACGCGAGACAGCTGCCAGGGTTGCCGCCGGTGCGGTTGCCAGGCAGTTTCTGGAGCAGCGGGGAATCAAGATCTTTGCCTATACCCGGCAGATCGCTGATATCGAAATCGAGAATGTGGACTTCCCGGAAATTGAGAAAAATCCGGTTCGTGCCGCAGATCCTGCCGCTGCAGTAAAGATGATGGCTGCTATCGAAAAAGCCCGGGACGAGGGTGATTCGTTAGGCGGCGTGGTTGAAATTGTGGTGAAGAACTGCCAGGCCGGTTTGGGCGAGCCGGTTTTCAACAAGCTGGATGCAGAGTTGGCTGCCGCCTTGATGTCCATCGGAGCAGTGAAAGCGTTCGAAATGGGAAGCGGTTTTAGTGCTGCGCGTATGAAAGGCAGCGAGCACAATGATCCTTATTATTTTGATGAGAACCAAAGCGAATTTCGCACCGCCACTAATCACGCCGGCGGCGTATTAGGCGGCATCAGCAACGGCGAGGACCTGGTTATGCGAATCACAGTCAAACCGCCCTCCTCTATCGCCAAAATGCAAAAAACCGTTAACCGCTCCGGACAGCCGATAGACCTGAGCATTGCCGGAAGACACGATCCCTGCATCTGCCCGCGGGTGGTGCCGGTGGCGGAGGCCATGGTTGGACTGGTCTTGCTGGATCATATTTTAATGCAGGAACGGATTTCCAGAGATGAAGATCTGAACGTTTTGCGTAAGAAAATCGACACCATCGACACCGAGCTCATTCTTCTGCTCGCGCAGCGGCAGCGGTTGGCTGAAAAGATTGGAGAATTCAAACAGCAAAACGGCGTCGCCGTGAAGGATCATCGGCGGGAAGAAGAAATTTTCGACAGGTGGGAAAAACTCGCCGGCGAAGTCGATCTGCCGGCTGGGTTCAGCGGAGCGATTCTCAAGCTGATTTTAGCGCATTCCGAAAAGACACAACAGGATCGTGTAAAATGAAAAATATCGGATTAATCGGTTTTGGCCGCTTCGGGCAATTGCTCCAAAAACATTTGCAGCGAAGGTCAGAAATTGCCGTTTGGGACCCGTCGCAGGCGGGAAGCCCTTCACACCGGAATGTAAACTTCCGCTCGCTGGAATCCGTCTGCGACAGATCGCTGCTCATTCTGGCAGTGCCGGTTTCGGCGCTGGAAAAAGTCGTGAGGCAGATCGCTCCTTTTGTTGGGCCGGAAACGATCGTCATGGATGTCTGCGCTGTAAAGCTTTATCCACTCCGAATAATGTCCGAAGTTTTCCCCAAAGAGATAGAAATTCTCGGCACACACCCGCTGTTTGGACCGGACTCTGCGCGGGAAACCATGCAAGGCCATCAAATGATTATTGTGCCGGAACGGATTTCACTTTCCCGTCTTGACGTAATAAAAAAGTTCTGGTCACAATGGGAAATTGAATTGGTTGAAATGAGCGCTGAGGAACATGACCGCCTCATGGCGCAAACACTGGCGCTCACTCACTTCCTGGGCCGGGCACTAAATGAAATGGATTTGCCTCTATCTCCTCATACCACGCAGGATTACCGAAACCTTATGAAATTGAAAGAAAAGATCAATCGTGACACTTTTGAATTGTTCGAGGATATGCACCGCTACAACCCATTCGCACAGGAGATGCGGGAGTTGCTGCTGAATTCAATTGCTGCCATGAAAGCACAATTAGACAGCCTGGAACCGCCTAATCAGGTATCTGTCAAAATTCAGGAACGCTGAAAGAAAGGGCCAATTTCCGACGAGCACCGAAAGGTCTCAGGCATACCGGATTTTGGAATCCCGGTTATACCCCATCTCCCCGAAAGGCTGCAATTTTTCCAGCCAGATCTCTTCCAACAGCGAGATTTCGTCTTTGTATTTGAAATTCGGATCGTCCTTTGGGTCCAGCGTTTCCAGAATCTCAAAAGTAAAAGCGCCCGCCCCGAACTCTTTCCAGTCCGTCTGCAGCTCCTTGTTCATGTGAGAACCCAATTCCAACTGGAATTTGTGCCGATTGAGTACACCATCCAGATTAAGGCTGCTCCCCAAAAGAATCTTGCCATTCACATTATTCTTGATCTGAAAAATTCCTGCCGGTTTGGGAGTCAGTTTGTATTGACGTTTGATTTCCTTTTTATCTACCATTTATTTTTCTCCTTCTCACCTTTTAGAGCGACACTGTGTAAATAACAATAAATATTGCATCGCCCGGTAACTGAACCGGACATAAATCCGCGATCAAAGTTAGAAATAAGCGCGTTCGGATTCAAGTCCGAAGATTTTGTTCAACAATTATATATGACGTCCCAAATGTTTTCTTACTTCCTTAGTGGATTCGGCAATATCGCAATTCGTAGATATCATATACCAGCGCTTGCGAAGGAGACTGGCAATATGCTTGGCGAAGAACCGATCACTTTCTAAAATAATATGAAAAAACCATTGACATTTCAAAATCGGTTTTTGTATATTTTTGCCGACCGAACAGTCGGTCATAATAAAGGAGAAGGAGAATGGCACCAAAGATTGTTGACAAGGAAGCAAAGAAACAGGAGATACTGAAAGCCGCCATGCGGGTCTTCGCACAGAATGGCGTGGTAAAAACAAAGATGGCGGATATCGCAGACGCTGCCGGGATCGGAAAAGGCACCATATATGAATACTTTCGCAGTAAGGAAGATATCTTTGCAGAGGCCTACACGCACATCTTCCAGGGAACCGAGGAAAAGATCGGAGCGGTGCTGCAAAGCAATCAGGCCCCTGAAGAAAAATTGAAGGCGCTGATGACCGTCACGGTAGAATCATTTTTTAGCGACGGCGGCGAATTCGCCGGGATTATGATGTCCTTCTGGTCAGAAGGGATTCGAAATAAAAACGAGAGGATCATAGAAATTATCAACCTGGAGGAGATTTATTCAGAATACCGGGGAATGATTTCTGAGATTTTGCAGGAAGGTATGGAAAAGGGCATCTTTCGCAAAATGGACGCCTTTATGACTGCGTCAGTTCTTATCGGAGCAATGGACGGCATCCTGCTACAACGCATTCTGGATCCCAACATCTTCAAACCGCAGCAAGCAGTGGAAGTATTGCTTGACAGCTATTTAAACGGGATAAAGAAGTAAGAAAAAATTTTGCTCATATGAATGACCGAACAGCCGGTCAAAGGATTGGAGGTATTATGAAAAAGTCTCAATTCAGCTCACAGCCCGGTCTCTTTCTGACAGGAGGTCCTCTCCTTCTCCTCGCCGGGATATTCTTCTTTTTAATTTCCCCTTCGGATGGTATCAGCCAATCGGCGAAAGGGATCGTCGTGAAAGCAAACGATCTGCTGCACGGCAAAAGCAGTAGGGCAACGGCGACTATGACGGTCGTTAAACCGGACTGGTCGCGAAAAATGTCCATGAAGATGTGGATGCTGGAACCCAATTATGCCATGATTTTGATCACCGAGCCGGCAAAAGATAAAGGCACCGTCACCTTGAAGCGCAGGAACGAGATCTGGAACTGGATACCCGCTGTGCAGCGGGTCATAAAGATCCCGCCGTCAATGATGATGCAGCCCTGGATGGGGTCCAATTTCACCAATGACGACCTGGTACGCGAATCCTCCATCGTGGAGGATTACACCCAGAAACTGATGGGAGAAGAACAGATTGAAGGATACGATTGCTACAAAATACAGCTCCTGCCAAAACCGGAAGCCGGCGTCGTATGGGGCAAGGTGATCATGTGGATATCCAAAAAGAATTACCTGGAGCTCAAAACGGAATACTACGACGAGGACAGCACCCTGGTGAAATACATGACCGGCAGCGAGGTTAAAGATATGGGCGGACGCACCCTTCCCTCTCACTGGGAGATGATACCGGTGGATAAACCCGGTGAGAAGACCATACTGGATTATGAATCACTGGAATTCAATGTCAACATTAAACCATCCTTCTTTTCCGAACAAAACATGAAGCGCGTCAGGTAGGAGGTTCCATGTATATATCATTAAGCTGGCGAAATCTGTGGAGAAATAAGAAGCGAACCATCATCGCCGCCGCGTCGGTGTTTTTCGCCGTGCTATTGGCGGTGGTGATGCGATCCGGACAGAACGGTTCTTATGCCTATATGATCGATTCTTCCGCAAAGTTGTTTACCGGATACCTGCAGGTGCAGGGCAAAGGGTACTGGGAAAACCGGTCCCTGGACAAAAGTATCGTTATAAAGCCGAAGGAAATGGAAGCTCTGCGCATGACGCCCCATGTTACATCGGTTACCCCGAGGCTGGAGGCGTTTGCACTGGTCTCCCACAAAGTCAATACAAAAGTAGCCCAGGTAATCGGGATTGATCCTTCTTCGGAAAATGAGATGACCGGTCTGAAAAAGCGGCTGGTCGGCGGGAGCTATCTGGAAGCCAATTCCCCGGGGGTGCTGATTGCCCAGGGTCTGGCTGATGTACTAAAGACGGGCGTGGGAGACAGCCTGGTCGTTTACGGACAAGGTTACCAGGGCCAGATGGCAGCAGCCCGGCTGCCGGTGACCGGTATTGTCAAGCTGCCCTTTCCTGATATGAATAACGGCCTGGTATATATGACATTGCCCAATGCACAGGATGTTTTTTCGGCCTACGGGCGGATTACGTCTGCAGCGATTATGGTGGATAATATCCGCCACCTCGGTACTGTGAAGAGCGCCGTCCGGCGGGATATGGGCAGTAATTATGCAATCATGACCTGGGACGAGATGATGCCCGACCTGGTGCAGAGCATCGAGCTGGACAATGCCAGCGGCATCATCATGCTTATCATTCTCTATATTGTTATCGCTTTTGGGGTGTTCGGTACGGTAATGATGATGACTTCCGAGCGGGTAAAGGAATTCGGTATTCTGGTCTCCGTGGGAATGAAGAAAATCAAGATTATCCTGGTAACCACCGTGGAAACCATTTTCATTTCCTTCCTGGGGGTGCTGATGGGAATTATCGGGAGCATACCCATCATTTATTACCTGCATTACAATCCCATTCATATGACCGGAGATGCGGCCAAAGCATTTGAATCCATCGGGGTGGAACCGATCATGAATTTCAGTGTCGATCCGCATATCTTCCTCAGCCAATCCATTGTCGTTCTGATTATCGCATTGGCGACAGCCATATATCCGGTACTGTTCATAAACCGCCTGCAGCCGGCGAAAGCCATACACGGTTAAGAAAGGAGTTCAGGCATGTTACTCGCATTAGCGTGGAAAAACATCTGGAGAAATAAAAAACGCAGCCTGATCATTATTATCGCCATCACTTTTGGTTTATGGGGCGGGCTGCTGGCCGGTGCCATTATGATGGGATGGGGAGAATCGATGGTCAACACGGCGATAGATCGTAACCTGGCGCACATCCAGATTCATAAAACCGGGTATTCCAGCAGCAGGGAAGTGAGCCAGTATATCCCCGGGGGTGTGCAAATGTTAGATCAGATCCGCTCCATACCGGGAGTGGAAGCGGTATCCGGCCGGACACTGGTGGATGGTATGGCAGCATCGCCCAGTTCCACCTTCGGGGTTACTATCGAAGGAATCGTTCCGGACCAGGCAAAAAAGGTTACCGATATTCATAAATTGTTGATCGACGGAAGCTATTTCGGGGGAAAAGGAAAAAATCCCATCGTTATCGGAAAGAAGCTGGCCGACCGTCTCAATCTGAAACTGCGTTCCAAAGTCGTGCTGAGCTTTCAGGCAATGGACAGTACCCTGGTTTATGCGGCATTCCGGGTAGTAGGTATATTTAAAAGTGAATCCTCATTGTTTGACCAGTCACATGTATTTGTGCAGCAGAGTGATTTGCTGCGGCTGCTCAACACCGCGCCGGTCATTCATGAAATTGCCGTTCGCGCACAATCTTCGCAGTTGATGCCGGAGGTTTTCACTGCGCTGCAATCGAGATACCCGGGGCTCTCCATCCAGACATGGAAAGAGCTGGCGCCGGAAGTCGCTGTCACTGCGGCAGCCATGGAGAGCTGGTCCTACCTGTTTGTGGGCATCATCCTCATGGCCCTGATATTCGGGATCACCAACACCATGCTGATGGCGGTGATGGAGCGCATCCGGGAGCTGGGTATACTGATCGCGGTGGGAATGAAAAAGAGCAAGGTCTTTCTCATGATCCTGCTGGAAACCATCATGCTCTCCTTCACCGGGGGGATCAGCGGTATGATTGTTGGCGGAGCGACGATTGCCGTCCTGTCCCACACCGGGATCAACTTTTCGGCATTCGCCTCCAGTCTGGAAAGTTTTGGAGCCAGCACTATTTTATACCCGTTCCTGCCGGCGGGGATGTATATCGCCCTGGTGGTGATGATTATTGTGGCATCCAGCGTTGCCTCCACCATGCCGGCCTGGAAAGCGACGCACCTGCAGCCGTCACAGGCCATCCGGACCTATTAGACAACCGGTGGTCGAAAGATTTATGGCGCAACAGCTTTATCGGTATACTAAACAAAGGAAATCAACCGGGTATGGAGAACCGGTTCACAACAATGGCAATGAAAACGATACAAAGAGTTTATAACAGGAGATAAAAAAATGGCACTCATTCAAACAAACGGATTGGGCAAGGTCTACAATTCAAGAACCGTGCCGGTGGAAGCAGTCAAACATGTTGACCTGAGCATTGAAAAAGGAGAATTCACTGCAATCGTGGGGCCGTCCGGTTCAGGCAAGACCACCCTGCTCAACCTGATTGGCGGACTGGATCAGCCGACATCCGGATCGATTAGCATCGATGGCACCAATGTGGCCAATCTGACAGCCAGTGATATGGTGGAATACCGCCTGCACCATATTGGATTTGTATTTCAGGCCTACAACCTGATCCCGGTATTCACCGCAAAGGAAAATGTTGAATTTATCATGCTGCTGCAGGGGGTAAAGAAAGCCGAGCGGGAAAAACGGGCGGAGGAATTACTGCAAGCAGTTGGGCTGGGCGAGCGAATGAATAACCGTCCCAGCCAGCTCTCCGGCGGACAGCAGCAGCGGGTGGCAGTGGCCCGGGCGCTGGCATCCCATCCGGCATTTGTGCTGGCGGATGAACCCACCGCCAATCTGGATTCGGAATCCACCGCCTCCCTGCTGGACCTGATGGCCCAGCTCAACAAAAAGTATGATATGACCTTTGTGTTCTCCACCCATGACGCCCGGGTTATCCAGCGGGCCCGGCGGATCGTGACGCTGGAAGACGGTATGATTAAAGCGGATGAGGCTGCAGCATAAACGCAGGTTCTTTTTATTCAGGGAATAATATTCTTTTAGACAGGATAACAAGATGAACTGGATCAGGTAAGGCAGATGATGTGGATCAATATCATATTTTGGAACTTGTTGAAGGCTGAATTGATAAGAGGCAAGTAAATTGCCTGCGGCTCTGTGGGCCGATAGAGAAATGAATCAACTACATTTGATATATCATGTTAATATTGTGATCCTGGCTGATTCTTTCAGGTAAATATCCAGTAAACTTGATCAATTATTGCATGAAGCGATGGTTTGAATGATGAAAAGAATAATAATGATGATATTTCTTCTGCCGGTTATTGGGTGGGCGCAGCTTTCCTTTTATTCCATAAATGGCTACGTCAAATATCTTTCCAGTGCCGCCGACTACCCCTCCATAAAAGGGAACCTGTATGACCAGCTTTTGCACGCGCGTATCAATAGTACCTGGTATCCGGGTAATGCATGGCGGGGGGAACTGGATATACGGATGCGGGCATTCTATGGCGGATCGGTTGAGAAGTTACCCAATTTTCTGGAGCAGATAAAAACAAACTACGATTTCACCAATCTGGACGTGGTGCTGTGGGACAAAAGGAAGACAGTCGGATACGCTCAGATTGACCGCCTGTGGCTGGATTATTCACTGCAAAGCCTGGAAGTGACCCTGGGGCGGCAGCGAATTGCCTGGGGGACTGCCCTGGTGTGGAATGTCATCGATCTGTATAATCCCAAATCGGTGCTGGACTTTGATTATGAAGAGAAGCCGGGAGCGGACGCCCTGCGTCTGCAGTATTACACCGGTGCAGTATCAAAAGTTGAGATGGCCGCCAAACCGGGCAAGACCATGAAGAAGGCCATCATCGCCGGCCTCTTTTCCCTCAATGCATTTGAATACGACTTTTACGGCCTTGCCGGCATCCGGAACAACCGCTGGGTGGCAGGCGGCGCCTGGGCAGGTTCGATCCTGAAGGGCGGATTCCGGGGAGAGTTCCTGGTCAGTCAGGCACCGTCCAAATCGGAGATCATGCCCTACCCTATTCCCCGTTTCTTTGGCAGCTCCATCCTGAGATATGACAAACCGGTAGTCAGTTTTGTACTCTCTGGCGACTACACCTTTGCCAACTCTTTTTACATACACACCGAAAGTCTGTTTAACAGCAACGGCAAGGTAAAGAATGCGGGTATATTCCAGCAGGAAGCGCTGGCCGCCGGGATGCTCTCCCCTGCCCGCTGGTCAGTCTACCAGGAGTTTGCCTATGACCTCAATCCGCTGACGCGGGCAACCCTGTTCGGTATATTCAATCCCAACGACCGTTCCTCGATTATCGTGCCCATGCTGACACGTTCTTTGAATACCAATCTGGATCTGCTGCTGATAGGGCTGCTGGCGTCCGGAAGGCAGTATACGGAGTTTGGGGATTACGGGAAATCGGTGTATATAAGGCTGAAATACTCTTTCTGATGGCATGGAGCAAGACGCATGGGAGAGAGACTAAGAGACGTAGTGACGCAGGAACGTAAGGGGTCTAAAGGTCTAAGGACATAAGGACGTAAGGTTATGTGGTCTTTGCCTTCACTTCAACCGGGAACAGGGAACCGTGAACCTTTTTGGTTACAACCTTCTGATGTATTTTGATCTATTTTCTTAGCCCCACCTAAATGTTGAAACGGTTTAGAATTTTGGCTTTCTATCGAACTGATCCATTTGCCTTCAATTTTTAATCTGCGGATGAATGGAACGGCCGGTTTTCTGCCGGTAGAGGAATTCGCCCAAAAAGGAAATGGCCAGCATGCCTGCCAAGAACCACAATTTAGAAGGGGCGGTACTCAATTGCTGCCACAGAAGCGCGCCAAATGCGCCCAGGCAGGCTGCAACACCCAGCAGCGCCAGCCAGGGAATGCCGCCTGTTTTTTTTCGGAGGAGAAAATTGGCGCCGTTGACCGCTGCAAAAATCAGCAGGAATCCCGCGCTGCCCATTAGCGAGATGCCCGAAAGGTCAAGAAAATTGGCTGCCAGCAGTGTAAGCGCGCTGGTGATGAAAAGGCCTTCTACCGGTTGTTTCCATATTTTGCGCTCCAACTGGGCAGGCAACTCGCCATCTTTGGCGATAATGAAGCTGACCCGCGCAGTACCATACAGGGTGGCATTGATGGCGGAGCCTGTAGAAAGCAGGGCGGCAACTGTTATCAGCGTAAACCCTGCGGCTCCCAGAAAGGGTTTGGCGCTTTCTGCCAGGGCATAATCTTTGGCCGCTACAATTTTTGCGACCGAAAGATTGCCCACCGTTACGCCCGAAACCAGGATATACAGCAGAATCACAAAAATAACAGAGGTATAGAAGGCACGCGGTAAAACAGTTGCTGCGTCGCGGACATCGGCAGCGGTATTGGCAATAAGCTCAAATCCTTCGTAGGCCAGGAAGATAATCATTCCCCCTGCGATAAGAGGGACGGTGTGTGTCCATTGCGCAGGAGCAATTTTAGCGGCCTCCACGGTCCACAAACCGGCAGCGATAAATACCAACAGGATAAGAATCTTAAAACCAACCACCCATTCCTCTGCCTTTCCCACCAGGCTCGAACCCGCCAGATTCAACAGGGTCAAGAGGACTATCACCCCGCTAATAAGCAGGTGTTTGGCCGCATCGTGCCACGCGTCAGGAAAGAAATTCGCGCCATAACTTCCGAAAGCGTAGGCATACAGCGACAGCATGATGACATAACTCATCCACAGTAATATGTTCATTCCCCCGGTGAAAATACCGGTGCCATAACCCTGGTTGATAAATTCCACGGTGCCGCCCTGGCTGGGAAATGCCACCGACAACCGGGCGTAGGAGTATGCGGTAACAAGCGCTACCAGTCCCGCCACCAGAAAGGCAACCGGAGTTCCGCCATGTGCCAGTTGCACGGCCAGACCCAAAACAGCGAAGATGCCGCCACCAACCATGCCGCCAATTCCGATTGCCACCACCGACCAGAAACCGACCGTCTTATCCTTCTCGCTCACCCCTGCCTCCTTCCGTCTGTTTGCCAATCATTGCCGCTGAATTCAACCGCCTATTGCCATTCCATCCGGTTGCTGCCTGGCGCTCACCGCGTAATACAGCGATGCAAAAGCCAGTTCAACCCAGATGATCGCCGGAACGATACCCACGACCAGTAGAATAAGACCCAGAAATACGATAAATATGGCCAGGAATCCGATTAAAAATACGGTAAACGCATGCCCGGTGGTCATTCGCCAGCTTTCCCGGATTGCTTCAAGGGATTCCATTTTTTTGTCGACCACAAGGTACTGCACAAAAATCAGCTTGCAGGCAAAAATAATTCCCGGAACAATAAAAAATACGAGTCCGATACCCACAATGAAAGTTACCAGCAGATGGGCGAAAACCGCATTCAGGTAATTGCCAAAAACCTCGAACATGTCGTTTACTACCATCCGCTCGCCCCTGGCAGCCTTGAGAAATGCATAGGCCACGCCGTACTCAACCGGCCACTGCACAAGGACAATATATGTAATAGAAAACAAGACAAGATAAAAGGCACCATGTCCCCCTACCTTCTCCGCAAAGGACAATCCCCAGGTCGGTATGGAAATTAGAAACGAGATAATGACCACCAGGAGCAGCTCCAGAAAATTTTTCCATAGATGACGCCAGGCGTGGCCGAAGCATGATGCCACATCTGGCAAAAGTTGCTGAGTATTTTGTGGACCTTGACCGGAATTCTGATACATATTCACCTCCATCTTTAACAGGTTTCAGAAACAGGGAATCTCGCAAGAAATACTATTCAAACGGGAAATTTAGCACATCAACTGTGTTCATCTGAAATATTCGAACAAATCCGAAACTTACATCTGAAAATTCACGCACTGATACTTCCGAACTATTGATAAAAAGTTAAGTCGATAATGGGATTTTGTCAATGCCTGGATTTTATTTGCATGAAAGAATAAAAAATGCAGTGAGGAAACTAAAAGATGCAACGCCCGAATTCATGATCCGGTTTCTCTTTGAAAGTTTATCGGAGAAAGAAACCGGCGACACAACAATTCCAATCAAATATTCCGTGGAAATGAAGTGACTTAGAAATCCGAGACGCTTCCCGGCGGTATAAATAAAAGTCTGTGAAAAATGCATTAGCAATTTCAATTTAAGAAGCGGACAACTCTCGATTCCAAGCTATCTTTTGGCAAGGACAACTTCCAGGATCAGTTCATAATTTCCGCTGGAATCCGGATTTTCCATCCGCAAGGTTACTTTGCCGGGACTATCTTCTCTGTAGGTTGGAGTTAACAGGGTGTCGTGCCAGTTCATAAACAAGATTTCCTCATTGACGAAATTACAGGAGGTGGTCTCGAAAGCTCCCGAATCTTCGAACCTCCAGTAACGAAATAACAGGGATTTTTCGTCCCATCCGAAAATACCGTGGGCCGCACATCTTCCTGTGGTCAGAACGGCCGAATAATCGAATAAGACAAACCGATCTGCAAAAGAGATATTAACTCTGAAACCAAGTCAGCTCAAAGGCATAAGCATTCTTCACCGCAGCAGCATCATTTTACGGGTCTGTGTAAAACTGCCGCTTATTCCAAATGCCGGGGTCACATGAAATCGATAATAATAAATCCCGCTCGCCAGGCCGCCGGCATCCCAATTGTAATCGTAATTCCCGGCGCTTAATTTTTCCGAAACCAACATCGCGACTTCCTTCCCTGAAACATCATAAATCCTTAGCGAAACAAACCCTGGATCAGAAATCTGAAATCCGATATGGGTAGCCGGGTTAAACGGATTGGGATAATTGGCAAACAATGTGACTTTTTCAGGGTAGTTCGAATGGATATCATCCAGGTTGACGGCAGGGGCGGCCTTGAGGATTATCCCGTGCTCTCCCACTGCCCAGCCGATAGTTGAGTTTACGAAATATACATCCCACAAGATGTCTGTAGTTCCACTGGCTTGCGCTGTCCAGAGATCGCCACCGCTAACGGTGGCGGCAATTACTCCACCGTAGCCAACAGCCCAACCGTGCCGGTCATCCGCAAAACTGACCGAATAAAAGGATTCCGGTGTTGTGGAAATGCCGGTTTCTTCGATCCAGGTATTGCCTCCATCGACACTTCTGAAAATAGTCTCCAGATACCCGACCACCCAACCGGTATTCCGGTCAACAAAATCAATGGAAAACAACGGCCAAAACGTTGGGACGTTCACCACCTGCCAGGTTTCGCCCCCGTCCATGGTTTTTAGGATAGTGCTGGCGGTCGCACCTGACTCGCTTGCGGCCGCCCAGCCATAAAGTGAATCGACGAAATCCACCCCGGTGATGTCTTCCGGATAAGCTCCGGTTCGCGGCAGCCAGGTGGTTCCCCCATCGGTTGTTCTCAAAATAAGGCCGCCGGTGCCAACTGCACATCCGGTAGATGCATCGGTAAAGCAGGCCGAAAGCAATTGGAAAACCGTACCGCTATTCCGGGGAATCCAACTATTTCCACCATCAGTGGTTTTCAGAATAGTCCCCAAGGCACCGGTTACCCAGCCGGTATCCGGATCCATGAAAAAAATGCACCGCAAATCGCGACTGGTGTTGCTGGTTTGGCGGTTCCAGTGTTCGCCACCATCCGTTGTATGGAGGATTATGCCGGTATTGCCAGCAATCCAACCAATATTTTCATCCAGGAAAAAAACAGATCTCAATTCATTGGTTATCCCGCTCACCTGCTGCTGCCAGGTTACCTCGCCAAATGTCACTCCTGCGAGACTTAAGACCAAAAAAATCGGAAGGAATAAAAATGTTCTGAGAAATGTGGATGGCAGATTTTTCAGGTTCATTTCTTGCTCCTTCGTGGTGATTATTCTAAAGTTTTAATACTTTTCCAATATTGAACATCCCCACACAGTTTGGTGCTTCCCTAGCCCGGAAAAAAATCTTATTTTTCACAACCAAAAATGACCATTATTGCAGCAGCATCATTTTTTCGGTTCTGGTAAATTGTGCGCTTTGGAAACGGTAGAAATAAACACCTGAACTCACTCCGTTCCCGTGGTCATCTTTCCCATCCCACACAACGGACCCGGTGCCGGCTGGCAGTGTTCCGTCCAGCAAGGTTCTGATTTCCCTCCCTAACACGTTGTAAATTTTGAGAGTACCTTTCGAACTGGCAGGGAGTTGATAGTGAATTGTTGTCGCGCCGTTAAACGGATTTGGATAATTTTGCTCTAGACTAAACTGCGCCGGTATTGGTGTATTCGGATCTACCCCTACTGTAATGGTGGTATTATTTTTCAGTATCCAGTTGCCGGGATCAAATACAATCGATTGCGGCTCCCCGCTTACCTGGAGCTGAAAGTCTTGAGCTTGTGCATCGTTAAACAGGGTTACCATTGTATCTCCCAGGGAAGTATTCAATTTAATTTGCACAGGCATTGTAAAGAATGTCGGATTAGAATTTGCCGCCTGGGATATATTTATATGTACATTATAAATATTTCCACTAACATAGCTCCAGTTCCAGCCTACTGTATACGTTGGTTCGTTCTCGCCGTAAATCCATTCGTGGAAGAAATATTCAAGATCCATTCCGGAAACGGATTCAGCAACTTCCTGAAAATCTTCTGTTGTAGCAACGCCGTACTTTAGATCGGGATCATCAGAATAGGCCCTCATTATATCGAAAAATATTGAATCGCCTGCAATTCCTCTGAGCATATGGAGAACACAAGCGCCTTTTGCATAAGAACGGTAATAGTCAAATATCTCCCATTCATCATTTATGTTCTGAACCCAGAGGGTTCCCTGAGCCATTTTTGCCGCGTTCATATTTGAACTCATCTCCGCATCGTAAGCGGCTTTTCCGGATTTTGCTTCAATATAAACCGCTTCTGAATACGTAGCGAAACCCTCATTCACCCAGATGTGGTGCCAGTCTTTGCAGGTAATCATATCACCGTACCATTGATGGGCAAGTTCGTGAGATATTACACCTGATCCCCAATAGCCCATCGAGGTGCAAGTTTGATGTTCCATTGCCCCCCCCCATTGAAATTCAGCGTGTCCATACTTTTCATCTATAAATGGGTATTCACCGTATCTATCTGCATAAACTTCAATCATTTCATCCGTTTCATCAACATACGGTTTTACATAGTTGAAATCCTCCGGGTATATAAAATTGGTTATTACCATTGAATCAGTCGGGCTGTAGTGATAATATGTATCATATTGCGTGTAATTGGTGATTGCAAGTGAGATAAGGTAACTAGCGATGGGGTGGTGGTTTTTCCAATGATAAGTATGTGTTGAATTTCCATTGGATGTAATGCTCTCGAGAGTTCCGTTGGAAACAGGGACCAAATTATCCGCAACGGTAATCCGGACATCGGAAGAATCCGCTTTATCCGCGGGCGTGTCTTTTTGCGGCCACCAATACGGCCCGCTGTATGATTCGCTGAGGGTACTAATTATTGGTGTTCCGTTGTGCGTGCCATAATAGAAACCACCGAAATTGGTTCCGCCGGGCACACCCCGATAATAGACCTTTAATGTGAATGGTTCACCTTGAAGATAAGTATGGTCAAGAGTAATGTTTATAACATTGTTTGAATGGGTAAAGGTCGTTAAAGCTCCGTTAATCAGTATTGAATCAACAGTGAGAAAATCTCTCAAATCTAAAAAACAAGTATTGATTTCAGTTGTGTCCGCTTTTACCCCAATCGTAACGGTTCCGGTTAAATAATCCGGGCTGGTAGTAATTGTTAAATCCAATCCATAATAAGTTATATCAATTTGTGAATCTCCCGGATACTGAACTTTTTGAAGTTGAATTAACTTCGAATATCTCTGCCTTTCGCTTTTTACCCAGGGTTTAATATCATACTGTGCAAAACTAAGTGATACAATAAGCAGAAGCGGGATCATAATTTTCTGAACCATTTTGTCTCCTCGATAATTAAAAAAATTCATCCGTCATTTACTTCAATATAATCATTTTTTTGATTGAGGTAAATTCACCTGCATTAAGTTTATAAAAATAAACCCCGCTACTCAGTGTTGTGGCATTAAATTTTACTTTATGATTGCCAGATTCTTTAAATTCGTTTATCAGTGTGGTCACTTTTTCATCTATGATGACGTCCGTATGCCCACAATACCCGGTCGCAGCCTCCGCCAAACGTAACCAGCCTTGGTCTCTGGCAACTGCCGTCACATCCTGGTTTTCAATTCCGGTATTCAAGGGGGTCCAGTTTAACCCGTCATCAGTAGAGGCGTATAAACCTTCCACTCCGGTACCAGCATAGATTGTCCCATCAATCGCAGCAAGTGAGCCTATGGAAACTCCCTCAGGCCCGTTGTTACAGGTCCATTGTGGAAAAGCACTCGATGCAATCAATAAAATCCAAAGGATAATCGGTAATCTTTTCATTACATATCGCCCTTGACTATTTAATCAGAATCATCTTTTTGTTCTCAGTGAAATGTCTGCTCTCCAGTCGGTAAAAATAAATCCCGGAGCTTACCCCGCTGCCGCTATTGTCTGTACCATCCCACACGACCGAACCGACCCCCGGCGGCAATGCGTCATTTAGCAGAGTTTTCACTTCCTTTCCCAGCACATTGTAAATTCTGAGGGTGACTTCCGATCTGGCAGGGAGCTGATAGCGGATTATTGTCGTGCTGTTAAAAGGATTGGGATAATTATCGAACAGGATAAACTCATCTGGGATAATGGTATCCAGTCCGTTGTTATTTCCGATTGTGGTGGCACCGGAAGCAGCTTTAAGAACTAAACCTTCCTTTCCTGCCACCCAACCATTATTCCGGTCAGAGAAATAGACAGATGTAAGGTAATTCGGAACGCCGCTGGTTTGGGCTTCCCATGTTATGCCGCCGTCCGTGGTGCTAACAATATTGCCCCCGGATCCTACCGCCCAGCCGGTATTCCCATCCAGGAAATAAACGGATATCAAGACATCATACGGTCCCTGCGGGTTGTCGTACTGTTTTACCCAAGTGTCCCCACCGTCTGTAGTCTTGAATATCTGCACTCCTGTTGTGACCGCCCAGCCGGTATTCTGACCGACGAAATAGACACAATAAACGTATTCCTGGCATGGAACATAAATTTGCTGCCAGCTACTTCCGCCGTTGGCCGTTCGCAGGATTCTCCCATATTCATCGGAAGCAGCGATCCAGCCATGATCGGCATCCACAAAGTGAACCTTCAAAAGGTAATCACTGACTCCACTATATTGGGAGCTCCAATTTTGCCCCCCATCGCTGGTGTGGAGAATTCTACCGTTTTGCCCAACTGCCCATCCGTTATCTTCATCGACGAAACAAATAGAACGGAAGACATCCGTGGTGCCGGTAGCCTGGGGCGCCCAGTTTTCTCCGCCGTCAGTCGATTTGAGGATTGTACCTTCTCTACCGCCTACCCAACCTACATTTTCATCAACAAAAAATACAGTGAACAGCTCGTTTTGCGTTCCGCTCAATTTTTGAAGCCAGGTCTGTCCCCCATCAACGGTTTTCACAATCATCCCATTGTTGCCCGCAGCCCAGCCGGTAGCGGTGCCTGCAAAGCAAACCGACCATAAATCTTCGCTGGTGCCGGTTGATTGCTGCTGCCATGTAATTCCGGCACCTGATGTGGAAAAAAGCGCATTCTCAAATATTTGCAGGCCGGCCTGACCATCCGATACATAAACCAGGCTGTCCTGGGCATACAAATTTGCAACACTTCCGGACATTGTAAACGAGCCAAGAAGGCTCGGATTGGCTGGATCACCGATGTAAAGCATCAAGAACCTGTTTCCCACAGGGTCGCCCACATAAGCATACTCGCCCTCCACATCAACATCGAAGGGATGAAGCCAGCCGCCCGGGTTGTAGGCGCTCACGAATACAGGATAGTGGGGATCGCTGATATCCAGGGTCACAAAACCTCCTTCCCAATCAGCGGCAGCGAGATAAGCATAGTTACCCTGCACTTTGACGTCGAATACCTTCGGTGCAAGAAAATAGCCGACTTCCGCCAGATTCGCAGGATCGGAAATGTCCAGGACGCGCATCCCCTGTTCCGTTGCCGCAGCGTACAGATAATTGCCGGAAGCATCCAGGGAATACACATCGCTCTGCATAAGAAGCCCGCCGACTGCTACAGGATTGAACGGATCGGAGATATCAAAAACCCTGATCCAGTCCGGCTGATTAATGATATCGTCAACAACGTAAGCGTAGCTGCCCGAAATACAAATCTCCCGGGCCCAGTTGAGGGAGTCAAAAGCGCCTACTTCATATGGATGAAGCGGATCGGAGATATCAGCGATCCGCAATCCTCCTCCACCATCGGCGATATACGCGTAATTTCCGCCCACTTCCAGTGCTCCGGCACTGCCGGGCGTATCGTATTGGCCCACCAATCTTGGGTGGGAAAGATTGGACAAATCCAGTACCAACATCCCATCATCCAGTTCGGCAATATAGCCATAATCTCCGGAGCGGTCCATATCGGTGGTGGCACTGAATGTCTCGTAGAATCCGAGTTCGAAAGGAGTTAACGGTTTCTCTACATCAATAATTCGCAGCCCCGCAAAACGACCCGCAAGATAGGCATTTATCCCCGCGACCTGCAGTTTTCGCGGAAAGTCGGGAACTACGCAGGATCCTTCCGGGAACGGGCTCGAGTAATCTTCGACATTGTAGATCTGCAGCCGATCGTCAACTGTCAGATAAGCGTGGTCATTCTGCACAAAAATGTCGTAAGCATCGCCCACAGTTGTGGCACTCCATACCGGGAAAGCATAAGACTGGGTATCGATGATCAGCATATAGTCTCGATATCCCAGGAAAGCAGCATCGGGAACCCCAAAAACAATAGAGGGCCCATCGGTAAGATGGTACGAATAGCCGCCACTGAGGGAACCATTGGGCCCAATATAAATTTTCACATAATTTTGTGCGCCTGCGGAATGAACATGTCCTTCCACATCCACATGAATGTCACGTGAGGGATTCCCCATATACGATTCTGCCCCGACCCACATGGGAGTCTTGGGATCTGTTATGTCAATAGAATTTACAAAATCGAAATCGCATTCGAGGATCGCATAATTGCCCCAAAATCCCACGTTGTCTACCGGCGGCCTGGGGTCAGCATACGGATCAGGGAGCTCATACCGGATTATTTGATACGGGGCAGTCGGATTGTGGACATCCCATATCTGGAAATCTTCGTAGCGGGCCGCGACATAAAGATGTTCTTTCTGGGGATTATAGCTGAGATCGAGCACAAGACCGGTGGTATTAATAATATCGGATAGCAGCCGTGGGTGTGAAAAGTTGCTCACATCCAGAATCAGAACCGCGCCTCCCGAACCCAGGTAAACAATATTTCGTGCTGTATCCACTGCGACCGCGTTTGCGGCCCCGAAAGGCCAGTTGCCGATTCTGGTCAGGTTTGTATTTCCGATCTTGTTAACAGAATTCCGATTGTTTTGAATTTGCCGGGCAAAAACAGGCAGGCAACACAGGAAAATCAACATCAGTAAGCAAAGAGCAGAATAAGATCTGTTTTGTTTCATTTCTTAACTCCTCTGCTTTATTTATTGGATCCGCGAAGTATCGCGGTTTTCAATTTTCCCGTATAACGAGATTGTCGGGAGCTTCGATGGAGTTACATCTTGTCTAAACAACCCATAATTTTTTCAAGAATTCCAGTTTAATTGAAGCATACCATTCAAGATGAAACAATACTTCGCTTGGCTCTTTAAGAGAACAGGTGACATCAATCAACCTCGGCCTGACGCAAACAGACTTTCCTTCAAGAGTGCCATTACCACAGACCACTTTGATATTGACTATTTGATTCGCACCGTTTTCCTCCGTCATCGTTGTGAGGACTAATAGCATTTGAATTTTATGCCTGCATCAGTCTCGCCGCGGGTAAGATCTTATATATTTATAAATCAAATCCCATTGAAATAGCTGCTATCCCGGTTTCGGGGACAAGATTATGAAATTCTACTCTTCCAATATCGGAAAATCAAATGCGGAAATCATCACAAAAGTATCACAAAAGGAAAACCACCCGATTTTCAGAAGCAGTTATGGTTGATTTGGCAAAATATAAGGAGGTATTATTTGGTATCTTTCGGCTCTGGCGGATCGTTCTTAGCCTGTCCCTGATCATAAAGTCCGGGATATAGATTTTTGGCACATTCCGGGCACAGTCCGTGGCTGAAATTGGCATCAGAGTGCTTCTGGATATAAGACTCCAACTGGCTCCAGTAACCCCGGTCATCCCGGATTTTTTTGCAATTAGCACAGATTGGGAGCAAACCGCCCAGAACTTTGACACGAGACATCGCATCTTCCAGCTCTTCCTTCTGCCGGGTGAGGACCTCCTGACTTTGTTTCAGATTCCTGAAAAGCAGACTGTACGGTTTTTTAAAGCCAGTATCAACAATTGCTTTATAGATCAGGAAATATGAGACAATTTTCAGAATATGTCCCACAAGGTTGGAGAAGCCAAAAACGCTGCTGTACAAAGTGAAGAAGAATTCCCTGGCAATAGCGATCATGATAGAAGCAATCACGAGTCTGAACACCACCACATCCATCTTATCCCGGTTCTGGTATGTTACAACCGCCGCTGCAACCAGGATAATCGAAATTATATATTCACTTATTCTCTTAAAAGGCGTGAGTCCGGTTGGTTCGAGATAACAATCCGGGAATACCTTCCAGTAAAAGATTGAGAGCGCCAGCAGCACAGTGACTGCCAAATAAGTCAGGAATTTGCCCCATAAACCTGACTTGCGTTGAAGGAAAAACGGTGCCAGTAGCAGTGAGGTGGCCTCCATTCCCCGGGATGCAATCCAGAGCTGGGTGGGAACATTTGCACTGTGGTCGTGGATTACGGCCATACCTGTGTACGATAGGGTGTGAAGAAGATCGAGGCCTCCTACAAAAAAATAGGCAATTCCAAGGAAAAGCAGGTAATCGTTGTCCAGCAGCAGACGGGTATTCCAGGCGAAAATAAAAATGGTAAGCGCTACTACCACACTGAATATTTCCGCCAGTGCGTGGAATAGCAAATAGTTATAGAGACTTGCAAGGTACAGCAAAAAAACAAGAAAAAGGGATATCCCAATGGTTATCCAGATATTTTGTTTTGCATTCAACATAAAATCTTATGTGCCCTTTTTAAATTCTCTTTTACGCCCACAAGCAAAAGTACGCATAACAGGCCAGGCCGGACAAATTAAAATTTTCGGAAATAATCAATTTAACATAAGTTACCTGTATAATTATATTGAGATAGATTTGATATACTGTGAAAATCCTTCTTTAATCTGGCTTAACATTATTCAGGCCCCAAAAAGAAACCTCGCTTTGTGGGAGGTTTCTACGATTCTGCCAATATAGGCATAAAAAGTTATTCCATATGCCGCTTTCTTATGAGCAACATCTTCTTAATAACCGAGTTCTTTCCGGCAGCAAGTCTGTAAAAATATACACCGCTGCTAAGATTATCTCCATTAAAGACAACATTATAGCTACCGGCGGCCCTTACGCCATCAACTAAGGTGACAACTTCCTGCCCCAAAGAGTTATATACAACTAAAGAGACCATCTCTCGTTCCGGAAGCGTGAATTTTATAGTAGTTGTGAGATTTAAGGGGTTGGGGAAATTCTGTTCCAACTCAAATGAGGAGGGAGCGGTTAACGGGATTTGAGAATTAATGGAAGTTAGAATTTCGTTTATCGGCCTTTTGAAAACACCTGTTGCATAAGTACCCGCTACCACATTCTGACCGATGAAGTCGAGCACCTCAACTGCGCTTGTTGAGCCATAAGGTGGTAATCCTTCACTAACGGACAACCAATTCTCTCCGTAGTCCGTCGTGCGGTACAGGTCTCTCTCTGCCGAGCCTGCAAATATGGTTGAATTGGTAAGCCAGCATCTTTAATATAGTCGCGTTTTCATTCGACAAGCTTACTTGTCCCGACTCAGGGTCACGGAAGGAAAAAGCAGGTTGGGCGTAACGCACTATAATTTTCCGGCAGGTTCAATCCCAACGCTAATGCGCGATGAATATCCTTGATCACTTAAATTGCTTTATGGAATGCCTGAATAAATCGGCCCGCGCGATCTCATCGGAATACATACCCCAATCCAACCCGCCAACCGTAGGTTTTTTCATGGATCGAGAAACGATCAAAATGGATCCCCTCTAAATTTACCAACAAGTTTCTCAGAATTATCCCCTCCGCTTTTAATGACACCATCCGTTGCTCATCAATATCCGGCGTATAGCCAAGCCACAGTTTCATGTAAGGCTTCTCCTTTATGTAATTCAGGCCAAAGGTTGCCGGGGAGTATGGAAGGTCCGTCACGAAATCAAACGATAAATAAAAACGTTTTATCAAGCCTGCTTTCACTTCCAGGTTTGGTATCAAAAAAAAGTCCCAAATTAATTTCTTGATTTCAGCATCCGGCACGCGGATAAAAAGGATACCAGGTTCCACCCCGAAATATTTTCCATCCTTTACAAAATACGGATTCAGCCACAGTCCGTCCAGGTCCTTTTTGTATTCACCTGTTCTGTTCTCCTGCTCCGTGATAAAAACGCCCATGCGGATACCAAATCCGTTTCCACTACCCCATTTTCTGGCGTTTATTCTGATTTCCTGGTAAAATCCGTTCCAGTCGCTGTAATGACCTGCGCCGTAAGTCAGGTCCAACAAGTACGCGTCGGGAGCATCAGGAAGATAATATTCTTCGTTCCAGATGCCGCGGCTTTTCGATTTTGCCTCCATTTCCGCTTCGCGATAAGCGGCAGCGTGAAGGGTGTCCGGTTCTGCTATATATTTGCCATATCCGCTCTCCAGATAATGCAGGTTGTAGCATACCGTTTTTAGCAAAAATTTCTGAACGAGCCGAACCGGGATAGGTCCCGAATTATTTTCAGCGGGCTGGAAAAATTCTGCCGTCAACATTTGTCCCAGGAATTGTCCTTTCGCATACATTTTAATTTGCAGGGCGAAAAAAGCCAGCTTTTTATTGCTGTCGGAAAGGGACGGCGCTTCCACATGAGCCAGCCTGATTTCCCTGCCGTCTTTCAATTCAAAAAGGTTGCTATCCAGAACCTTTACGATTTTTACATCTTCTGCATGAAGCCGGATGAGCGGCAGAAATAAAAGTACGGCGCTGCAAAGAAGAATTCGATGTAAATTTGTTTGAAGCCGAAATGTCATAGTTATTCTCCTATTTGAAATGATTACCTAAATATTCGCATTGAATTCTTGGTGTAGCCGTTTATTGCAGGCACAGATACGGAAACTAAATTATCTCATTTCTGTCAAGATCAGCAGCACCTGTTAGCCGCCAACCCGAAGCCAATGTACGCCCGCTTACTTTTGCCTGTTTCCCTGCATTTTATATTCGCAATTTCAAGATAATTTATTGGGGAAGATTTTCTTCTTCAAGGAATTTTTAAAAAAATCAAGCCAGCAGTAAAGATTCTTTAATATTGTGTCACACTAAATCTGTATAAGCGATGAATTCAATCCTGACATTCTCCCTGGAGTAGTCGCAAAAAATATAAGTAATTTTCGCAAAGTATAGTATTTGATTTTTGAGAATTATTTCCTAACTTTATCCAAAGCAGACTAAAATTTAG
>CAZUZS010000048.1:0-10754 GCA_964624795.1 uncultured Calditrichaceae bacterium
TTGTTATGCTGAACTCTCGTTAAAATAATTACGATTAAACTTTAAAATGGTAGGAAAGTAATCTGTAAGCAAACTGGTTTCTGGGAACGATTTCAATCATTGGCTGCAGAAAGGACTCCCGGTTGCAGGAATCCTGCTCTGCAGCATATTTCACTCTACGCCTTCCAACATCACCGGTTTGTGATGCAAAACCTGGTCATTTTCCAACTCCAGTTCGCCGCGGTTCATTTCCACGGTTTTGATGGAGTCGGCTTTAAAATATTCCTTCAGGGCCTCGGTGGCAATCCACGGATCCACCGTATCGCCGCATGTAAATACATCAATCGCCGCATATCCGTATTCCGGCCAGGTATGAATGGCTAAATGAGATTCCGCAATGACGACTACGCCGCTCACGCCATGCGGATTAAATGTATGAAAAACAGAATTTACGATGGTAGCGCCGCATTCTAAGGCGGACCGCTTCATGTAATTTTCAACTCTTTCAACATCATTCAATATTTCGCGGTCACATTCAAAAAATTCTGCTAAGATATGTCTTCCTAATGCTTTCAATTCACATGTCCCTCCTTTGGTTAGTAGTAAACAAACAGTATTTCTGCCGGTTTCTTGGTTAAATTTTTTAAGCTTAGAATGCTGTCAAAAAATATATAAAAACAATCGCCTTTGCTCACCAAACGCTTTTCATCATCGATCTTTATTTCCAGGTTGCCTTTGACCACGAAACCGAAGCCCTCATCTTCTTCAAACTGTTTCTTGAATTCAAGCGCGGGACCAAGTGTCAGCAGCACCGGTTCCATTTCCAGGTATTTCAGCTTGGGAATGAGATTTTCTATTTTGTAGGTCTGCGTAGAAGTTTCCTGCGTTCGATCCTTCTTGGTGAAGATGTTTTTTTCACGCTCCGAGAAATCACTGAAAAATGCGGACAGTTGCACGCCAAGCACATCCAGCACCTGCTTCAGGTTCGTCACAGAAGGCACTGTCAAATCACGCTCCAATTGCGAAATAAAGCCCTTCGTAAGAGCCGCATTATCTGCCAGCTCTTCAATCGTCAAGCCTCTCAACTTGCGTAAACGTCTTATTTTGGGTCCAATTTTCATCAGCATTCTGGTTTTATTTATTAAACAAAAATTTCATAAAAACGAACAAACTTAATTTATCGGAACCGAATTTCCAACAGAATAATTTTTTTATTCTAAAATTTTTGTTTATTATTATAAACGAAATTTATTTTAGAAGTGCATGATAATTGGTTGTTTATATAATGCTTAGCATCTTTTGCAAAAAAAATCTGCTAAGCACCAATGGGCAAAAATAAAAAGATATCCGAATGAAATTCTGGCAATCGAGGTGCTATTTATGCGTTAGATTGTGCAATTAAATGGTTAATTGCAAACAAGCTTGCGGATAGAATCATACCGGGAAAGTACTGGAACGGCTTTCCCGGTAGTTGATTAGTATGATAAATTTCTAATTCGAAATGGCGCCAATCAGTTTTTTCTGTCCCAAAAGTTCAAGAAGATCAGGAGAGATACGCGACTTTTTGGCGGCAAAGGAGCTGGCCCCAACGCGGGAAGGCGCAAGCTCCAGCACTTTTCCACTTGAGGTTTGGACGATTGCCCGAATCATCAGATTCCACAGTTTGCCTCCCAATGCTGTATTCAATGGAACCCAGCTGCCACCAGTTGCCCGATACCATTCATGACCGCTCGCATAAACAGAATTGGTATCGGCCGCGACAAATGGTCCCACACCTGACATTCCACTCAGCACATATTCGATTCCAATGTCAAAGTCACCATTCATGATGCCGTCATGACTCTGGGCTGCCCAATTTGGTGTAATTTCGATCCAGCCATCCACTGTAGCAGGAACTGTTTCTGAAAGTATTTGGACACCGTTAACATCATCCCATACAATCGCATTCAGTCCACCATTATTTGAATTTCCAATAAGGTAAATTTTCAATTTTTGAAGAAATACGGGATAGCTAGAGGCCGCGAACTGAACAGAGAGCCAATCACCAGCACTCGCATAAACCCGGCCTTCGTTTGAATTGTCATCATAATACAATTCAAATGTTTGTCCGCCGGATGCCTGGGTGGTAAACTGTTTTACCTGTGTATTTGCGCCATTGTAAAGCATTTCCGTATCCACGACCAAAACTGCAACATAATAAGTTGTATTTGCACTCAAGCCTGCAATTGTGAAAGAGGTCTGGCTACGGTTAGTAATGTCGACGACCTTATCCAGATCGGGATCGAGGTTATTGGTGGTAGAGATCAATACTCTGTAAAAAGAAAAATCCTCCACATTACTCTGACTCCACGATATTATGATGTCGGTTGCGGTGATCGTTCCCAAGGTCAGCGTCACAGTTGGTGGTGCAATCCATGCTGCAGTTATCGAGACGCTCTCGTTGTCCGCATTTATATTTGCAGTTGCATCCCCATCAAATTGGACGATCCCATTTCCATCGATACCGGAAATCGCAAATTTTCGCGAGCTGCCTTTTGGTACTGAAACAGAGCCGGAGGCCTTTCCCGAACTCAAGGTTAGATTCTGCGAAATAAGGTCCATCCCCGGGCCGGTGACTTCGAGTTTTACCCTGGTTATGGTTCCCGGTTTATTAAATCCGGAAAGGCGCGACGGTTGATTCGAAAAATTGACCTGCAACTGAATAGCGCTTTCATTTCCGTCCTTATAACCCACGCCATCCTTTGAACAGGATACTCCCAGAACAAGCAGGCCAAGAATAATTGCAGTAAATATCTTCCTCATATCTATCCCCATCAATTAGGTTTTTCATTGCGGTATATTAACGGTGACAGCAACTGTTGAGTTGTTGTTTTCATCCTTTTTCTTGCTTAACAGAACGGCTGCAGCAACTCCGCCTCCCACAAGCGCTGCGCCACCCAGGACATAAAGAGCAGTGTGACTTCCGCCCTTTTTCTGAGGTTGGACAGTAGGTTGTTTGGTGGCCGGTTTCTGTGGAGTTCTCTGGCTGGCAGGTTCAGTCATTGACGCATTTGTTGGCTGGGGTTTCTTTTCCTCCCCAACGAGTTGGCGCTCGATGGACTGTGCCAATTGATCCATAAGCGAAAAAATTTCCTGTCCTGCCCTTCCCTGCACAGATTCCGCTTTCAATACTTTGCTGCTTTCCACATCTATCAGCCTGGCATTGATTCGGATCAAACCGCCGATTTCCAAATAACTGCCCACCAGGATAGCATTTGCACCCACCGCCTTACCTAATTCGACCGCATTGTTCTGATCAACAACACCCGTCATTCCTAACTGCATCTCCTTAATGGCGTCCTGCAAACGGCTCCTTTCCACGATATCCAACTTGCCGCTCTTGGCAAGATTTGTTATCAACATCTCAGGTATTGCATTTTGCAGGTAATCCAGGTTCTTATTCTGGCTGGTATTCTGGAAATCCACAATCGCGATGCTAATCTTGGATTTCTCCTGGGCAATGGCTGGAACCACCGCCTGGGTTATCAGGACCAGAACAAAAATGATATACGGAATCTTTCTCATACTTACCTCCTGAAGCTTTTAAGCCGGAAAAGTTATTAGAGAGTGCACATTGTATTTTTTTAACAAATCTCTTCCCTTCAATTCGCTCAATTCCACGAGGAATGAAATACCGACAATCTTGCCTCCCAGTCTTTCGATCAATTTACAGGATGCGGCAGCAGTACCGCCTGTTGCAAGCAAATCGTCAATGAGGAGTATCTTTTCTCCTTTTTTGATGCCGTCCTTGTGGATTTCAATGCTGTCCTTTCCATACTCCAAGTCGTACTCCTCCATCAACGTATCTGCCGGCAGCTTGCCGGGCTTCCGGATAGGGACAAATCCGATATTTAGCTTGTAGGCCAGAGCCGCACCAAAAATGAATCCCCTGGCTTCGATTGCTACCACTTTGCTTATCTCACTTTGCCGGAAAGGATCATATAAATAATCCACGGATTGCGCAAACAACTCCCCATCTTTTATCAACGTTGTGATATCCTTGAACTGGATGCCTTTCACGGGGAAATCGGGAACATTGCGAATATAATTGGCAAAATCCTGCATCAGTCACCTCAGCTTTTGGTAAATCGGGTATTTATCATTAAGGCATTCATTCAATAATCGTATCCGGCTTCAATTGTAAAACTCTTATATTCTCCCTCGTACTCATTCCATTCGCACTGCACACTGTCAACATTCGAAAAACTTGGACCTTTCTTCAGATCTTCCAAAAAGCTTTCAAGGTCCTCACGGTTCCCTTCCGCCAGGACCTCTACCGAACCATCCATCAAATTTTTTACATATCCATCGATCCCGTGTTCTGACGCCTTTTTGTATGCAAAATATCGAAAGCCGACTCCCTGTACCGTACCGGAGATGTTCGCTAAGAAGGCAGCTTTTCCCATATTATGGCCTGCAGAATAGTGTGAACTTGACAGGAATCATAATTTCAATTCTTCAGATTTTTAAGCGCCACCGCGACCGCTTCTTCCGGGGTTTCAACCTGGTGGATGCCAGGAACCATGATCCATGGTCGCAAGGCAATTACCGGCTTGTTCAGTTGCATCGCATACGAGATTTCAGATAAGGTACCATATTTCCCATCTATCGCAATAATTACATTGCCGGTTCTTACTATCAGAATATTTCGTCCGATTCCCATTCCGGTTGCGATTGGAATGGTTACAAATGGGTTGGAGTCGTCGACAGAATCGGAAGGCAATATGCCAATTGTAAGGCCTCCGGCATTCACGGCTCCTTTGCAGGCAGCTTCCATGACGCCGCTCATGCCGCCACAAACCAACATAGCACCATTTTGTGCAATCAGACGGCCAACCTGCTCTGCCATCGCATATTCCTCCTGGCTGCACACACTACCACCGATAACTGCAATCAGGGGTCTTTCTGAGGCACTAACTCGATCCATTTAAAAAGTCAATTTGAATAAGACACCAGTATCTGATGCTCCAAAAAAAGGCTACAAAAACTGCTTACTGAATCTAAAATAAACAATGATTAATATCAACTTAAAAATTGTCAAATTATTTTGATCATCCATTTTGAAAGCATGGATCAAATAACTATCCACTTGCTAAAGTGAGTGCTTTTTAGGGCGACGAATCTATGAGCGCGTTATCTTGCTCACCGTACGCGGTTGATGATAGGTAGATAAGGAAATACAAAATAACTGATCGGAAGAATTATTCTTGGCGAACAGAAGCAGCCGGAATTGCATCCGGCACTCCTGTTTGCCTTTACTATGATTTCCGTTTTAAGGATTTATCCTGTAGATGGTCCGAGGGAACGGAATGGTCTCGCGGATATGAGCGATACCGCAAATCCAGGTAACTGTGCGCTCGATTCCCAACCCGAACCCGGAATGTGGAACGCTGCCGTAGCGACGCAGGTCGAGATACCATTCAAATGCCTCACGAGGCAACTGATGCTCCTCCAGCCTTTTCAACAGCGTATCATAATCATCCTCCCGCTGGCTGCCACCAATAACCTCCCCATAGCCTTCCGGCGCTAAAACATCCATGGCAAGTGCCAGTTCATCGTTCTCCGGATCGCGCTTCATGTAGAATGCCTTTACCTGGGCGGGGTAGCGATGCACAATCACCGGTCGATCGAACTGCTCCGAGATCACTGTTTCATCCGGGGCGCCAAAATCATTCCCCCATTCAAACTCAACTCCATTTTTGTGCAGGATTTCCACTGCCTCATTATAGGTGATTTTTGGGAAAGGTGCCTTAATTTTCTGCAATTTTTCGATATCCCGCTCCAGAATCTCCAGCTCCATGCTGCGGTTATCGAGCACTCGTTTCACGATGTAGCTCAGGAAATCTTCCGCCAGTTTCATGTCATCATCCAGGTCGAAGTAAGCCACTTCCGGCTCAACCATCCAGAATTCGGTCAGGTGCCTCCTGGTCTTCGATTTTTCGGCCCGGAAAGTTGGCCCGAAACAATAAACCTTTCCCAAGGCCATAGCAGCCGCCTCCGAATAAAGCTGTCCGCTCTGGGTCAGGTAAACCTTGTCTCCGAAATATTCGGTTTCAAACAGCGTTGTGGTACCTTCCGCTGCCGCCGGTGTAAAAATCGGTGCGTCCACCATGATAAAATCGCGTTCATTAAAAAAGTCCCGGATCGCTGAAATGATCTCATGGCGAATCCTGAGCACCGCAAATTGCTTTTTCGAGCGCAGCCAAAGATGCCGGTGGTCCATCAGAAATTCGATGCCATGTTCTTTCTTCGAAATAGGATATTCATTTTCCGATTGGAGAACGCGCATATCACTCACCTGCAGCTCGAATCCTAACGGGGAGCGTTTGTCTTCTTTCACCAGGCCTTTGACCAGCAGCGAGGCCTCCAGAAGAAGGTTATCATAAATAGCAAAAACTTCCTCGCTCACCTCCTGCTTAACCACCACACACTGGATGATGTTTGTTCCGTCCCTTAGCAGCAAAAACTGGATTTTCCCACTGGATCTTTTGTTATAAAGCCAACCGGCCAGGACAACCTCTTCCCCTACATGGCTGTGAATATCTTCGATGTAAATACGGTCTTTATACGCGTTCTTGTCTAACATGATCTCTCCTTCGAAAATTACATTTTGAAATCCCCAACGGGAGCCGAAAGAATTTTTGTATCGAAACCAGGCAATTCATTTGCATTCGCAAGGCGATAGGCAAAATTAGCAATATGGACAGCAATCCGGGTTAATTTCTTATAATCGATTTTTGCCGGTAAATCCTGCGGGCTTGTATAATCGGTATGAAATCCGGTAAAATAATACACAACCGGGATATGCTGCTCCTGAAAGTTTGCATGATCGCTGCCACTTGTAAAATACACATTCGGGTCGAACAGCAGATGCAGCCGGCTCAGATCGTTCGCGGCAATCGCCATTTGCTGCAATTGCGGTGATTGTGCGGAGTAGAAAAGCATAACTTTGTTCTGCGAGTCCTCCTCTTTCATTGGCTGCCGCAATGCCGCAAAATTGAAAGATGCGTCCCGCCCGATCATATCCATATTGAAAGCGATCTTTATATTTTTCAAATCGATGACCGGGTGCTGCACAAAATAGGTGCTGCCTAACATACCCATTTCTTCCCCGTCCCAGAAGGCGAAAATGACACTCCGCCTGGGCTGTTGTGCCGCCGGCAGCAGGGAATATGCAAACGCCGCATTGAGATTCGCGGCCACGCCGGATGCATTGTCATCGGCGCCGCGGAATATTTCGCCCTGCTGGAGGCCCTCGTGATCGTAATGTGATCCGATCAGAATATATTCGGATTTGAGCTTCGCATCCTGCCCGGGTAGAACAGCCAGAACGTTCCGGGCCTGGCGCTTTTCTTCGTTCTTATAATGAACCGCTAATTTCCAGGATTCGGTCTGTACCCCACTTTCATTCCAATGAAACGCTTGATGCTTTCCATCTTGAGCGAGCCATTTTTTCAATCGCGCATTTTCTTTTTCGAAATTCTCATTCAGGCGATTGCCGAATACTTTTTCGGTAAATTCTGCGGATAAATAAATAACCGGCACGCCCTTTTCTTCCGCCAACACAAACGGTTTTCTGCCCTTTCTGCCCGATTTGTGCTGTAGAATCCTTGCGTATTTTTGGCTGTTTTCAGGCGTCGGTATGAAAACAAGCGCTTGCGCGCCCGCTTCCGCGGCTCTTCTCGCTTTCCAGTCCGGCAAAGTGTACTGGGTCTGGTGTTTCCCATTAAAAAAAGTCAGCGTATCATTTTCCAGCGGTTCGCCGTAATAGGCAATCGCTATTTTCCCAGAACAGCTAACTCCGGCATAATCATCGTAGTCATACTCCGGCGCCTGGATTCCATAACCGACAAAAACCGGTTCACCGGCAATTTCCGGCTCTGCCGGTGAATTAAAGAAGTAGTAGAAATCCTGTCCCTGAATGGCAGAGGTCGATTTTCCATTTACCGGGACGGTCAACTCAACCTTGATATCTTCCGGAGCCACACCCACAATTCCGAAAGTTTGAAAGTAGGCGGCAAAAGGTTCCGTGCTATCTGGCTGAATCATTGGATTCAGCCCCATTTGATATAATTGGCTGGCAATGAAAAGGCCTGCTGTGCGTCCACCTGTAAGGCCTGCCTCCCGACCTTCGAGTTCAGTAGAAGCCAAAAAATTAAGATCCGCCCGAACATTGCGTTCCTTGATTTCTGAAAAATCCGGCAGGTCCTGTGCAAACAGGAGATGAATGTTGATTACCGACAGGAGAATCAGAGAAAAGAGCGAGATGGTTTCAATTTTTTTCCGCATAATCAAAATCCTTATAAAAATTTTGGACTGCCAATAATAAAAACTGGAGCCTGGAAAATCAACCTCAATCTGTATTAAGTGTCTGAAAATCAAAGATCTTTAAAAACCCGTGCCAATGAAAATCCGGGCGCGTCCATGTGCAAATCCAGAAAATAGCCAAAAGGGGTCTGATCCACTTCATACCCCGTGTTTTCCAATTTTGCCTGGGTATTGTCAAACAACTGCTGTACGAACTCCGGTTCCGCTTTGCTTTCCGAAAGATGCGCAAAGGAATGCAAAACGATTCGCCTGCATTCCAGCTTCCCTCCGAGCCACTTGAGATTCTTTGCCAGCTTCGCGGTTACATTTTTCTCCCTTTCCTGATCCCCCGCTTCGCTATGAATAAAGGCAACTATTGCCTTCTCTATGCGTTGATCGACATCTGCATCCGGCGCCTGTTCCAGGTTTTTCTGCGCGGTGCGATATGAAAACTGTTCGGCATAGATCATAAGCAATTTCATTTTTGTTACCCTCGTTTGATTATTTTTCCCAACAATACTTGGTTATTCTATGATTCCCAATCGCTGTAATTTAATACCTGCATGGAAGAAGCCATCATATCTTTTTTCTAATTGTGTTTGCCGCCTTCTATTCTATTATTAAATTTATCACATAAAATGGCTGAATTGAATAATAATAAAACGAAAGGGGTCAAAATGGAAAATCGGGTTTTTAATTTTAATGCGGGACCAGCAACACTTCCGCTTTCCGTCCTGGAGCACGCCCAAAAGGAGCTTCTCAATTATAACGGCGAAGGTCTCTCGATTTTGGAGATGAGCCACCGCTCAAAGACCTTCGATGCAATAATAAACAAAGCTGTTCAGGACGTTAAAAATGTTATGGGATTTGATGACAATTACGACGTAATGTTTCTCCAGGGCGGGGCCACCGGGCAGTTTGCCGCTGTGCCGCTAAACCTGGCAATAAAAGGAAGGCCAGCCCTTTATATCAATACCGGTTCCTGGTCCAAGAAGGCAATTTCGGAAGCCAAAAAATTGGGAATTGACTACAAAGTGACTGCAACCTCGGAGAGCGAAAATTTCGGATACATCCCCGGTTCGTATGATGTTGACGCAAATGCATCTTATCTGCATATCACTTCAAACAATACAATATTTGGAACCCAGTGGCAGAATTACCCGGATACCGGTGCCGTTCCACTGGTTGCCGACATGTCTTCGGATTTCTACTGCCGCCGATTCGATCCCAAGAAATTTGGCCTTATTTATGCTGGCGCACAGAAAAATGCCGGCCCGTCTGGTGTTGCTATTATTGTGATCCGCAAGGATTTGCTGGAACGCAGTCCGGATAATATTCCAACCATCTTAAATTATCAGACCTTCGCCGAGAAAAACTCGCTTTACAACACGCCCAATACCTGGGGAATTTATCTGGTTGGTTTGGTCATGCAGTGGATTCTGGATCAGGGTGGAATTGACGAGGTAGAAGCAATTAATAGGAAGAAGGCGGAAACACTCTACCAGGTGCTTGATAGTACCGATTTTTTCAGACCGACTGCCCGTTTGGATAGCCGTTCAATTATGAACATCACTTTCCGTTTGCCTAGCGAAGATCTGGAGAAAAAATTTGTCGCAGAAGCGACCGCCGCCGGAATGATTGGCCTGAAAGGACATCGTTCGGTTGGCGGAATTCGTGCCAGTATTTATAATGCGATGACGCAGGAAGGAATAAATGCCCTGGTCAGCTTCATGCGCGAATTCGAAAAGAAAAACGGCTAATTGCTGTGAGAATTAAAAAAGGGAGACTCCGGAAGTCTCCCTTTTTGTTCAAGGCTTCACCCACCCTTTGAATTGCATTTGGGCTACGAAAAATTCCTAATCTTTAAATCGAAGATCTTCCTCAAATTCCTTTGACAGTGCCACCAAACCGTCAACGGTCTTCTGATCCAGCGGAATTCCGTTTTTCTGACGGATTTCCTGTTCCTCAAACTCCTTTTCTCCATGAATGTAAATTCGGGAGTGGCCCTCCGCTTTCTCCGAGTTCTTAATCAAATCGATATAATTATCCAGATGATCTTTGAAGGTTTCTAATCCCACAAAGAAATCAGGATTTATGGCCATAAAGAGAGTTCCGATTCGCGGGAATTGCGTTTTCCCGTCCTTGCTGCTTACAAGATATGGGCCGTAATTTGAGCCGGATAAAATTCCCGTGAGAATGTCGACCATCACGATCAGGCCGTATCCTTTGTGGCCGCCGTATGTTTCCCCTTTTCCACCCATGGGAAGAATGCCGCCGCCAAGGTGTTCGGACAGAATGTGAAGCGCCCTCGCAGGATCGTGCAGCATCCGTCCGTTTTCATCAATAAACCAGCCATCCGGGATTTTTTCACCCAGGCGACTATATAACTCCAATTTTCCGCGGGGAACAACGCTGGTTGCGAAATCCAT
>CAZUZS010000048.1:10854-38204 GCA_964624795.1 uncultured Calditrichaceae bacterium
GACTTTCAAATGCTCCAGAATTCGGATGACAAAGTCTGACAGGTCCTCCCAGCGAATAATTCTACCTTCCATCTCTCCTCCTTTTCAAACAATTATTTCGTGTCCGCTCAATTCATCGGAAATGCATCACTCTAAAACATCATCTATTGTGCATTTCAAACTGTTATCGTTTCTATAAACTACTTTTCGTTGAAATCGTTCAGCCCGATGCTGCCTGAGAATCTCCTTTCATAATTCAGCCTGTTAATTTCCATTCTGCCGGCGCGATATGGTATCCTTTGGGAGTTGCAGGCAGGATTGTCTTTCAGAATCTTTCAGGTGGCAGATTCTTTCTCTGGATTGGTATTTCCGGCTAATTATATCGTTGTCGCCTATGGCTCGTCGATATGGACGATAAGATCAAGCATGTCCCGGCAAGGCTGGTTATCCGGATTCAACTCCAGGGCTCGTTTGTAATTCTTCACCGCCTCCGGGTAGGATCCCAGGTTGTGGTAACACAGCCCCAATCGATAGAAAACCTCCGCATTTTCCGGGGAGATTTGAGCAAGTTTGCTGAGATACCCTTCTGCTTGCTTGTATTTCCTCTGGAACATATAAACGCCGGCAAGATGGTAGTAAGCAATTCCCGACTCCGGGCTTATTTCAATGAGCTTCTGATAGGCTGCGATCGCCTTTTCCTCTTCGCCCCGGTGCCGGTAGGAAATCCCAAGCCAGTAGTGCGCCATCGCCAGCTTGGGATCGTTTTCTATTATCTTTTCGAATTGCTCAATTGCCATGCGTAATTTTCCCTGCCGGTAATATGCAATACCGAGGGCATAAAGTGCCGAGGTAAACTTCGGATTGTCAGCGACGCTTTTCTCCAGCGTGGCTATAGCTTCCGGCAGATTCCCTTCCAAATAATAAAGATCCCCCAATAATTTCTGCAGCAATGAATTCTGAGGTGTGGCTTCAATTAACTTCATGAGTTCTTTTACCGCTGATTGATGATCACCGGTGGTAAAGTAACTTTCAAGTTCCTTCAGATTATCCAATAAATTTTCCATAAAATACCTTTCTTTTATCCTGGTTTTCATTCAAGTCGGCTGACAAAATACGAAATTGTATTTCCTTATGCCAGAAAATACACATTAATACAGCAACGACTTTCTTCTTTGGGAATGGCCAGATGTCAATTTTAACCTTCCTTTGAAGTTCAACCCTTTCGCATTATCAAATCATACCAAGGAACCGACATTCCAAATTTAAATGATCCGGGATCAATTTTAAATTTAATTTTTAAAATCACATCGAATATCTTTAATTTTGAGTTTGGAATGATGGGGAAAATGGAAGTCATATAGTTTATGCTGCAAATAAAAGAGCTACAATATGCCATCGGTGACCGGGAGTTGCTGAATGGAATTTCCTGGAATATCAATCCGGGCAAACGCGTTGCGCTTATCGGGCCCAATGGCGCCGGTAAAACGACACTCCTCCGGATTATTGTGGGAGATCTGGAATACCATTCGGGCAGCATGATAATGCCGCAGGATTATGTAATCGGCTATCTCCCACAAGAGGAAGTCCACATCGGCAAAGGCCCCATATTGACGACTGTGTTGGAGGGGAATAAAGAAATTACCGATCTGGAGTGGGAAATTTACCGGATTCACGAAGAATTAAATGAGAATCCCGACAACCAGGAAGTTCTGTTAGAACGATTGGGCACCGCAGAATCGCGGTATCGCCTGCTGGGCGGTTACCAGCTTGAATCCACTGCCCGCAGCATTTTGTCCGGGCTTGGCTTTTCCGCAAAAGATCACCACCGTTCGCTTACCGAGTTCAGCGGCGGTTGGCGGATGCGGGTTTACCTGGCCCGCCTCCTCATTCAAAACCCCGACTTACTCTTGCTGGACGAACCCACCAATCACCTTGATTTACCGTCTCTGGAATGGCTGGAATATTATCTGAGGAATTTTCAAGGAAGCGTCGTAATCGTGTCGCATGACCGCTTTTTTATCGATCGCCTTGCGCAGGAAATTGTTGAACTCAACAATGGAAAGCTTGAACACTATTCCGGTAATTACCATTATTTTGAAGAGCAGAAAAAATCGCGGATGGAATTGCTTCTCAAAAAACAGGAGCAAATTCAGAAAGAAAAAGCCCGTCAGCAGCAATTTATTGATCGCTTCCGCTATAAGGCGACCAAAGCTGCACAAGTGCAAAGCCGCCTCAAGCAATTGGATAAGCTGGAAACAATCGAGCTTCCTCAAAACGAGCGGCATATCTCATTTCGGATAAAAGTAGAAAAGCCAAGCTACCAGGATGTGCTCCAGATCGAGAACATGTCTTTCCATTACGATGCCGGGTGGGTTCTACGGGAAATCAATTTCAGTTTGTTCAGGGGGGAGCGGGTAGCGCTGGTGGGTGTCAATGGTGCCGGTAAAACGACACTTACGCGACTCATAACAAGTCAGCTACATCCCCAACAGGGCCGAATTCAACTTGGTGAAAGAGTATCGGTTGGCTACTATGCCCAGCACCAGGTGGAACAGTTGGACCTCGACCGCGACATTTATGACGAGGTTTTATCATCTTCCGCAGCGGTTCATCGTCCGCATATTCGCAATATATTGGGACTTTTTCAGTTTACCGGCGATGAAGTGAGCAAACGAATTGGCGTCTTGTCCGGCGGGGAAAAGGCCAGAGTTTCGCTTGCCAAGATCCTGACCTCACCCGTGAATTTCCTGATTATGGACGAGCCGACCAATCATTTGGATATTGCATCAAGAGATGCGCTGGAAAATGCCCTGGTTGACTACGACGGCACCCTGCTACTGATTTCCCACGACCGCTACTTTTTGGACAAGCTGGTCAACCGGGTCATCGAACTCAAAGACACCCGCCTTACCGAATATGAGGGTAACTATTCGCATTATCTGGAGAAGCGGGAGGGCTTTCGGGATTCCGGTATTGGCGGGAACGAAATCTCGCCGACTTCTGCGATAAAGAATAAAAATCAAAAAGAAAAGAAGCGTCGCGAAGCGGAAGCACGGCAGGCAATCAGCAAAGAACGAAATCACCTGGAAGGCGAAATCCGCAAATTGGAAGAAACGATTCAACGACTGGATGAAGTAAAGCTAAGGTTGGAACAGGAAATGAGCGATCCGCAAAATTACAGAGACGGTGAAAAAGCGGCTGCATTGCAATTGAAGTATGTTGATACAAAGAAGAGTCTTGAAACCTCGATGGAAAGTTGGGAAAGCTTGCAGGTAACCTATCAAAAGCTTCTTGAGAGTCTGAAAGAGGAGTAATCCTGATGACATCCTCGCCTATTTCAGGAGTTAGCCGGAATATCCTGGGTGGCATGAACGCCATTTTCAATCAAGCCATCTTTTAATCGAATTACTTGCTGGGCATATTTTGAAATATTGGAGTCATGGGTTATCATGATGATGGTATTCCCCTGCTTCCACAGCCCATTGAACAATTCTATAATTTCAAGGCCGGACTGGCTGTCCAGGTTTCCGGTCGGTTCATCGGCCAGGATGATGCGCGGATTGTTAACCAGCGCCCGCGCAATGGCGACACGCTGCTGCTGCCCTCCGGAGAGTTCGCTCGGTTTGTGATCCATTCGGTCGGCCAGCCCTACCCTGTCCAGTAACTCCTTTACCCGCCGTTTGCGCTCCGCAGATGGCACACCGCCAAAAATCAGCGGCATTTCCACATTTTCGTATGCGCTGGCATACGGCAGCAAATTAAAATTCTGGAAAACAAAACCCACTTTTTGGTTGCGGATATCGGCCAGCGCATTGTCGTCCAGTTCCTGGATTGAGGTGCCATCAAGCTCATACTCCCCCGAGGAGGGCGTATCCAGACATCCGATAATATGCATCAGCGTGGATTTTCCTGAGCCGGACGGACCCATAATGGCGATAAATTCCCCGGCCTTTATGCCAAGCCGAATTCCCCGGAGTGCTTCGACTTTTATCTTTCCGGTATCATAGACTCGCCATATATTTTCCATGCTGATCATCATTTATTCTCTCCTTTTGAAATGCTTAATCGTATTATTCGACTCCGACTTTCTGGAAACAATTACTCGTATCGCAGTGATTCAACCGGGTCCACGGCAGCAGCACGCCTTGCCGGAAAATATCCTGCCGCTAACCCGACAATTCCCAGAATGGCGGCAGTCGAGATGGCAATAGGAAATGAAAATGTTGGTTTTCCCAGAAACTGGAGCGGCCCGTCGGAAACCGGAATCCCCTGCAAAATCTGAATGATAATAAGCGCAACAAATCCACCGAGAAGCCCGCCGCTAATCGCGATAAAAAGCGCCTCCATGATGAACTGTCTTCTGATGTGAACCTTCCTGGCACCCAATGCTCTTTTCACGCCGATTTCGCGTGTGCGCTCTTTTACCGAAACATACATGATATTGGCAACGCCAACGCTCGCAATGAGCAAAGTTAGTGCACCAATCACACCAAGAAACAACTGAATACCATCCAGGATTGTTTTGGCGATGGCAGTCTGCTTAATCGTATCCCAGACGTTAAGGGCTTTATTGTCTTCCGGATCGAAACGGTATTTTTTCCCAAGAATTGTGAAAACCTGACGCTCAACATAGGGCGCCCATTCGGTCTGGCTTACCTGGTAAACAATTCTATTAAGGTATTGCCGGCCTTCAATAGTCTTTAATGTAGAAGAGGGAATGACTGCTTTATTGGCATCCGGACCGCCGTACATGCTCATCTGCATTTTCTTTTGCAGAATTCCCACTACCTTGAAAGGCAGGTTGTTGATAGTAATGATCTTCCCGATTGCCTCTTCTTTGCCCATTAAGCGTTCTTTTAATTCATTTCCAAGGAAGACCACGCGCCGTCGTTCTTTCACATCCAGGGCATTAATGAAACGTCCGCCCGCCGCCGGATAATGCGTTCGCATGTCCTCGAAGGATGGCAAGACACCTGTCACTCTTTCCGTCAATGTCGTTTTCCCATAAGTAAACGAGACACCCCACATATCGTACTCGCCGCTGATAGCGGTAATCTGGGGTATCTTTTCCTTTAAAAGCGACACATCTTCGTCGGTAAAGTGAATCCTGCGCCCCTTCGGCAATCCCTGGTAAACCTTGCTGGTTTGCCCTCCGTAAAGAATTACGATATTGACGCCCAGCCCCTTATTGGCCTTCGACATTTGCCTTTTCAGGCCCTCGCCAAATGCCAGCAATAAAATAATTGACAATGTGCCCCAGGCGATGGCCGAAAGCGTAAGCAATATTCGCTTCCGTTGTTTTTTCATTTCGCGGGTAAATAATCGAAACAAATACCAGCTTTTCACTTCATTTCCTCTCTTATTTTCGGATCGCCGCTACCGGGTCCATTTTAGCTGCCCGTCGTGCCGGAAACCAGCCGGCAATGAATCCGATGGTACCCAACAATAAAACGGTTACCAGAACCACCATCGGAGAAATATTCAAGGATCCAACGTACTTTTCAATATCCAACAGATTTGCGGAAGAAACTATCGCCAGGGAAATCAGAAAACCGATTACACCTCCGACGATCACAATAATCAGCGTCTCCAGCAAAAATTGTCCCAGGATAAGCCGCCTTTTTGCGCCAAGCGCTTTTTTGATGCCGATCTCCCGGGTGCGTTCCTCAACGACAACATGCATGATGTTTGATACCCCAATGCCGCCGACAATCAGCGTCATGCTTCCGACAATCGCAAGAAATATGCTGAATCCCGAAAAGAAGGTGTTGAAAAACTTGTCCATCATAGTGGTATCCCAGATGCCGAGCGCTTCACGATCTTTCGGATCAAAACGATCGAGTTTTCCCAGCACCGTGTACACCTTGTTTTTCATTTGTTCAGTATATTTAACATCGGTTGCTTTATAAACCATATTGTTAATGTAGCGGTCTCCGAAAATTCCCTGGAAGGTGGACGCCGGGATGATAATGCGGCGAGCATCGTTTCCATTATAATTAGAGTTCTGAATTTTTTCTTTCAGCACGCCGATCACCGTAAATGGCATCGAATTGATGTAGATGGTTCCGCCTTGTCCTTTGCCCTGGGTGAATAGATCTTTTTCAACTTCATTCCCGATAAAGGCCACTCGCCGCCGGTATTTTAAATCAAGAGTATTGATAAACCGGCCGCCTTCGGCTGGAATAATATTGCGCAATTCCTTGAATTCAGGATAAACGCCGCTAATGTTAGCATTATAATCTTCCGTTCCGACGCGGACTTTTACGCCTCTCGAGTATTCCGGGCTTATTAGGGCTATCTCCGGAATTTGCTGTCGCAAAACTTCCGTATCCGTCTCTTTGAAACGAATGAAACGACCCCGCGGCATACCCTCGAACGGAATGCTTGTTCTGCCCGGCCACATGATGCAGATGCCCTCTCCCAGTCCATGCGCTGATTTTATGGAAAATTTATACAGCCCCTGACCAAAAGTGAGCAAGAGGATTATCGCCACCGAGCCCCACACAATACCAAATAGTGTGAGCGATGTACGCAATTTTTGATGCTTAATATCCCGAAACAGTTGACTTATGTTTTTCCAAAACATGATTTATTTTTGCCTGTTAATTTTTTATCGCGAGCACATCTGGCATTCTATCCTGGCACCGGAAGTCGTTTGTGTCTTATTCGATCTCTTTGGGTGGCCTTTCGACAATTTTACTGCTTGTCGCCAGACCATCTTTGACTTCCACATTTACGCCGTCGCTCAACCCGATTTCTATCTGATTCTTGTGAACCTGTCCGCTGGTATCTTCGACCTCTACGAAGGCACTGTCATTATTGAAGGAAACCAGGCGTTCCGGTATATAAAGCACATCTTCTGCCTTGCGAATAATGATCTCGGCATTGGCGGAGTAGCCGGCACGCAACTGAACCGATTCGGCATTCTCAATCCCGATTTCAATATCGAACAGCGTGGCATTATCTTCTTGTTTTGCTTTCGGAGAAATGCGGGAGACAGCCCCGTGCACTATGACACCAGGCAGTGCACCGATCTTGAAATCGACCGGCATTCCCACTTTCACCTTGCCGACATCAATTTCGTCAATCGTTCCCCGAAAAATAAGATCGTTCATATCAGCCAACGTAAAAAGAGGCGTGCCTGCCTGGTAAGAAGTCAGTGGAACAACCGGATCGCCGACATTGACAAATTTTTCGAGGATAGTTCCGGTAATCGGTGCCTTCACTACCGATTCCACCTTTACCCCCTCCCATTCGGTTTTGCCCTTTTCGAGCAGTGCCAGTTTTTCCCGGCTTAATTGGAGCCCAAGCCTGGCTTTCTGATAGGCCATCTTTTGATTTTCAAATTCCTGTTGAGAGATCAGGTTTTTGTCCAGGAGGTCCTTTTGCCGGTCGTACTCGCCTTTTGCCTGATCGAACCCCACTTCGGATAATTCCAGGTTGCGTCGCGCTTCAGTCAGCTCCAGCGGTGTGGGATCAGGCGTAATATCAATCAAAAGCTCGCCTTCTTTTATTTTATCCCCTACCTCCACATGAATTTTTTTGACGATTCCGGCGATCTTTGATTTTACCTGGATCTCGTCCCTGGGCGTAATCTTCCCCACTGCCAGAGCCTTATCCACTATTGTTCCATGTTCCGGATTCACAAGTTTGTAAGCTTTCTCACTCCCATTGCTGCTCTTTAGGATTCTAAATCCCACCACCGACAGCACTACGAGCGCCAACACCACCCAAATAGCTTTCTTCATTTTTTCCTCTGGTTGTTATACTCGTTTATGCACCGTTACGGATCACAATCCAAACTGTTTCACAAAATATAAGATTGCTTGTGAAGCTTCGGCTTTACCCTTCCAAAAGGGATTGGCATTCAATACTTCTGAATCCATCAATTAAAATGGCAGCAGGCCTGGAAGTTTAGGTATTAAACAGATATTGTAGTTCTAGAGGAAATTGTTGTAAGATACCTGGTAACCTTACATTCTTCTCGCAACAACCAGTGTAATATCATCAGCCTGGGGAGCACCGGCAGCATATTCGGTCAAATATGCGACAAGCTGTTCGGAAAGGTCTTTCGCCTTAAATGCACGCTTGTCGCGTATGAAATCGTACAGACGCTCTTCACCCAGTTCTTCTTCCTGCGGATTCATGGCTTCGCTGACACCATCCGTGTAACACACGAGCAGATCGTTTGGCTGAAATTTTACTTTGCCCATCTGGTAGGGATAATCCGGCATCATTCCCAGGATGATACCGCCGATATCGAGCAATTTTATCTCGCCAGCGCCATTTATTATAAGCGGTGGGTTATGTCCCGCATTCACGTAGCTGAATTCATGTGTTCTAATATCAAGAATCCCGACAAAGAAAGTAATATACTTGTCCATATCGGTATTCTGGTAGATCAGGTCGTTTAATCTTCCCGCCACTTTATCCAATGGCATATCGGAATCAATGATGATTCTCAGGCCCGCTTGCAGGTTAGCCATAAGCAGTGCGGCTGGAACGCTTTTCCCAGAGACATCCCCGATTGTAATCACAAAACGCCCGTTGGAGATGGGGATGATATCAAAATAATCGCCGCCAACTTCCTTGCTGGATATATTTAATCCCCAGGCATCGTAGCCTTCGATTTGAGCAATTTCGTGCGGAAGGAGTTTTTTCTGAATTGTCTTGGCAACTTGCAGTTCCTGCTCGATGCGCTGCTTTTCCAGCGTCTCCTTAAAAAGCCTGGCATTTTCCAGTGAAATCACCGCCTGGCTGACCAGAGTGGTTAGGAACTCAAGGTCGGCACCCGTATAGTCCTGCTTATTTATCTTCTCCCCCATCAGTATAAATCCGAGCGATCTGTTTTGATGTCGCAGGGGAATAAAAACCTGCGCGCCCAATTTTTTAAGCTGTGCCTGAATTTTGGGCGAATTCAGGTCCCCGACCCGCCCGGTGTCGGTTATGTCTGCAAAACGAGCGGGATGCTCCGCCAGGTCTTCGATGGCATCCTTAAGGAAACCTTTGCAATCCACCTTCCTCAGGTTCTGGTTGCCATAAATAACTATTGCATAGTGGTAAACCAGCATTTGCCCCATTAACGCATAAGTAAGGAGTTTGATGATTTTCTCGCTGTCTAATGTGGCGGAAAGACCCTGGGCAATGTCAAATAACGTTTTTAATTGCTGAATGCGTTCGTCTAATTGCAAATTGATGCCACGTATTTCGTCTACCTTCAACGCATTTTCCACCGAAGTCGCCGACAAATTCGCAAGCGACGACAGAAAATCTGTTTCGTCTGAATTAAATGGTTTGGCGGCAAGCTTATTCCCATACAGAACCATCCCCACTAACTGATCCTGAGAATTGAGCGGAACCGCTATTGCCAAATTATGGCTCTTCATAAAGGTGGAGAATTTTTCAAATGCAGGCTCACCAGGCGAATCGTCCGAAGGCACAAATATTTCAACCGGCAAATCGCTGCTATTGAATTCAAGATCGGGAGAATCCGGCGATAATCCCTTCCAAAGCCGGAGTTCGTAGCTCTTTCCGTGGCGGAGAATGACTGCTCCTTTGGAGATCATCATCCGTCCCATTGGTATGAGCAAAATGTTGTTGAGAACGGTATTTAATTCAAGGGAAGCATTTAAAATCTGACTGATTTCAAAAAGGGAAGAAAGCTCTACTAATCGTTCGTTTATGGCCTTGATATTCTGTGTTTCATACTTCTCTTCCAAATAATTCAGATAACCGGACATTGCTTTTCCTGCCTGCGGTGTGAAATTATAAAACAATTTGAGAGAACCTCCGGGACAGAGTGCCTTCTCAAATTATGTGCCTCTTGGTGATAGATGGTGCGTCATTCTGCCATATATTTTACCATTTTAACCTGGTTGCGAATTCCGGGTTTTATCCTGTAGTCCACTTCATCCATCAGTGTTCGTATTAAATAAAGGCCCAATCCACCCCGCTTCATCTTCTTGAGATATGCGTCCATTTCCGGCGATTTAATCTTTTCCGGGTCAAACCCTTGCCCCTGATCGATCACATCAATTTCCAGCCGGTCATTGTGTGCTACTACATCAATGGACATAAATCGTTTATTTCTGTCATCTCCTTTATATGCATGTTTGATGACATTAGTACTGGCCTCATCTACAGCCAGTTCTATGCGGCCAATATCTTCATCCTTGAATCCCATATTCTGGGCAATTTTGGCTACAAATTCTCGTATCATTTCAAGGTTGGCGGTGTCGATTGGAAGTTTTAAATGATATTTTTTGGCTTTCTTATTTTTTTCTGTCATCTCTTTCACCTGCCGTTCCATTGGCACTTTATTTTTCAGCATCAACTTTGAATTTATCTATAGCCTGGTCTTCAGACGCATAAAATTCGTATAAACTTGGGAATCCTAACAAGTCAAACACTTTAAAAACCTTATTTCCCGCACAGCAAATTTTCAAATCTCCGCTATTGCTGCGAATATCTTCGATTACTCCCATGAAGACACCAAGTCCTGCTGAGCTGATATATTGCAAACCATCGAGATTTACCACAATCTTAAAACGGCTGTCTTTTAATAAATTTTGTAGCTCATGTTCAAAATCCGGTGCCGTATGGGCATCCAAAAAACCCTGAATGTTCAGGATGCTCACCTCTTCCGCGTCTCGCCGAAAGACTTCGAATTTGTCCATCTATTCCTCCTAACATTCTGTTATGATTACGCTAAATACCACAAAAAGTTATACGCAATTTTTTCTACCCTCAATTATCCTAATATCACAATATACAAACACAATGGTGCAATATAAAAAATTTCTTTTCACTAAAAGCGTCGCGGCATGGTGCATTTTGTTTGCGTATCACATTTTTGGATCGGTCATGATAAAAATATTTTCCCATTTGCGTTTCCATTTGTCCTACCCTGAAATCGGCTGATTATCGCTATTCTTTAAAACCACAATCGTCAAATCATCATGTAAAGGTGTATTTCCACAGAAATTGATGACGGAATTAAAAAGATTCTCCTTCAGTTCCTCGGCAGTTTTAGTATCACAGTTTTTTATGATCTCGTGCATTCTCTCTTCGCCGAATTCTTCGCCAAGCTCGTTTCTTGCTTCTGTCATTCCATCCGTATAGAAAATGACGGATGACCGGGCGTCCATTGGCAGCGTAATTTCTTCCAGCAAGTCATTGAACTTTTCCCCGGAATCCAGACCGATTCCGATTCCATTAGAACGGATGTTTTGTAATCCTTCCCCATTGCCCTTGCAATAGAGAACCGGCGGATGTCCAGCACGCGCTAAGCTTAATAACCGTCTGTCCGGATCCACTTTGGCAATGATCGCGCTGACAAAAGAGCGCCGTTCAATGTTAGGGTAAATAGCACTATTTGCGGCGCAAGCCAGGGAATATGGTGATTCATGACTATGAGCCAGCGTCTGGATTACCCCCTTGAATTCTGCCATATATAGCGCGGCGGAAGTCCCTTTTCCGGAGACATCGCCGATGACAATGCCCGGCTTACCATCCGAATAGACGAAAAAATCGTAATAATCCCCACCTACCTCATAAGCGGTTAAGCAGAACGCATCGACATCGAAAGATGGGATTTGCGGGACGATTTGGGGGAGAAGCTTTATCTGGACGTCCCGGGCTACCTTCAGTTCCTGCTCCAGCCGCTCCCTCTCGATCGATTCGCGCAGCAGGTTTGCATTTTCCAGTGCAATTGCTGCCTGATTTGCAAATCCTTCCAGTAGGGAAACATCATCTATATCAAAAGTGTATTCCTTCGCCTTCGTTGCATAGATGATTCCCATAAGCTGATTACGATTACTGAAAAGCGGCGCTCCAAGAATACTGCGGGCATCGCTTTTCCATTGCAACAGATTCCGGTAAGGGCGGTTGTGCGACATATCATTGATCAGGATTGCACCTTTTCTACTGACAATTGCACTATTCAATCCTTCCATTTTGGTCAGTGGAAGTCCAATAATTTCTTCTTCACTCAGATTTTGGTGAGAAGTGATCCGGAATTCCTTTGTCGACTGGTCGAATTGTCCCAGCCAGGTGGAATTGCTTTCAAGAACCTGTGCAGTAAGTTTCGTAATCAGGGGAAGCAATTTCTCCACTTTGGTCTCACTATTCAACATCCGCCCCAAATCGTAAAGTGAATTCAATTCCTTGATCTTTCGATCAAATGCCCGCGCGGTTGGAAGATGGAAAAGCAATTTCACCATTGCCAACGCGCCGTAAATCACCAGGAACAACCACATGGCATATGAAAGCCCGGCAATGCTCAGGCTGTATGCTGGTAATGGCGTTCTGTACGACAAATCAAATAACGAAGCAATACCAAAATAAAGCGGAATCCCGGTAAAGAAATAAATCAGCTTCTTTTTTCTGGAAAGATAGGTAATCCACTCGTTCCGAAACGAAAGCACCGCGATAAAAAAGATTGCTGCCACAAGTGTTATATCGTTTGCCAGGGTCTCGGAAGAAAATTTAAACCAGCCGGTTGGCTGGCGTGTCAGAAACACGGAGACCGCATTAATCGTGATGGACAGCAGAAACAGATTAAAAAACAGCGCCGTCTTCCTTTTCCGTTTATAAAAAATTAGCTGCTTCAAAATGAAGATAGCCGGCACTAAGGTCATGGCAGCGGTAAAAGCCATGACCGTAGAGTCAATTATGGCGCTGGTCGATTTATAGATGGTCGGAAAGTTGCCTGAGTATTTCGGGTCGAATAATATATTCAAAGCAAGAGTGATTACAAAATTGGCGGCAATCAGGATAGTCAGCCGGACAAGATTCTGCTCAACTGTCAATTCATCAAAATGCAATTTCTGCTTTATGAGATGATAGCATAAAAAAATGATTCCCAGGATGATGAATTCTCGCAGGTACGAAATCATGTTGATTGTAATATTACTGTAATAGGAAAGCAGATCGACGAAAAAAATCAGGACGATCAGGATTGGAATCAGGACATACAGAATTTTTAAGATGGTTTTCAGCATCAGTGAATAAATACCTTTATTGGATCATAGATGCCTGACAATTCCGCCAGGGGATTTCCCAGGCTATCAAATGATGCCACCGTTTCCTCATATCGCCGGGCGATCACAATGGAGTGATCATAAGGATTTACCTGAAGATCTTCAATACTAAAAACCGGCGGCAACTCCAACAGACGTTCACCTGTTGAAGAAAGTTTCACAGGGCGGTAACTATTCTGGGCGGTTTGTTCAACCATCCAAAAGTATGATCCATAAGCCGGCTTCCGAATCATCGTGTAATGTCCTCCCAGATCCAGCCCCTGAGTGCGCGGTTGAATTCCATCGCAAATTGTAATGCATGTGCTACCAGTCCCTGAGTTCGAAGCCAGGATGTAGGTCACACCATTTTCCGAGCATAAATCCTCGCCTTTATATCCCTCCGGAAATGGGATTCGAACCAGGGAATCACCCTTGGCATCAAATGCAGAGACCCCGGTCGTATCCAAAACCCAGAGATTTGAGTGATCAGTTATGAGCATCTTAAACGGGCCCTCTCCACTCAAAGAAACCGAATCGACCACAGCTTTATCCTTCAGAATGTAATATTTGTCAGAGCCCTGGTCCAGCACGTATAGCTGGTGCTGCAAACTATCCCATTCCACATCTACTGGCAGCACCAGATTGTTTTCTAAAAAGAAATCTTCGTACCCCAAATCCAGGTTAAGCCTGCTGACAATGCGATATTGCGAAAAAGCCATCCAGAAATAATTGTCCAGGAGATCCGGTGCCCAGTCAACCGGTGGGAAATTGGTATTATACAGATTAATCCGGTTTTGGAGGTCGTAAGAATATTCCTGTATCGAATATCCATATCGTGTCAATATCCAGACATTTCCCGGTCCAAGCAACGCCTTCTGAACCGGCGAGGGACGGCTTTCCACGTTATTTCCCAATACGGTTACGCGATAATAATACCATCTTGAGACCTGCAAAGTGCTATCAGCGAATTCGGTATCATTTGGCGGCAGTTGTGCGAGAAGCTGGAAATTTCCGGAAGGATCCAGAGAACGATAAACACGAAAACCTGTGTAATCGATAATTTCTTTTACGCTCCATCTTAATTGTACACTTTTTTGACCTGGAGTAAGGCTGAGCGCAACCGGTGAGGAGCTGTTGCCGCCGGGATCAAATGGATTTGTCCTGTTTCGCTCTGTACAATTCCAACCAATCACCAGGAATGTGAACAGCAAAATTCGAAAAATAAACGTGACTTTCATACAGAAACAGCCTTACACCAGAATTGATATTTTGTCATTGACCGCGGGCAAGGAGGATTTTCTCGATATTATCAAAGACGCTATCCACCGATTTTTTGCCGTCTACCCGGTGCAGATTCCCCTTTCCCTGGTAATAGCTGACCAGTGGTGCTGTCAATTCCTGGTAAACTTGCAGGCGATTTTTGATCGTAGCCTCTTTGTCATCCTCTCGCTGGATAATATCACCGCCACATCTTTCACATTTGCCACCCGGTGGAAGCGGTTTGACGCTGATATTGTAATCTTTTCCACAGTTGGCACATATTCTCCGGCTTGTCAGTCGTCGGACGAGCTCCTCTTGCGGAACGTAGATCTCGATCACCTTCAGGTTCAGAATGTTCATTTTTTCGAGCAAAACATCCAGACCTTCCGCCTGGGGAATGGTTCTCGGGAAACCATCCAGGATAAAACCCTTTTTACAGTCCGGCATGGACAAACGGTTTTCCACCATACCAAGGATGATATCATCCGAAACCAGTTCTCCCCTGGCCATAATTTCTTTTGCCCGCAGGCCAAGTTCGGTTTGGTCGGCTACTTCGCTTCGCAAAATGTCGCCGGTAGAAATTTGCGGTATGTCATTTTTCTTCATCAGCATTTTGGCCTGTGTTCCTTTGCCCACACCAGGCGCACCGAGCAAGATCAGATACATGAAAGTGTCCCCTTTTCTTAATTCGCCATTTAATCAACCATAAGATCATTTAAAAGTTAAATATAAGAGGAGCAAATGAGAAAAGAAAAATAAAAATCGTTGTCCGGATTTATGGTTAAGCGCTTTTTCTTGCATCTTTGGAAACAAGAAAAGCCACCCGCAATCGGATGGCCTTTTTTACTTTTTACAAGCTGCGGGACAGGGACTCGAACCCCGACTACCAGGGCCAGAACCTGGCGTCCTGCCATTAGACGATCCCGCAGTTATTTTGCAGGCAAAAATTAGTTAAAAAGAAGAAATGTGTCAAGCAAAAATATATATTGAATCTGTGTGCTTAGAGAAATGCAAACTCCATCCACATTTCTATGGCATAAAATCGAATATTTTTCTATTTTTGCCATGTGCCCGGAAGGTGACGGGGATTCAAATTACCCAGATAAGAAAATGGAGATGCAGATGCGGCTTTTCAATAGCGCCAGAGAATACCACGAGAAAACAAAATATACTTTTGATGATGTAAAAACTGCTTATCATGAGATCGATTCCAGATCAAAGCCGGAAAGTCGAAAATCATTTCCAGGAAAGCCCCGCATCGATTTACCACAAGCGGCTGGTGATACAACAGAAACCCTGCAGGCCGCTTACCGGACGAGCCGGCAGTTTGGCAGGTTTCGAATGATTAGCGACTCGCCTGTCTCTTTTGAAGATGTTGCCCTTTTACTGCACATGTGCAATGGAGTGACCCGTGCCCGTGATTTTCGGACCGGCAAGATTTTTTTAAGGGCTGCTCCAACTGCCAGCGGCCTGTATCCGGTCGAGACATATTTTTTTGCCAATCATGTGAAGGGATTGGAGCAGGGGATTTATTATTTTAGTCCTGAAGAGAACTGTTTAATCCGGATTGCGGAACGTGATATTCAAAAAAATATCTTCGAAGCGGGGTTTCAATTGCAATTTCTTGAAAATGCTCCCCTCACCATCTTTTTTAATTCTGTCTTCTCACGCAGCAGTTGGAAATTCAGAGATCGTGCTTATCGGTATTGCCTGATGGATGCCGGGTATATCGGAGAAAACCTCGTGCTGGGAGCAGCTTCTGTGGGACTGTCTGCGAATCTGCTCGGCGATTTTAACGATGATGAGATAAACAGGCTGCTACAAATTGATGGAACCGATGAAGCTGTTGTTATGATGGCAGTAATCGGGCAGGATGCCGGAGAATACCGGGAGGGGCATTACAGCTTCGGTATGTTGACACCTGGAGAGGATCATATCGGTGAAAACGAGACAAACCTGACCCAAAAGATACATCAGAAGTCCGGTCACTCAAATTCTGCCACTAACTTAACTACCGTTAACGTCAGTTTTCCGTTCGACCGGGTGCCGTCCAAGAAGGTGCCGGGTGAAAACCTGGTGGACTTGCCGGAGCCCGAAAAATTGCTTGGCAAGAGCGTGCTGAAAACAATTTCGCAGAGGAGGTCTTCCTATAATTTCCTTCGCGTTTCTATTTCGCTGCAGGAGCTTTCCATCGTGTTATTCAATCTTCGTTTTGTGCCGGTTCTATACGATTACCCTGCTTTTTTCATTTATGTTGTGATAAATGATGCGCAGGATACTCAAAACGGCATTTATCTGTATCATCCCGATGCTCACAAGTTGGAACTATTGAGAGCCGGCACCTTTCGGGGTGACCTTTCCTATTTGACCCTGGCGCAAGATGCAATTTTCAATTGCAGTGCCGCCATTTTTTTCTCGACATACTTTGAAGATATCGATATTTTTGCAAATCGCGGTTACAGGTATGCTCTGTTTGATACAGGCATGTTAGGTGAAAACATTTATCTTACTTCCACATCGCTGGGCCTGGCAGTCCGTGGAATCGGGAATTTCTTCGATGATAGTATCAATACCTTTTTCAAGGTGCGCGAGCCTCACGAAAAAATCCTGGGAGGCGTCATTATCGGACATTCATGATCGGGTAAAGCAGATAGATGCCTATTATCCCTGCTCGTTTGATTATTGCAAATCGGGCAGAAATTTCAACAATTTGAATGTTTAACAAAATACAACCCGTTTTCCGGATTTACTCCATCTTGATTCCGAAGCTGGTACCCACCGAAAGCCCCGCTTCAATTAAAGGAGAATCTATCGGAACTAGTTTTTGTTTCCCCATCACCTTTTCCAAAGGCACTGCAATTAAATCATTGCCGCGTATAGCAACCATCTGGTTGAACTGGCCGTCCATTACCAGATCCATCGCCTTCACAGCGAATTGCGTCGCCAAAATCCGATCCTGCGGTGTGGGTGTTCCACCGCGCTGCAAATGACCCAGAATAGCCACCCGGCACTCGATTTGGGTTGCCTCTTCTAACTGAGCGGCAAGCTGGCTGCCAATTCCTCCCAGCCTGATTTTTTCGGGACTGTCTTCCACCACTTTTTTAACTACCTGGTCGCCACCAATCTCGCTTGCACCTTCCGCGATAACCACGATGCTGAAACGTTTTCCAAAACGGCTACGCTGCCGAACCACTCGCATAATTTCCTCGATGTCGTATGGAATCTCAGGGATTAAAATAATATCTCCGCCGCCGGCGATCCCGGATTCCAGGGCAAGCCAACCGGCATTGCGGCCCATTAGTTCCACAATCATTACCCTATGGTGAGACTGAGCGGTGCTATGCAAACGGTCAATAGCCTCCGTCCCCACCGCACGGGCCGTATCGAATCCAAATGTGGTGTCTGTTTCCATTAGATCTTTATCAATGGTTTTGGGCACGCCCACCACATTTGCGCCTTTTTCGGCCAGCATCCCCGAAATGGTCATTGTGCCGTCACCACCAACCGTTATAAGCGCGTCCAGCCCCAGGTCATTATACAGCTCCATGCAACCATCCGAAACATCCTTAACGGTTGCATTACCGTTTTCCATCATTATATGCGCAAAGGGATTTGCTTTATTGCTTGTTCCCAGGATGGTTCCGCCCTGCGTTAAAATACCGGAGACATTTTCAAAAGTAAGAAATGTAAACCTGTTTTCTATCAATCCCAGAAATCCATCATGGAAGCCTATTACTTCCATTCCATACCTGTTTACCGCCGTTTTCGTAACGCCGCGAATAACCGCATTCAGTCCGGGACAATCTCCGCCGCCAGTCAAGATTCCAATTCTTCGTTTGCCCATAAAATCTCCCTTTGATACGCTAACACATTTTTAAATATTTCCACTCTGAACTATTTAATCAACACCAGCAAAAAATATAGTTCATTTTGGATATAATCGGTAGCATCTTTTTTAACTAAAATTACAATTCAATATAGCGGGAATCCATACCGGATTCGCCCCTTCAGCAGCTTGGCTTCGGGTAAAATTTATAGAATTGGAGAGCTTTGGCTGTCGGAATGGGGGGGAGTGATCGATTAATGCTGCGTCTGATTTGCAAACGTTGAGAAGCGAGGAGAACGACAGTGCGTTATGATCCGGAACCTAAAAATAAGGCCAGCCAGGCGATTGATACATGAAATCCATCTGGCTGGCAGACTATTCTCAGATCAGCAACGGGCACTCCTTTGCAGCAAGATTGCCCCTAAATCTCATTAATCCTGCGGAATAGTGAATGCGATAAAAATGTTTCCCTTGCCTCGCTGGATATAGAAGAGCAGCGAATCGCCGGGCCTTACATCTTTCATCAACCGGTTGTAGTCATTCAAATTTTCTACATCTTTTCTGTCGATTTTAAGGATCACATCGCCAGGGCGAAAACCGGATTGCGCCGCCAGGCTGCCCTGGTCAACTCTCACTATCACAACTCCATGATCCTTAACCTTCAGATCAAATTTTTTTACCATCTCCGGGCTGATATTCGCGACTTCGATCCCAACCTTTTCAATAGTCTTATTTGTTTCGCCCGAGGCTGTTTGATTCTCCTCCAACTCACCCAATTTCACCTCGACCTCTTTTTCGTCACCGTTCCGGAAAATCGTCAATTTCACCTTTGTGTTCGGACTTTCCGAAGCAATCCGGGTTCGCAACTCGGAGCTGTTTGTCACCTGTTTGCCGTCAAGTTTGATAATCACATCCTCGGCTTTCAGGCCGGCCTTATCTGCCGGGCTGCCATCCTGAACACCTGAAATCAGTACGCCGGAAGGTTTGGTGAGGCCCAGCGCTTTGGCGAGGTTGGGATTAACATCCTGGATGTAAACACCAAGCCAACCACGAACCACCTTGCCCCTTTCCAGAATATCATTCATTACCTTGTGGGCAAGATTTGAGGGTATGGCAAATCCAATTCCCATAAATCCACCGGTGCGTGTAGCAATTGCAGAATTAATTCCGATTAGCTCACCACGCAGGTTAACCATCGCTCCACCAGAATTGCCGGGATTAATTGCAGCATCGGTCTGAATAAAATCCTCATACTGTTCGGAATTGAATAATCCGCTTCGGCCTTTGGCGCTAATAATTCCTGAAGTTACTGTATGAGCCAGGTTCTCCGATAATGGTGAACCGATGGCAAGAACCCACTCCCCTACTCTCGCTTTGTCGGAATCTCCGAATTTAAGGTAATGAAGATTCTTCGCATCAATTTTTACAACCGCCAAATCGGTGCGGGCATCTGTTCCTTTGACCTCACCTTTAAACTCCGAGCCGTCCAAAAGCCGGATTGTAATATTATCTGCCGCCTGCACAACATGATTGTTGGTTAGAATAATGCCGTCATCAGACACAATTACGCCGGAGCCAAGTCCGTACTGCTTTTGCTCGCGATTGGGTTGCTGATTTTGAAAGAAACGCCGGAAATCCTCGCCAAAGAATTCTTCGAAAGGAAACTGCTGAAAAGGTAGTCCTCTGCTTTTAATAATCTTTTCTGTTGAAATAGTGACGACAGAAGGGTTTACCTGCTGGGCAACATTGGCAAATGCATTGCTGATTTGCTCGACAACCGAAATCCCGCTCGTGTCATTCGATGTAACCGGCGGCTGCGAAGGGTTGTCGTTGGCAACCGGGGTCGACCGGGCGCCGGATAGCGCGGTCCAATTCAGACCGGCTGAAAGTACCAACCCGACCAGGATACCCACCGCGATGAAAAGTAGAGCATAACGCACAATATTATTTTTCTCCATAGATAGCTCCTGTATTTTTCGTAGTATTACTCAAATTTGCTTTTCAGGTTTCAAACTAAAAAAGGCAGGCTTCAACCTGCCCTTTCGTTTTATTCTTTGGATGGGCTTTCATTTTCTTTTTCGGGCAACGGCGTAAACAGGATATCCTTACCATCAAAATCGACCAAAACAGAATCCCCCCGTTGCAGCTTTCCTTCCAGAATTTGCAGCGCCAGTTTATCCAGCACCTCCCTCTGAATGGTCCGTTTCAGAGGTCGTGCGCCAAACGATGGATCAAATCCAGTCTGGGCAAGATGATCCTTTGCTGCGTCGGTGAGCTGAATATCCATTTTCTGCTCCGTCAACTGCCTGCGAACAAGTTGTATCTGCAATCCGACAATTTCTTTTATATCGTCCCTGGACAAACTGTGGAATACAATGACCTCATCCACCCGGTTTAGGAATTCCGGTTTTAACTGCTGTCGCAACAGAGCCAGCGACTCATTTCTTATGTCCTGGTAAATTTCTTCCCGGTTGTGCTCATCCATTCTGCTGGACCTCTCCAGGATAAGATGCGCCCCGAGATTCGAGGTCATAATGATTATGGTATTCTTGAAATTGACAATGTGCCCCTTATTGTCGGTAAGCCTGCCATCATCCAGAACCTGCAGTAGCAGGTTAAACACTTCCGGGTGCGCTTTCTCGATCTCATCCAGCAGCACCACCGAATACGGCTTACGCCGAACAGCTTCGGTAAGCTGGCCGCCTTCATCGTACCCAACATACCCCGGCGGCGCGCCGATTAGACGGGAAACCGAGTGGCGCTCCATATATTCCGACATATCTATGCGAACCATGGCATTTTCATTATCAAATAAGAATTCGGCAAGCGCCCGCGCCAATTCGGTTTTGCCAACGCCGGTTGGTCCCAGAAAAATGAATGATCCGATCGGCCGGTTTTTATCGGACAATCCCGCACGCGATCTCCGGATGGCGTTGGAAACCGCATTGATTGCCTCCTGCTGCCCGACTACCCGTTCCGAAAGCCGATTCTCAATTTTCAGCAATTTTTCTCTTTCGGATTCCAGCATACTAGAAATTGGAATTCCTGTCCATCGATGCACGATTTCCGCAACATCCTCTTCTTCCACTTCTTCCTTCAACATTTTGCGGTCTTTTTGCAGATCGCGCAGTTTCTCGTTGGATGCATTCACCTCTTTTTCCATCTCAGGGATCTGGCCATACTTCAGCTCCGCGACGCGGTTGAGATCACCTTCCCTTTCCGCTTTTTCCATTTCAACTCTTGCCTGATCAATTTTCGTTTTTATGTCGCGAATCCCTTGAATAATCTCTTTTTCCATCATCCAATGGGTGTGCGCATTATCCCTTTCTTCCTTAAGATTCGCCAATTCTTCCTGAATAACCTGCCGACGTTCCCTGGCAGCGTCTTCTTTTTCCTTTTTCAGGGCCACGGCCTCAATCTCAAGCTGTTTGATCCGCCGCTCGATCTCGTCAAGTTCTTCCGGCATGGAGTTTATTTCAATTCGCAGTCGGGACGCCGCCTCATCGATCAGGTCAATGGCTTTATCGGGCAGAAAGCGGTCCGTTATATAGCGATTGGAAAGAACAGCGGCGGCCACAAGCGCCGCATCGGTAATTCTTACACCATGATGGACTTCGTATTTTTCTTTCAGGCCCCGCAAAATGGAAATTGTGTCTTCCACGCTCGGCTGGTCGACCAAAATCGGTTGAAAACGGCGTTCCAGCGCAGCATCCTTCTCGATGTATTTGCGATATTCGTCCACTGTTGTAGCACCGATGGTATGCAATTCGCCACGTGCAAGGGCCGGTTTCAGCATATTGGAAGCATCGATGGCACCTTCCGCCGCACCCGCACCTACCACGGTATGCAATTCATCGATGAAGAGAATTATCTCCCCGCCGGATTCCTCTATCTCCTTCAACACCGCCTTCAGGCGTTCCTCAAATTCGCCCCTGAATTTCGCGCCGGCAATCAGCGCTCCCATGTCCAGTGCGATAACCCGCTTGTTTTTCAGATTATCAGGTATATCGCCCCGCATGATGCGTTGGGCAATTCCCTCCACTATTGCTGTCTTTCCAACACCCGGATCGCCGATCAGCACCGGGTTGTTTTTTGTCCGGCGGGATAGCACCTGCAGCACCCGGCGAATCTCCTCGTCCCTTCCAATCACCGGATCCAACTTCCCTTGAGAGGCCAATTCTGTCAAGTCCCGTGCGTAACGCTGCAACGCCATATATTTTCCTTCCGGATTCTGGTCGGTAACGCGTTGCTTACCACGGACATCCTTTAATGCCTGCAAAATATTTTCTCTGGTCACTCCTGCCGATTTCAGGATTTCCGCAACCTTGCTCCCCTTCAATCCTGTAAGCGACATGAGCAAATGCTCGGTGGATACATATTCATCCTTGAGGTTCTTGGCTTCGGTCAGCGCCTGGCTAAGAATCTGGTTCAGGGCACCGGAAGCGTAAACTTGTCCGGGAGTTCCATAAACCTTTGGCAATTTCTCAATAAGCAAGTTCGTCGTTTGCTCAATATCCGTAACATTTGCTCCAAGCTTTTTCAACAATGTTGGGATTATTCCCTCTTTGTCTGCCAAGAGCGCCAAAAGCAGGTGTTCCGGTTCTACCTGCTGCTGCCCGTTCTCGGTCACCAACTGCTGAGCAGCAGACAACGCTTCCTGGGTTTTAATCGTGAATTTATCAAGGTTCATCTGACTTTTCTCCCGCTATTTTATTTCTTTATCAACTATCGGATTGAAAATATGCACTTTACATGCCAGCTTGATTTGGCTGCAGGCACATGTTTAATAATTTCAACCGGATAGAAAACGAATGCAGTATCCATTCTGACTGGCAGCTATTTTCTACAGGCCAGAATATCGGGCGGGATGACAGAGAATTGTGACAAATGTTCAGACTATTTTTTTCAGGAGTGAATCTTAAACCGTTCCATCAAGGAATAGAGACGACGCCGGCTGATCCCCAAAATTTCAGCAGCTCGGGTTTTATTTCCACCGGCTTTCTCAAGGGCCTGCTCAACCAGTTCCTTCTCAAATTGGTCGAGTTGGAAACCACTGTCAGGAAGCGCAAACTGTGAAGCCGCTTGTGGCTTACTTTCTGATGGAACCGAAAGATCAGCGCTTTTGATCACAGAATCGGCCAGAATTGCCGCGCGTTCAATTACGTTTTGGAGCTCTCTCACATTTCCCGGCCAGTCATATTCTATCAGCAATCTTAATGCGCGGCGGTCAATTCCTACGATATCCAGATTGGAAAGAAAATGGTTTACCAGCTCCGGAATATCCTCTTTTCGTTCCCGCAGCGGCGGAAGCAAAACCGGAAAAACATTCAGACGGTAATATAGGTCCTGCCGAAAAATGCCCTCTTCCACCATCTGTTCCAAGTTCCGATGCGTGGCTGCAAGCACCCGCGCATTCGTCTGCACTCGCTCGTTGCCGCCAAGTCGAACAATCTCTTTATTCTCAAGCACCCGTAACAATTTTGCTTGCGTTGCAAGGCTCATATCACCTATTTCATCAAGAAAGATAGTACCGTCGCCGGCAAATTCGAACTTACCGGCTTTTCTTTGGTTTGCCCCGGTGAACGCACCCTTCTCATATCCAAACAGCTCGCTCTCCAGAAGAGATTCGGGCAATGCAGCACAATTAAGCGCCACGAATGGCTGGGCAGCCCGGGGACCATTAGCATGGATATTCTCCGCAACCAGTTCTTTACCGGTGCCGCTTTCCCCCCGAATTAAGACTGTTGTTTCGCTTTCTGCCGCCTTTTTCACCAGCCGGTATACTTGTTTCATCTTATTGCTGCGGCCAATAATATTTTTGAGAATTGGGTCGTCACCGCGCTGCGATTTCAATAAGCGGTTTTCGTTCAACAGTTGCTTTTGGCGTAAAATACGCCGAATTCTTAAAACCAGCTCGTCCATTTCGAACGGCTTTATTAGATAATCGAATGCCCCTTCTTTCAGCGCTTCTATGGCGTTTTTTTGCGTAGCAAACGCAGTCATAATTATTACTTCAACCGTCGGATAACCGGCTTTAACTGCCCGCAACAATTCTAATCCATTCATGCCATCCATTCGCAAATCGGTCAGCACGATTTCCGCGGTGTTTTGCTTTAGCCATTCCAGAGCCGCTTCTCCGGAAAACACGTAATCCGATTGGATGTTTTCCAGGTCCATCGCGGCTTTAATGACTTTACAGAACTTTTTTTCGTTATCAACAATCAGGACGGGAGCAGTCATAAAAACTAAAACTTATTTTAGGATAGCGCGAAGCAAAATAAGAAAACCTTTCTCGTTGCTCTTAATCATATCCCTGTATTTCTTTGCTTCTTTGAAACCTGGTGCAAGCTTAATTGCATTTTCAAATTCGGAGAGCGACCGTAAATAAAGGCTGCGACTCTTTATCAGGTGAAAAACTCCCAGGTCATTCCAGTAATCCGGATATTTCTCAAGATTACCGCCTTTGGCGTGGAAATATTTTTCGTATTTTTCTATTGTTTCCGGGGTTAGTTCATCGCCGCCGAACAAGAATCTCAGGTAAAATTCGTAGATTCGTTCTTTTTCAGAAGTAAAATCGACAAGCCGGAGCTGGAAATTCTCAATTTCGGGCAGGATTACTTCGTGATTGTTGTCCTTCAAGAGTTCCAGCAATTGATTAAACTCTTTCTGCCAATGAGGGTGTTTATAGCGGTCCGTATCCCTTACCTGCTTGAGGTAAATAATGACACGCGCCGGCACGGCTACTGCTTTTGGATCCTTCACCCCTTCCAGCGCCGATTTGTACAATGCAACTCCCAAATTGAGCTGGCATTCATAATAATTGGGATTAATATTGATTGCTTCTTTAAAAAGAGTAGTTGCACGATCAAAATCACCCAAAAACAGGTAAACAAGGCCGGTATAATTTATCAAATCCGGGTATTTTTCGCCAATATTCAGGGCCTTATCAAACACTTGCAGGGCCTTTTCAAAATTTCGGGCTTTTAGAAACGAAATTCCAAGGCCATTATATGCACGCACAAACTTGGTATCCTGTTCAATTGCCTTTGCAAACTGACGGATTGCCTCTTTGTACAAGTTTCGCTTTAAAAACAGGCTGCCAAGATGATAATGTGAAATGGAGTGTTTAAAACGGTTTAGCTTTTCTTCAATCCGATATAATGCTTCTAATTCATCGATAACCGAATTATGGAATTCCTGAGTAATATTGTTCAGAAATTCATAATTCATTTGCTGAGTCCGGCTGCGTAAATGAATGGAATATTCCCGGGAAGTTAGGAACATTCCCTTTTCAAATACCTCAGAAATAATCTTTTTGTGTTCGACTACAGTACCGGTGTGAATATGAAATTCCCGAGTATCGATCTCGATTTTATCATGAACTCCGAAATTTTCCAATCAACTGCCCCGCTATGAATGATTTCTCCGGAAGGAATAAGAAAAAACTCTATATAGATATAAAAAAGGGCTTATTTCAGAATAAGCCCTTTTTTCAGCCGTTCCTATTTTGCTGCAGGAATCGGATGGGCTATTTTTGCATAGAATGTTTTATAATCAAATCCCTTAAATGTCGGGGATTTGTCGTTATGGCAAGTCTTGCATGCCGCTTCATCCGGCATAACCAAACCATAATCCGCGGCTTTCAGATCACCGGCGGTAATTCCTTTCATCACCTTCATCGATTTGTATTCACTGCCCGGTCCATGGCATGCTTCGCAACCAACACCCTCATCCTGTGAAAAACTCGCCTCAAACATCGAAGCAGCCTTGCCATACCCGGTAACATGGCAGGTTAAACATTTTTCGCTTTTCTGGGGATCTTCGATACCTTGTTTCTGAGCAATGGTTTTTGCTTCTTCACTGGCGAGAGTGGTGAAGGCTTTCGAGTGGAGGGAGTTTTCCCAGATTGAGTATTGTTCGCCGCTTTTCTTTGAATTATGGCACATCTTGCATTTTTGGGATCCAATGTACTTGAACTCTTTGTCCTGCGTGAACCCGTTAAATGCAAATACAAAAACAATCACTACCATCAGAAGTCCAACAAACAACCTGTTTTTCATTTTACACCTCCTCTTAAGTAGGTTAACAATTTTGTTGATTTTATAACAAATGCTCCAAGAATGCAAGTAATTTATGTTTTACTTCGTTAGAATATTCCGGGATTGATTGCACTAACTGATACAATATAAAACATTTATGTTGATCAGAATTTCCCGGAGTTGCTTTACTTTCGTGCATGGCGCGCAAAGATATTTGCATTTCTTATTGCCGTTGTGCAACATTTGTTGATATCAAAAGTTATGTTTAACACTTTTCAAATCGGACTCAAAATGCAGATAGTTTTTGAACAAATTACGAAATGCATCTAGCAATTGAGGATCGAGTTCCGGATTGATCTTATAATATACCCATTTATCACGCCGGTTGAAAACAAGCCATTTCGAGTGACGCAAAACCGACAGATGCCTGGAAATCTTGCTCTGCGGAAGCTTCAGGATCGTGGTCAGATCATTCACATTCAACGCAGGATAATTGATAAGCAAATTTATTATTCTCAACCGGGTTGAGTCTCCAACAGCTTTAAAGAAATCGGTAAGATCTTCAATCATATCTTGTTATCCGCATATTCATATAAAACCGCAGAATATTAAATTTCAAAAATCTTCATGTCAATAACGAATCGTAAATTTTATTACCGCATTTCCTCTGAAATTATTTTACGAAGCGTTTCTATAGTAATAAGGATTTGATTTTATTTCGTGCTGATAATAAATTAGGTTGTATTAAAAATGAGGTTTGTTATGGAAAAACTCTATTTTGTAATAATACTGGTACTGGCCGCCTTGGTAAGCCTGAACTCCTGCAGCAGTGAGAAAAAGCCGGAGATGAAGATGGAATCTCAAACAATGATGGAAAAAACGGTTGATGTTTCCACCGATATGCTCGCTGTCAGCAAAGATCCTTCCTGTGGCATGGACCTGACCCAACATGCCATTGCCGATACCGCAATATATCAAGACAAGCTCTATGGGTTCTGCAGCGATTATTGCAAAACCAAGTTTAAAGAAGATCCTGAAGCGGCACTTGCCAAACTGGATATGAAAGAAAAAAGCAGCGAGTCACCGCAATAAATCTTGCACAACGCGAAATCGGTTTTTCTGGCCGTTCATCTTTATATAAAATCAGTCCTATATACTTCAGTTGCTCAAATCGGACTTTTTTTCTACGATCTATTTGACGCTTGCATTTTGAAGGAGTTGGTTAGT
>CAZUZS010000049.1:0-13206 GCA_964624795.1 uncultured Calditrichaceae bacterium
GTGTTAATGAAACAGGAATGTTATTAACACCCTGCTTTTAGCGGGGTGTACTAAAACTCAAGTATTTACAAATTAACCGCTTCAGCGGTTTTAAAAGCATGATGCGCTATTTAATTAGCACAACGGGTTAATTTACCTCTTATTAATTTCTTAGCCTAAAGCTGAACGAAAGGGCACAAATGGAGCGTAGCGGAATTTGCGTTCATTTTGGGCGATGTGTTAAGACATCCAAATTATTTCACAGTCTCCATCAACGCATTCAATACTAACACCTTGCTTTGACGTAAGCTTTTGAAAATCAGAAATACCCGATTCGAGACATCTTCACTTTGGCGCCGGTATTAAATAATAGCCACACAGCCAACAACTAAAGCCGCAATGTGGATTTTTGCAGCCGTCCGCCGTTCTTGCTCATCACCTTTGTAATCTGCTTGCGGATCTGGTCCATCTGGAACGGCTTTTCGATCACGCCATCGATCACTTTATTCGACTCCATGAACTTGCGATCCAACTGGTTCCAGCCGGTGATCAGGAAAACCGGGATATTGGCATCCAGTGATTTCACCCGCCTGGCCAATTCGTAACCGTTCAAGCCGGGCATACTCAGATCGGTCAGCACGACATCGCACTGGTATTTCTGAAATTTCAGGATGGCATCCTCGGCACTGGTCGCCATGGTTACTTCGCATCCCTCGTCTTCCAGCATTTCGGCCAGGGTCTCGCGCACCACGCCCTCATCATCTACCAGCAGCACTTTGTACATGAAGTCAGTAACAACCGTCCTGCTTTCCGAGCTTAACAAACCGTCCTCTTTAACTGCAGGAAGCTCGATCATAAAAATGGAACCTTTGTTTGGTATGGAATCGACATAAATTTTGCCGTTGTGTTTGGCGATGATTTCCGCAGCAATACTTAATCCCAAACCGTTGCCTTTCTCTCCTTTGGTGGAAAAGAACGGCTCAAATATCTTTTCCCGGACCTGCTCGGAAATTCCCATTCCAGTGTCGCTAACGAAGATAAGAACTTCGTCTTCTTTGAGGGTGGTCTGAATGGAGAGCTGCCCGCCTTTGGGCATGGCGTCCAGCGCATTATTGATGAGATTCAACAGCACTTCCCGCAGCGCGGAGGCATCTCCCACTACCGGGTAAACCCTTCCCAGGCTTAGCTTCAAATCGTATGTCAAACCTCGGGACTGCGCCTCGCGCTCGAAACGCGGACGCGCTATTTCCACTACTTCCTGTACCAGTTCGTTAATGTTCAGCGGCCCCTGCGGTGTTACCTGATCTTTCTGGGTTTTTACGCTCTGCAGCCTCTTCACTGCCTGCGCGCCGTCGGATGCTGCCTTCTCGATCATCCTGATATCTTTAATCAAAGCCGGATCGCGCATTTTTTTCTGCAGCATCTGGCTTTTGCCCAGAATAACGCTCAGAATATTATTCAAATGATGGGCAGAACCGCTGGCCAATTCTCCCACCATCTTCATCTCTTCCAGGTGCTTCATGTAGGCTTCGTATTTGTTCTTGCGCTCCAGCAGCGATTTCTTTTCGATCAATTGCACCAGCATGTAAGAAACGAACCGGTAAAGCTGCAACTCTTCGTGCGGCGGCTGATCGTCTTTGCGCTGAAATGCTGTGATCCAAACACCATAGTAAGAACGCTCGATGACAAACGGAAATATAATCGCCGAATTCAGAGGCAAATCCTTGAAAGCATCTTTGAATACGGAATTCAGGGGATGGGAAAGGAGCTGCCGGTGCCAGTAGAGAAACTCGGCATTCGCGAAAACATCTTCCCGCAAGTTGAACAATCCGTTCATCAGTTCCAGGCCCAACCGGGACAGATCCTCTTTTTGAAACCGCTCGCCCAGTAGCCTCCATTTGTTATGATACTGGCTGCGCAGGAAAATTCCCGTATAGTTGATATCGGTTTGCTGCAGCACCGACTCCAGCAGGTGAGCCATTACATTTTTAACGGAATTTTTATTGAGTCCGCTGGGCAGCACTTTTTCGAAGATTTTGTACGAACCGTTTTTTTCAACAATGTAATCGTACAGGTAGATGTTCTCCATGGCAAAGCTGGCAACATCTGTTACCGCAGACATGAATTGCTTGTCCTGCAAGCGCAGGTAGCGCTCGGGATTTTCATCCCACACCACCGCCATGCCCAGCACCTTACCCCGCACCACCATCGGGATACCCAGCCAGGAGCTCGCCGGGATATTGACATCCCTCACCCCAAGATTGTCGCAAAACTGCCGGTAATTATTGGTGAGAACAATCTGTTGCTGCTCCAGCACATAGTTATAGATGGTATTGGTTTCGGTAAACTCCTCCACCGGGCTCACCTTGCCGGTTTTCTCGTTATGGACAAATTTTACCAGGCGCTGGTGATTATGCCACAGGATGAATTCGATATTCTGGTTCACATATATTTTGCGCAGTTCTTCATAAAAAGCGCCGATGATGCTCTTGAAATCCCTGGCCCGGAATATTCGCTTGCTGAAATCCGCGAAATACTCCAGCAGCAAATTTGTGCCCTCAATATTATCCAATAAAATGTTGAGGGATGAATAGAACTTTTCAGTTTTCATTGGTGACTCTATCAATTTATAGGATAAAAAACTACCTCTTCAATTTTTTCTGCAGGTACGCCGCTCCCAAAGCCACGTAGGCCTGCGCGTTCAGCCGGATTTCTTCTTTCATTACATCGGTTGTTTGTTTCATGACTTTTCCCGGGATGCCGAAAACAACCGAACCGGCTGGAATAGCCCTGTTTTCCATCACAATCGCTCCGGCACCAATGATTGAATATTCACCAATCCGGGAATTATTCAACAACACCGATTGAATGGCAACAATGCAGTAATCGCCGACAGTGGCGCCATGCACAACCGCCCCGTGTCCTACGGTAACATTATTCCCGATAAGTGTCGGCACATCCGTATCCACATGAACAACGGCATTTTCCTGTATACTGGTGTTTTCGCCGATTTCAACCGGGGCCATGTCGCCCCGGATAACAGCCCCATCCCAAACACTTGAATGTGCTCCTATTTTTACTTTGCCATAAATATGCGCGCCGGGTGCAATGTAGACCGTTGGGTGAATTTCAATTTCATCTTCAATTCGGTATTCCATCCGCGCGCCTCTGTAAAAATATGCACTAATCCTCAGAGTATATTATACGGCATAAAATTAAATAAATCAAGATGAAACATCTATTAACAATATTCCGAAACGCTACGGGGAGTCCGCGAAATAGCACAATATATCCTTCCCGGGGCATTTTCCCCGGCGAGCGATAGAGAGCGATCCACGACCATCTGAGAACCAATTCCCTGCAAATTGACAGTTTCCCGGACAAAGCTTGTTAAAGAATATGCAAAGAGGTTAATTTTGTCTTGAATATCAGGACACCGAAACTTAAATTAAACAAAATTAAACAGTGGAGGAAGCTATGACAAAATATTTACTGTTCCTGGCCGTTTGCACAACTTTGCTTTTCAGCCTTTCCGTGGCCCAGACAAATCTGTATACTGAAACGTTTGCCAACGGATCGGCACAGAATGTTTGGTACCCGGGATTTAATGGAAATAACATGGAAGTTGAATTTCTCTCCGGCAATCCCAGCGGCGATGGGTGGGTTGGTAAACTGGGAAATGACCTGTCCGGCGGCGGGGTTGGCCTGAGCTACAGTGGCGCCCCTACTTTTGGTGATTTCTACCTGGAAGCCCAGGTTTACATTCCGGTTGGCGAAGGCACATATTACGGGCTTGAATTCCGGATCGACTCCACGGGATTATCATCCGGCTATCAGTTCATTGCCAGAGCCTCGGCATCGACCTTACGATTCCGGGCCAGAACCGAAGCTGTTACGCCAATACCGGTTGTTCGGGAATGGAGCAGCTCTGAGATACCGGGTGGCTATCCCACCACCAGTGGTTGGCATAAAATGGCAGTTCGGGCAGTTGGTGATCAATTCTGGTTCTATTTCGATGACCAGGAATTACCGGATTCTCCAATAACCGACGCTTCATTCAGCAGTGGATTCATTGGCGGCTATGTTTGGGATTTTATGTTGGCACCCATTTATCTCTATATTGACGATATCATAGTGAACACCGCCAGCTCCGCAATCGGAGAACCGGCAAGCGGCGTGGCTACTGATTTTCAGCTTTACCAGAATTTCCCAAATCCGTTCAATCCCACAACCACAATTGCATTTGATCTTCCCACCAGCGATGCAGTGCAGGTCACCGTTTTTAACAGCCTGGGACAGGGTGTAAAGTCCCTTGTTAGCGGCACGATGACTGCGGGTAATCACCAACTGGTGTGGGACGGACGAAACAATTTAGGGCAGGAAGTTCCCGCCGGCGTTTATTACTACCAGTTGAAATCGGCAAGCTTCAGTGAAACGCGCAAGATGTTGCTCATAAAATAGGGACAATATTCTTAAAAATTGTAATTTTGCGCATGAGGCCGGTTGACTTATTCACCTCGTTCCACTGAGCAAAGTCCGAAACAAAAGTAGCCGATATTTTCAAATCTCCCGGGCGTGACAACCCGGGGGATTTGGGCAAACGTCTTCAACCACGAATTTTCAACTTGTTAAAGAGCCCGATAATCTTCTGCTCTCCGGATGATCGATTTAAATTGAAAATTTGAAAAAATTGTGATCGACAAAGCGATTCATTTTGAGAATGCGAGGCAGCGGGGATTTCCGGTTCAATACCATATTTTCAATTGACAAAAACACTTCCGGGATATAGAATGAAAATTTATCAAACCATATTGATCTTATTTCTGGCATCTTTGCCTCTTCTTCTCTTTGCTCAGGACGAACAATTATTCTCGTCCGGTGAAATTTATGTGAAGCTTTCACATCCTCTGGCGAAAGACCACCAACACCATTTTCTCCTGGATTCCGATTTGGCAAAACTGTTTGCAGCCAACTCAATCGACCGGATCAGGCAGGTGTTTCCTGAAATCCGAGCTGTAGATCTTCTCCCCGGTATGGAAAATATTTATCGCATCAAGTTACATAATCCGGATTTATTGGAGAAAACCCTGAACAATCTTTCCGCAAGCCCTGATGTTGAATATGCTGAACCGGTGCCTGTCAGGCAGCTTTTCGATATTCCCAATGATCCGTTTTGGAATTCGCAATATCATCTGGCATTGCTCCAGGTGGATTCAGCACGTGATATTCATAGCGGGGACCCCGGCGTTGCCATTGCGGTTATTGATGGTGGTGTGAATTACCTCCACCCCGACCTGCGGCCGGATATTTGGGTTAACGCTGCCGAGGATGTGGATGGCGACGGCTTCCTTTCGCCGGCCGACAACGACAGTACAGATGCCGATGGAAACGGGTTTATCGATGACGTCATCGGCTGGGATTTCGTAAACATACCGGGACAGGGATTTGCCGGCGAGGATGATTCTCTTGCCGACAACGATCCCATGGATTTTGGCGGGCACGGCACCCATTGCGCCGGGGATGCAGCCGCGGCAACCAACAATGGAATCGGAATCGCATCGGTGGGAGGAAATTCCAATATCATGTGTGTTCGCGCCGGAATGACCGCCTCTAACGGCATGGGTTACATTTACTACAGTGTGGAAGGAATCTACTATGCAGCCGCCAATGGTGCACGGGTGATCAGCATGAGCTACGGAGGAAGCACCCCTTCCAATACTGAACAGTTGGCAATCGATTTCGCTTACAACCGTGGAGTTGTATGCGTGGCGGCCGCCGGAAACGATAACAGCAATAGCCCGCAATATCCGGCCAATTATAATCATGTTATTGCGGTAGCTGCTACCAATCAGGACGATCATAAAGCGGATTTCTCAAACTACGGTAGTTGGATTGACGTCAGCGCACCGGGCGTGGATATTTATTCCACCACACCGGGCGGTTATGGAAATATGAGCGGCACTTCGATGGCAACCCCCATCGTGGCCGGCCTTGCGGGGCTTACTGCGGCTATGTTCCCCACATACCTGGCAGATCAACTGGTGGAGCGCATTCAATCGAACTGCGACAGCATCGATCATTTGAATCCAATCTACGCAGGCCAATTGGGGGCAGGCAGGGTAAATGCTTTCAGAACCCTGGATAAGGTGGTCCGGGTTCTCAAATATTCGGTTATTGACACTGCAACGGGAAACGGAAACGGCCGGCTGGATTTTGGGGAAAATGCCGGACTTGTCCTCACCTTAAAGAACACCTACGAACCCGTTACGAATGTAACTGTGACATTGCACAGCAATACCGCTGCCCTCACCTTTCAGGACAGTATTGCTGGGTTTGGGAATCTTGCTTTGCAGGATACCGCCAGGAACCCGGGTGATCCGTTCGCGCTTTCAGTTGCATCGGACAGCAGCCTGACCGCCGTCGAAATAAAGGTCGAGGTCACGGCCGATGGCGGCTACCAATATCAAAAAATTCTGAAACTTCCGGTCGGCCAGCGGGATATCCTGGTGGTGAATGATGATGAACCAACCGGTTCTACCAAGATCGGCTATTATGCCGATGCGCTGGATTCGCTGCAGAGAAACTACGATGTTTGGGACGTGCGGCAGCAGGGCTTGCCGGGAGCCGCCGAGCAAAACTACCGGATTATCATCTGGTACACCGGCGAGGCCACGCAAAATGTGCTGACAGCCGGAGAACAACAATTCCTTCAGGATTTTCTTGATGACGGCGGCAAGCTTTTTCTTACCGGGCAAAATATCGGCTACGATCTGGTGGAGCAGCAGAATGGTGCAGCCTTTTTCCAAAACTACCTGCATGCTGGTTATGTGCAGGATGATGCCAACGATTTTGCCCTTAGCGGCCTGCCAAACGATCCGATCAGCGCCGGGCAGCAGTTCATCATTCTGGGCTCTGGCGGTGCAAATAACCAGGACAGCCCGGATATCATTACTGCAGAATCACCGGCGCAGGCTTCCATTGTTTACGACCTCCAAAATCCGGACAACCAGGCAGCCCTTTCTTTTAACGGATTTTATCAATTGGTGTATTTTTCTTTCGGGTGGGAGGGCATCAACGACCAGGGCGAAGCTAAGCGACATGAAGTAATGCGGCGCGTTCTGGACTGGTTGGAGCAACCAACCGGAATTCTTGATTTTTCAAGACACCCCATTCCGGTAACCGCCCAACTTTATCCGAATTTTCCCAATCCTTTCAATCCGGAAACAATTATCTCCTTCTCACTGCCCGGCTTCGAGGAAGTGCGGATTGAAATATTCAATACCCTGGGAGAAAAGGTCCGCGGGTTGCTGAATGCCAAGCTTGCAGGCGGTTTTCATGAAATAAAATGGAACGGGCTCGATGATGCCGGCAGAAGCTGTGCTTCCGGAGTTTACTATCTTCAGTTTCGCACAAAACAGTTTCTTCAGACTCAAAAATTGCTTTTATTACGCTAAGAGGGAGTAAATCCTATCGTTTCGAGGTAATATTTATGGGAAAGCGAATTCTTAGACTTGCCTTATTTCTGGCAATTGTATTCTTTCTGCAAACCTTATGGGCCGGAACTACCGGCAAAATCACAGGTATTGTAACGGATAAAAATACCGGCGATCCTCTGCCGGGGGCGAATATCCTCCTTACCGGCAGTTACCTGGGCGCCTCGACCGACGCCGACGGCCAATTCATTATTCTAAATGTGCCGCCCGGTTTCTATGATCTGGAAATCAGCATGTTGGGCTATCAAACGGTGGTGCAGAAACAGGTGAAAGTTTCCATCGATCTCACTACGTCGCTGCGCTTTGAGTTGAGCGAATCTCCAATTCAGGGGGAAGAAGTGGTGGTAGTTGCCGATCGCCCCCTGATCCAGAAAGATGTGACCTCCCGCCAGGCATATATCGACAGCAAACAGATCACCGAGATGCCGGTGAAGGATTTCAAGGATGTACTGGCCCTGCAGGCCGGAGTTAGCAAAGATGCCGCGGGGCGTTTGCATATCCGTGGCGGGCGCAGCGGGGAAATCGCCTACCTCATTGATGGCGTTTATGTGGACGATCCGTTGCAGGGCGGTTTTGGCAGCGAGCTTGGTGAAAGCGGCCAGACCCGCCAGCGTATGACCAACAACCTGGGCCTTACCATTGATGAAGATGCCATCGATGAAATGGTGGTCATTAGCGGAACATTCAACGCTGAATACGGCAACGTGATGTCCGGCGTGGTTAATATTGTAACCAAGGAACCATCCTCAAAATATACCGGCAAGCTGGAAGTCACCAGCGATTATATCAATTCATCGCCCTACCGGACAAGCAACGCCATCGTCCCCGACAAAAATCCGATTACTGACGCCAGCAGCGGGAGCCGGTTGACTTACAGTCCCCCTTCTGAAAATTTTCAAGATTTCCCCGTGCTGCTAAATAGCCCGGGACAAATCCAGGGATCCTTCAGCGGGCCGGTGCCGGTCTTCAAAAGGCTTTCATTTTTCTTTTCCGGAAAATATGCAAACTTCGATTCCTACCTGCCGCACGGATTCGATCTTGAACGAAATTATTTCGGGAAGCTCACCTATTATGTAACGCCTACCCTCAAGATTAATTATTCCCAGAACTACAGCCGGCGGAATTTTCAGATATACAGCCACGCCTGGAAATATTTGCCGCAGAACCAGGGCCTGAATGAGCTGACCCAAAACCGTTACATCCTCACGGTCACCCACACATTATCGTCGCGCGCATTCTACACGCTCAATCTTTCCGCTTCCGGCCAGCGCAGCCAATTCGGAGTCTGGGACTGGAACAACAACCGCTTCAAAGATCCCAACGCCGAGTACCAGAAAGGCGAGCGAGACAATGAGCTCGAATTCTATATCCGCGGAACCGATGACCTGTATCTGAATTCGACCTCCGATCTCTATTCAATGAAGGGCGATCTGAATTACCAGCTTGGCCTGCATCATGGATTCAAAACCGGCTTCGAACTAAAATACAATGAGCTTTCCTCCTACAAACGTCTGGAGCCGTGGCCAACCGAGGGCGGGGCAAACCGCACTATCGCCTTCGACAAGAATCCGCTGGAGGGTGCTTTCTACCTTCAGGACAAGATGGAATACGATTATTTGATTATAAACGCCGGTTTGCGTCTGGATTATGTCGATGTGCGGGCGCGAGAGTGGGAATCCATCGACAACCCGCTCTCCCCCCTGACCGGTGTTCCGCCAAGATACCAGGTGAGTCCCCGGCTGGGCATGGCATTTCCCATTTCCCAAAAGACAGTTTTTCACTTCTCGTATGGGCATTTTTTCCAGTTCCCTAACTACGCTGATATTTACACCAACCTGCTCTACCAGAATCCCGAGAACCTGAGCAAGGAAGCATTCGTAATTGTGGGCAATCCCGGCATCAAACCGCAAAAAACGGTGAGCTATGAATCAGGCCTTAAGTTCCAGATGAGTGACAACAGCGCGCTGGAAGTCACAGCCTACTACAAGGATTTGACGAATTTGTTGGGCACACATTATTATCGTCAGCAGTTGATTTACCGTTACTCCATATTTACCAATGTTGATTACGGCAGTGTGAAGGGCATCGACTTTTCATGGAATGTCCGCCACCGGCAGTATTTAAATGCGGTGCTGAACTATTCCTATTCGGTAGCAACCGGCAACAGCTCCTTCCCAACCGACCAGGCCTACAACGCCTATTATGAGTTGGAGGAGACCCACCAGGAATACCCGCTGGATTTTGACCGGCGACATAACATAAATGCCTCGGTAACGCTTTCATATCCCAAAACTGACGGGGCGTCTTTCTTAGAGAAAACGTTATTGTCCAATCTAAACCTGAACTTTATTATCCAGTACGCTTCGGGATATCCATACACGCCCATTACGGATGATCCAACCCTCTACATTGAACCGAATTCCGCCCGCATGCCGTGGACCGGCACCGTCGATGTTCGTCTGGAGAAACGCTGGCCGCTGGTATTCGGACAATTGGGTGGTTTCCTCGAAGTTACCAATCTGTTCGACAAGCTGAATGCTCTACAGGTGCAGCCCTTTACCGGGCGGCTATGGGATACCGGCAAGCTGGAGCTTTTATCAACCGGAACAGATTACGTCCACAATCCCATCGACGCCGGCGCACCTCGGCTAATCCGGTTGGGCGCCCTCATTCTGTTTTAATTTGCCCGGATAAAACGTGGTTTCATATTACCATAAAAAATTATAAATAATTGCAGGAAAATCCTTTATGAAAATTCGCCATTTAATCATCTCTCATTTGATTATGCTCGTGATCGTCTCCGGGCTCTTTCCCCAGGCCCTTTTCAATGCCAGGGATGAAGGGAGATTAAGCTACGAGCGATATAAAAATCGCCAGGCTGCTGCTTTTGCCAAAACTGCAGGAAAAAAAGACCGGGGAGTAGGGATCCTCGATCGCGGCGAGCTGGCAAACGTGACCGGAAATTTCGGCGTACTTTCCAATTACCATCTCTTCGCACCTGCCTTCCACTGGCCAAGCTGGGCGGACGATACACACCAGTACTGCTTCGGCCTGGAATTGCTGGTTGGTGTAAATGGTGATGTGGTTACATCCATTCACGATCCCGCCACGGTTGCGGAGAATTTCGATTGGGAAGCCACCGACGGTTCATTAGGGAACCTCTTTTCAGGAAACGCTACTGCCTCCGATGGAACCCCGATTTTAGCTTCATCGGATGTGTTGGAAACCTGGCCTGCCGGTGCCAATAACCAACCATTCTGGCCGGGATTCTTCCGCATCGATCCTCTCACAGGTCAGCAGGTACAAGGTGAATTCACTTCCGAGCGCGATGTTTTCAGCGAATTCGATGATGCCACCAACCAGAACGGCTCTTACGGATTAAAAGTCTTGCAGACCGATTACTCTTTCGGCCGCACCTACGCCAAAGATTTTATCATTTTCGATTTTCGCATAACCAACACTTCAACCACACCACTGGATTCCGTTTATGTGGGTTACATGGCGGATTTCAAGGTAGATTACGATACTCACGATAAAATCAGGTTTGGTGAGCCGGGAAAACCGAAAGATATAGTTTACCTGTGGGATGGCGATCCGGCGGCCGGAAATTGGGATGTTACCGGCTACATCGGTTTCCTCATGCTGCACACTCCTGGTGAAGCAGGCATAACCGATTTTCACTATTTTGACAATATCTACGAGCCGAGCACCAACGAGCAGTTGTGGGAGATCATGTCCAGCGATACCAGCGGCGCACATGTGACGCGGGATTTATATTTCCATGGCAGCAATTATCGTCTGGATGACGATGCCCTGGCTGACGACATGGACCCCAGCGGTCAAAAACGGGGTACCGATTTCGTTTTCATCGTTTCCACCGGATCGCTTTCCATAAATCCCGGCGATACGGTTCACTCCGCATTTGCCGTTGTAATGGGAGAGGACGCACAACGTTTGTTTGCCAATGCGCAGCAGGCCAGGGAAATGTCCGCCAATTACTATCTCGGCTACAGCCCGCCGCGGGCACCGGTGGTTTACGGCACCACCCGGGATGGCAAAGTCGTTTTGAATTGGGATGCGGCGACTTCCGAGAATTCCGCCGATCTGCTGTCCGGAGAGAAGGATTTCGAAGGCTACCGCGTCTACCGCTGCGAAGACTTCGGGAAAACCTGGGGCAAAATTGTAACTGATGAACGCGGAAATTTCGTGGACTATTTTCCTGTTGCACAATATGACTTGGTGGACGACATCACCGGCAAGGATCCGTTCTCGCACTACTACCTTGGGGACGATAGCGGTTTGCAGCACACCTTCGTGGATGCGGATGTAATTAAGGGAAAAGAATATTGGTATTCGGTTACAGCCTATGATAAAGGAAATCCATCTCCAAATGACGGCTATGCTTCACTCGAAAGTCCCCGCGGTGCCACACCGGATGATCAAAATGTGGTTGCGGTAACTCCCGCTGCCTCAGCGCAGGGTTTTAACGCCGCCACTCTCGATACGCTTACACCGGAAACCGGAATCTGTAACAGCTTGCTGGGGGTAGAAATCGCCGATGACCAGCAGCTTACAGGGAACCGCTACCGGGTAACATTTACAGACACCCTCGATACGACCGCCCTCACATTGGAAAATCTGGATACCGGGGATACACTGATCTCCAATTTTCTGATTCCTCCCGGGGAGGAAATTGATTACGCCCCGGTTGTAGAGGGATTTCGGCTAAAATTATTTGATAAACTGGGAGTCCAATCAATAGGCTGGACAAAAGTGCAGGGGGACACCTGTACGTATGAATGGCGGACCACCAATTTCGAATCGGTTGCCAGCAACCCCCAGGTCGGGCCGGCAGGTATCTATACGGTGGATGACATCCGGTTGACAGTGGACTATTCCGCAGGGGGCGGATCGGACGTCGGCTGGTACGATATTTTTACCGGGGACTCATCCTTAGAACGAATCCACATTCCCCTTAAAATTGAGGTGATTAACGACCCGCAGAACCCCATTGAGATCGGAAATCAGTCCTGGTTATTGGAATACGATATCACCAAAGCCATTTTCGGGGAAAACCGGATCAACTATTTCAGCGAGCTGGGATGGGACCTGGAGCCGGGCGGCACAGGCTACAACAAGAATTACAATCCCGGTTTCAATTACGGCTACCTGTGGCCGGATATCATAAATCCGGAGCAAACTGTGGTTAACCAGCAAACCGGCGCCTCAAAAAAAGCCGGCCTTTACCTGATAACCCAAAACTATCCGGACACTTACATCAACCAGTACGGCGACACAATTCATCACCCGGCTGTAAAACCGGCGGATGGCGATCAATTCACAATAATTACCAACAAACCGTTCCGCCCTGAAATATATTACGAATTCAGCACCGATCTAACGCCCGCCCAGGGAACGGAGGCAAAGCTGAGCGAAATCAAGATAGTGCCCAACCCGTACATCGTGCGGGCCGGCTGGGAGCGCAGCCAGTTCGAGGGACGGCTGCAATTTACCCATCTTCCCCCGCTCTGCGATATTGATATTTACACAACCGCCGGGGATCACGTGGTCTCGCTGCATCACAACAGCGCCTACGATTATGAATTCTGGAATCTGCAGAACGAATCGGGCATCAATGTGGCGTATGGGCTTTATGTTTACATCGTGAAGACACCGGACGGGGAAAAGCATACCGGGCGGTTTGTGATTATAAGATAAGCATGGAGCGTGGTGC
>CAZUZS010000049.1:13306-36561 GCA_964624795.1 uncultured Calditrichaceae bacterium
TTTTCGCAACAAAATGATGATAGCAGGTTTGTTGATTTCCGTTTTTATTCTAAGAAATGACGGATTTGCGGTCTCCAAAAGTGGAACGGCGGCAGCGCAGTTTCTGAAAATCGGGGTTGGGCCGCGGGCCACTGCGCTTGCCGGCAGTTTTACAGCTTTGGCGAACGACGCTACCGCGCTCTACTGGAATCCGGCGGGAACCGCCTGGATGCAGAAAAGCCAGTTCATTGCCGCGCACACCGAATGGTTCGCCAATGTTGATCACGATTTTTTGGGAATATCCATTCCCATCTCGGCTTCGTCGGCAGCCGGCGTAAGCTTTACCGCACTCAATGTGCCGGAGATGGAACAGACCACCATCGATCAGCCGGAAGGCACCGGAATTTATTTCGACGTGCAGGACATCGCCATCGGGCTGACTTTTTCACGCCGCATGACCGAGCGCTTTTCCTTCGGATTTACCGGGAAATATATCCAGCAAACGCTGTTCAACGAAACCGCCCGCACCCTGGCGGTGGACATCGGCGGCATCCTGCACACCGGATTCAAAGGAATGCGGCTGGGTATTGCCATGAACAACTTTGGCGGCAAGCTAAAACTGGACGGGCGCGATCTGATTGTCAGCTACGATAATGAGCCGGCACAGTCCGGAAATCCCCTTACTCCTGCAACACTGGAAACGCAGGAATGGCCGCTGCCTACCAGCTTCAGGATTGGCCTGGCAATGGATATTATCGGCTTCCATGAAGGGCTATTTCTGCGCGAATCGCAGAGAATCACATTCCTGGTGGACGGCTACCACGTAAACGACGCGGCGGAAACGGTGAGCATGGGCCTGGAATACAGTTGGAACGACAATTTTTTCCTGCGCGGTGGTTACCGGATAAATCACGATATCGAAAGCTTCAGCGCCGGAACCGGCGTGCAAATCCCGGTGCAGCGCTGGATGTTCCAGGCCGATTATGCCCTGTCCAATATGGCAGACCTGGGCTATGTGCAGAGAATTGGCGTGGGAATTCGGTTTTGAGGGACGTCTTGCCAATCGTCCGTTGGGGATTGCCCGCAGCTATTCCACAATCTAAGAATAATACTTGCATTTATTCCAGATTGTAACTATTATGCAACCAATGTATAACCATAACGAAACGAATACATGGGAATAGATCGCTATGAATATTACAATCAGGAACATCCCCGAAGAAGTGATAAGAAAGATAAGAAGATTATCGGAGATGGAAAAAAGAAGCATAAACAGCGAAATATTATTGATATTAGAACATGGTGTTGAGGAAGAGGTGAATCATTTTCTGGGGCGAAAAAGAATAATCTCAAAGGAAACGCAGATAAATATTTGGAAAAGGTTATCAAATGAATGGGATGATGAAAGATCCACAGCAGAGATAATCGAGGATATTTACAGTAATCGCACAATCGGACGTGAAGTTGAATTATGATACTGATTGATACGGATATTTGTGTTGAGCTGCTGCGAGGCAATCAGGCAGTTATTGAGAAAAGGTACAATTGTGATGATCAAATCTCGATTTCCTTTATGACAGTTGGTGAACTCTATTATGGAGCAGAAAGATCGACAAACAAGCGGAAAAATATGAATGTTGTCGATGAATTTCTTATTTCAATCCATATCATAGATTCGGATTTAGAGATATTAAAGAAGTTTGGTGAATTAAAGGCAAATCTGTACAATAAAAAATTTCTGCTTCCAGATGCCGATATTTTGATTGCCTCAACTGTCTTAACCAAATGCAGCAAACTCATAACGAGCAATGTTAAACATTTCAATCGATTCGAGAATCTCGCCATCGAAAACTGGCTAATATGAGCAACGAATAAGTTTTGAAAGATAGCGAGTGGTTTTTAAGATTGGCACCCTGTGTTCAATACTATAAGTTGCCACTTTTATCTCTAAAATCTTCGCCGGCTGTCGCCGGTATTTGTTTCATAAATTTCAACTCTGAACACCTGATATTCCTTTCAACAGATGTAACAGCATGCCTAAATTCATCATTCGACCTTCGTCCCCGACGATCAACACTGGATCGAATCTTTCACAATCAAACACTGGGGAGAAAATTTTGTTGTGGTGCATGGCGATATTTATTATCCCCACGAGTTGTCGGGATTTGTCGCATTGCAAAACAACTTCCCTGTTGGATTGGTAACATATCATATTGCGGGACAGGCCTGTGAGATTGTCACCCTCAGCAGTGAGCAGCCGGGAATCGGGATCGGCAGCGCCTTGATCGAGGCGGTTGGAGAGATCGCCAGAGCGACCGGCTGCCGCAGACTTTGGCTTGTGACCACCAATGACAATCTTCATGCCCTCGGGTTTTATCAAAAACGCGGCTTTCTTCTAGTGAAGATTCATCGTAATGCGGTGGAAAAATCGAGGCAACTCAAGCCATTAATTCCCCTTTACGGCATGAACGGCATCCCCATACGGGATGAGATTGAACTGGAAATGAAATTTTGAAATCTGGATACTGTATACAATCTTGAATTTTTACGCCTTGTCCAAATTTCGCTATTTTTCACTAAAAACATAAAAATTGCGTTTGTCCGGATTAGTAATCCTTGCTTGACACAGCGGCTTGCCATTGCTTTGGCGGAATCCAGGGAAAATCCAAGAGCCCGGGCAATTTCTTCATACCCAAAGTATTGTTTATCAATCTGACTTAATTCATAGAATTTCATAAAATACAATTAATTAACATTTTTGTTAATTAACTGTATTCTGAGACGATTTGAGTGTCAAGCTATTTTTGGTGTAAAATCAATATCGTTTTGGTAAGAAAATCAAGTTCAGCCCGGCAGGTGGCTCAAGCTTATCAGAATTTTATGCTCGTACTCTCCAATGCCCAAGGCAAAACGATAGATTATTGATATTTTCCACTAGGTTGTGTCCGAGGTGCCATACACAAGAAATTTTATGTCCAATCAATTAATCATTGCCGGACACAAACGAATTTGTGAATAAACAGCAAAAGTTAGATTAGTCCTTTTAAGCGAAGACGAGAAATTCACAGGCACGATTTCATTGCGATCATTTGTGCTTCCTTGGTGTGATGGCGCCTTTGTGGCAATATATTTTTCTACCTATCGATCCGATCTTTCCGTCCCCGCATACCCCATTACCCGCTCGCGGTTCACAAAAAAGAGCAGCAGTAAAAAGCCCATCAGCACAGTTTCCAAGATCGCAGAAAATACGTTCATGCTGGCATCGGGAAGAATAAATAGAATCCTTTCAATAAATACGCCAGCCAAAACGACCAAGGCTATCATCCGCACCCAGTTGGGAATCACCTTTGCCCGCTTGCTGATCAAGCCAACAAACGGCGCGATGAAAAGCAGAAAGATCGAGAGATAAAATAAAATATCGTACGGTGAGTAGTGCATCCGCCGCACCAGGTAGCTGGTTTCTTCCGGCAGGTTGCCATACCAGATTACCAGGAACTGGGAGTAGAAGAGTCCTGCCCAGGCCAGGGAAAAACCGAAAGTAAATGTAGCAGTGTCCCGCAAGACTTTGGTCATCACGGTTTGGTCCTCAATACCATTTTTCACATAATAAGCAGCAATCAGAGCAGCAATGGCCAAACCTGCGTAAAAAGATTCCATGAAGAATATTCCGCCGAACAGTGTGCTCACCCACGGATATTCCAGGCTCATTACCCAGTCGAAAGCCACCAGCGATTCGGAGAAGACGAAGAAGAACAGGTAGAGCACCGCCAGGTTGCCTTTGTTCGGACTGTTTCGCAAGGTTGCTTTGGCGTAGAAGCGGGCCAGAAAGTAGGAAATAACCAGCAGAACAAAATTGCGGGTGAGGAAAAACGGCGTATTGAGCCAGCGATTCTGGTTTTCAAACCACGGAAAAACATCCATTTTCAATCCCAGGAAAAGGAAAAGAAATGCCATAAAGAGAATCAGGGGATGAAAGGCCAGTAGTTCCTTCTTCAGCGGGCCAATCCATTTGGAATTGGTGGCATCACCGGCGGCGGCAACCGCAACCGTTCCCTGCACCAGGGCGATCCAGAAAGTTAAGGTGAGCAGCAGCGTTCCGCCGCTGCCGTGAGGAAATATATATTCCAAACCAATAATAATTCCAAGAATAATAACCGCTACTATTCCCAATGTGAAAGTGTTCAGCTGTAGTTTACTCATCATTTTCCCTCGCTCTGAATTTCGATAACGAACTGGTTTCCATGTTCCACGGGAGTGCCAATCCTTTTGGGACTGGGGAGTTTGGACAAAATCAGAAATCCCAAAAATGAGATTACCCCGCCAAACAGAATAGTCAATTCAAAAGTGACAATAACAAAAGCAGGCACCGAGACAATCGGCTTGCCGCCGCCGATCAGCGGCCAGTCCAGCGATGTCCAGGCGGTGAACCAGGCGCCGAAAAACAGGCCGGACAGCGCCCCTAACAACGTGAAGAACCGCAGCGGCGAGGTGGGAACCTTCAGAATTTCTTCCACTTCGTGCACCGGGTAAGGCGTAAACACGTTTATTTTTTTGGGCGAAATACCGCCTTTTACCAGGTCTTTCAGTTTTTGCAGGAATTCATGTTTCTCTCCGAAAACAAATTGCTCATTCATGGGCTGCCTCCTCTTTGATTTCGGTTACCGAAAGAACCGGTAAAACCTTGACGAATATCAGGAAGAACATGAAAAACATGCCAAAGCTCCCCAGCGTGATTCCGATTTCCACAACCGAGGGCTTGTACAATCCCCAGGCATAAGGATCGAAATCCTTTGCGAGCGAAGTAACAATGATGACAAACCGCTCCAGCCACATCCCGATATTGACGAAAATCGAAACAATAAACAGGTAAACAATGCTGCGCCGCAATTTCCTCACAAACAGGGTGAGCGGCAGCAGCGAATTGCCGAACAGCATGATCCAGTAAAGCACTTGGTAATCGCCCAGCAGCCGGTAGGTAAAATGCGCCGCTTCGAACTGGTGGTGTCCGTAGAAAGCCAGCCCGAATTCAACAATGTAAGAGTATGTAACAATAAGCGAGGTAAAAAGCAGCGTCTGGGCAATTTTCTCGAAGTGGTTGATGGTAATGAGTTTTTCCAGCCGGAAGATTTTGCGCATCGGCACCACCAGCGTAATCACCATTCCGGTTCCGGAGAAGATGGCGCCGGCCACGAAATAGGGGGCGAAAATGGTGGTGTGCCAGCCGGGGATGATACTCATGGCAAAATCCCACGAAACCACCGAGTGAACCGAAATAACCAGCGGCGTAGCGAAAGCGGCCAGGAAAACATAAAGGCGGTTGTAGTGCCACCACTGCCGCAGGCTGCCCGTCCAGCCTAATGAAAATATGCTGTAAATTTTCTTGCGAAATCCGGTGGCATAACGCCGCACTATGGCAATGTCCGGCACCAGGCCGGTGTACCAAAAAATCAGGCTGATGGTAAAATAGGTGCTCACCGCGAACACATCCCACACCAGCGGCGATTTAAAATTCACCCAGAGGCCCCGCTGGTTCGGGTAGGGAAACAGCCAGTAGAAGAACCAGGTGCGCCCCAGGTGGATCAGCGGGAATAGTCCGGCTGTCATCACCGCAAACACCGTCATGGCCTCCGCCGAGCGGTTGAATGCGTTTCTGAATTTTGCCCGGAACAGGAACAGGATGGCAGAAATCAGGGTTCCGGAGTGTGCGATACCAACCCAGAACACAAAATCGGTGATATACGTTCCCCACCCAACCGGGTTGTTCAAACCGGAAACGCCCATTCCTTTCAAAATCTGGTAGAGCCACAGCGACAACCCCGTCACAAAAAGGAGAGCGCAAACCACCAAAGCCACCCAGTACCAGGGGGATGGTTTGCTAAGCGCCGCCAATACATCGCGTTCCAGTTGCTCATTGTATTCAATGCTTTTCATAGAATCAAGCCTCTTCTTTGCTTTCTTTCTTTGGCAGGTAGTGAACCGCAGGCTCGGTGCCCAACTCTTCCAGCGCACGATAGGCGCGATTGGAATGCGCCAGCTTGGAAACCCTTGAGTTTTTGTCCATCAAATTCCCAAAAGTGATGGCGTTGGTGGGGCAGGTTTGGGCACAGGCGGTAGTTATCTCGCCGTCCTGAACCAGGCGGTTTTCGTCTTTCGCTTTGTCTTTCGCATGGCGAATGCGCTGAATGCAGAATGTGCACTTCTCCATTATCCCGCGGGTGCGAACCGAGACTTCCGGGTTGTACATCTTATCCCACGGCTCCGGCAGCCGGAAATCGAACCAGTTGAACCGCCGCACTTTATACGGGCAGTTATTGGAGCAGTAACGGGTTCCCACGCAACGGTTGTAAACCTGGGTGTTCAGCCCCTCCTTGCTGTGGTAAGTGGCATAAACCGGGCAAACCGGCTCGCACGGTGCGTCGTCGCACTGCTGGCACAACATCAGATCGTAATTTATCGTCTCATCATCCTTCACCCACGGCTCCAGGCGAATCCACGACATTTCCCGCCCGTTGAGATGCGCCTTCTTGCCGGTGATCGCCAGGTTGTTTTCCACGTAACAGGCCGCCACGCAGGCGCTGCACCCAATGCAGCTATCCATGTCGATCGCCATTCCCCAGCGGTAATTATCGTGCTCATGCGGCGCATACATTCTTCCAACCGGGTGCTCTTCCTTATGTTCGTAAGGATGTTCTTCTTCCTCCGGCGGCAGCAGCCCGCGATTGTCTTCATGCATGGAACCGGACATAATCGGCATCGGAATGTGGTTGCCGGTAGCGTTCACTGAAATATCCTTTACATACCAAGATTCCTCCCCGCTGCGCGAATCGACCGGCGTGGCCTGCGGGTAGATCAGGTCGCGCTGCACCATGTAAATATTTTCCGGAAGAAGATGTTGCACTTTCACCGGGAATTTCAGAGAAACACCGTTCAATTCAACCGCGACCTCATCGCGGTCTTTCCATCCCATCTTTTTGGCCGTTTTGTCGGATACCGAAATCCATTCGCCGTAAGTGATTGTCGTGAGCGGATCGGGGATTTCGCTCATCAACGGCAGCACCTTACTGCGCCCGTCGTAAGCCCGGATGGACGGTGTTATGACCAAAACCGGTTTATCGGAACTTTCCACCACAAATCCGGCATTTTTCAGGAAAGCTTCGGTTCCATCCCCGCTCAGAATTGCCGGAAGGCTGGGGACCGGTTCTTCGCGGTAGCCCCTCTCCAGCATCCCAACCGTCTCCCCTTCCCCGTAAAGCGAATGCCATTTATCGATCAGGTAATCATTGTAGAATTGCGCACTTGCAGCGCCGCTCTTCTGCGCCATGATTTGCAGAAGAATGTCTCCCTCCGATCGCGTGTCGTACTGCGGCTCGATGGCCGGCTGGATGACGTTGCGGATTCCCTTGCGGGGAGCAGCATCGCCCCAGGCTTCCAGACTGTGCGAGAGCGGAAGCACAATGTCGCATTCCTGCACTGTAGATGTCATGAAATCGGAGAGCGCCACCCGCAGGCGGGTATTCTTCATCAGCTCCACGAACTGCTCAGCTTCCGGCAGGTACGTGACCGGATCGGTTCTGGAGATAAATAGCACGCCCACCTGTTTGTTCTTCAAACTATCTTCCAGTTTGCGAACATCAAGCATGCTGCCCACCGATCCGTAATTTTCGGCATGGTCGAAATCCACCGTGTTGTCGGTCATCCCGGTTGCCCACTGCAAAAGCGCAGCAAATACCGCGGTCTCCAGGCCGTTTTCCTGGGCAGTGGAAACGCCGCCTGCAATAATCAGAGGCGTTTTGGCATTGGCAAAGCGGGAAAGCAGCAGCCGAAGGTTTTCTTCAGATAAACCTGTTCGCTCCGCGATTACAGTAATACTGTAGTCCGGAATCAGGCGGGAAATCCTCGCCGGCAAACTCTTCTTCAGCGAATTCTGTTGCGAAAGCGACTGAAGGAGAAAGGCCAGCAGGTAAACCTCGCTGTGCAGCTTAATGGCAAAACGTTTGCTTGCCTGCACGCCGGTCAGCGAAACCGCCGGCTCGATGTGATACCAGCTTAAATTATTTTTGTCCTTCGCTTTCTGTATGTGATTAGCGCTTGCCACCGGGTTCATGAAAGTTTCCACCACATCCGCGCCAACCGTGAGCAGAAAATCTGCATTCTCAATCCGGTAATGGGGAATCTCCGGGCGATTGAAAACGATGTCGTTGGCCTTCTTCAGATTGGCATGAGAAAACACCTCGAATTCCGGCAGCCGCTCCACGCTCATCTCTTTGCAAAAATCATCGGTAAGCCCGGACATGGTTCCGGTTGTTCTTCCGGAAAAATACATGTTCCGCTTCCCTTCCCCGGTTGCCGCCGCCAGCTCGACGATGATCTTGGCATAAGCCTCTTTCCAGGTCGTTACCCGGAAATTGCCATCGCCATCGCGCATCATGGGGCGTTTGATCCGATCCGGGTGGTAAAGCCGGAACAGGCTGGCCTGCCCCCGCATACAGAGCGCACCGTCATTCACCGGGTGGCCGGCAATTCCCTCCAGCTTGGTGGGAAATATATTGCGAACATCATGATAAACCTTCTCATTGGCTGTAACCTGCATCCCGCAATTGGCCGGGCATTCCGTGCAAGTGGTGGTAAAATAAGCCGGGTTTCCAACGAAAATGTCCTCTTCCGGCGGAATAACATAAGGAATAATCTTCTCGTTCGCCTTGTCCACTCCGCAGGAAGAAATCAGCGCAGTTCCGGATGAAATTCCCAACAATTTCAAAAAATTCCGTCTATCCATATTAATCCTCCGCCTTTCAACTATTTATGGCAAGTCCAACAGTCGGTCGGTGCATTCTTTGCCCGGTGGCAGGATATACACCAGCCCATCTCCAGTTTCCGTACCCGCTCGATGTGCGGCATCACCTTTACCTCGCCGTGGCAGTTGGAGCACTCCAGCCCGGCCTTGATGTGCCGCTTGTGGGTGAAATAGACATAATTCTGGATCGTGAAGCTGTAGACCCGCCTCCAGGGAACCGGTTTTTTCTCATTCCAATATTTTGTCAATTTTTGAATCTCCGGACTCTCTGTCTTCACCGATTTGTGGCAGGACATGCATTTCTGCACGGAGGGAATTCCCGCGAAACGCGATTTTTCCACGGTGGTATGGCAGAAAGTGCACTGCAGCCCTACTTTCGAGACATGAATCTGGTGGCTGAAATTGATCGGTTGTACGGGTGTTTTCTGATTCTTATTCCAGAAATAGCCCATCAGCAGTACAAAGAGTACAAATAGTAAAAAATAGGCGGTTATAACAACTGGAGCAACTCGTCTCTTCACTGCCATCTCCTGTATTTTAATAAGTGTAAATATTTTCCCGCAAAGTTGACCTCATCATAATCTTAATCTCACTCGTAATCATAATCCCAACAAAAGCATGGGGCTTGGTGCATGGAGCGCGGCGCAAAGCGCATAGCAAAACCAGTTCCCGTTTTCCATTCTTCCGTCTCCCGTTCCTCGCTCCAATCTCTGGGAAGCTCCTTCTTTTAAAATCTCGTTTCACATTTGGCGTTTAACATCTCACATTCGCCATGCCCTATGCTCCTTGCGCCATGCGCTTTCATTTCTGCTTCTCTTCATTATAATGCTTGAAAAGGAAGGCAATCACCGATTGCGCCTGGTGATCGGTCAGTCCCAGGTTGGGCATGGGCGGATAGTCGGGATTTATCTTATACGGATTCTTAACAAATTTCACCAACTCTTCCTGCTTGCCCTCGAATTTGGGGAGCACTTCATTGTAAGGCGGGCCAACAACACGGGAGTCGAAGTGGTGGCACACGCTGCACTGGTTGTTGTAGATTTCCTCACCCAATTTCACATCCGGTTCCTGGTTGGCGGTAAGCTTTGTTTCCCGCTCCGCTTTCACCTGACTCTCTACCTCCTCTGCCCGGGCAATCAGGATGGCAGTCTGGTTATCGATAGCATTTTCCTGTGCCACATGCGTATTGACGATCATTCCGATAAAGGCAATGATAAACAGAATGATAACGGTTGTCCCGTTGCTGACTTCAGCATTTTTAAGCAGCCGGTAAAGCACCAGGCAGATGAACATTACGATGAGCAGTACAAAGACGGAGAGGCTGTAAACTCCCGGCGAGAAAGCTTTGGTGGGCATGGTGTCCAGGTTCCAGAAGATGAAGATGGGCTGCAATAAGGCAAATCCCAGGGCAAGCCCGCCGCCCAGTTTTCGCAAATAGCTTGCATAATCGGAATCCAAATCCCGGCTGGTCTCTTTCCAGTTGAATGTGAAGAAAACCAGACCCGCGCCACTCACCGCTAACGCCGTTACCAGGAAATGCAGGTAGCGGGCAATTACATTCCAGGAAAAAACAAGTTTCGTTACTTTGTTGACAAACTCCCAGCGACCGGCATCCAGGGTAAGCGCACCGCTGGCGACAAAAATCAGGTAGCCTACCAGCAGCAGACCCAGCCCAATCAGGCCAAAGATAAACTGCAGGGCAAAACTGGTGTTTTTCATGCGAAAAGTGTACTGGTAAAAATAAACGACGGTCAAGCCTGTGGCGACCAGCACCGTGGTGTAAATGAGGAAAGTGGTGATCTTGATATTGGCGCCGTAGAAAATCTGTCCTTCGATGAGCACCAGCACAATGAGCGGAATGACGCCCAATATGACGCCGGCGCTTTTCCGGAAAACCAGCCTGTCGATGAAATCCTTTGATACCTGGTAGTAGCGATCGCTGTTTTCTAATTTTGCCAGGACGCGGAAATAAAGGGAGAAAAAGGTGCCTCCCAGCACAAGACTGATGAAAGGTATATGAATGAAATATACCAGAAGAACCATGTATTTGACGAGATGCAGATGGGTGGCAGAGGGTGGCATGAAAAGGTTGTTGAGAAAATCCATACAAGCGTCTCCTGAAAATTAATTAACTGATTAGTGCTTCACCATTCAAATGAATAGGTTGCTAAGTTCCCCGTTCAGGGTTCCGGGTTAAAAACCTTCTGTTCCTCATATTTTTTCAGGTAATTGATAAAACCTCTGATGGCACTCCGGGTTCTTCCGGCTAATTCATAGGCTTCATTGAATTCCTCCGACAATATATATTCTTCATCCAGTGCTACATACAATTCGCTCTGCACTTCGGTACAAGATCGTTTCGCATAACGTAGAAAGCGGATAAACTCCGCATTTGATTCCGAATCAAATCCCTCAGCAATATTGTGCATCGAAGATCTGGCAGCATTCTGTATCTGATTTTTTAATCCAAAGTCTTTTGAAAACTTCGGTTTCTTTGTCAACCGATATATCTCTCGCGTTAATTCTCTCGCTAATTGCCAGGCCTGAATTTCTTTGAATTTTTGAATTTTCATATTGTCAAACCCTGAACCGGGAACGATTCGACCAGGAACCTCGGTCGTAACGAAATGGATAAAAATATGTGAAACAATCCGCAACAGCACAAATCTTTTTTTCACTTTTTTTGGGGATTACCTCCATCGTTCGACATCGATCACGTGTTCTCGGGTTCTCCAACCCTTGCCATGCCTCTCCTCATTTTGGCAAGCTGCTCCTCGGCATGATACGAACTTCGTACCAGGGGGCCGGATTCTACATGTCCAAATCCAACCTCAAGTCCGATTTCCTTATATTCCGCAAACTCCGATGGCGGAACGTAGCGCTCCACCGGAAGATGAGCTTTGGACGGCTGCAAATACTGGCCGATGGTGAAAATATCCACCCCGGCAGCGACTGCGTCTTTCATCAACTCCACCACCTGTTCACGCGTTTCTCCCAGACCCAGCATGATGCCGGTTTTGGTGATTGCGCCGTAGTCCTTGGCATTTCGCAAAACCTGCAGGGAACGGGGATATTTGGCCTGCGGTCGGACTTTGCGGTAAAGGGCAGGAACCGTTTCCAGGTTGTGGGAATAGATGTCCGGCTGCGCATCCAGCACCCGCTTGAGCTGTTCCCAGATGCCTTTAAAATCAGGCGTCAGCACCTCTATGGAAGTGCCCGGATTGACAAGTCGCACCTCCCGGATGGTCTCGGCCCAGATGGTCGAGCCGCCGTCCCGCAATTCATCCCGGTTCACAGACGTAATGACGACGTGTCCCAGGCTCATGCGCTTGATGCTTTGCGCCACCCGCCGTGGTTCTTCCGCATCATAAACCGGCGGACGTCCGGTTTTCACGGCGCAGAAGCGGCAGGAACGGGTGCACACATCGCCCAGGATCATGAAAGTAGCCGTTCCCCTGCCCCAGCATTCATGAACGTTGGGACATTTGGCTTCCTCACAAACGGTGTGCAGCCGGTTGCTCCGCAGGTTCTGCCGCACATCCTGAAAATTCTTGTTTATGCCAAGCCGGATCTTTATCCAATCCGGTTTTGTTCTGCTTTTATTCACCCCAAAAAACCTCTTCGATTTCGGATTGTGGATTGCGGATTTGATGGTTGTCCATGGTCCGTTCCTCTGGAAGCACATTATATTTTAGATTACCAGTGTCAATCCGAGATCCAATATCCAAAATCACAATTCTTTTTTGTTCACGTTTTCCAAATACTCCACCAGCCGCTGCATAAATTTGCCGCCCAGTTCGCCGTCCACCACGCGATGGTCGTAGGACATGGAAATGTAGACCATGGAACGAATAGCAATGGAATCGCCCGCCTGGCTCTCGATCACCACCGGCCGTTTTTTAATTGCGCCGATTCCCAGAATCGCCACGTTGGGCTGGTTGATAATGGGCAGCCCGATGATGTTCCCGAACACCCCGTAATTGGTTATAGAAAAAGTCGATCCCTGCACATCGTCCAGTGTAAGCTTGTTGGCGCGGGTGCGCTGCACCAGGTCATTCACGCTGCGCGCCAGCCCACGGAAGCTTTTCTCCTCCGCATCTTTAATCACCGGCACGATGAGCCCTTTGGGCGCCGCCACCGCGATTCCCAGGTTGATGTATTTCTTCTCAATGATATTGTCGCCCTGTAGCGAGCAGTTCACACGCGGAAAATCCAGCAGCGCCTTGGCTACCGCATGAAGAATAAACGGCGTCACGGTGAGCTTGAAGCCTTCTTCCTTCTCGAACTCCGGGCGGCGGGCGTGCATAAGGTTCATCACCGCAGTCAAGTCACACTCGGATACTGAGTACACGTGGGCAGAAGTTTCCACGCTCTGGCGCATGTGCACAGCGATTCTTTTACGCACTGCATCCATGGGAATCACCAGCTCCCGCTCGCGGTCGTACGAGACGGATGGCGCTGCTGCCGGGTGCTTCATTTCCTGCACTTTCTTTGTCGGCGCCGCAGTGCGGGATTTCAGGTAATTCAGAATATCCTTTTTGGACACCCGTCCGCCGGCGCCGCTGCCCGGGATTTGCGCCAGCTCCGACACCGACACGCCCTCTTCGCGGGCGATATTTCGCACCAGCGGTGAATAAAAACGGCCATCCTGCTTCCGACCGATTTCGCCCGAAACCTGCTCCTGCGCCTGCTGAGTGACACTTGCAGCTTCTTTTTCAACCCGATGCGTTTCGGCGGCTTGCGTGCTTTCCGCCCCTGCCCCGGACGCCGCAACAGCAGTGGTTTCCATTCGTGCAATCACAGCATGAATTTCCACCGTTTCATTTTCTTCTGCCAGAATTTCTTTCAGCACCCCGTCCACCGGGCTGGGGATTTCAGAATCTACTTTATCGGTGGAAACCTCCAGCAAGGTCTCATCTTTTTTCACCGCATCGCCCGGTTTCTTCCACCATTTCAGAATGGTGCCTTCCGTCAGGCTTTCTCCCAATTTCGGCATCTCTACATCGATTATATTTCCGCTTCCCGGTTGAGCCACAGATTTTTCGGGTTTCTCCTTGGCGTCGCTTTTCGCTGCCGTTTCAGCCGGTTTTTCCGTGGTCTTGCTTTCGGCCGCCGGGGGCTGGTAGATCTCCTTCGGCGCAGGCTTTTCCGCTGACGTTTCACCGGCGCCATCGGTTTCAATCCTGGCCATCACCTGGTTAATCTCCACCGTTTCATTTTCCTGCGCCACAATTTCCGCCACCACTCCATCCACCGGACTGGGAATTTCCGAATCCACTTTGTCGGTAGACACTTCCAGCAAGGTTTCATCTTTTTGAACAGGTTCGCCAACTTTTTTCAGCCATCGCAGGATGGTGCCCTCGGTAAGGCTCTCACCCAGCTTGGGCATCTTCACATCAACTTTCATTTGGTCTCCGCAGAAATTTTCTTGTTATTTTCCGGAAACTTCCATTCAAACAGATTGCCTAACGCTCCGGCAGACTAGTCCGCCTAATACAGCAGCAATTCTTTCAGCGTTTCTGCAATGCGGGCCGGCGTCGGCAGCACGTAATTTTCCAGGTCGGACTGATACGGGATGTGCGAATCGCGCGCCGCTACCCGCTTTACCGGGCCGTCCAGGTACTCAAATCCCTCGTTCACAATGCGCGCTGCGATTTCCGCCCCGAATCCAACATTCAAATTATCCTCGTGCACAATCAGGACTTTCCCGGTCTTCTTCACCGACTTCAGGATGGTTTCCATGTCCAGCGGCACCAGTGTCCGCAGGTCTATCACCTCCACCGAAGGATCGTGCTCGCCTAACATTTTCACCGCTTCCAGCGATCTCTGGAGCTGCAATCCCCACGAAACCAGGGTTACATCCTCCCCCTCCTGCACTACGTTGGCGTAGCCCAACGGAAGAATGTAATCGCTGTCCGGTTCGGGGCGGGCGGCGAAACCCTGCCGGTAAAGTCCCTTGTGCTCGCAGAAAATCACCGGGTCGTCTCCCCGGATAGCCGCCTTTAGCAAGCCTTTGGCATCTGCGGCATTGGACGGCATCACCACTTTCAGGCCCGGGGTGTGCGCGAACAGCGCCTCGGCGCTCTGGCTGTGGTAGAGGCCGCCATGGATGTATCCCCCCACCGGCGTGCGAATTACCACCGGCGATTTCCAGGTGCCGTTGGAACGGTAAAGCATGGTGGCCAGCTCGTTGCGAATTTGCATGAATGCCGGCCAGATGTAATCCATAAACTGGATTTCCACCACCGGTTTGTAGCCGTAGACGGCCAGGCCAATCGCGGTTCCCACAATGCTGGCTTCCGCCAACGGCGAATTGAACACCCGCTCGTGGCCAAACTCTTTCATCAAGCCGCGGGTAGCGGTAAACACCCCGCCCTTGGGATCCGCCACATCTTCGCCATAAACCACGATTTTATCATTACGCTCCATCTCCTCATGCAGCGCATGATTGATGGCGTCCACCATCACCGCGCGCTCCCCGCTGCTTTTGGGTGGCTGCGGCGGCTCCGGCGAGCGATATTCCACAAAAACATGATCGGCAGCCGTTTTGGGATCGGGATCGGCCTGCTGCATTGCCCAATCAGAGGCTTTATCGATGATCTCTTTCACTTCCTGCTTGACGGCATCCAGGTCCTCGGCAGTGAGCGCCTTATTTTCCATACACTCGTGGGCGAACTGCAAAATGGGATCGCGTTTGCGGTCTTCCTCCAATTCTTCCGGGGTTCGGTATTTGCGGTGGTCGTCGCTGGAGGAGTGTGGCAGCAGGCGAACCACATCGCTGACAATCAGGGTGGGACCTTCACCGGCCCGCGCCCGCTTCACCGCATTATTAAACGCTATGTGTGATTCAAAGAAATTGGTGCCGTTGATGTTTTCACGGGCAAGCCCCTCAAAACCGGCGCTCACCTTATAAACCGAAGCCCCGGCGGTTTGCTCCGAAATGTGCACGCTAATGGCGTATTTATTATCTTCGATATGAAAAATAACCGGAAGTTTGTCGCGGCTGGCCCAGTTGAGCGCTTCGAAGAATTCACCTTCGCTGGTGGTGCCTTCACCGGCGCTGACATACACGACTTCATCTGTTCCGGCTTTAAGTGCCCCCATGGCGGTGCCGGTGGCCTGCAAAAACTGGACGCCGGTGCAGGAAGATTTGGAAACAATGCGTGATTCTTTTTTCCCCCAGTGATGGGGAATCTGGCGGCCGCCGCTGTTGGGGTCGTCGGCTTTGGCAAAGGAATGGAGAAAAACCTCTTCCACGGTCATCCCCCAGCCCATTACAAACGCCTGGTCGCGGTAGTAGCAATACGCCCAATCCTTGTTCGGCTGAAAATTGAGAACCGCGCCAACCTGCGCAGCTTCCTGTCCCGAGCCGCCGATATGAAAATGCACCTTGCCCTGCCGCAAAAGGATTAACTGACGTTCATCGGTTTTTCGGGCCAGCAGCATATTTTTGTAGATGTTCAACAGCTCTTTTTTGGTGAAACCATGGAACCTGGTCGTGGTGCTTTTTGGTTTCTTCTTTTCGGATTTAGTGGTGATTGCCATTCAGAAACGCCTCCCCAAAAATCAAAACTTAAATAATTCAGCTTGTTCCTGTTCCAAAATAAAACGAACAAATCTTCAGTTTACCAACTTAAGCGATTTCCCTTTCCGCCAGTTATAGGGCGCTCAACATGCGAGCCAAGACTCAGAAAAATTTTCAAATGTGAAGAATAATGGGAGCTCAAAAATCGACCGACCTCACCCCCCAGCGCCCTCTCCATGTTGGAGAGGGGGAGCAAAGGGGCGAGGTTCAAAATATTTATCGAACAATGACTTTTCATTTTCCTCAGTCGGACTCCCAATCAACGTAACCAACTAAAAATCAAAAATCTCAGTAAAATTTTGTAACGCAACCTTCTAACGCCATTTCGGATATATTGATTCATATTGCTGCCGGAAAAATCACCCAAAATGGATCAATCGATCGAGCGAGAGCAGCACCATCACACTCAGGATAAAAATATTGATCCCCCTGAATGCCAGGCGGAACGAGAAATCGCGATGCGCCGGTTTCAGCAATGTGGATGAATTCCAGACCAGCCAGATGGCCGACAGGAACAGCAGCAAAACTGCGAGCAGAGACCGGCCCATTCCGAACATTGGCAGAAACATGATGCCGGCCGCAGTCACTACGATTCCGATGTAGGTCAACCGCGCCAGTTGTTCCCTGTTCATCATTGCGGTGAGCGTGGGAAAACCGGCACACTCGTAATCTTTTCCGAAGTTGAGTAAAAGCAGCCAGAAGTGTGGAATTTGCCATATAAAAAAGAAGATAGCTAATGCCAGCGCCTGAGGTGCCAGAACGTCTCCACCGGCGCTCGCCCACCCTACCAGGGGCGGTAGCGCCCCGATTATCGAGCCTGGAATCACAGCCAGCGGCGTGACCCGCTTCAGATAGGTGTAAACACCATTATACCAGACCGCTGTCAGCAAACCTAAAATTAGCGCCGTCAGGTTTGTTCCGAAGTAAAGGACCAGCGATCCGGCAAACATCAGAAACATGGAAAATAGCAGCGCCATTCCCGGGCTGATGCGATTGGAAGGAATCGGACGATTTCGCGTGCGGGGCATCAGCGCATCTTTCCGGCGTTCCTGATACTGGTTCAATGCCCCGGAACCCAGTGCCAAAATAAAAATCCCTATCATGGGGATGAACATGGAAAAGGAGAGACTTCCCTTTGCCAGGATGTAGCCGGTGGCCGTGGAAACCGTCACCATCTGGCCGATCCTGGCTTTCCCAAGCTCCATTAATAATTTAAACCGCTCCGCCAAGCTCCTTTTTCCGCTCATTTTAATCCTTTTATGTATTGGATGATCGCCACCAGTTCCTGCTCGGTTAACTGTCCCTTCTGGGATGGCATTATCGGCGGAAAACCTTTTACAATATCCGCCTGTGGATCCAGAATGGATCTCCTGATATACTCTTCATCGGCGGTTACTTCGCGCTCTTTGCCGCCGGTTTCAACCGTCACCTTGCTGCCGTAAAGCCCCTTCCAGCTTGGTCCGACCGATTTGCTGCCATCGGTGGTGTGGCAAGACAGGCAGGCATGAGCTTCTACCAACCTTGCCCCATCGGCAGCGGTTGGTTGTTTCGCTTGTCCGCTGTCAGTCTCGCTGCCCGACGCCGCTTTCTTCACCTGCTGCCCCATCTGCGCGTACCAGGTATTGAATTCATCCTCCGGAACAGCATCAATCGAACTCTGCATATAAGCATGGTTCAGGCCGCAGTATTCGGCGCACAGCACATGATATTTTCCCACTTCGTTGGCGTTGAACCAGAGATGATTTTGCATTCCCGGAACGGCGTCTTCTTTAATCCGGAAGGCCGGGACGTAGAAACTGTGAATCACATCCAATGAATTAAGAACCAGTTTCACCGGTTTGTTGATCGGTACCCGCAGCGTGTCGGTTTTCACCCCGTTTTCGTATTCGAACGACCATTTCCACATCTGGGCGGTCACCTTCACCGACATGGAATCTTTGGGAGCATTCCGGAGATACTCAAATCCCTTCCAGCCAAAATAAAACATGAACAGAACAACGATGGTCGGGATCACTGTCCAGGTAATCTCCAACGCGGTATTTCCATGAATATCTTTGGCTTTTGTATTTCGTTTTTTGTTATACTTGACGATGAAATAGATCATCAAAAAGGTAATAAGAATCAGGAAAAATATCGAAACGCCAACGATGAACATGAATACCGAATCGACTGCCGCGGTTTGTGAGGAAGCACCTGATATCATATTCTACACCTCATCTGAAAGATATGTCGATAAATGTTAATCCAATTATAACTGCCAGTATAAAAATGGCCACAAAAATCATGTTCTTGAAAAGCGAAGATTCATATTTTAAATGCATGAACCAGTTCAGAACCAGGGAAGATTTCGCGGCTGCAATCAGAATTGCCACGGTCAGCCCCAGGTAGCGCAGGTTCAGTCCGGCAACCGTGACGGTGAGGCCGGTAAACATCAGAAGGCCCAGCCAGACAAGAACGTAGGTGCCGTAGCTAATTTGTTTATGTTGTGCCTGAGATTGTTCCATTTTCAACTCCTTACCTTGCAATCAAATAGAATAACGGGAAAAGGAAAATCCAGATAATATCCACCAGGTGCCAGTACAGCCCGGTATTTTCCAGTTTTATTTTATTGACCATGTCATCTTCCGTAGTGCGCAAGCGCTTGGTAATAAAATACAGCATGAATGCCATAACAATGATTCCCACCACCACATGCAGACCGTGCAAGCCGGTCATCACAAAATAGAGGCTGAAGAACAGGATCTCGCCGTGGCTGCGCTGCAAAAGCAGCGGCGAACCGGGATAAATTCCATGCCCGATTTCCATGCTCCATTCAAAATATTTATCAACCAGGAATGCGGCACCCAGAATCATCGTCACAACCAGCAGGATTATCGCCAGTTTGCGATTGCCTCTCTGCAAAGCAGCGATGGAAATCGCCATGGTGAAGCTGCTGGTGAGCAGAATGATAGTGTTCATTGCTCCCAGAAATTGATTGAGCTCTCCGGAGGCGTAATGAAAATCCTGTGGATTGCGGTCCAGGTAAACCGAGAAGAGCAGGAACAGACCGCCGAACAACAGCAATTCGGTGAACAGGAACAGCCACATTCCTACCCTGGCACCAACCGCATCATGATGTTTATGCACTACAAGTTCCGCTGCAGTTTCTTTCATTTTTCCACCTCATGATTGCGTTCATGATAGTAAGGCTCGTGCTCGACGTAGGGAATTTCCTCAAAATTTTCAAGCGGCGGCGGCGACGGAACCGTCCATTCCAGGGTTGTGCCGCCCCACGGATTTATTTCTGCCTTTTCGCCACGAAACAAACCGCGGATCAGGTTGGCAAACATAATGATCAAACCGGTAACGAGAATCCAGGAACCGACGGTGGCGATGACATGCAGCGTGTGAAACTCCGGCAGCGCATCGTAGTAGCGGCGCGGCATCCCTTTGTATCCCAGGATGAACATGGTGAAGTAGAGCATGTTGAATCCCACCAGCTCGATAATCCACGCAATAACCGAGACCTTTTTATTATACATTTTTCCGAACATCTTGGGAAACCAGTAGTGCAGCGCAGCGAAAAAGACGAAGCCGGTTCCCCCGAACATAACGTAGTGGAAATGGGCCACAACGAAATAAGTATCGTGCAGGTGGATGTCGGTTGCCAGCGCACCCAGCACCAAACCGGTCAACCCGCCAATGGCGAACAGCAGGATAAAAGACATGGCGTAGAGGAAAGGCGGCTGAATGTCGATAGAGCCTTTGTAGAGGGTTGCCAGCCAGTTAAATATTTTTATGGCACTGGGAATTGCCACCAGGAAAGTGAGGAAGGAAAACGCCATGCGGGCAGTGTCGGCCATGCCGCTGGTAAACATGTGGTGTCCCCACACCAGGTAGCCGACAAACGCGATTGCCATGCTGGAAAAAGCGATTGCCTTGTAACCGAAAATGGTTCTGCGGGCAAAAGTGGGAATAATATCGGAGAGCACTCCCATGGCCGGCAGCACCATGATGTAAACCGCCGGGTGTGAATATATCCAGAACAGGTGCTGGTAAAGCACCGGATCCCCTCCTTTCACGGGATCGAAAACCCCGATTCCCATTAACCTCTCCATTGCAACCATAGCCAGCGTAATGCCCAGAATCGGCGTAGCCAGAATCTGAATCCAGGCGGTTGCGTAAAGCGACCAGACAAAAAGCGGCATCTTGAAGAAACCCATTCCCGGCGCCCTCATGCGGTGGATAGTGGTCAGGAAATTCAGCCCGGTAAGAATAGAAGAAAAGCCGAGGATGAATGCCGCCAGAACCGCCATGGTGACGTTAGTTCCGGTTCGCAAACTGTAGGGCGCGTAGAACGTCCAGCCGGTGTCGGCAGGACCGTTGCCCACAAACAGCGAAGTAATTGCCATGGCTGCACCGGCGATATACAAATACCATGAGAACAGGTTTAGCCGGGGAAACGCGACATCTTTCGCACCAATTTGCAGGGGCAGAAAGAAATTCCCGAAAGTAGCCGGAATGCCGGGAACAATAAACAGGAAAATCATGATCACGCCGTGCAGGGTGAACAGCGAATTGTAGGTTTGCGCTTTCACTATTGTTTCGCCGGGGGTGAGCAGCTCCAGGCGCATCAGCACACCGATTGTAACGCCAACCGCGAAAAACGAAAGCATACTTATGAGATACAACAGACCGATACGCTTGTGGTCGGTTGAAAAAATCCAGGAGAAGATGCCGCTGAAACGGCCTTTTTCCTGGTAGAAATTCTTTTCAATGGCAAGACTTCCCGCCGCACCATTCGACATATATCCTACCTCTCTTTTTTAGTTCGAACTCGTCCTTGCAGCATTAGAAATGCGAAGAAAATGACTATGAAAACCAGGAATCCGGTGGCGACCACTTTGCTGAAATTGAAAACATACTGTTTTCCCGCCGGGTCGTAGCTGAAACAGTAAAGGAGCAGCTTGCTGATTGTGGGGCCTGTTCTCCCCTGCGAGGCTTCGGTAATCGCCATTTTCAGATCGAACGGCTGAAACTCGATTCCCCGCAGGTAGCGGCTGATCTTTCCTTTGCCGGAAAGCACCGTCAGCACGCCGCTGTGGATGTAGGTGTCGCCCTCCTTTTTATATTTGAATCCGACCGCATCGGTAAATTTCTTGATGGTGGCGCTATCACCGGTCAGCCACGTCCAGTCTTCCTCGGGAAACGGGCCGCGCCTGAAGGCCTTAAAATAATTCTGTTTCTTTGCCGTCGCAAGTTCCGGCGTATCGGTAGGATCGAAACTGATGGTAATTGCCCGGTAATCTTTCCCCGGTTTCAGATCCATCCTGTCCAGCACATCCACCACTCCCCCTAACAGCGGGCTGCACAGGCCGGGACAGTTGAAATACACCAGCGATACAACGGTGGGTTTGTCAATGAGATCTTTTAAAACAACCGGGTTGCCATTTTCATCATTGAACGTCAGGTCCAGCGGCACAAAATCTCCCAGGTGCTCATCCAGTCCGATCTCCGGAGGTGGCGCCGTCTGCTGGGAAGACAAATCGGCGAAAGCATTCCGCGTTAGCGGTAACAGCAAAAATGAAGCGGAAAGCAGAAAAACGATTGTTGTCGCCCAAAGGGAGCGCTTTTCTTCTCCGGCGGCGGGAAAAATTCGTTTCCCGCTTCCGGAATTTCGATTGGTAAATGATGGCATTGTTTACCTCCCTAAGTTTTTAATTTCTTTTGATAATTCGGGCAGTCCAGCCGCAAGTCGAGATTCTCCATCGGCACTTCCCGCAGCAGGCAAAAGTGCGGACTGTCGCTTTCGTCATTCACATCCCTTTGAAAGTAGCCGCAGGAGAGGCAGGTTTTCACTTCCTGCAATACATGATCTCTGCGCAGCGACTCCACCAGCTCCAGCAGGAACAGGATGACCATCCGCTTGGTCTGCAGCGGGAACTGGTCCAGGTGTTCGATGATGGTGGCCTGCCAGCCGGAAAGATTGCGGGTAACGCTTTTCCCGGAAGATGTGAGCTGCAGCCATTGCACCCGCCGGTCGTTTTCATTTGCAGTCTTCCGGATGTAGCCTTTGTTCTCCAGCGATTTAACCGCGTCGCTTACTGTGGCAGGGGTCAGGTTGAATTCCCGGGCAATATCGGTCACCCGGCTCTGCCGGTCGGGATGTGCGGCAATGAAAACCATAAACTGGATTTGAATGGGGCTTAGCTTTTCCTGCTTGGCGTGATCCCACAGCAGGGTGCGGAAAGCCTGCGACAGCCGCTCCAGCGCCACCACAATGACGCGATTCAATTCTTCCTGCGAAACCGTAAGATTAATTTCAGTCAACTCCATCAACCATTTTTTTATAGAGAGTCGCATTTATTAATGCGCGAGAAATTTAGGAATCCTAACTAATAAAAACAAGAAAAAAATTGGGAAAATTTTGTGAGCGCAAGGGGCATGGCGCGTGGGGCTTGGAGCATGGAGCTGACTCGCGGCAGGCAATCATGCCCCCTCGCTATCCCCGAACTGCCCGGCCATTTAGTCAGTTTTTGCGGAACGCTAAAAATTTCTCTTGATTTATTTGCTTTGTTATTTTACTTTATGGCAGCTATTCTGAGAACGACAGGTTTACGTTATATAGATAACATGGTTGCGGATGCACTTGCGATATTCGCACTCTTTTTAATTGACCAGAAATTCACCGGAAGAACTGTTCCTTTAATCTGCGAATTTTATTTGTTCCGATAGTATTGATTGGCCGCAAGTACCAATTTAGCAGTAAGATGCAGCTTTTCTATTGAAATTAAATCAAAGTGGGAAATTGCCATGAATATCCAAAGAATCCTGTTTTGTATCGTTATTATTGCAGGCTTTGCTTACTCGCAAAACCTGGAAGTAACTTCCGTTTCACCTCCTCCAAATGACAATACG
>CAZUZS010000049.1:36661-38150 GCA_964624795.1 uncultured Calditrichaceae bacterium
TTACTCGCAAAACCTGGAAGTAACTTCCGTTTCACCTCCTCCAAATGACAATACGGTTTCTCCAGGGTCCAGCATTCGGATAGATTTTAATCTGCCTGTTGACACCAGTGGCATTAGCGGCAAGTTTGTGGTATTTGGAAGCATGTCGGGACTCTATCCTTTCACGGTCACTGTTGAAGCGGGTTTGCAGGCTGTTACCCTCGCTCCCGACCACCCATTTTTTGTTGGCGAAGGTATCGACGTGACAATCAGCCGGAATATAACCGGAATGAGCGGAGAATCGTTCTCCGGTTTTGGCTGGCATTTTAATATCCAACCAACCTTTCCCACACCCCCATATTTCAGTCCGCCGGTTGCTTATAATCAGTTTTGGGGAGATGTGTTTACTTCGGTACTGGATCCGGCGGATGTAAACGGTGACGGACACATCGATCTTATTATAATATCACGATACATCCAGGTTGCCCTGAACGACGGTCAGGGCCATTTCAGCCTCAACCAGCAAATAATGAATGAAAGTGGAAATCCCGATATCCCGGTTGTCGATACCGACATGGACGGATATATGGAGATAATTGCCGCCACCGGCCTTTATGAAATAGGCGCGGATGGCATGTTCCACTTTAGGACGTTTATCGACCATGCAATAAGGGATTGTAAAGATATGAACAGGGACGGTTATCCCGATATGATTTGTACCGACCAGTGCGGTTATTTTCAAGAGGCGGTTGGCATTCTCTATAATGATGGTGCCGGCAATTTTTCCAGCCTGGACACCTTATTGATCGACGAAAACATTGTCGACGCGGTCGGAGGGGATTTTAACAATGACGGGATAACTGATATTGCCTATGTCACACAGGTTTATAATACGCCTGGCGGGTATCAATCCTTGAGAGTTATCTATTTAAGCAGCGAGGGAGATACTTTGTACAGAAATATTTATAATGAAGAGGATTTTCCATTCTTGGGATTTCCATTGCAGGTCAGTGCTGCTGATTTTAATAATGATGGCTATTCAGATATCTTTATCAGTTCCAACGTCGAGGACTACATAGTGCTGAATAATGGCCAGGGTGGATTTTTGGTCGATAGCGCCATGTGGGTAGGGGGTGGTGATGCCTACCATTGGAGGACTTTCAATGATGTGAACGCGGACGGATGGGAGGATTTTCTTTGGAGCACCCAGATATCATTTGAATTGGCAGGCTATTCAGGATTCTCCGAAAATCATGCAGGAATTTTCTCGGGGAGCAGCCTTATCGAAGAAAGATTCGAAACAATGCCTCAAATGACCGTAGGCGGTGATTTTAATGGTGATGGTGCAATTGATATTGCCACCCTTTGGACTTTTGACCTTCATGTCAATTTCAATATGGATCAGAGTGGGATACTTTCTTACCCTGTCCCAGTACCTGAAGAATTATTTATTTCTCAAAACTATCCAAACCCGTTTAATGGAGAAACAATAACACATTTCCATCTTGCC
>CAZUZS010000050.1:0-9357 GCA_964624795.1 uncultured Calditrichaceae bacterium
CCATGAAAAGTCAAATCCTTAAACGGTGTTTTATTAGTTGCTTTGACTTTTATCCACCCCACCAATCCAAACGGAGTTTTAATCAGATATTTATCGCCTTTGTTTAAGACAATTTCCACTTGTGTGTTTTGGGGTAGGAAAGCCAACGGAATCATCAAGTTTATATCTGCGAACAGATCCACATCTTCTATTGTTATGGTTTTGATTCCAACATAGTAGTATGATTGCTTTATTTCAAGCAATTTGTCATGCGTTACAACAAATTTCTGCCTGCGCGAAAACATATCATCATTTCTCCGAATGGTGTAAATATATCCATTGCCCGGCAAGTATATCTGATTGCATCCGATGCTTCCTGTATTTAATAAACTGTCATGTTTAATTTCCTTGTATATGGTAAACGAAGGATCATCGCTCGGTCCGGGTGAGAATTCAATGAGAAAATAATCGTTTGAATTCAGGTTTAATTTTGTTCTTAAAACCCGATTAACAGAGCCAACGCCTGGTTCTTTACGGATGTCATTTAACACTTGCGTTATCTCCGGATTGTAATGGACAACTCCCAACCCAAATTTGTCGGCTTTTATGGAATCAAGCCATCCGAACGACTGCGAATTACAAATGGTAGAGGCAATTAAAATTGAAATAAAAACAATAAAGGTTTTCATTTTGCTCCTTTCGATGGGTATTTCATACCCGCTTATGTATGAATTGGGAGGGAAACAGCCAAAATCGCTTGCCGCCAAATCAAACATTCTGGATTACTAAACTGAGTGATTCAAGTCGAATCCTTCGAGACCATCCAACTTTCAACGGCTAATCGTATTTGTTAATTTATTTCCTCCTTTACTGTGCAGATCGTTTCCCATATAAATGCCAAATCACGTGCCCAATCGACTGGGACGTTATTTCTTATTAATTCCTCCATCAGCAAGTCAGGATTGTGTCTCTTTCTGGTTCCGGCAAACAGTCTTAATAATATCCGCACAGCTAATTAGAAGTCGAAGGAGTTGTAGGTTCTTGGATATTTGTGTATTGTTGCTAACCTAATACAAGCTTCTATCAACTGGCTATTTCTTTTTCCAGTGGCAAACCTTAATTCCATAAATTAGCCTCTTGTTGAGTTTTATAAGCAATCTGCTTTCTTTAATATCGTGAGAGGTAAGTGCCTACTTGCGTTCATCACTTCAATCCCTAATAATACTCGGTTTTTATCAAAATCTAAATTTAACTCGAACCCAACTTCGCTCACGTCACAAGGATAAGTATAGCGAACTTCCCCTTCTTTAATTTCATCCTTTAAATATATATAAGCTGCATCAATTTCTTTATCATGGCTGATTTTCATATCGATTTTTCCTTTATTAAATCATAATAAAAAAACATAACGTGACCAAATCATGTAATGTTAAATATCTCCAATTTGCTCACCCGATCTCAATCGAAATATCTGAAAACCTCATGCTCTTCAGTGCGCGTTGATGTGAAAGCCGGAGATTCATTTATATTTTTTCTCGAGTTCTATAAGCTTCTTTACAAATTCCATGTGATAGCTGCTTATCATCTTTTCTGAATAGTTGTCATTCTCTGAATATTGACCTGAATAATAAAATGCCTCCCGATAAACATTATTTTTAAACGGGTATCCATAGTGCGCATATACCAAATTTCTTAAATAGTCGACACCTAATTTACCATACAGTTTGACATAGGTACTGTATTGAACAATACTTCGATCTAAAGTAAAATTCCGATAAACCCAATCTATAGTATTTAAATATATATTTGACTTTTCATCTATTTCCGGGTAATTCAGTGAGGATAATATGGGAAATTCTTTTTGGTATGATTTTAATATGTCAACGGTGTAATCTTCATTTTTTGATTCTAATAAGGACAAATATTTTAGGAATTCCTTATGATAAGTACTGATGTACTCTTCAGAATAATTTTCGTTTTCAGTATATATATTTGATTTAGGAGAATAGAAAGCACCGCGAATTATCGGATTTTTAAATGGATAACCATAATAAGCAAATATAAGATTTCTTAAATATCTTATTCCCGGCTTGCCATAACGCTTGATAAAGCCTGCTGAATCTTTGATGTGCCTGTTAGGAGTTTTATTCCTCTCGAGCCATCCGAGAATCTTTACCACAATATTAAAATCCGGTTCGATATTTTCATAGGTCCAGCTTAAGATTACTCGATTTAAATTTTGATCAAATCTACAGGAATGCTCTTGAGGACTTATTATGTCAAATCCGCGGTCTTGGGGGATTCTCATTTCTACCTCAATATTATTTATTTTATCTTTCCATAATCCACCAGTAACAAGAATATATTTAAATTCATAATCACCAATCGAACTCGCAAATCCGCCTGCTGTGTAGGTATGTCTAATTGTCTTCTCTTCATTTTCATCGAAATGAACATTAAAAGTATAAGCCGTAGGGAAATTGATATGTTTAAGTTCAGGATGCTCCTTAGATCTTTTTAAGGTAACAGGAACAGATTCACCGTTAACAAAAGTTTTAAAATGGGGATCGAAATAGTCTGTTTCATAGATATCATTTTTATCCGGGAGATATTGTAAAGAAGGAAAGCCCATTTGTACCATGGCAGCCGGCCCAAAATTTTTATAAGTAGCTGTCATTTCTACCTGCATTTTTTGATACCCACTGCACACTACTTTTTCATGAAGCATTTGAATCTGATTATTCGAGATAGGAAAAACGGTCGCACCGTCACCTTTGTAAGTAGCATCATCAGCATATAAAGAAAAATAAATAAGAAAGATTAATATGATATATTTCATATACTATTCTCCCGTCTCATTTAAAATTTTAATTGACTATAACTATGGTTTATGCGATCTGCTGACACCACGTTATTTTTGTAATAATCGAAATATTTTCCTAAATATATATAGTGTCTTCTATCAAAACGAAATGAAAATTTCATAATCTGAGGTGAAAGGCTCTATCCTGGTCTCGCCAATATCCTCCTGAGAAAACAAATAAAACATGCCACGTCTGGCCAGTTTCACATGTTAATCCCGATGCTAGACAGTATCTAATTGCACAGAATCAAGTTTATTCCGGTTTGTAAAGCTTTTCTGATTCCCAGGGATTTAGCAGGGCCACATTGCTTTGTTGCATGTCAGAGATATTCCGGGTTACTACAATTAAATCATAAAACAGCCCGGTTGCGGCAATCAGCCCGTCAATAGCAGGCATCGGCTTCCCCTCCAATTCCGCCCTCCCTTGAATTTTTCCCCAAACCTTTGCCACATTGATATCAATGGGTATTACTCTATCTTTAAATCGATCCTGCAAATCATGTTCTACCCATCGATGCAATTTATCTTTTCTCACTATATCCGAAGTTTTTTCTATTCCTTTGTGAATTTCTCCAAAAGTCAAAATACTCAGAAAATAATCCCGTTCATCATTCTTGTTAATCCACCTGATAACTTTATTGTCAGGTTCGCTTTTGATGAGTTCAGAGATCACACAGGTATCGAGCAGGTATTTCATAATTCAACCTTTCTTGGAAGGTCTTTACTTCTTCCAATTTCGAACTCCAGTTTGGCAAGGGGCGATTTCCGGAAGAATTTATATAAGTTGGTTTTTGGTTTTGATAATTTTTTATAATCTTCAAATGCCAATACCACCACAGCATTTTTACCGTGCTTGGTTACAATCTGTGGACCATCGATTTGGGCCTTGTTGACAAGATCACTAAATTTATTCTTTGCATCCTGTAATTGCCACGTATTTGCGGACATTGATCGTCTCCTTATATTTATGTCTAGTCTGTCCAGAATTTATAGATTATTTTCTTGTATATCAATTGATTTCTTAAGGAATAGAGATATGCCGGGGCGGGCATATTCGAGAGAGCTTCACTTCGCGCGAATAATCATCTCCGACTGTCGTTTCGCAAAAAAGCGGTAGAAAAGAAAATATCATGTTGAAGACTGTGGAAGCACAATAAACGGCGGACCTCACTAAATAGCCAATCTTGCGGTACTCCAAACTCCGATATCAGGACCAACAAGAATTTTAATTCTTTACCAACAACTATACTTTATTCAAATAAAGCGTCCCAAGGCTCCCGGATTATGCCAGACCTGCAGAACGACAATTCGCTCACAGGCTCTTTATCTCGCCGGTTACCTGAATTTCGATCCGGATGTCCCCGATGGCCTCCGGGATTTTCCGCCGGGCCGTCTGCGGATTTTTCTTCACCGAGACAATTATGCCGGGACTGCCGACGGACGTGATGCCGATCCCAACCGCCACCACGTCCGGTATACGCAGCCAGGTTTTCTCATGCCGCTCCTTGACCGATTTGATCCGCTCGATATCCGATGCCAAAACTCAAACCTCTTCTTTCATAAGACAAACCGGGTATTTAAGATTTTGTCATTAGCTGTCACGGTAGCGTAACATTCAACTGCTGGAACACATTCTGAATCCGGTTCATGATGGTGGTGGTATTGCTGCCGGCGAAAAGCAGACCCACCAGTTTGTTGTCATTATTGAGGACGGCCGAGCCGCTGTCTCCGCCCTGGCTCATTGCCCCTGCCATAAACTGGTCCACGAAAGTCGCTGTTTTATTGGTGCCGTAGCTTACCTGCGACGTGACATTCACCTGCAAAACAGTGCCGGTGGTGAGTCCGGTGGTTCTTCCGCTTTTCTTGAGCGGCATACCGAGCGTGGCCTCCGCCGTTCCGCTGATGGTCCCGATGTTGAGAATTTCGTTCACCACCATCCCCGGCTCCATTGGCTCGGCAATGGCGCAATCCACCAGGTTGTCCGCTGCCTGGGGTAGAACGGCTTTCAGCCGTGTTTTGCTTCCGGTAATAGCTGCCAGGCCATTTAATATGGCCGCCGCCGAATTCCCAATGGGGCATGTGCTGCCGCCATCCGCAAATTGAATTTGCACAAACTCGCTCAAAACCGCGATCTGGTCTGCCGGGTTTTGCCCGCCGTCGTAAGGGCCGGGCTGAAGGATCGGGTCACCCAGCGAAGCCTCATTGCTGTTCGCCAGCACATGGTTGTTGGACAGGATGTAGAGCTTGTCATTCTTTTTTACCAGGCAACCCAGCGTGCCGGCGGTTATCTGGTAGTGCCCGATGCTCACCCCACCCGGTGCCGGACGAAAACGCCCGGTTGGGTCCTGAAAAGCATGGATTACACCCGTGGGATAGACGTCGGTTGGAATGCTCTGAATGCTGGCCGGAATCACATCCTGTGCGCCAAGTTTTTGCCTGGAGACCTTCGTTGCGACCGATACAATCAGCGCCAGATCTTCCACCTGCTTTCCTTCAGTTATTTTATATCCGATTCCGGTGGCTACCACATTGGGTTTGCTAAACAGTTCGGGGTGCGCCCCTTTTAATACCTGCCGTGCTTCTTCCAAAGTTGCCATGGTTATCTCCCGATTTGGTTATGCGATGAATATAACCGCAATTTCTTCATAAAAGCAAATTTTTGTCGCCGCTTTGAAAAAGGTTTTTACAGGAAAAGGAGTAAAAATCGGAAACGCGCAGAAAGGAACGATCCATCAATGTGCGCCGGTTTGGGCGGCTACAAAATATTAATATCGCCGGCAGCGGGGAAAATATGATTGGGGAGGTAAGGATACCGGGGCAAATCCTCCTTTTGACTGACGCCGGTTAATACCAGGATGGTCTCCATCCCGGCCTGAAGTCCCGCCAAGATATCGGTCTGCATGTTGTCGCCCACTATCACGGTTTCCTCGGAATGGGCATCGATGCTGTTGAGGGCCGCCCGCATAATCCAGGCATTCGGTTTGCCCATGTAGAGCGGATGTTTTCCGGTGATCCGCTCAATCGGCGCGCACAAAGCACCGCACGCCGGATGCCCATGCGGACCGGCGACATCGGGATTGGTGGCAATAAAACGCGCGCCTTCCAGAATGTGATGCGAGGCCTTGTAAATCATCTCCCAGTTGTAGGCGCGGGTCTCGCCCACAATTACGAAATCGGGATTCACATCGGTTATCATGAACCCGATCCGGTACAGCTCGTGGGTCAGCGCTCCCTCGCCGATGACGTATGCTTTCCTGCCTTCCTGGTTTTTCAGGAAAGCGGCAGTGGCCATTGCGGATGTGTAGAAAGCGTCCACCGGCACATCGATTCCAGCCGCACCCAGACGATTCTGAAGATCCATCGGTGTTTGGGACGGGTAATTTGTCAGCAATAAAAAACGCTTCCCCTTTTCCTTTAAATTTTGAATAAACCTGTCCGCACCCGGAATCGGTTTGTTGTCGTGCAGCAGCACTCCGTCAATATCGCAGATTACATTTTTCATCAGGCCATCCCGGTTTTCCATTTGTCGAATTTTCGATTTCCGATCATTAAACTGATGGGAAAGTTAAAATGAAAAATCGGAGAAAACAATTTCGGTGTTCAGATTTAGAAATCCGGCATGGACCAGATCGCTTCATAATCATAATCGTAAAAGAGAGCATGGTGCACAGCGCGCTGCGCAAGGAGAATGGGAAGATAAAATACTTTTATTTTGTGCAGAAATTTTGGCAGCCGTTGTGAAAATCGCCGTTTTAAAAATTCTTGTGAATTCCGCCTGTGCAACTTCCCAGGCTATGGCACGGGACAAATCCCGCCGGATATTTGCCACAGAAATGCGAACACAATTAAGGCAACAATTGAAATCTTAACAACGATGAGAACGACCTTCATTTTCTTTCTCCCCCGGTCAAGACGGGATTAGACGATGACTTTTCCTGCTTATTTCTCTGTTTCCGGTTTTTCCGCCACGAAATTGAGAACAGCGGAGTTGATGCAATAGCGTAAATGGGTCGGTGCCGGGCCATCGTCGAAAACATGGCCAAGATGCGCACCGCAGCGGCTGCACACCACCTCCGTCCGTTGCATGAACAAACTGTTGTCACTATCCAATTCCACATTGTCCTGCGAAACCGGCGCCCAAAAGCTCGGCCATCCGGTGCCGGAATTGAACTTAGTATCGGAGCTGAACAGCGTGTTGCCGCAACAAGCGCAGGTGTAGACACCATCCCCCTTAAAATCATAATATTTGCCCGTGAACGGCGGCTCGGTTCCCTTTTTGCGGGCGATTCGATACTCCTCCGGTGTCAGTATTTTGCGCCATTCCTCATCACTTTTTATGACTTTATCTTTCATATTGTCATTTTCTCCCAAAGTAATCGTTAACCGGCTGCTGTCATTTTGCTCCTTGGATTGCGGCGCATTCCAGGCCATACCTCTCCACAACAGCAGCGTGAAAAACACAAGAAGCACCGGTGTTGTAGTGTATTTGATGAAATCCTTCATTTCCATCTCCTCCCCTTGTCGTTAGTCCTCGGAGTGGTGCAGGACTTTCAACTTGGCATCGATCAGGTCCCGGTGCGAAAGGTTGAGAAGTCCGGCCAGCTTGTGAACCAGGTAGTCCTCATATTTATTCAGGTTGCCGTCGGTGTAGATGATCTTCCAGATTAGCTCGATAATCCGCGCCTTTTCCTCGGAAGAGTAATTTTGGTTGATCAGGTTGGTAAACTGCCACAAATCCAGACTATCCTCCAGGCGCTTTTTTGAAATGCTGGTGATTTCCGAAGCATGCTCTTTGGATAGCCGGTATTCTTCGGTGAGGATGTTCAGGATTGTTTCTCGTTCCTCATCGGAAAACTGGCCGTCAATGCCGGCCATTTCAATAAACAGTGCACAGGTAGCCACCAAAATATCCTCCGGCGTTTCACCGTCGTGCATCGATTGTTGGATGGTATGGTTGACACCGAAAAACTTATTTAAAATATCCATTGAATTTCCCTGTTTTGAATATTCGCTTTCATTTGATTCACCGGTAACTGAATCCTGTTTCTCCACCCGCTATTCTCCCTTGGGAAATTCGCGGCGCGGCGGCAACAAGGATCGCAATTATCCGGCATAGATTTCGGCAATTTCAATTCCACGATCTGTCCGTTCAAAAAAATACGGATTTGCTCCCACTTATTTTTTAAATTGCCTACCCGGTATTCCGGGAATCCGGACCTCGTGCTTCGACGCAGTTGCCGCAAGCATGACCTGAATAATTCTTAATTGTTCGGATAATAAAAGGTTCCCATCCGGGAATTCGCAGGGCGTAAAGAGACATTAAAAAGATTCTTGAATTACCGTGTGGCCGGCGAATCACAAAGGCGTAGCAGGTTTATATTTTGCGTGTTCGCCGGAAAAAATATACAAATAGAATTTAACGAATGGTCGGAGCCTATATGTTCGATGTCTATTTTTATGAAGCATTCCGGGAAGAAGAAGAAATGCTGCGGCAGCACCTTCCGGCGGGAATAAACGCCGGCTTTAGCTGGAAAACCATACAGGAACAGGGCGACCGCGAACCGCCCGCCAGGTTGGTGAGCATACGCACCCAGTCCCGTCTGCCGGAATCCTGGGGCGACAGACTCGCCGGAATTCTGACACGCAGCACCGGCTACGACCACCTGAAGAAATTTCTGCTCGACACCGGGAGCGAGGTGCGCTGCGGTTTCCTGCCGCTCTATTGCAACCGGGCGGTAGCGGAACAGGCCATGCTGCTGTGGATGGCGCTGATGCGAAAGCTGCCGCTTCAGATGCGCCAGTTTGCGGATTTCAACCGGGATGGACTGACTGGCAACGAATGCGGGAAAAAGACACTGGTCGTGGTGGGAGTTGGGAATATCGGCTCGGAAGTAGTGAAAATCGGTATGGGATTGGGGATGCGGGTGTTTGGTGTGGACATCGTCCGCAAATTTCCGTTTGTCGACTACGCCGATATCGGGGAGGCGCTGCCACAGGCGGATGTGGTCGTCTGCGCCATGAACCTTACGCCGGACAACAGGGATTATTTTGATTACCGGAGATTTATGGAGACCAAGCGATCGCTGATTTTTGTAAATGTGGCGCGGGGCGAAATGTCGCCGGCTGGTGATCTTCTGCGGCTGCTTCAGGATAACCGTCTGGCGGGTGTGGCCCTTGATGTTTTCAATGACGAAAGCACTTTGGGAGTGGCATTGCGCAGCGGCGCTGCACCGGAGCATCCGGAAATACAGGCGACCCTAAGGTTGGCGAAATTGCCCAATGTTATTCTGACGCCGCATAACGCGTTTAACACCCGGGAATCGGTTCTTCGAAAGGCCCGGCAGAGCATGGAGCAGGTTCAAAACTTCATGGAAAAGGGAGAATTTCTCTGGCCGGTTCCATAGGGAGCAATTGCTCACGGGAGCGAGAAATTGTATTGCAAACATGGAAGCCTTTTGCCGGTTGGGTAGCAATTTTATCAAGTATCTCAGAATTCATCCGGCATTTCGACCGGG
>CAZUZS010000050.1:9457-37850 GCA_964624795.1 uncultured Calditrichaceae bacterium
ATTTCTTCTTTTAATTCATGAATGCTCATAAGTGCGGTGCGCCCAAACGGGAAACCGGACTCGATCCATTTACGAATACCGGTGCCAAGATACCCGGCAATATTATCCAGACCGACCCGCAGCAGGCTAAGCTGGGCGGCCTCAAGTTTGTCGTCGTGGGGAAGCACAAGTAGAATTCGCTGCGCCGGTTCCAGCATCCACCCGGCCCAGATAGGAAAATCGTCCCGCAGGCCGATATTGATCGACCCGGCGATGTGGGCGCCGCCAAATGCCTCGATTTCGCGGGCATCGACTACCACCGTGTCGCGCTTTTCCATCTCGGAGCGGAAATCTTCCGGGGAGAGCGCCGGTGGTTTCCCGATGTGGCCAAGTGGCGGTGCCCCGGCGGCATTCACGCTTTTTAGGCGGGGATAATAGCCGGGCGCAGGTGAAAGCGAGTTCAACACCTTTTCCACAAATTGTGCTTTGTCCTTCTCCTGCAGGATGGGCGAACGCCGCTTCTCGTAGCCGATGGTACTTACCTGGCGGTCGCCGATGCTTGCCCCGCACGGCGAGCCTTTGCCGTGGCCCGGATAAATGATGATCTCGTCACCCAGGTTCAGCACCTTTTCGTGCAGGGATTGAAAAAGCTGCTCTGCTAATTTTCTGTCGGTCCCACCACCCAGAAGATCTGGCCGCCCCACCTCCCCGGCAAAAAGCGTGTCTCCAGTGAACAACCCCCACGGTTCGGCCGACCCTGTTCCGCCACTCACCAGAAAACAGAGAGGATCGGACGTGTGGCCTGGTGTGTGAATAGCTTTCAACTGCAGCTCGCCAATCACAATAATTTCATTGTCCTCAAGGTAGCGGCACTCGAATTCGTAATTACCCTTTTCGCCGCCGCACACCGGGGCGCCGGTCAACGCGGACAATTCTCGGCTCCCCGAAACAAAATCGGCGTGAATATGAGTTTCCAGGATGTGCGTGATACGGAGTCGATTCAAATGCGCAAATTCCAGGTAAATATCTACGTCCCGGCGGGGATCGATGACGGCGCAAATTCCGGCGGCTTCATCTCCAATAATATACGAAAAATGAGCCAGGCCCTCGGTACGGATTGTTTCCAGTATCATTTTGTCCCTTTCGACAGGTAAGTTCCGGATTCAAATCAAGGCGCGGCGGACACGCCGTGTGCTTCGCATTCCTTCCGGAATTGCGGATCACGCACATCCGCGATACGGCCCGATAATTCCGGCCAATCGGTGAACGCAATCTCCAAAAGTATTTTCGCTAAAGGTTCCGGTTTGGACAATCTTCCTTCTTTAAAGAGTGAGGTAAATTTGTCGCGAGCCGGAAAAAATTCCTCGCTACTTGAGCGAAGAATTTCCTGCATATTCCCTTCGAACGGTCCGGGCGAAATCGCGGTGATTCGAATCGGCGTGCCGGCAGTTTCCAGGGCAACCGCACGGGTGAAAATATTTACCGCCGCTTTCTGGCTGGAATAGGCAGACAACCCGGCGTAAGGCTTATCGGCGGCGCCGCTGGCGATATTGATAATCGTTCCGCCGGACTCTTGCTTCTTCATGCGCTTCAGGGCTTCCCGGGTGGCAATATACACACCATAAACGTTGGTCAACAGGGAATTCAGGAGAGCATCGTCCGGCAGCAGATGCGCAGGCACGACCGGTTCCACCACGCCCGCGCAATTGAACAGAATGTCGATGGCGCCGCAGGTGGAATCGATTCCGCTAAACGCTTCTGCTACAGCGCCGGCATCGGAAACATCAGCCGGCAGGACCATGGCGTTCCCTCCGCTCTGCCGGATTATCTGCTGAATTTCCGTCAATCTCCTTTCACGCCTGGCAATTAAAACCACTGTGGCGCTGCGCTTGCCGGCCTCGATAGAAATGCTGCGCCCCAGTCCCGCCGAAGCGCCGGTAACAACCACGACTTTTTGATTCATCATCTTTTGGTCCTTGCTTAAAAAGACTGCATCAGTAACTCATAAAAATTATTTTCCAGGCAGTGAAATAATGACAATGTTCTAATTCATAGATCAACTCACCCGGACTATTTACAAGAGGCTTGTTTTTAAAACCAACGGTTTAAGCCGATTCAAGTGCTCACCGCCCAACTAAAGAAGGCTCTACATCCATGACCACCGGAAGTTGGAAAATCCAATTGGCAGCCGGGAAGTAGTTCGAATTTCAACCTTTCGTGGCCTGGGTAGTTCCATTCGCTTCCCGTCGCCGGAACTGATGAAGAGTCAGAATTCAATTCAAATCGTTAGGATGAGGGGAAATTCCGTATTAAATTCGATTCGATTTATTCAGGGTCGTAAAATTAAAACGGGTAGTATAATTGCCAAAAAATAACGCTTAAACCTGCCACAACGGGCCTCTCTTCAGAGTTGATAATTTCCGAACACATGGGAATGCAAATGCTTCCGGTTCAAATTCAGGAATGAATGCTCAAAGATCTTAAAATCGGAATGGAAAAATATTTGGTTTCAGTTCTCACACTGAGATATATTAGACCAACTGCATTGTTAAAGTTTAAGGCTAAAACGGTTTGTTTTTGTAGGTGGCCGAACCGTTAAATGTAAAGGAATTAGTATATGAAAAATAAATTGCGGGAAGGGATTCTGGAAATATTGCCGGAAGGATATGGCTTTCTGCGGGATAAACGAAAAAATTTCAGGGTCAAAAAGAATGATACTTATGTCGCCACTGAAATCATAAAGCGGCTGCAACTGCGGGAAGGACTTCACATCAGGGGTGAGGTTGAGATTTCTCCGCAAAACGGCGCAAGGCTATTGGTCACTGATGCAATGACCTGCAACGGTATCCCGGCGGAGGAATACAAAAAAGTGCCGGAAATTAAGGCCGGAACCAGTATCGATCCGGAGGAAAGATTGCTGATGACGCGCTCTCCCAACGACCTGGCGGGTCGGTTAATGGACTTGCTCACGCCGGTTGGGAAGGGTCAGCGAGGCATGATAATTTCGCCTCCCAAGGCGGGCAAAACCACCATTCTGAAGCACATCGCCGAGGCGGTACACGGGAATAATCCGGAGGTCAAAGTCTATGTTCTTCTTATCGATGAGCGCCCGGAAGAAGTAACCGATTTCCAGCGGCATGTGCCAGGTGTTACGGTATTCCACTCCTCGGCAGATGAGCCGGTGGAAAACCACATCCGGATGACGGAACTGACCATGAACATGGCCATTCGTCAGGTGGAGTTTGGCAAGGATGTGCTGGTGCTTATCGATTCATTAACGCGCATGGGACGGGCATTCAACAAGGAAACGGAATCGGGCGGGAAAACACTCAGCGGCGGGCTTGGCGCTAACGCGCTTGAACTGCCGCGGCGGTTCTTTGGGGCTGCCAGAAACCTGGAGAATGGCGGCTCACTCACCATAATGGCCTCCATCCTGATTGAAACCGGGAGCCGCATGGACGAAGTAATTTTCCAGGAATTCAAAGGAACCGGCAATCTGGAATTGGTGTTGAGCCGGGAGTGTGCGGAAAGAAGAATGTACCCCGCAATCAACCTCAAAGAATCGGGCACCCGCAAGGAGCACAAACTGTTTTCGTTAGACGAAATGGATGAGAGCTCGTTTGTCCGGCGCAAAACCGCAGACCTCAAAACACCGGACGCCCTGCAATTTGCCATGAGGTACCTTACCTCTCCCAAACAATAAAAATCAGATCTTTTCAGATAAAAAAACGCAGGACAGTTAGGCTGCCCTGCGTTAAATCTTATGCATCTCGATCAACTACCGGTATTTACCGTAACAGCATGAGTTTTCGCAGACGATAATTTTTCCCGGCGCTGATTTTATAAAAATAGATGCCGCTGGAAACATCCATACCGCTGGTATTTTTGCCATTCCAGTGCAGCACGTGGTAACCGGCGTTGAGCAATCCCGACTCCTCAAGATAAATCCGCTGTCCCAGTACGTTGAAAATCTCCAGCGTAACCCGGGAGGCAGCCGGCAGACCGAATCGAATGCTCGTTTCCGGGTTGAACGGGTTAGGATAGTTCTGGCTGACTTCAAACTGAGCCGGAATATTAGCCCGATTATCGCCGATTCCCGTTAGGTAATCGAGCTGTACTGGGATAAATGTTCGCTGCATGCCAGAGGGAGAGGTAGTGTAAAGCGCAACACCGGTGAGATAATGGCCGGCAGTCAGGCCGTGCGGATCGACAGTGAGCCGGATAGCCGCACTGCTGTCCGCGTTGGCCAGATCGTATAGCGGCTCCAGTTTCAACCAGGGAACATCCACCAGGCTGGCAGTAAGGTATCCGAGATTGCTGGCGGGCACGTAATCAACTGTGTTCACCAGGTCGGTCAGGTTGTAGTCGTTGATGTACAAATTCACCATCTGCGGGCTTCCGATCATCGTCTCGTCCACTCCAATGGTGACACTTTTGCCGGGCAAATCGACCTGGAAATATGCCGCGAAACCGACAAACTCATAGGTAAACGCCGCCGGATTCCAGTATGTAACATACCCATTATATCCGGCACCCAGGTCGCCGACCAGCACCAGGTATTCGGCGCCCATGCCCAAAATTGACAATCCGGTCGCCGGATTGCGATCTGCATCCACAAAAACATTTATACGCAGATTATCATAAGAAGCCGGCTGCTGATAGGTGGTAAATTTCGTGTATATGATATTCCCACTCTTCTGAATATAGGTATCGCTGAGATCGAATGGGTTCGCGGCATTTTCCTGCCGGTCGTGGTGCAGGTGCTGCCAGAGCGAATCCACCGGGGCTGCCTTATCATTTGCCGGCGCCGACAGGGATTTGAAGAACTCTGCCGAGGGCAATTGGCTTCGCAACAGTACCGCTTTGCGATTGGCGACGGCGGCATTCACATCGCTGCTGATGGCTGCCTGCACAAACAAGTCACCGGAACCGCTGTTGGAAATAGCCAGCGCTGAATCAGCGGTCTGGCTCGCGTTGAGCACAAAATGAAGTGAATCGGGACTGATAGCGGCCACCGGTTGGGAAAGGCTGAGCTGCAAATTGCTGACAATCCCGCTCACGTGGCGGAAACTGACCGGGCTCCGAACGTAGGTATCTTTGATTGCCACAAAAGCATAATCGCCGCTGACCAGGGAAAGCTGGAAATTGCCGCTACTGTTGGTGAGCTCCGATCCCCAGTTCAGAGGAGCGCCCGTCAGCGGATCGTAAGGACCTTCCCAGTAAACCTCCGCATTTGCAACCGCGGCAGATGTTCCGGCATCAATCACCCTGCCGCTCACGGAATACAGAGAACCCTGGTTGAGCGTCTTCAGCACCCAATGGTCCGGATCCACCTGTAATCCGGTGGGCTCGAACTCGGTCAATAGCTGAAAATTCTGGGACGCCAGGCTATCCCACACCGTGATTATGGTATCCTGGCCGCCGGCGTAGAGGCGAATTTGCAGCGGCATTTTATAAAGCATGGTATTGGACTGGCTCAAACTCAGGGTTGTGGCATACGGCGGCGCACTTCCGGATGTCTGCCAACTATATGTGTAATGCGGCCTCCCGGGATGGTAAACCCATTCCTCGAAAAACCAGTGCAGATCCTGTCCCGAAATGTTTTCACATAAATCCCGGAAATCTTCGGTGGTTGCATTACCATAGGCAAAATCGGGACTGGTGGCGTAGCTTTTCAGACATCTGAAAAACAGCGAATCGCCCAGGATTCCCCGCAGCATGTGCAGTGCCCACGAGCCTTTGTCGTAAACGACATTGGCAAACAGCGCATTGGCATTCAGCGAATCGTAAACAAACAGGCTGCCATTGAAGGACCCGGGATCTTGTCCCAGGAGGTAGCTGTGGTAGGCAGCGGTTCCGTGCAGGTGTTCTTCCCACAGCGCTTCCGCATAGGATGCAAATCCTTCATTCATCCAGATGTGCGACCACTTCTTCATCGTGATGCAATCCCCGAACCACTGGTGAGAAAGCTCGTGGGCAATGATCCAATCGTAATAATGATAACCGGTAATCAGGTTTGCACCAAAGGAGGTCAAAGTTTGGTGCTCCATTCCGCCCGACCACGGGAAAGCGGCCATTCCATATTTTTCATTCAGGAAGGGGTATTCGCCAAACACCTGGGCATAAGCAGCGATCATGTCTTTGGTAATGCTGAAATCGGTTTGCGCCTGGCTGAGATCCTCCGGGTAAACGAAGAATTGCAGCTCCATTGAGTCGCCCCCGGTGGTGACATACCAGTCGGAAAACTGCGAATAGTTGGTTATCGCCAGCGACACCAAATAGGTGCTGATGGGATAATATGTCCGCCAGTGGTAAGCGTGCCGGTTGTCGGGCATCGGTGTAATCGATGTCAGCAAGCCTTCGGAGCCCAGCACAAGGTTGTCAGGGATGGTAACGTTGATGAACACCGAATCCGCCTTGTCGGAGGGATCGTCTTTACATGGCCACCATGCCGGCGCGCCAAACGGCTGGCTCAGCGTCCATATCATGGGTATTCCGGAATGCTGGCTCCAGCCCCAGGTGCCCAGCCCGCCGCTTTGCGGGTTGCCGTAGTAATAAATTTCAATTGAAAATTGTTCGTTCTGGCTGAGTGGTGATGCCAGCGTAATGTTCAGCAGATCTCCACTGCGTGTGTAATTTAGCATAGTGGCGTTTTGTTTAATAGAATCAACCACCATGTTGGAGAGAAGGTCGATTTCCACATTTCCCAGCGATGCCACCAGGTTGGTGCCCTGAATAACCACGGCCCCTTCCAGCCGCTGGATATCGGGCCACAGGCTGAGATTGAGCGTGTAAGAATGGATATCAAACTGCCGCTGGTTGGGAGTCGGCACTTTGGTCAGAAGATCTTGTTGCTGAAGAAAACGGGCTTTTTCCGACTCCCGGATCATCCGGTTAACCTCTTGGCTGGACGGTTTCTGCTGGGCGAACGCCATACCAACCAGCGCCTGCAATAGCAGGATAGTAATTAAAAATCTCATTCAATACCTCCGGTTCTGGTGTGTAAAACCTTATTTTGTTTTCCCATTGGGCAAGAAGAATTAATTTCAGGTAAATGAAAATTTGGCCGATATCCACCGGCTCACCAGATTTTTTTTATCAGAGATTATCTCTCTCCATTCAGCAGATTATTTTCATTTCATATTAATAAATCCGGAATTGGAATTCAATGTGGAAAAACCTTTTTGGTCTTAAAGATCTGAAACTCGCAGCATTTTGGGACTGCCAATTAACCGTAAGTCGCTGCCTTCACTGCCGCAGCCGGCAATTCCCGGAGATATTGTTATTAAACCGGAAAAATACTCACATTGCGAACACCCATCAGTTCTTCCCCAGTCTGTAGGAGCTGCGAATGGCCTCCAGCGTACGGTAACCAAATATCCCGTAATTGGTCGGGTTGAAGTACTCGCTTCCCGCCCGCTCATTGTATTTCGTCTGGAAATTCCGCACCGCCTCGCTGGTAGTGGCCTGATCGCCGTCAATGGTGCCACTGTAGAAATTGATTCCCTGCAGCGCATCCTGGATCAGCGCATAGATCTCCTCCCGGCGCGGATCGCGAATTTCCGTGTTAATATTTCCCCCGTATTCAGGCATGATTTTTTCAATTTTAAAAAGCTTGTAAGCATAATGCGACCGGTCGTTTTCCAGTTCCTGCGCTTCGCCGGCAATTTTCCTGATTGTCGGGATAATTTCGTCTTTGGCCAAAGTTGTATCCGAAAAATTTTCCAGCACCAGCCGCAGTTCGGATGCCGGCAGCATATTCTTCATCCACGCCGCCATTTTTTCATATTTCTGCTGCCATTCTCCGGTTTGCGGTTGGGTAGGCTTGGAGTTATCCGCAAAACCAATAATGCACAACACCACCGAGAATACCATGAAAATATAAATGGCAGTTAAGATTGCGTTACGGGGATTCTCCTGTTTTTGCTCGCGCGTCAAAAGTCTATACGCCAGCAGCGCCAGCAAAAAGCCGAGGCCGATAACACCGTAGCTGAGGATTTCGTATACGTTTATGTTTTCCATACCCTGTTTTCCTCTGTGAAGAGTTTGAATTTCGGATCGATTCTACTTCGTAAAATGGTGGTTCTGTATCCCATCTTTTCCAAACTAAAGAAAAATGATCTACAACCTGTTTGAACTGATCTTCCCTATTTTCCCAATCCAATATTCGATTCTATATTTTAAGCGATATATGCTTATTAGATCCTATGGTCCGGGAATTTGAAGTCAACACAAGATAGCGAGCGAAAGCCCCTTTTCCAACACCTGAAATTGGCGATTTCGATTTTTTAATGTATTTATTTCAAATGCGTAATTCCGGAGGACGGAAGACAAAACCAGGATTATATCTCAGCCCACTCCATAGAAATGACATGTGCAGCTTAATGTCAGGGGGCGGCCGCTTTCAAGAATAAACGACGCCGCACCAATTAATATTCTATTTGGATGTCAGTTTCGACTCGTATTATTTTGACAATCTTAATAGGCAAAAATCGGGGAAATGCAAATGAACTACCTGACTCACCTGGAATGCTCGCGATGCGGGAAAATATTTGACGCGGACCGCTTGTGGAATTTGTGTCCGGACTGCGGCAAGCCGCTGCTTGCGCGTTACGATCTTGAAGAAGCGCGGAAAAATTTCAGCCGCGAGAACCTCGCCGGACGCGAGCCAAACTTGTGGCGCTACCGCGAATTGCTGCCGGTGAGGGACGAAGCAAATATCCTCTCATTGGGAGAGGGTTTTACCCCGCTAATGAAAGCAGAACGACTGGCAGGAGAAATCGGATTTTCAAATCTGTTTATAAAGGATGAAGGCGTGAATCCCACCGGATCGTTTAAAGCCCGCGGTTTGGGAGTGGCAGTGGCGCGCGCCCGGGAACTGGGCGTCACAGATGTTTCCATTCCCTCCGCCGGAAACGCCGCCGGGGCTATGAGTGCCTATGCCGCATTAGGTAGCCTGGGAGCATTCGTATTCATGCCGCGCGATGTGCCTAAGCCTTTTGTGGCTGAGTGTCGTGCTTTGGGTGCTGAAGTGAGCCTGGTGGATGGGCTGATTACCGACTGCGGCCGCATTGCAGCGGAAGGGGTGAAAAAATTCGGGCGCTTCGATCTCTCCACGTTAAAGGAACCTTACCGTCTGGAAGGCAAGAAAACAATGGGGTACGAACTGGCCGAACAGATGGAATGGACATTGCCGGATGTCATGATCTATCCGACCGGCGGCGGCACCGGTCTTATCGGGATGTGGAAAGCATTTGATGAGATGGAACAGCTTGGCTGGATCGGCAGCCGCCGGCCGCGGATGGTAACGGTGCAGGCGCAGGGATGCGCGCCGATGGTGAGGGCATTCGAGAACGGAGCCGAGTTCGCAGAAACATGGGAAGGTGCTAAAACCATTGCGGACGGTCTGCGGGTACCGGCCGCTGTAGGCGATTTTCTCATTCTTCGTGCGCTGCGGGAAAGCGGTGGCACTGCCGTTTCCGTTACTGACAATGAAATGCTGGAGGGCGCCAACCTGATCGGCAAAACACAGGGCATGTTTGTTTCGCCGGAGAGCGGCGCTACCCTGGCTGCCTTTCTCAAACTGCGGCAGGAAAAGTGGATTAAAGAGAACGAGAGTGTTGTCCTGTTCAGCACCGGGAGCGGGTATAAATACAGCCACTTGTGGGAATAATTGAAATATCGGGTTTAAACTCTTGCGGATGATGACAGAACTCCTCACATACGAAACGTGAAAGGTGAAATGTGAAACGGGCCCAACGAGAATTAAGCCAAGTTGAGCAGAAAGGCTGTAAGATTGGATACAACCTTGCTCTCTGCACCATGCGCTTTGCTCCTGGCGATATTCTGGACCTGAAAACAGCAGCAAAATCGCATTGATTCCCGAAATCCGGGTGCCGAACAATCTGATCTTGGACGAGTAAAAGCTTGACGGTAGAAAAAAATAGTTTTACATTTGGCGAAAACAAAATCGATGTATTTATGAAGAAAATTGTATTTAGTCTTTTTATTTTATGCGTGCTCGCAGTGGGTTGCGATAAGGGCCTATCACCGATCACAGAGGTAACCGGAATCAGCGGCACCATTTCGTTTGAAAACTGGCCGCCCCCCGACAGCCTGCTCGACCTTCGAATCGTCGCATTCCGGCAGTTCCCGCCGCAAAATATTGTTACCGATATTCTGAGCCAACAGGCTATTACATATCCCGCATTGGGTGATTCCACGCGAATCCCCCGCAACATACAGAACTTTGATTTCCAATTCACGCTGCCACCCGATACCTTTCGCTATGTGGTGGTCGCCCAGCAATACGGGCCAAACATACTCACCGATTGGCTGGCAGCAGGGCAGTACGTTATCAATCCAGCAGACTCCCTGCCGTCAACAGTGATCATAAAACAGGGGCGATTACTCAAAGATGTGAACATAAATGTAGATTTCCATCATTTGCCGATACAGCCCTTTTAGCAGAAATTGAATCATAAAATAAGGAATATGAGGCAAGAGAGCATTACGATTTCTACCACCGCAAAGCAGCATCGGCATGTTCTCCCACTTTTGATGAGCGAAAACAATATAATTTAAAGGAGGTCTCATGAAACGCAAATTGTTTCTATCGATAGCAGTTTTATTTTTGATAAATATGTTCATATTTGGGTTCATCCCCGGCTATGCGCAAACAGCGCCACAGTTGCAGGCTTTTCATAACGCCGCAGATCCAAGTATGGCGCTGGCTGACGTCACCATCAGTGTACTTGGTACACCGGTTTTGACACTGGATAGCGTTGCATTCCGCACCGCCCTGCCGATGACAGGAGCGATTGCTGGTTTCCCTATTTCCGTAGGAATTTCCCAAACCGGCGGGCCTGTGGTGTTGACCTACCCGGTTACGCTGAGCAATGACCATATTTACATCGGCATGGTGAGCGGCGTGATAAATCCGGCTCAGTTTGCAGCCAACCCGGACGGACGCAGCACTGCGGTCGGCGTAACGCTGTTCGACAATGCCAGGGCGACCTCCACAACCGCCGGCGAGGTCCAGTTTTTTATGATGAATGGTGTGACGGATGCACCAACTGTCGATCTGAGTATGCAGGGCAGTACAACGCTGGTGGACAACCTCGGCTACGGTGATTATTCCGGTTATGTCTCGATAGCTCCGGCAGCTTATATTTTCGATCTGACCGATCAGACGGGCACGAATCTCATCGGCTCTTTTAACGTGGATTTATCGGCGTACGCTGACAGCGCCATAGTTCTTTTCTCCTCAGGATTTTTGGATCCTTCGCAAAACCAGAATGGTGCCGAGCTAGGTCTGTTCGGTGCATTTCGCGATGGAACGGTTGTGGAATTTCCGCGGAATACGACTGCCATTTCGTATAACGGTGGAAACAGTCTGCCGGCTTCCTTCAATCTTGCCCAGAATTATCCCAACCCATTCAACCCGGTAACCACAATCGAATTCACAATTCCGGAAAAAAATCATGTGTCGCTGGCAATTTTCAATACGCTGGGCGAAAAAGTGGCATCGCTGGCGGACGATGATTTCGAGGCCGGAAATTACAAACTGAAATGGGATGCCAGCAGGTTTCCCAGCGGAATTTATTACTACCGAATGAGGGCCGGTTCATTCAGCCAAACCAAATCCCTTATTCTGATGAAATAAGAGACGATTTGCTGGTTTCGCGGCAGGTGGCGACCAGATAATTGAAATTCCGGGAGGGAGAAAAAATCAGCGAATGCAGAGAAAATATGAGTTCAACTTCAAATTGAAATGGCGGAGATGTATTACAGGAAATCAGCTCTTTTTATTTTGGTTCTATCGTTGCTTCTGACCCACGGGCAGGCCGCGCAAATCAAAGGAAAGATAGTCGATGAAAATAAGGCCCCGCTTCCCGGGGCCAATGTTTACCTGAAGGGAACCGTTCTGGGAAGCGCCACCGATGCGAATGGCGAATTTACTATTGGGAATGTACCTTCCGGAAAGTTTTTCGTTACCGTTCTGGTTATCGGTTACCAGGAAAAAAACATTGCCATAACAATTTCGGATTCCGGGAAATACGACCTGGGAATAACCTCCCTGACGCCATCGGCGGTTGCAGGAGAACCGGTGGTTGTGACCGCCAGCAAATATGAACAAAAGGTCGAGGATGTGCCGGTAAGCCTAAGCACTCTCGGAAGACAAGAGTTGCACTACCGGAATTCAATCACCATTCAGGATGCGCTGGAATATGTCCCGGGGGTAAACATGAACTCCTCGCAGGTTAATATTCGCGGTTCCAGCGGCTACAGTAAAGGGGTGGGCAGCAGGGTGCTGCTCCTTCTGGACGGTGTTCCTTTTCTCACAGGCGATACCCGCGAGATTAATTACGAGGCCATTCCCATCTACATGGTGGAACGGGTAGAAGTGCTCAAAGGCGCCGGCTCCGCGCTTTACGGCTCCAGCGCTCTGGGCGGGGTTATCAATATTATCACACGGGATATCAGCCGGGTGCCGCAATATTACGCCAAGGTCTATGGCGGAACGTATTCAAATCCATCGTACGCAGACTGGCGTTTTTCCGATCACCGCCGCTACCTAAACGGCGCCGGTTTCAGCTATTCGCGCAAGATCGACCGCACCGGTATTCTGATGGGTGTTTCCCATGACGAGGATGACAGCTACCGGCAAAATGACTGGAATAAAAGATGGTCCGGCAACGGCAAATTGCAGTTCGATCTTTCTCCATACCAGAAACTCACTGTGGCCGGAAACTACATGTGGCAAAAAAGAGGAGACTTCCTCTATTGGTGGGACCTGAATCATGCCCTGCAGTCGGCGCCAGGACAGTCCGATAATGTGGTTGAATCCAGGCGTTATTACATCACGTCCCATTACCGCTATATTTTGGGAAAGAGCCAGTATCTCACCGTTCGCGGCATCTGGTTTCAGAACCGTTTCGAAGATAATGTATCTACCGGAACCGGAGACAAATCAACTTCCCGCAATTTGAATGGCGAGGTCCAATATAATTCGCAATACGGCGACATGTTTTTTACTACCGGTTTCGAAGGGACCCATAATATCGTAAGATCGGATATTTTCGGCGACCATTCCGGTTTCGGGGCGGCAGTTTACACGCAAAGTGAAATCGCGTTCGGCCCCAGATGGAACGCCACCCTGGGCGCCCGGCTGGATTATTTCGATATTGATTCGGTAGGCGCCGATTCGCGGGCGAATCCCAAATTTGGGCTTGTTTATAAACCATGGGCAGGCAGCGCCTTCCGCGCATCAGTCGGTTTGGGATTCCGTGCACCTTCCATGGCAGAAGTGTTTACCTCCACCGACGTGGGCGGTTTACAGGTGGTCCCAAACACGCATTTGCGACCGGAAAAAAGCCGCTACTTCGAGGCCGGCCTAAATCAGATATTGCCGGCAAGGATGACCCTCGATCTTTCCCTTTTTTACAGCCGGTTTTACGATCTGATCGAAGGCAGTTTTCTGGAGACCGGGCAAATTCAGTTCCGGAATGTGACAAACGCAAGAATCCGCGGAAGCGAAGTAGATTTAAGCGGCGCGTTGTTCGGTTCCTTATTGAAATTCCAAATGAGCTACACATATGTGGATCCGCAGGATCTCGATCGCCATGTCTTTCTCAATTTCCGGCCGCGACATCTCTTTTACGGCAGCGTCCGGGCAAATCTTGCCTTTTTCCAGGCGGGAGTGGATTATCGCTACATAAGCCGCTACGATCGCATTGATGAAAAACTGGCGATCGTCGTTAATAATGCGGATCAAAGGGTTCCAATACATGTGGTGGATTTGCGGCTGTCAGCGGCAACCCGCCTTTCCGGTGCACCGCTGAGAATATCTTTTCAAATTAATAACCTTTTCCGCTACAACTATGTTGACCTGGTAGGTTCTTTGGGACCGTTACGAAATTTTGTGGTTACCATGGAAACCGGTTTCTAGAGGCTTTCGAGCAGGAAACAAAATTTCCTATCACCGCAATCACAATGCAAAAAAGCCCAAAAACAAAACAGCCCCACTTTCAAAAAGTGAGGCTGTTGAAATTATAAGGAGCCTGTCAAATCCAGTGCTAGTGGGTTTGACAAGGGGCTCCTATTAAATTTTCACTTGAAATAGGATCACCCCCTTCCTACAGGGCGTTCATCATCGCGCTGAAAATTTCCCCGTTAAATTCCCAGCACAGCATCAATTGCATCCGCAATATATGCGGCAATAATCAATAAGTCAATCAAATTTCAGATTCTTTTCTGATCTGTGCTCGCGCAAAAGCGCCCGGTTTTGTTGTCAAAAGCTCGCGGCTCCTGCCCTTGCTCCCAAAGATTTGATCACCCTTTGAAATTATTATCGCATCAAATCTCCGGAATAGTTGCTTTACCAGATCCTGGTAAAACATGGTCCATTCGGTGTCTTCCAAATCCTTCTCGAAGCGATGGTAGTTATAGGCGGTACCGCGATCGAACATTTTATTGTTCGTTCTCAGGCGCTTTTCCTCTTCCTCCCGAAAAAATCCAAATCGATCATTCGCACCGTCGTTAAATTGCCAGAATTCCTCCTCGTTGAGGCGAATTTCATCCTGCTCATTTTCATTTGCGGTGCCGTCTCCGGCTATTTCTTTCGCTGCGCCCATAAATATCGAAAATCTTTCAATTTTAAAGCAATATTATCTTATCGCTGATTCCGGGCGATAAACAGGCAATCCACATCCCGCTGTAATTCCTGAACATTAAGATCGCTTTTCTTCCTTGCAATGCTTTTCATCCCGTTGGTTTCTACAAAGTCCAGGTCCGCCCATTTTCCGTGAAATCGACTGAGATTCCCCCTGCTAACCATCTAATCTCCGGACACCTTCCTCAATTAAAATGCGACATGAATGTGGGATCTGCAATCCGAAAATAAAATGATCAGTTGATCACGGGCCACCCGCGGGCGCGTTATGTGCTCAAAACAGACCGAAGAGATCGGAGTAATTTATCAGAAAACTGAAACCGGCCTCAGAAATTCGATAATACAAATCATTCGAAAGATGTCCCAAATACCAGTCGGATTAATTTTTTTCTGCTATAAAAATGCGGATTGCCTGGCAAATGATCAAAACAAATCTATGATGAAAATATAAATATTCATTTCGCCGGTTTGAGGAGGACCGGGCTGGCACCATTATTGAAATTACCAGAAGGAGGGTCGGTGGGAAAGCTGCAGTTTTGGAAGCGACAGCCATGCGGGAACGATTTACCAAGATTGGGTTTGCACATGTTACTTTATCTGGACAAAATGGAAGATCAGCCGCTATATTTGCAGGTGAAAAATCATCTAAATAACCTGATCACCAGCCAAATCCTGAAACCGGGGACCAAACTTCCTTCATCGCGCGAATTTGCCATGAAGCTGGGAGTGCATCGAAATACTGTAGTGCATGCCTACGAAGAGTTGGAAGTGGAGGGAAAAATTGTCTCCCAAATCGGGCGAGGCACTTTTGTAAACGAAGTGAAGACTTTCCGCCCGACGCATTCCAATCGTTCGGAAATTGATTACGAGGAGCTGAATTTCGATTTTCAACTATCGCGTCACTGGGATAGGATGAATGAAACTGTGCTTTCCAAAATCCTGGATGCCCACTCGCGGAATTCGGGAGTAATTTCTTTCGCCATTCCTTTTCTGCCGGAAAAAGATTTCCCCCGGCTGTCCTTTCAAAACAGCGCGTACCTGGCAATTCAGCGGCATGGATTCGGTTTATTCAACCTCAACCAATCCGCCGGTTTTCAGCCGTTCCTGGAATTCCTGCCAAAGCTATTGATCAAACGCGGCATAACTTCTTCGCAAGAAAATTGCATGACGGTAAATGGAATTCAGCAGGGGCTCGATCTGATCTCGAAGATATTTTTGGAGCCGGACGATGCAATTCTCGTCGAAGAGACCACTTTTTCGGGAGCGCTGGAAATCTTCAAATCCTACGGAGCGAAAATTATTCCGGTGCCGATGGACGAGCGCGGGATGCGCATCGACAAACTGCCGCCGCTGATCCGAAAATTCAAACCCAAATTCATCTACACCATCCCCACATTTCAGAATCCGACCACGGTTACCATGCCGCTGGAACGCCGGAAAAAGCTGCTGGAGGTCGCGCAAAGGTATGTGGTGCCGCTGGTGGAGGACGATTATCTCAGCGAAATGCGCTGCGACGGGTCGAACGTCGTCTCGCTCAAAGGATTGGATAAAGCCGGGATCGTGATCTACCTCTCCAGCGTTTCCAAGGCGCTGTTGATGGGAGTTCGTCTCGGATGGATTGTTGCTTCGGGCGATATTTTAAGGAAACTGATATTGGCAAAACAGACCAGCGATATCCAGAGCAATTTTCTGATCCAGGCCATAGTGTATGATTATTGCCAGAAAGGCTTGTACGACAAGCATCTGAAACGTAATATCCGATTGTGCCGGCGGAACCGGGATATAATGCTGGAAGCTGCTTCCCGGCACCTGCCCCATTGGGTGCGTATATCGCCTCCGGAAGGTGGCTATTTCCTGTGGGCCGAATTGCCACCTGAAATTTCCGGCTCTGAGATTGCGCAACAAGCTGCCCGGCAAAATGTGAGCTTTGTCCCCAAGAAATATTTTGTTCCCGACCGGGGTTCCGACAATGGTTTCCGCCTGAGTTGTGTCGGGCCGACAGAAAGGGAGATTGAGGAAGGGGTGCGAATCATCGGCCGGATCCTGCGCGAATATCGCGCTTCACGGGTAGCCTGAATGAGGGGCAAATTGCCAGCTGCCGGCGTTTTAAAAATGTCTGGGAATTTCGGGACATTTTGGGTTAATTTTGGCATGAAGGGATGAAAACGAAAACGTACGGAATACGGTATATCAGAAATCTTAGTGTGAAATCGGCTTTATGCTTTTTGCTGACGATTATGGCTTCGGCTGCCGGACAGCAGAGCAGCGGCGCGCAAACTGAAAAACAGTTCGTTGAATCGCCGGTATTCTTCAACAACTGGTATCTTAATCCTTACGGTGTGAACGGATTCCGCGATGTTGCACCTGGCTTTTTTGATGAGCCGTTTCTGAATGCTTATCTGAACCCGGCGGATTTCCCGGATTTCCGGCTGAAAAATAACCGAATTTACATGGATATCCGCGGCTGGCGGTACGAGCTTTCCGGAAAGCCGATTTCCGCACAAACCGGGGGCGCAGGCATCACCGCGATAAGTTCGGATGGTGATGCGGATCTGCCGCTGCCCGGCCAGGCAGCGTACGCTGACAGCTACGCACCCTATATTTCACTGGGGTATTTGGGAAAACCGTTTGGCGGGCAAAATTCTCGCTGGTCCATCGGCGCAGGCTATCAGCTTGTCCGCAGCTCGGATCCGGCTGCGGGCGTGCAATTAAATGGGCTTACGCCGAATAAGGATGAGGCTCCGGTGATCCAAAACAAAACCAGCGGCCATTTCGCTTCATTATTTCTTGCGTATGAAATTTCGCCGCGCCTGCGAGCCGGATTTTTATTGAGCGGCTGCTACTACCGCCAGCGCCGGCCCGACAGCCAAAATTTCCGCAATAGCGCGGCTACCGGCGCCTCCGTCTTCCAGGACTACCGAACAGCGTACGAACAGGATTACGATCATCTCGACGTTGCAGCGGGATTCCGTTATCGGCTCAAGCCCGCCTGGACAATCGGCGGAAAGATGGGCTACCTGAAAGGCCGGGCGGAGCAGCGCAGTATTTTGAAAAACGAAAACATAATTCACAGCATTTCCATGAGTCCCGCCGGCTGGTCCGATATGAGCGAAAATGATAGTGAATACCAGAGTTGGGATCATCCCGGCAATTATTGGTACGGATTGCTGCAATCCCGCTTTGCGATTTCCGACAACAGCGAGATCAGCGCTTTTCTCCAGGCCGGGCGGAGCCGCATCGATCTGGAAAATATCAGTGAAATCAGCATCGTCTCGGTCACCGCGGAAGAAACCGAGTTATTTGGTTCGTTGCAGCGGAAGAATGGGGAAAACCGGCAGGCGGTTAGCGCTGCCGGCACCGGCCAACGAAAAGATTGGTACCGCAAGGGAATGGCCGTTTATTCGCAGCGTCTTTCCGGGTTTGCCTCTGTCCGGGCGGGATTTGGTTTTCTGACAAAAAGTGTACGCCTCAACAGTGTTGAGCCAAACATGAACGAAACGCAATCCGCCACCATCATTTATGGCGCGGACACCACCAGCCAGACCTACTCGCGTAAAGAGAATAAAACTGTGAGCTGGCTGTTTGAATCGGACACGCATGAATTTATGCTGCCATTCTACCTGGACATGAGTCTGAATAAATCCTGGCATCTTTACGTTGGCCTGAACCATGCATTGCGCGAAACGACAATCCGCCAGACCGACGCAAGCCACACCTTCAGTCTTGAGATCGACGAGAATGGCGAAGTGAGCTCGCAACGCGATATCGATGAAGTCAGCCGTATGCCGGAAGATAACCTGGTTGAACGGGAAACCGCGCTGATTGCCGGCACCCGAATCATGCTTTCCGAAAACCTTCGCCTCGATCTTTTGCTGTCTCCCCGCTTCCGGGATATTTTCCATATTCAGTTCTGGCGGCTGGGGATGGGACTGGCGCTTTAAAATTCGCGGCGGATTAACATCGTACAAAATATAGAAACAGATAAAATGAATTATATAAACATAAATCAAAACTGCTGCCGGGCCAATCTGGAACAGCTAAGTCTGCCTTTGCGTAAGTTGCCCGCGGCGATAATCATCGCCATCATCATGCTGTTGTCTGCAGCCTTTGCGCAGTCCAATCGGCAGTCCGCCGCCCATTTTCCCACGGGTGCCGGAAGCGCCGAAAAAGCGGCAGGGGCAATTGAAATGCAAAACGCGCCACTGGATTCGACGGATTTTGTAGCAACAGGGGTTGCGGATAAAAATGAAAATGCAGAAGAAAAGGCGCTCCGCGATACCCTGGACGCGCTGAGAAGCAGGCTGGAAAGTGTTCGCGCAGCGCGCAGAGAAGTGCAAGATATTGTGTTGCTGAAGAATAAAACCGAAATTTTTCTGGAAGAAGTTGACGACATTCGCAGCCTGGGATTTTTTGTCGGATTTGCTCAGCAGGAGAACGAAAACAAATTCCATGCTGCGGGATACGAATCCAATCTGCCGATTGATGCGCTGATCACGCAATTCCAGGGATTCTCAGTATTGTCGGATGGAATTGAACCGGGGGAATTGCCGGGGGGCGTAGATTCGGCGCTATCCGCTGCATCCTTCATTTCGCCGGAAAGCTACCTGGAATTTCTGCAGAAGAAGGAATTACTGCTAAAAAATCGCTGCGACGAATTGAGCCGAAATTTGGAGAGCAACTGATTCCGTTCAGCCCGGAATCAGGCGCCGCGCAAGTTCTTAATAACCGGGGCACTTCTCAATTGTTGATGGCAGCAATCGGATTTCGTCGGCTCATTTGCATCCACAAAAAAGAACATAAACTCACTGTCCGGCAGCCAACCATCTGTTCCCCAGGTCCGCTCATTTTACAATCCTGCCAATAAAAATAAAACCGAAAGCTCTTAATCCACCTGCCCTGTGGGTATGTCTCGCCGGTCTTAAAAATATTTATCATTTGAATATGAAACGTGCTTTTCTATCTTTGTCCGGACGGAACGATAGAAAGAGAACAACGGATGCTGGAAACAGGGCGGCCTACCCTTATCGTAATCTGCCTGTTGAGCCTGTTATTGGCGGGAGCGACGGAAACTTCCGCCGGCGTTTTCCGCTGGAGAGTGAGCGGCGAAACAGGTGCTTATTTCCATTCCGGTTCGCAGTTGGCGGATGAACACTACCAGCTAACTGTTCTGGAAGGAGACACCCGTTACAGCGGCAGATTCGACCGGCTTACTTACAAATTGCACCTGCAGGTGAAACCCGAATTCCTGAACAGCAATATGAAGAGCCGGGCCGTGAAATACAGTGGCAGCGGCAATTTTCGCACCCGCCTTTCGCCGGTGGATTTGTCGATGGATTTTTCGAATCGGCGCCAGAATTTCCACTCCACGGATCGCGATCTCGATCTGAATTTCTTCAGAATTAATCTTTCGGCGGATTGGCCATTCCGAAATCGGGAGTGCAGGCTGCTGCTCAATTTCAGCTATTTTTATCATGACCTGAAAAGCCGCGTCAACAGCAGCCTGGACGCGGTAATATTTCGTGCAACTCTCAACCGTTCTGTTTTCCGCTGGGGAAATGTTGGAGTGGGCGGATATTTTGAAAAATTTTCCCTGGGAAACAGCACGCTTCCGCAGCTCGAAGAAGATCGTATCCTGAATCTTGGCTGGCGCAACGGCCTGGAATTCATCTTTGAATACCAGAAGAAATATGTCCTGCAATTCAATTATCGGCTGCTGTGGCGTTATTCGGATGTGCTCGACAAGCCGGCTTCCGAGCACCTCTTCAATATTCTGTTCGGAAAGATGTTAGGGCACCGCATTTCGATCTTCTTTTTAGGCGAGTATTTTGTCAGTAAAATCAAGCTCGCACCGGAGCTCGACGAACAATATAGTTATTCGGCGCTTTTCTATTCTTCTTTGAATACCGTAAACCGCTCAAACATCAAAGCGGCCTATCGCTTTAGCGACCGGCTGGAGGGATATGTGAAAAGCGGATGGGTCCGTGGAAATTATTTCTTTGACGATTTTTCCCTCTCCGGCCTGAACCTGATGGGCGGCGTCCGATATTCCCGCTGACAGGATATTATTTGTTGATTAAAGTCTTCCTCTCTAAACGAAGGTTTCTGGGAACTGAGCCAGCCCTGCAACCATTCCAACACTTCATAATCCGGGGCCAAATTCAACATATGCCGGATTTAGCTGTGGACGGGGGCGTCACTGCGCTCATTTTCTGCACCAGCAGGATTTGTTGTTCTTTTTGATTTCTCCCCTCCCCGCAACCTTCACGCAACGGCGGTTTCCACCCACCTGAAAAAATGCACGATAATTACTTACCAATTCCCGCACGGACTCTTCCCGGTTGGCTTGGGATTTATCCTGAAGATTTATAATTATCCCAATTTCTTATCTGTTTTAATGGGCCTTGCGTAATTGGCCTACTCCACTTCGGGCAGAATTGGCACTTTTTTGATTTTTCCTACTCCCTAAATTAACACAGCGATATTAAAGGAAGGAGACCAATGCGCAAGCCGGACAATTGATCGACATGCAATTCACATAAATCAATTAAAATATTCCAAACAGAGGAGTAGGTATGAAGAATTTTACATTAATTCTGATTCTGGTCGTGCTGTTTTCAGCATTATTATTTGCACAGACCAGTTATGAAGTTCTCGGTCCGCAAGGCGGTTCCGCCGTTGGAGTGGTGGTGGACACCGCCTCCGGTTACACCTATGTCTCCAGCGGTCCGGGGGGATTTCTTCGCAAGGCGCCCGGCCAGCCGCAGTTCGAAATTATGAATGATGGAATCGATTTCGGAAATTACTTCCCAATCGGCTCCGGCGTCGCCATCCCGCCCGATGATCCCGGCTATGTACTGAGCTCGTACTGGTCCACAATTTTCTATTCTGACGATTATGGTGAAACCTGGCATATGTCCAATTTCCTGGCCCAGTCTTCGATTGGCTACCTCGATTTCATCAATGATACGACAGTGTTCATCATCGACGGAAATCTGAATCTTTATAAATCCATTGATAAAGGGGTGAACTGGGTTTCGCACAATCTGAGCGGCCAAACGGACATTTTGAATTATATGGAGCTGGATCGGGCGGAACAGCGTATTTACCTTGCCAATTCCCATTCGGTATTGTTTAGCGAAGATTATGGAAGCACCTGGAACACGCTTCCCTATGTTTTTCCCTATTATATTTCGCAGGTTTATGCCGGCCAGAATTCCGGGAAATTATATGTTTCCGCCGCCGACACCGTATTTGTAACGGCCGATGACGGGCAGACCTGGGAAAAATATGCAATCGGTTCAAAAACCTACGGCCTGTGTGAAGATCCATCGGATCCCGACGTGTTTTACGTGGGCACGCTGGATATGGGCGTTTACCGGTGGGATCCCATCCAGGGGCAAATGGTCCATGCTTCCAGCGGCCTTTGGGAGGTGACCGTCAGCGATACGACTTACCCGATTGTCACCGAGCTGCAAACCTATGGAAGTACGCTGTATGCCTCCGGCTATCAGACCGGAATATTCCGCTCCGATGATGGCGGCAATTCCTGGTCCCGGATCGGTCTGCCGGTGGAATGCATCAGGCAGATTCAGGTGATGGAAGGTTCCTCCGAAAAACTGATTACCGGCAGTTTAAAAGGTGTGCAGACCTTCGAGAACCAGACCTGGACGAACTCCGATCTCTACGGCGCCGGCCTGGGATATGAAGTCGATGTACTGAAAATAAGTCCTTCCCGGCCCGATACGATGTATGTTGGCGGCCGGCCGGCCGATCCGGGCGATTCCCGGCTGATGACCTCCACCGACGGTGGCGCTCACTGGGATATGACATTTTATGCCCTGGGCGGCGGCGGAATTTCCGCAGTTGCAGTAAATCCTTCCAAGCCGAATTATGTTTTTATCGGCGTTAACGATCCCGGCGCGGTTGCTTCAGCGGTCTATATGTCCACCGATGGCGGAACTACCATGGAAAACTGGGGACCGGTAGGCGGTACCGAGGGATGGCAAGTCGGGGCAATTGGCATCTCTCCAATGGACTACATTATCTATGTTGTAACTCATGGAAATGGCGATGTGAATGTGAGTGTAGACGGCGGACAGAGCTTTCAGCATCTTAGCAATCTGCCCGGCAGCGACCACCTTATCAACGGAATATATTTTGATGAATTAACCTCTAAGATCTATGTTTCCGGCGACGGTTTATATGTCTCAGAAGATGGTGGCGTGAACTGGACGGATATCACTCCGCAGCAGAATACCGGAGGTTACTTCTCATCGCTGGTGCTGGATCCGGTGCAGCCCGGCCGCCTGTTTGCCGGTTCGTTTGGCGGCGGCATCCTGAGAAGCGATGACGGCGGGCTTACCTGGAACAGGATCGCCAGCGAACTCCCGAATCAATATATCGGTGCGCTGGCGCTCTCCAATGATAATAATGATCTCTATATCGGAACTTATGGGGCTTCGCTTTTGAAATATCATCTGCCTGCGGCCGGCCTGCAGCAGCAGGAAAAGATTGCGGATTCGTACGAACTTGCCCAGAATTATCCCAATCCGTTTAATCCTACCACCACAATTGACTACAGGATCGCGAAAAGCGGCACCGCTACCCTGAAGGTCTTCGATATCCTGGGGCAGGAAGTTGCCATCCTGGTGGACGGTTTTAAAAATGCAGGGGAATACCGGCTGGTTTTTAACGCAGCAAACCTGCCCAGCGGCGTGTATTTCTATGAACTGCAAAGCGCAGGTCAACGGATGACCCGGAAAATGATTCTGATGCGTTAAGCAGGATATTTGGGTTGGAAGCACACAATTCGGGAATGTACCCTGCTGCCGAATGTTAATCCGGCGGCAGGGATTTTGGAAAATAATCTGTTTCTTTCCCCAATCAAAAATTGGATAAACCGGCGGAGAACGGTATGAACAAATGGTACCTTTGGGTTATATTGGCCGCATTTTTATGGGCCGGTCCGGACCAGGCGGCAAACATCGATTCCGGCAAGGCTTTGTTAAGCGAAGGATTTGAATCCGGCGGCATTCCGCTTAACTGGACGGTGCACGATCTCAACAGCGACAGTCATATATGGTCAGCCGAACCGGCTACATCACTGGATCCGGCTCACTCCGGGCAGTGGTTTGCATCGGTAATGGGAAACAGTCTCGGCGACCGCAATGACTGGCTGGTGACGCCGCCGCTGCTGCCCCAGGTTGGAGACAGCCTGAATTTCTGGGCCCTTCGGGTAGGGCAGCTCTGGGGGCTCAGCATCAAATTGTCCACCACCGGCAGCAACCCGGAGGATTTTACCGATTCGCTGGGCACTACCAATTTTTTCCTTCCGCGGGTGTGGACTGAATTTCACTTCGATCTTAGCCCGTACGCCGGCGATACTGTATATGTTGCGTTTATCTACGACTATCCGAGTTACAGCAGCATGATTATGCTGGACGACATCAGCGGGCCGGAAGTTTATATCCCGCCGTTCCCTGTCTTCAATCCCTATTCCGAAAATGTTCAAATGAATGAACCGTCAGGGCTTGTCGCGGCCGGCGATACCGCCAAAAATTCTCTGTATTTTGACAACCAGGGGGCTCCCAATCTGAATGTCCAATCGTGGGAATCCAGCGCGCCGGAGATCTCCGTAATCAATAGCCAGATCAGCGTGCCTTCGCTTACCAGGGACAGCCTTCAAATAGAATGGGCACCCTCCGGCGCCGGTACTCAGACCGGATGGATTGCACTACATCATAACGGGCCGTCCAGCCCCGATACGATTCATCTCAGCATTCAGGCCGCTCAACCGGAGGCCTATGTAATCAATTTCGAAGCGCCCGAAGAAGCCTGGGACAAGCCGTACGGCTACGGATTGTCCGGCATCCGGAAAATCAATGCGTCGAGGAATGCGCATTGGGGGAAACAATCAATCGGGTTATCGACTTCTGCTGTTTATTCACCTCGCCTGGAAATCACCCCGGATGGAAACAAACTCGGATTCTATTGCAATACCAGGCTGAATGAGCAAAATTCCGATGCATTCGATTCTTTGCTGTTCGATATCTCGGTGGATGGAGGAATCACCTGGTCGCCGGTTGCGGCAATAACAGGCTACAACAATCGCTGGGAATACTACGAGTACGATCTGTCCGCTTATAACGGCCAGGACAATGTCGTCATCCGCTGGGCGCAGCATGCGGTTGGAGGCGGAAATCCTGCAATTAACGGCGATCTGGATGACCTGGTCCTGCCAAAGCGCTATGACGGGCCGATGCTCTTCACTTCCCGCGATTTTATTAATTTTGACGCCCAGCTACTGGGCACAACCGCAAGCCGGCCGCTGGACCTGTTCAACTCCGGCACCCTCCTTACCATCTATAATGTAACTTCCGATAATCCCCGTTTTACCCCTGTTAACGTGCCGGCGCAGATCGGGCAGTTTTCGGCAGACACCATTGATATTGAGTTTTCTCCACTCGCCTCCGGCTGGGAGTACGGTAATATTACCATTGCGCATGATGGTGTTACCGGGGCAAGGGAAAATCTTGTCGTCCCGGTTGCCGGTTTTGGCCTGGCGCCCCACGATTTGAATTACATCGATGATTTTGAAAATAAGGGTTCCCTGTTGAATTATGTGATTGACACACCCGAAGGCGGTGCGGTGACGGTTAGCAAAGGCTGGGAGGTCAATGGACCATTCAGCGGTGACAGCACGCTGGGGTTTATACCCAACGATGCGTGGCGGGAAAATGCGGTGACGCTTTACCTCAACTTGCAGAATTATACGAATGTCGATCTCTCGTTCGCCTGGGCGGCAAGTTTTCATGATTCCTCACAATATATTACCTGCGACATTTATGATGGTCAGTGGCATTTGGGCATCGATTCACTGGTGGGGGTAGATTCGTCGAATATTGGTGACGCCGCTGGCAATAACCTGAAGACTGACTGGGTGCCCAAACAACTGGATCTGGGCAACTACAACATGATTAACCGTTTCGCCATCCGTTTCCGCGCGAACGGCTACGCCTTCCTGGATCAGCTAAAAGTTGAGAATATCCTGCCGGATGATTATGCGGTGAAATCGTTTGTTGACCTGCCGGTGGTGGTGGGCCGCAATGTGGCCTCCCCGATTATAGCGGTGGTGAAAAACGTCGGGCTTAATTCCCAGACGGACATACCGGTGAAGCTCTTCGAGAATGGGGTGCAGAACGGAGATACACGGTTTGTTTCGCTGGCGCCCAACGAAGCCGATTCCGTTGTATTCTCGTACACCGGCGCGGCGTCCGGCGTTCAGACCTTGACTGTGCAGAGTTTTCTCCCCGGGGACGGAAATCCTGCAAACGACACGATTTCCGCCGCAGTGGATGTTCATCCCATTCAGGCTTTGCCTTTTCAGGACGATTTGGAGGATTCTTCATCCCTGGGTAATTATTTCCTGAATGGAGGCGGTCAGATGGCATTGTCTGCCGGCGACTCGACCGTCATGCCCATTTCAGGAGACAGCATGCTGAAAATAACGCCCGATCCCGGTGAGGCCCGCACAGTGGAAATTTTCTTGCTGCTGGATTTGAGCGCCGCAATCAATCCGGAGATCAGTCTTGCCCTGGGATGCGCAAACCTCGCTTACTTTACCGAGTCGGCCGAACTGAGCGTGTGGGACGGCGAATGGCACAATTATGTAGTTGAGCTGGGCGAAACGCAGCCTGTGACACAGTATGTCCTGAATGTAAATGAAAATGGCTGGAATAAAGCCGCCGGTTTCATGGTGCGGCTTACTTCGCATTTCAGCTCGGTGAGCAACGACGCGGCGGTGTTTTTGGATAACGTGCTGGTTTTTGACGTGGTCCCGGGCGATCAGAAGATACTGCTTTCGGAAATTGTTACCCGGCCGCTTGGCGCCCAATATATTGAAATTTTCAATCCGAACGACGTGCCGGTTAGCCTCGGCAATTATTACCTGACGGACGCCAGCTACCCCAATCTCGATCAGTACTATTATAATATCGTTACCGGCGCCCAGGCCGGCGGCGGGCGTTTTGGCGATTTTCATGCCCGTTTCCCGGATGGTGCTGTTATCATGCCCGGCGAGTACCAGACCGTTGCTTTGGCGGGGGATTCCGCCTTTTTCGCCGCTTACGGAATTCTGCCCACCTACGAGCTGTACGAAGATGGTTCCGCGCAGCCGGGCGATGTTCCCGACATGCGGGAAGCGCTGGCCGGCGCAATCAATCAGCAGGGCGACCTGGAGGTCGATCATGAGATGCTTGCCCTCTATTTCTGGGATGGTGCATCGGACCTGGTCCAGGATGTGGACTACCTGATTTATGACAACTCCGGAAACGTCCCGGATGAGGCAGTGGACAAAAGCGGTATCCGGCGCGATGGACCGGATCCTGACACCATGGCAACCGCCTACCTGAATGACACGCCACTGACCGATCAGTATCCCGCGGCGGCACCCGCGGCCGGCTTTTCCCTGCATCGGAAAGATATGTCGGAGGGAAATCAGGCAGCCGTCGGCGGCAATGGCATCAGCGGTGCGGATGAAACCAGCGAAGACCTTCAGAACACCTTCACCACCTACAGTATTGCCAGTCCGAATGCCGGGTGGCAGTGGCCCACTTACGCGATTTCCGGTACTATCTCGCTCAGCGATAGTGCCGCCGGCCTGCAGGGCACCGTTGTGGCCGCGCTTCGCGACGGAGCGGTGGTGTCGGCTGATACCACGAACCCGGACGGCGCGTACCAATTGGCCGGCCTGGATTCCGGCTCGTATGTCATTCAGGCAAAAAGGTTTGGATTTATCCCGCAGGATAGTTCGCTGTACCTCAGCCGGGATGTGACGCTCGATCTGACCCTGGTTCCTTCTTTGGCCGTGAACAGTATCTCTGAGAGTTTTGAAGATGATTTCCCGCCGGTTGGCTGGCTGGGGGATTTTGGGACGGCGCCTGCATGGCACCGGAAAAATGGCGGAAACAGCGGGTCCTACTCGGTCGCCGCCGGCTACCAGGCGGGCAGCTATGTTTTAATTTCCCCTAAAATTAACCTTTCGCAAAGCGGGGTGAAAAGGCTGTCGTTTGCATGGAAAGAATTTCACGCACCGGCAGACAACACCGATTCCACTTTCGTGGAAATCACCACCGATGGCTTGCAGTGGACGGTTCTTAAACTTGTGAAAGCGCAGGTCGGCTCGCAGAATTGGATGTCGGAAGATATTGACCTGTCTGCTTACGGTTTGGAAGAGCAAATCTGGATACGCTGGCGTTACGAGTCCGACGGCGGATATAACACCTACCCCTTCCAACTGGATGATGTGGGCGTTGGAAATGTGGTTGGGATCGGCAATGCCGCGGACGGTTTGCCAAGGACCTTCGATCTGGCACAGAACTATCCAAATCCCTTTAATCCGTTGACCCATATAAAATTCCAGTTGCCGCGGCAGGAGAAAATCAAAATTGAGATTTATAATATCTCCGGCCAGAGGGTGCGGACGCTGGTCAACCGGGAATATGCAGCCGGTCGTTACCAAATCGAGTGGAACGGGATGAACGATGCCGGCGCTCCTGTTGCCACCGGCATGTATGTCTGTCGCCTGGCAGCCGGAGATTTTCGGAAATCCATTAAGATGATTTTTTTAAAGTAACCTGTTTCCCCGGACGAGCGGATGTTTGTCCGTTTACATAGATTATAACACCTCATAAAACTATCTCCATCAAGAAGATATCGCCGGTAGCCAAAACTGCCGGCGGT
>CAZUZS010000051.1:0-32729 GCA_964624795.1 uncultured Calditrichaceae bacterium
TCGGCATTCTCTTCCAGATATTTGCGGTGCTTGGTGCCGGGAATGGGCACAATGTCCTTCCCCCGCGCTATCACCCAGGCCAGCGCCAACTGCGACGGCGTGATCCCTTTGTCCTTTGCCATCTCCTCCACCTTCTTTACCAGCTCCAGGTTCTTCTTGAAATTCTCTCCCATGAAACGTGGAGAGTAACGGCGGAAATCGTTCTCTTCAAAATCATCGATGCTTTTGTAGCGGCCGGTGAGGAAACCGCGTCCCAGCGGGCTGTAGGCCACAAAACCGATCCCCAGTTCCCGCACTGTGGGCAAAATTTCGTCTTCCGGATCGCGGGTCCACAGCGAATACTCGGTTTGCAGCGCGCTAATGGGATGAACTTTGTGCGCCCGCCGAATGGTCGCTGCAGCAGCTTCCGACATGCCCAGGTAAAGCACTTTGCCGGCCTGCACCAAATCGGCCATGGCGCCGATAGTGTCTTCAATCGGCACTTCCGGATCCACCCGGTGCTGGTAGTAGAGATCGATATGATCCACACCCAGCCGCTTCAGTGATGCATCGCAGGCCGATTTCACATACTCCGGACGCCCGTTAATGCCGCGCTTTGTTGGGTCGTCCCCGCGCTCGATGCCGAACTTGGTGGCCAGTACCACCTCATCCCGCCTGCCGCGGATGGCCTTCCCAACCAGTATCTCATTTTTATACGGGCCATACATATCCGAGGTATCCAGAAAATTGATGCCTAAATCCAGGGCGCGGTGAATAGTGGCAACGGATTCCTGCTCATCGCCGGTGCCGTAAAATTCGGACATCCCCATGCAGCCCAGCCCCAATTGCGAAACTTTAAGTCCCTGTTTGCCTAAATTACGTTCTTTCATCGCTCCTCCTCCTGTTTACTTTGTAAATGTTTAAAACTGCTTAAATCATTTATCTCGCAAAGACGCCAAGATGCAAAGTGCTTTTTCTCAATTTCAAGTTTCTAAATTTACTTAGAGTTCGGCACCTCTCGCCAAAAGCAAGGTTGTTAATTAGATTTTTTGTTTCATTAACACCCGGATTTATCCAAGTGTTGTTAAGCAATTTCGTTGATTAAACAACCATTTTAACAATTTATGGATAAGTTAGCGCCACCGGTTACTTAGTATTTTCTTGACGACTTTTCACAGAGTGAGCACCATCTGGGCGGCTTTGCGCGAAAACAAAATATCATCGGGTCAGCTTCCGCTCATCTAACCCCGCTGGGATCCCACGAGACATGCAGATTTTCGTTCAGCGAATCCAGGCGGGACATGTCCTCTTCCGAAATATCGAAATCGAAGACATCGGCATTTTCCAAAATTCTCTCGCGGTGCACCGATTTTGGAATTACTACCATATCATGCTGCAGTGCCCAGCGGATCATGATTTGCGCAGCGGTTTTTTCATATTTTTCCGCCAGCGAAACAATCAGCCTGTTTTTCAATTCCTTGCCACGGGTCAAAGGGGCGTATGCTTCCAGCCGGATGCGGTTCGCCTCGCAATATTCCAGCAGGCTCTTCTGGTACAAAAACGGGCTGAATTCTACCTGGTTCACATCCGGAACAAAATCGGAATAAGCAGCCAACTCCTCCAGGTGGCGGATCAGGTAATTGCTGACCCCAATCGACAGGCATTTGCCGTCCTCGTAGAGTTTGACCATCGCTTTCCAGGTTTCGCGGCGCATATTTTCCACCGGCCAGTGGATAAGATAGAGGTCCACATATTCCATTCCCAGCCGGTCCAGGCTTTTGTTGCAGGCATCGAGTGTTCGTTGATAGCCGTGGTCGCTGTTCCACAACTTAGTGGTGATGAATATTTCCTCCCGTGGTATCCCGCTGTTGCGAACCGCATCCCCAACATCCCGCTCGTTGCCATACATGCTGGCAGTGTCGATCAACCGGTACCCCGCTTCCAGCGCCCATTCTACTGCTCGCTGTGTCCCGGCGCCCCGGTCCGCCAGGTAAACGCCCAATCCCAGGCGGGGCATTTCCACCCCGTTATTTAATCTGATGGTGCTCTTTATGTCTGCTCTCATTATTCCAGCCTCTTCCGGCTTCGAATTTCAATCATCCGTTAAAAGAAACTCGAACCGGCGGAAAGTTGCTGATCCGTGCACTGCTTAATCCCCGAACCCATTTTTCAGGATTGATTGGCGGAAAATTCTACTACTTCACCATCCTGAATTCTGCATGAAATTTCAATTGGATTGCAGCAGATTTCGCAATCCTCCACATACTGCTGTTCTTCGATCAGGGGATCTACAAGAACGGATATGGTTTGACCGCAATATGGACATCTAAAACGATATTCGCGGACTTCCATTCCTTCACCTCCGAAAGCGCATATCGACATTCAGGCCCAAATCCCGGGCAGGTTCCCGCTTAACTCAGCGCGCGGATTAATTGCTGCCGGTTCATGCGGGAGCGCCCCACGATATCCAGTTCCCTGGCGCGCCGGTAAAGCTCGGCTTTGGACATTTTCCGAAAATCGATCTTTCTTGCCGATGCCCTTCGTTTATTCGTGCCTGCCGGTTTAAGCAGCCATCCTCCTGCTTTTGGAAACGGCGCTTCCCGGACAATAAAATCTTCCGCGCCGGTTATGACATCCTCATCGGGATGCTTGACACCCGCAGATTTCTGAAAGAGCGGGTCTTTGCCGGTCAACCCGCGGTAGAGAAGCTCCGCACCTGCAAAGGCTGCTAATATTCCGCTGAAGGTTCCCTTCTTCATGGCATAAAACAGGAAAGCCGCCCCGCCCAGGAAAGAGAAGCCGCGCCCTGTGCTGCCAATCCCCTTCCCGTCATCTTTTTGTTGAGTTCCCATGATCCGACTCCTTTACTTATTTTGCTGATTCAAATCTTCACCATGCCCCGAATTCCGGGACATTCTCAAAATTTATTTCATGGCCCGAGCTTGCGACCATCATCCTCTTACATACAGAGTATTTGTTATAGGGTAAACCACTCACCTGCATATTGGTTTCATCAGATTGCCCGGCGAAAGAGTTGTTGCAGCCTGGATTTGCAGGACGTGAACGGGTAAGGTGCCTGTTTTTAAATCGCAATTTCCGTCCTGCCCCACAGAGCGAAATTCCAGTAAGAATCGGACAGTTCGTGTGTATACACTTGAGGACTGGAGAAATGATTTCGCTCGCTTTTATGTCATGAATTCGAATGTGTTTATGCCGGTCGCGCCGTCCGGGAAGGACCCGTGGGTTGCGCTTGTCTGCAGTTTTCCATCGCCATCGTAGGCCCGCACCCGGGCAGTATGTTTGCCACTGTCACCGCTCCATTCATATCGCCACTGCACCCAGGTGAGCGGGCTGAGCGGTGGTGTGCGCAGTTCGGCCTCCTTCCAATTGCCATCGTCCACCTGCACCTCCACCTTGCTGATGCCGCGGGCGCCGGCCCAGGCAATACCGCCTCCCAGCACGGTGCGCGAACCTTTGGCCCCGGCGCTGATATTATCGATGACAGAATTGGTGTGCACAAACGCCTCCCGGCTCCACCCGCGGTCCACCCAGTAGCCCGGCCCTTCATGGTCGATTGCTTCGATGCTTTTAATCCACTTCGGCTGCTTCATCCCATAGCGGTTGGGAATATATATTCGCAGCGGGAAACCGTGGGCAGGAGGCAGCGGCTGCCGGTTCATTTCATATACCAGCAGCGTCCGTTCATCCTTTATATCCGACATGGCCACGCTCTCATAAAAATCATCATAGGATTTGATGAATACTTGCTTCACTTGCGGCAGCAAGCCGGCCTCGTCCAATATATCTTTCAGTGGAACGCCGGTATACATGGCGGTGCTGATGAGGCTGCCGTCGATGGGATTGGAGATACATTCCTGAGTGATGTACTGTGAGATCGCCGGGCGGCTCTTGATTTCATCGAGCGTCAGACTCAGCGGCTTTTTCACCAGGCCGGTAATCTCCAGCCGCCATTCTTCAGCGTCGATCTCCGGCGGACGGGTATCGATATCGATGCGGTAAAAATCTTTGTTAGAAGTAATTTCAGGGCGTGTTCCGGGGGCGGGCATAATGCGATCGGTAAGCTCCGATTCGGGTGGCGAAGCAGCCGGACCGGAAGTCCCGGAGGGTGCAAAAAGGCTGACAGGACGTACTCCTGCCGGCGTCTGCTGTTTTCTGCGCAACAAAAAACCAAGGCCAACAGCGCCGCTTAACACTGCGACAATTGCTGTGCCGGAAAAATAAAGAAACCTGCGGCGTTCAGTGCTGCCATCCGGTGCCGTTTCATCGCCGGGGGTGACGGACCGAATAAGCCAGCCCAGGGCAGCGCCCCACCCCAGCAAAACCACCACCAGCCACACAATATTGGCAGTCAATTGCACTTTCGGAAATCCGTTGTAGAGCTCCACCAACACCACCAGCAGCAGCAAAACGATACCGCCGACAAAACCATATTTTGGGAGATTCCGCGGCGTCCGCCGGCGACCTGCCCAGGCAAGAATCAGCCCAAACACGGCGCCTCCGGCCAGAAATTGAATTACGGCGATGGTCTTTTCCGCCAGCTTCGCACTTGCCGAAAGGTTGCCAATCTTCAGGAAGGTGATGATGGAGACGATCAGATCGATCCCGAAATTGACGATTGCTCCCGGCAGAACCCGGGCCATGAAATCAAAAATATCGAAAGGGATAAAAAACAAACCGGCAAGGATATTCACAACGTAAGTGAGCGAAATAACCACGATGCCACTAAATATGCCCATAACAATTCCGGACAGCCACGAGGTGCGATGCATAACAGTCCCTCCGTTACAAATATGAGTGGAGATTAAACTGCAAAAATATACCGGACAACCTCTAATTGCTCATTTATAAATAACGCCGCCAAGTCCGAAGAAAAAGATCCGCTCTCCCTGAAATTTTTGCTGCTCCCGATCCCACGGAAAAAAAATAACTACATCAAATTCGACCGGGTTGCCGGTAGCCGGAAAGTTCAACCATTGCTGGCGATGGGTGCCGGTTACATGCGCCTCTTCCATAACCCCCTGTGGACCGATGACAATGTTTTGCAGATCGAAATGGATGTCAGGAAACGCGGTCAACAGGGTGGTGTAGAAATCGGCAGCGCCGGAATGCCCCTTCCACGAATTTCCGGTTTGGACCAGCCTGTATTCACAATCTTCCGTGAGGGTAGCAATCAAACCTTCTATGTTATGGTTGTCCTCTGCAATGGAATGCGCCTTCCACAACTCCCGGATTTTCTCATACTCGCCGGGAATAAGCTCACGGTTGAGTAATTGCTTGATATCCGTATGCGACATTAACTCCTCCTCGCTTTGCCATCAGAAATACACGATTGTGAATTTAGTTAACAACTCTGACACAAACAAGCGCAATCCCCGGGCGAGTGTGGAATTTCAGTTCCGTTCCATTCAAAATTGCAATTTTTGTCAATTTGCACTTTGTGGAATTTGCCCATATCTCTTTGCGATAGAGGCAGCATAACTTCTTCGGAACGCCGCAACCAATTCGAATTGTCTCCTGAAATTCGGAACAATAACAAGCTGAAAGCCCATTGGCCGAGTCGCCAAGGTTGGTCTATTGGATGAGCAGATAAGTTAGGCACCACGGGCAGAATGAGAAACGCAGCATGCAAATTCTCAAGAGCAAGGGGACTTGGTGACGGTATTTGAGCAGCTTTTCAAACAGAAATCATGGTGGCAGGCATGAGTTACCTTTCCGTTCCTACCGTGCGAAGGGACGTTCCCGGCCATCAATATAAGCCTGATTGAGTGAACGAAACGAGAGCAATCGGCTTACGCCGGACAGATTCATATTGAAACGAATCAGGCGTCGCGCAGCATAACATCTTTTTTGAATTTTCGGGCGAGTGCGAAGGCTTCTTTATCGCCCAATTTTTCGATGGAGAAAAACTTGTTCTTTACTTTTTCGCCTTCTTTCCATGTCACACGATAGGCGCGATAAAATCCGCCGGTCTTCCGCTTTCTCTTGATTTTCTGAATTCCGACGATACCGGTGTTGTTATCTTTGTGTTTGGTGACAAGTATGGTATTGGGAATCTTATCAACCGGCTCTCCGGCGATTTTCTCCATAATCTTTTTCATCTGTTTCCGGTAGTAGCTTTTGGCTTTCATAAAAGCCTTCGCTTTGTCACCGTGCTTATTATCGCTAAAAAATTTTGAAATTGTTTTACCTTTATATCGGACCCGCACATACCAGCCGTACGTGAATTTCTCAGGCTGTTCAATTCTACTTATTCCCTTGGAAGTGAATACACCCATCTTTTCACCCGAAGTTTGGTTACGTGATTAATTTAGGAAACTTTCATAAACATGCAAACCTTTTTTTGTCCAAAAGGTTTCACACAAAACCATCGTTTTTCACAAGCAACGGTTCAAAAACATAAATCGTGATTACAGGCGTCCCGGATTAATTCGGTAAGAGATGGTGGAAAGGTGCGGCATTTTTTTAATTTTCGCCATTTAAAATCTTGTTTCCCCGGATATTTCTATATATCTTTCCGCAACGTGAAATACACAAGGAACGCGCCTGTAGCTCTTTCAGGGAAGGTGGCAGACTCAAGAAAAGTAAAAGTTGGTGTTTGTTCTTTCATGAAATAAGAAATTATTTGCTTTCGAAAAAGGTCAGACCCCCTGCGGTGAAAGGACTTCTACCATGTCAATTTCCGACTCCACAGCTCCTTCTATTCCTCCGGCTCGTATTGCAGCATTAAAGTGTAAATTTGACTGTAAAATCAGGTATTGGTAATATTGATCTCCGATTTTGCCGTATCATAAGTCAGCGCCGTTGCAGTTAAACGAAATTGCCAAGCCTGCAGGTTAGAAATTAAAACAGAGAAAGGGACGGAGATATGGCTGAACAAGAAAACAAGGTCTACATCCTGTCCTGGCCAGAATCCCCGGCAAAGCTGGAGCACCGGTTCGATCCCCAAAATGCATGTCCGGTGTCGATAGCTTTTGAGGAAAGGCCGGCCAATATTGTAATTCAAACTTCGCCGCGGGAACCACTGAATGTGGACATGGATATGCATGTTTCCGCGCGCGAGCCTATTCCGGTGTGCATAAAACTGTGCGAACCGATTTGCGCCCGCAGCGACTATGCAGTTGGCATCACGCTCTTCGACAGGCCGGTAGCGGCCATTTCCGTTCGCGGACAAACAAAATTGTTCAACTGCCAGGATGGTGGCCAGCCCACCCAGATTTGCATGGATTTCAAGGAGCTGAAGCCGGGTATCGAGTTTACCCAGCCATTCGTCCACCAGAACCTCACTTTTTCTCCGCTTGGCGATCCGATCCACACCGGCAACATTGGCGATCCGCCAAATATCACAAAACTGCAATTTCCCAAATCCGGTATTCGGGTGGATTTCCCGGGAACCGTCAATAATGTAACCATGCTGGTAAACAACTATGCCAATCCGACCCTCGAATTCACCGTTTTCTCTGGCAGCTCGATCATCAATCAATTCAATGTGGACGTGAACAACGAAGTAAAGACCATCGAAATTCCGGAAACCGGAATCACGGCAGTTGAAATACAGGGTGGAAGCAACGAGGCCTCGATAATCCAGATCTGCTATTTTCCTGCTGAATTTGGGAAAGCATAAGAGATTTCATTCAATCCGGGGAATGCAGAATTAGTCGATTTGTTAATCATTGGGAGCAACAAATTATTTGGAGAAGGAGTAAATCATGGCAGAGATAGAAGAGAACAATGTTCATATATTAGAATGGCCGGAACAACCGGCAAAGCTGGAACACCAGTTTAACAGCGAGAATCCCTGCCCGGTCTCGATCGCATTTCAGGATACGCCGGCGAGAGTTGCAATTCAAACCAGCCCGGAGGACCCGCTGAATGTCGATATGGCAATGCACGTCTCGGCGAACGACCCGCTGCCGGTCTGTATTCAACTGTGCGAGCCAATTTGCGCGCAGAGCGATTACCAGATTGGCATCGTAATTTTCGACCGCCCGGTAGCAACAATTACCATCAGGGGACTAACAAGGTTATTCAATTGTGAGAAGGAGGTTTAGATATGGCAAAAAGGGGAAGAAAACCAAAGACCGGGTCGGAAGATATTCAACCCAAGGCGGCATCTTCGCGGAAGCGAAACCCTGCGGCAGGCGCTCAGAAGAAGACGAACGCCCCCGGTGAACCGATATCGCAAGCTGTTGGCGGGAAATTGAAAGAACAGATTGGGATCGTCAAGGGCCTGGCAGAAACGACATCGAATGTGGTACAGAAAGCGGCTTCTATCCTGGAAGAAGAGATTGCAGCCGGGATTGTGGCCGCCCGCCAGGTTGAGGAGCAGTTTATAAATGTGAAGGATCTGCGTGCCGAAAATCCCGATGCCGTAATGCAAAAATTTCGGCGGGACGTGCACCAGGCGGTGGATATCATCATGGACCTGGTCAATGTGGCCTCCCGGTCGGTCGATGATCTGACAAAGAAGATGATTTCGATAAATGGAGGAACAGGACAGCCAAGCCCGGCGCCAACCAACGGCCGGAAGGTGCCCAACCTCACCATCCCGAATCCGGTCAAAGCCGGCACTTCGACCGAGATGCCGATGACCCTCCAGAACGACAGCGATAAATCCACCGAGACCTTCGAGCTGCACAGCACCGACCTGGTGGACAGCGATGGAAACCGTATTTTGGCGGAACAGATCAAATTCGCGCCGGCATCGCTGGCGATAGGGCCGCGCAACTCGGAAACGGTAAAAATAAACGTTACCGTGCCAACTGGAACGGTCGCCGGCACTTACTCCGGTTTAATTCAGGCAACCAAATTCGATCAACTGCAGGCCATCCTGACCGTGCAGGTCGGCTAAAATTATCGCAAAGCTCCGGAAATCCGAATTGCAGAATGACCAATTAGTAAAACCGGTTGAATCTTTCTTAAATAAATATAAGTCAATTACCAACCAGGCAATGTTCGGCTCCATCCCCACTAAGGAGCCGCGGAAATACCTTTACGATCTGGTCCCTGCCTACCCCAAGCGTGCCGGTAAGGGATTGCGCCCCGGCTTGTGCATTGCCACCTGCCGGGCGTTTGGCGGAAAGCTGGAAGCCGCCCTCCCCTCCGCCGTTTCTATCGAGCTCTTTCACAATGCATTCCTGGTTCATGATGACATTGCGGACGAAAGCGATTACCGGCGGGGCGAGCCCACCCTTTACAAGGAACACGGCATCGGTATCGCGCTGAACGTAGGTGACGCCATGAACGTGCTGAGCATCCGACCGCTGATGGCAAATCTTGCTTCGCTGGGACCAACACTCACCTGGCAGATATTCAGCGAGGTCGAGCACATGGTGCGGCAATCGGTGGAAGGGCAGGCAACCGAAATCGGGTGGGTTCGCGACAATATTTGGGATCTGAGTGAAGATGATTACCTGCGCATGACGCTGAAAAAAACCTGCTGGTACACCTGTATTCATCCCTGCCGCATCGGGGCGCTCATCGCCAGCGGCGGCGCAATCGATGCGGACCGCTTTAACCGCTTCGGTTACTACATGGGTACCGCTTTTCAAATACAGGATGACATCCTGAACCTGGTGGGGGACAAAAAAAAATACGGGAAGGAAATTGGTGGCGATATCTGGGAGGGAAAACGCACCCTGATATTAATTCACTTGCTGAACCAGTGTAATCCCGGGGAGAATGAATTCTTACGGCACTTTTTATCCCGGCCGCGTCGGGAGCGTCGGGAGAGGGATGTCCGCCGTATTTACCGCCTGATGTCCAAATACCAGAGCATCGAATATGCAATATCCAGTGCCAAACAGTTAGCCGGCGGCGCGCTGCGGGAATTCGTTGTGGCATACCGCGACGCCCCGGATTCCGAAGACAAGGATTTTATTCAGAACATCGTTTTATATATGATTGAGCGGGATCTGTAGAGCAGTCTCACGCCAAACGACGAAAGTTATTGAAGTAATGGAGTTGTGGAGTGATGAAGTAATGCAAAAATGTGAAACGTCAAACGTGAGATGTGCGAAAGGAATTTCTTACGTCTGGGTTTGGACCGGGATGGAGGCTGGAGGGCGTTAATTTGATTTAGCTGAAACCTACCCCGGAGGGGTGATTGTTTATCAACACCTCAGGTTGCCGGTAGAAATAGTCAATAAAATTCGTATGCTGCGAGAAATTGCTTTCCTATTTTCCTATGTTTGGCTTCAGCAAATCCTTCGCCGCCTGACCCATTAATTCCGCGGCGCCTTTGGTTAGACCCATTCCCCATCTGGCAAATCCAAGCGGATCCCTGGCGGATTCGGTGGCAAAATTAAGCCCCATTTTCAATCCATCCATACCCACGGTGAACAGGTGTCCGGGTCCGCGCAGGGCGTGTAAAACACCTTCCACTCCCAGCGACATTGCGGTCTGCTCCAGCGTTCCCAGCAAAAATTTCAGATTTATCACGTTGCTGGCAGGAAGCAAACCGGCCAGAATTCCGCCCGCCGTCCGCGCGTAATCCGGGTCCAGCCGCGCCCGCGCCACAATTATTCGCAGCGCTTGCAGCCAAACCGGGTTGAGGCTTCGGTTCCGGATAAACTGGACAATCAAGCCAGCCAGGGCCATGTCATATCGCAGGTAGTCACCGATCATTCTGGCATATTCCTGCAATGCCTTTTTCCCGAAATCCTGATTTGCCACACATCGCGCCGCGACCTGGGCAGCCCATTTCCCGCTGAGGAGCGCATATTGAATTCCCTCACCGTTCAATGGATTGATAAGCCCGGCGGCATCGCCCACCAGCATCACCCGGTCATCCACAATATCCAAATCGGGATTGTAGGTGTTGAGCGGCCAGCCTAATACCTTGCCTTGCATGGTCGCATTCTTCAGCCGTTTTCCTAACGTTGCGTCCTTTTCTATCAAACCCAACAGCAATTCCCGCAGGTGATCTTCCACCGGGGGAATCGTCTCCAGCACCATCCCAATTCCCACATTTGCGGAGTGCGGGCCGGTGGGAAACAGCCAGTAGTAACCGGGGAAACTGTCACCCGAGAAATAAAGATCAGCCTGGTCGGCAGGTCCCTCCACCCCCTCAAAGTAGCCGCGCACAGCGACAATAAGATTTTCGTCGGGAATGGCGCTGCCCCGCACCAGCCGGGAAATCAGCGAGCTGCTCCCATCGGCGCCGATGAGCAATTTGGTAAAAAACTGCCGGCTGCCGGACGGGTGTTTCACTTCCACACGCACGCCGCTGGCGTCCCGCTCAAATCCGGTAACTTTGTGCTTTTCCAGCACCACGGCACCGGCGGATTTGGCGGCTTCAAATATCCAGTTATCCAGGATCAGGCGCGGGATAACCCGCCCGTTATCGGGCAGGCCCTCAATCCGCGGAATCGACTGAGAAATCAGCTCTTTTCCATCCAGATAGAGGGCGGCCTGGCGAATGATATTCGAAAAGCGGTAATCCTCCCGCGCTGCGATTCCCAACTCCTGCAGTTCCAGCAGTGCGGCAGGTCCCACAAAGTCACCGCACACCTTATCCCGCGGAAATTTCTGGCGATCCAGCAGAATCACCTTGAGTCCTGCTTTCGCCAGGTGAGCGGCAGCGGATGAACCCGCCGGCCCGCCGCCGACTACCACCACGTCACAATCGTAACCCGGTTTTATTTGCACTGAAACCATATATTCGCCTCACTTTGAATTTGTCTGCTTTTCCATCTCGCAAAGACGCCAAGGCGCTAAGCTGTTGATAGATGCTATATTATAAATTACTGCTGCCTGGTTAATTTGCCAAAATTGTAATATTTCATCATTATATATCCGTTAGTTCGGGCATTTATGCCTGGGAACGATGATTTTTCCTATAGCAGTCACAGCGGCGGCAGCAATTCCTGACCGGCATCTTTTTCCACAAGTACCTGATCGTCTGCAGAAAAAAAATACACCTTCCGGCGCTGATCCGTGAGAAATTCTTCCCGGAGATTTCGCTCCGCTTCATCCTTTGAAGAATAATTGCGATACCACAACCTGGCAAAATGTGTTTCATCCTCAAGCCGATATCCGCATACGACGGAAAAAAGCCGGAATTCCGGAAGCTTTCTCAATTCCATCGCACGAACTGTTTCCAGCCGGCTTACAGGTAAGTTGTGGCGGCTGCTCAGCGCGGCCAGGAGCACGCTTTCGGTGATTCCCAGTTTTTGAAATTCTTCAACTTCAAGCAGACGTGGTTTGAGCGGCAGTTTTTCCAGAAAATCCGCTGCTTTCCCCGCCGCACCAAAACTTCCATCGTGGATGTGCGACATGTCGCCCGGCTTGATGTTCAGAAAACTTTTCACAGCACGCAACATTGTCTTACCAGCCGTTTTTTTGGATGTGGAAATAGTGAAAGGCCGGCACTGCTGCGGTAGAAAATTGAGCCATTGCGGGCCTTCATAATAAACAGCCGCCACCGGCGTCCGCAGCGCCAGGCATTCGCTCACCTGCATAAATCCGTATTTCACGACCGCCAGTCTGGCAATTTCTATAAATCCGAAAAGAAGCTGGTCCACCGGTTGGGCAATCACCCGGGCCCGCTTTTGGAAGGATCCCGGCAGCTTTTCCAACCGATGGCGGCATTTCTCCGGCTGCCGGGAAAGAAACAAAAATTCCACACCGGGGTCGTCCAGCTTTTTCAACAACGAGATGCCAATGCCTTCAACCTTGCTATCGTAGCCCAAAACGGCAATCAATCGATCTCCACTCAATCCCAATTTGTTTTGCACAATCTTTCGCGCATCCGATGGCGAGCTCTCAATATATGGCGGCACCTGGCATAAATAAGGAATCGACTTTTTTGCGTGGTAAGAAGTCGGGCCGGTCAATATGATCCCGTCCGCTATCGGACCATAAACTTCGCAAAAATGTTCGGCAAAAAGCGGGTTGTAGGCATTATCGAGGATGACAACCGGTTTGCCCAGCTCCGCCGCGCACAAAGTCGCTTCCAGCATCGCCCCGGCTAACGGCACCTCTCCGATTACAACCAGATCAGGATTGATGGCGGTAATCTGTTCCATAAAAATGCGCCGGTTTTCATTTGCGGCTTCGAAAGAAGCAACCGAAAATGGAATATCCATGTAGTGCACATATTCCTCGGACTGGCGGATCAGCTCATCCTGGTAGGCACCGCGCCCGGTGCAGAACATGACAATTTCGTGTCCCCGCCTGTGCAGTTCCCGGGCAATTCTCAAACTGCGTTTATAAACCCCGATCAGGACCTGCCCATGGTAACTCCCAAAACTATACGCCACAAAAAAGATCTTCACCACTTCTCCCTTCGGCGAAATGAGCGAAATCCGTGATAAAGCCTGATTTTGAGCATTCGAAACAAACCTGTGTTTCCCAATTTCTAATTGAAAAATTAATTTCCCCTAATTCACAAAAGACCCAGCAGACGTGCGGTCAGATCGAGGCTGTGCGGAAAACGGACATTTTCGTCATACCACCGTGCTGCATTCCCCGCCACAAAGCCCAGAAAATCCGTATCATCAATAACCTGGCGATATCGTCGCTCGATTTTCCCGGCGATGGTTTGGCAATCCTCCCTGCCGGTGTTCACATCCACGCTGATGTAGTGATGGTCGGGAACAAGGTTGTTGTGCAGCCGGTTTTCCAGGCGGGGCATCAGCACCGGGGTCCCCATTCCAAATCCCTCGATTTCACGGTGGCAGAGATTTCCCATTCCGGGGAGCGCCAGAATCAGACGATGGCGGCACGATTCTTCTATATACTGGTAAAATTCAATTTTTCGAAAATCGGAATTCAACGTGCCATTTTGCTGCAAATGGGCTAATATTTCTCCCCGCCGATGGTATTCGGTGTTTCCGCGGAAGTAGAGGGCTTTACCGTATCTCGGCGTTCGACGGCATTCATCCAGCAATGGCTGAAGGTTGCCGGTATGTCCCCCGAAGTAAGTCCACGGCTTTATTTTTGTGAACGGATATTTTTGAAACGGTTCATCCCGGTACTGGCATTTCAGATAAACCTGGCAGCGTTTGTCCTGCAGAATATCCTCCATTCTTACCTCCGCAAACGGCTCCACCCAATCCTGGCAATCCAGAACATGAAAATGACCGGTCTTATCATTTTGCAGGAAAGCAAGAAAATGGCGAAATTTGAATTTTCTCCTCAGGAATCCGTGGTTTTTCAGTTTGAAATGATCTACCTTACAAATTTGTGTCGGAAGACCCCGAGAAGTAAGATGTGCAGCAAATTGTTCGAATATCGGCTGTTCCCACCAGCCCGGCTGGGATTTGCAGGTGAACATTGTGTAAGAAGCCTGCGGTTCCTTCATAGGACATTCTTCATGTTTAAATTTCGCCTCCTGCTACTTTGGTTGCTTTGGCGATTCAACATGCGGAACCGCCCAAATTATTCAGGGCATTCTGAATCGTCTCCATAATTTGGAAGCGATTCTGCCCGGCCTGAACCTGAACAGGCTTTCCAAAATGAACCCTCACCGCCTTTCGGCGGCGGTGAGGCGGAAAATCGATTCCTTCATTTCCTTCCAGCTTCACCGGCAACACCGGCACTTGTGTCTGGGCGGCAATCAAACTCACACCCGGTTCCAGGAAGATGATCGGACAATAACCCAGATCAATCAACCGGCAGATTTCCGATATACCTTTCCCGGCTGCGCCGAAGTGCGGGATCGGGATCAGCGGGAAAAGTGCCGGAGCAAACACGTGAAAGGCAGCGCCAACAACCAGCCGCCGGAAACGTGAAACGGCTTCGTCCGGGTCCAGATATTCGCGAAATACCCAGCGGCTGCTTACAAACATCAACCGGCGTCGCAGCCGAACCGGAAGCGCTTTATAAATAATAAAAACATCAATGGCGTGTTCGTGGTGGGTAGCAGCGATGACGAAAGGCGCAGACAGGTCCCGCAGATTTTCCCGCCCTTTCACAGTAACTCCGGTGCGGAGAAAAACCCAGGGATAGATGACCAGCGGGCGCGTCAACCGGCGAATAAAATTAACCGCCGCAAACTCCATCCATTTTCCCGGCTTCTCCAGCTTCTCCCGTGCCGCTCCCTCCGGCTTCAATGCGCCGATCAATTCCTGCAAATCCGGATGAGATGCGAAAAAACGTTCCCGCAAATCTTTCCACTGGGCGGCGTAATTTTGCTCCATCAGGATCTGCAATTCCACCATGTCAACAGAACTCAGATCGAAACGACGGGCCAGCTCCGTCGCATTTGCGACGAGCTCCTCCGCCGGGCTTTTACCCAGAAAACGAGCCAGAAGGTGCAGCCGCCGGATTCTGTCGTTTTCATTCCGAATTTCTTCCACCGTCGGTATTTCCGAGACATGGCCGGGTTTCTCTTCCCGCCTGTTTCCTGATTCAACAATCGAATCCGAGATCATATTCCGTTTGATTTTGCCGAGCGAGGTTCGCGGGAAATCCTTATGCGGCCAGGTTGTCCAGTTTTGAATTTGCTGATAATGGTGCAACAGGGTATTAGCATAATGAACGGCAGCGGGTGCCGATTTTCCCGGTTGCATCAGCAAAACAGCGTGGATTTCCTCATGTCCGTTGCGTCCCGAAGAGATCACCACACTGTCCGCAACACCATCCTGCCGATTCAAGACATTCTCAACATCTGCCGGATAGACATTCCTGCCTTCACTGGTTATGATCACATCCTTTTTTCTTCCCAGGAAATAAATAAGATTTCGTCGGTCTTTTTTCGCCAGGTCGCCGGTTTTGAAGAAACCGTCCTGAAATGCATTGGAGTTTGCTTCGTTATCTTCAAAATACCCCGGCGTGACGGAAGGACCTCGCAGCAATATCTCACCATCTTCCGCTACTGTCATCTCCAGCCGTGAAATGTTTCTTCCCACCGAACCGAGACGTCCGGAAAACGGCCCGTTGATGGTAGCAAATGCAGTCGTTTCAGTCAAACCGTATCCCTGGACCAAAATTCGTCCGGTTTCTTGCCAGAATTTTTCTTCTTCAATCGGTAGTTTTGCCCCGCCCATAAAAATGACCCAGAACCGCCATCCCAGGATGGAATTCGCATGGCGGAAAAGAAGGTGGCGCCGCAGAAACCGGGAGCGGATATTTGCCAGTTTTTGTTCCATTCGCTGGGCGCCGTGTTTCGTTTTCATGTCCAGCAAATGCCGGGACAGAATCTGCGAGATGCGTGGAACACCTGCCAGGAGTGTTACCCGGTTATCCCGGATGGTGCGAATTAAATGCTCGGGTGTTACCGATTGCGTGTAGACAACCGCCAATCCGAGGGAGAGCGGCACGCAGACCCCCAGCATCAAACCCAGGATGTGGCTGAGCGGCGGGATAGAAAGTAGCCTGAAGGGGATGACGCGAACCAGCGGCCGCCAGAACCGGAAAGGAGCGATAGCAGCCGCAATGTTGCGGTGAGTGATGATGACGCCCCGGGGATTTGTGGTAGTTCCGGAGGTAAAATAGATGAGCGCGGTATCGTCTTCCTGCACCGGATTTACCAGACTTTTGTCGGGGACAATTTCGGGCACCGGCTGTGACGGGAAAATCAACTCAACAGGCACCCCTAACAATTGAGCATTCTGCTCCTCCTGACAGAAAAAAAGCCGGGCATCCACCTTTTCCGCCACATGGCGGACAAATTCCGGCGTTGCATCCTGCGCCACCGGCACCACTACAATGCCGCGCATAGCCGCCCCCAGGAGCACCGCGACCCATTCCGGGCAGTTTGACGCCTGCAGCAGAACATGCTGGCCGGCCTTTATTTGCCTTTCGCTCAATAAATAGGCGATTCGAAATGATTCCCGATATAGCCGATCGTAGCTCCACCAACGCAGCCCAAATGCCTGGCGCAGTCCCACCGCAGGGCGAGCGCCAAACCGCGGAAGCTGCTCCACCAACGATTGAAGTGTTGTTATATTCTGGCTGCGGGTCGGCATTTTTTTATAATCTCATTTATTGAATTTTTCGCACTCACCGGCCTCAGGCCAGAGAGACCGTTATGAGTGAATTCGCCCTGAAATTTGGCTGGCAATAAGAGATGAATATCTTTTTTTCATCATCCTGCCGGAATTCGGGGTGCTCGAACCCCAGGTAAACCAGTTCGCTGGACGTTTTGTGAGGAACTGCTATTACCCGCTGGGGCGGGGAATAGGGTCCCCACAGACATTTGGCAGTGCGAAATGTCAGGACCTTAGTATAAGCGTCAATACCAACCATGAGATATCTGCTGAGAAATGCGTTAAAGGACACCGAAAATTCCGGACTGCATTCTCCCAGACTGCAGGCTTTTTCGTAATTCTTGCTCCAGCGCGGTTTGGTTGAAACCAGGTATTCATACGCCTCAGGATCGGAAATATGTTTTTCCGGGACACGCGCCAATCTCGCCGTGGCCGCGACACCTTGCCTGACACTGGCGAAAACATATACTATTCCTTCCTCCCGAAGCACCTGCACCCCGAAGTGGCAGTCATCTTGGTCGCTTCTCCAAAACCGCCAATCATCGTCGGAATAGATGCGTTTGCATTCGCCACTATCCGGATCGAGTACCGCCAGGCCGGTCCCCAGGTTTCGAAATCCCCAGATAGAACGGGCGTCAGTGGTTTGAATTCCCAGGTAATAAAACCAGACCTTGCCGTCGATCTCGATTCCGTGCTCGGGCCAGAAACGCAACAGGATGGCGCTCTCCTGGCTGGAGGGCTGCAGGATCTGTCGGGGAAAACCGGAGGCATCTGTGAAATACCGCAGTTGGGCGAGGGCATTCGTTAAATTTTGTTGCGAGGAAATTCCAGCGCAGTTGGGAAGAAAAAAATTTTGGCTGCCGCCAGGAGCCGAATGGCTCTCCGAATCGCTGCCATTGGCCGCCGAAACAAGTGTGTCCGAAAAGACAAAAATCACTCCATTTTCGGTTTTTATTGACTGCCCGCCATCCTGCCCGATGATGCGCCAGTTGCCATGCGGCTGATGCGGCACCGGCCCCAGGAAGCGGGTCGATCTTATTTTAATCTCGTGCTTGCTTGTGGTCATGGGCATCTCCGTAAGACACCAAGCGATTCGAAGATTCCAATATTCTCCCATTCGTCCATTTTCCGGGCATGCTCAAAGATCCGAAACGGCGCCTGACCGCCATCGTCGGGATTTGGAAAAATGTCGTGCAGACAAAGATACCCGCCGCTAACCACGCGTTTCCCCCAGTTTTCAAAATCCGCCTGAACATCAGCCGCCGAATGGCCGCCGTCGATAAACAGCAGCCCCAACTTCATTTCCGGCCAGAACGCAGCCAGTCGCGAAGAACGCGCCACCACCGGAATTACCCAATCCTCCAGCCCGGCCCGCCGGATATTTTTGACAAAATAATTGAGCGTGAAAACGCTCTGTTGCCCGCTGTCGAACAACTCCGGATCATAATATTCCTCGCCCGGCTGCTGTTCCTCCGAACCGCGGTGATGATCGATGGTGAACAGTACATGCCTTCCTGAAACCCGGCATCCTTCAGCCAAAAAGATGGCCGACCTGCCGCAGTAGCTGCCGATCTCAAGACAGGGAGAAAGAAGCGAGCCTTCCGTGGCAAGTTCGAACAACTTCAGCCCTTCCGCTTCGGAAAGAAATCCCTTGGCATCCAGCGCCAATTCCTTGATTTCCTGTCGCATCTGTGTGGCCGGCGTTTCATCCATATTTTTTCTGCCCGGAATTACCCTCTGCCCTTTCTGCTGCACGCGTCTCATTTTCGCTATCGATTGGATTTGCCGATTTTTTCTTATCTGATTTGAACGAAGGATGACTGATCATGTCACCATGCTCCCCCCAGTTCGTTGTTTCGCCGTTCAGCAAATCCACCCACTGTTCTCTTACCAACTTGTCGGATTGCCACTCGCTGCTGAAATGGCTTCCGGAAATGGCGATCATTTTTTTCGGCGGCAGCGCCTCCGCATAGACTTTTTGAGCGTGACCAAACGGTATGAATTCATCAGTGGGTGAATGAAGGATCAAAACCGGGCAGCGACAATGGGAGATCAGCTTCAGGGCGTTGAGCCGCGTGTGACAAAAAAGCTTCACCGGCAGGTATGGGTACATCAGCGCCGCCATATCTGGTACCGAGGTAAAGCCGCTGTGAAAAACCAGTCCGCCAAATTTCTGTTTTGCCGCCAGGTAGGTTGCTACCGCGCTGCCCAGGGAACGGCCATAAAGAACAATATCCCCGGCGACAAGGCTCTTTTCTTTCTGCAGGTACCGCAAGGCCAGCTCCGCCGCCAGGTAGCATCCCTTTTGATCCGGTTTTCCCTCGCTCTGCCCGTAACCGGGATAATCCACTGCCAGCAGATTTACGCCCAGCGAATGCAGGTAATTTATGGTGCGCAGTTCATAGCTGATATTCCCGGTGGTTCCATGAAAATAAAGTACTGTTTTTGATTCTGCCGCTGCTCCCGGGATCCACCATCCATGCATTTTTAATTCATCTTCGGCTGGGAGGTAGATATCCTCATAACCCAGGTGCAGAACTGCCGGTGTTCCAAAATTCTCCTTTCGCGGCCGGAAAATCAATGACCATTGCCTGACATACAAACGCCCTCCGTACAGGAGAACGAACACTGCAAAAATGAGGAGTAATGTGGAAATTATATCAGAGAGCATAAAAAAAATCTCTTTTGTATAAGATTCCCGGAAATAGTAAGCACATTGGCCGGGCGACGACTTCCTCGCGGTTGCCTATTCAATCAACGTAGCGGCTTAGCACTACCGCCACATTTTTCACTCCGCGATCGCTGTTCCATACCAGAGCGTGGTTAATATTTTGTGCCCTGGCAGAATGGACCAGCGGCAGTTTGCATCGTTCGTCCGGAGACTGGCAATTGACAAGCGGCGGTACGACGCCGTCGCGCATGGCCACCAGGGCATGGGCCAGGGAAAAAGTGCCGCTGGCCGCCCCAATAAATCCCAGCGAACCGGTCGCTGCGCTGAAAGCCGGGCGATGGGTTTCGAACAGCGTCGCATAGCTTTCCGCTTCCATCAAATCGTCAACAACAGTGGCTATGCCGTCACCGAACACCACATCAATTTGCTTTAGTTCGCATCCGGCGGCAAGCAAAGCGCGCTGGGCACATTTTCCCAATGAGCGGCCATTTTGCGGTTGAATTCCGGAAAAAATCTCATTGTCCGTCAACTGGCTGCTGCCTGAAATTTCGCCGTAAACACGGGCCGACCTGCGCCTGGCGCTGGCTTCGGACTCCAGCAACAGGAGCGCAGCTCCTTCGCCCAGAACATAACCTTCACGATGCGCATCGAAGGGACGGCAAGCTTCTGAAGGGCTCCCGTTGCGGAGAGAAACCCGACCAGCCACCAGGTGCTCGATGATGCTGTCCACATGCAAAAGGGAATCATACCCGCCAGCCAGAGCCATTTCCGCTTCGCCACGCTGGATTGCCGCCGCCGCATAATGCACTGCCTGCATCCCCGATACCGTTCCATTCGTGATATTGCTGTTTGGACCATTCACCTGGTACTCGATGGATATACCGCAAATGCCGCCGTTGGGCAGCAGCTTGACCAGAAAAAGCGGATCGATCAGCTTGGTGCCGCGGGTGGCAAAACGGGAAAACGAAAACTCACCCGAATCATCCAGGGATTCGCGAAGCGCCGGGACAAAAATGTCGGGTTTCACATCCAATGAGAGGGAGCCGATGTAAAGGCCGCAATCCTGCAAGGCCGTTTCATCATCTTGCAGACCAGCATCGCGAATTGCATTCCCGGCAGCCACCACTGCATAAGAGGATCCCTGTGAAAGCAGTTTTCGCAGCATTCGCTGCGAGATCATTTGCCGGCGGTCGAATTCGGGAACTGCTGCCTGCCATTTGCAGGGGAAATGGGCAAATTCGGGGCGCGTCATCGCCGTGATGCCGCTCTCGCCTGCCAATAATCTCCGGAGATGATCGGCTTTGTTCAGGCCGAGGGGCGAAACCAGCCCGATGCCTGTCACTAAAACCCTCGGAACCGCCATGCTCAATTTTCTCCTTCCGCCTGAAATACTCCGCCCAAATACGCAAATCGTTTTCGCTCGCGTACTGCATAGTTTTCATCCTGCACCTTATGATTGGCAAAAATCAGCCGCTCGGCAGTTGCCACCAGCTCACCCCCGGTTCGTATCTCTCCGCGCAAGGTGGCACCATCGGGATGAGAAAAAAGCATCTGCACCTCGATATCAAGCGCATCGCCGGGATAAACCTGCCGGTAGATCCGGACCCCATCTATCAGACCCAGCACTGTGCCGATCATAAAACCGCGGCTGACCACATTCAGCCAACCGGCAACCTGCGCCATGGCTTCAATGAGCAGGGTGGCCGGCATCACCGCCCGCCGTGGGTAATGCTCCGGAAAATATTCATCGGCTAACGCCACCATTTTCCGGCCGTGGGCATGCTGCCCGGGTTCTATCTGAAGAATCTTATCGTAAAGCAAAAATCGCATTGCGATTCCTGAACTTAATTATTTTGGTTTTCCATGTTGGATTCCCGCGGCTGGAATGTCCTCTCAATTTCCATCCCAACGCCGGGCAACCAATGTTCCATTCTGCCCGCCAAATCCGAATGAATTGGAGAGTGCGATCCGGGCATCGAACCGGCGAGCCGTATTGGGGATATAATCCAGGTCGCATTCCGGGTCCGGATTTTCATAGTTGATGGTGGGAGGCAGCAAACCATTTTTTAGTGCCAGCGCGGCGAGGATCATTTCGATCCCCCCGGCGGCACAGATCAGGTGCCCCAACTGGGATTTTGTGGAACTCACCGCCACCCGGGCGGCATGACCGCCAAAAACCGATTTTATGGCAGTGGTCTCCACCCGGTCGTTTTGCCAGGTTGAGGTTCCGTGCGCATTAATATAGTCCACCTCTTCCGATGCAATTCCGGCATCCCTCAAAGCATTTTTCATACACCGAAGCGCTCCCGCACCTTGCGGATGCACATCCGTAAAACGGTACCCGTCAGAGGAAGAGCCAAATCCGATCACCTCCCCGTATATCGGGGCATTGCGTAGTAGTGCGTGCTGCAATTCCTCCAAAATGAGAATTCCCGCGCCCTCCCCGATCACAAACCCATCCCGTTTCATATCGAACGGGCGGGAGGCTTTTTCCGGTTCGTCCACCCGCTGGGAAAGGGCGCCCAACAAGGTGAAACCGGTCACGGTAATCATTGACATCATGCTGTCCGCACCACCGGTTACCATTAAATCCGCTTCGCCGTGACGGATCATCTGAAACGATTCGCCGATGGCGTGGGTAGCGGAAGTGCAGGCGCTCTGAACCGTCATGCTGGCGCCCTGCAGATTGTGGCGGGCGGAAAGCATAGCGGAGATGGAAGAAAAATTTCGCTGGGAAAGCAGATCAGGCCGCTGCCGGCAGATTTCCAGGTAGTATGCCGTATTCTCGGCGGTGAACAGCTCGCCTTCCAGAAGCTTGCGGGGATTAGCGAGTTTCAGGGTTTCATCAACTACCGGGAAAGTGGAAGCGCCGATGCACACCCCGGCGCGTTCCGGTTGTGGAAGAGTGGGAACCAGACCAGCGTCGCTCCAGGCCTGTTCCATCGCCCAGATGCCAAACAGCGCCGATCGGCTGATCTGCAGATTGATCTCGCCCAGACCTTCCCAACTCACTTCATCGAGATCTACCTCGCTGCCGATATTCACCGGAAAATCCGTGCTGTCGAACTGCCGGATGTGGCGAATGCCGGACCGTCCGGCGACAACTGCCTCCCAGATTTCACCTACCTGCTGCCCAAGAGAAGTAATCGCCCCCATGCCGGTGATTACAACACGGCGTTTTGGCAAGTCGTTTTTCATTGGTTACCCTGTTTTGGCAAATAAATCATTTCGAAGATGCGCCTTGAATCGGCTGGCGCCTGGAATGGCTCGATATCTTCACAGGAGAGGGAGAACTGGGCCGCGGCCGCCAGGTTTTCCATGCAATAAGCCTTCGCTTTGAATTTTAAGATCTCATCATTGCCCGAAATCTGTTCGACTTCCAGGCGAAGCTGGTCTCCCGGCCGCACGATCCGGTGAAATTTGATCTTGTCGAATTCCACCGCCAGCCCGATTTTCCGGAAATCGCTGTTCTCCTGAATAATCCAGCTCGCCAATTGCACCAGCGACTCGGTGATAAGAGCGCCAGGCATGATGGGCGAATCGGGAAAATGGTGGGTCAGGAAGTCTTCGCTCATCGTCACGTTTTTGATGCCAACGGCGCTTTTCCCGCTTTCCAGCTCTATAATACGATCCACAAGAAGGAATCTCACTTGCCTCGCTCCTCTTAAACAATCTGTGATAATAATCAGGCGGCGACTGGATTTTGAAATTTGCAGCATCGCCGAGGGCATCTGTCTGGCGAACCACCCTATTTCGACCAGGCAACCATATCCTGGAAAATGACTTCATCCCCGGTGGGGAAAGGAATATTCTTCTCGCACTTGGTGCAGATAAACTCCGGCGTGGTCTCCGACTCAACAATTGGCGAACCGCATTCCGGGCATTCCCGCGGGAATTTCTCTTTTGCCTCAACGAGCCGCTTCACCAGCCGCGCGAAAGTCTGAACCGTGAACAGCGGGCGGAGATCTACTGCCTTCAATCCCGGGACTAACAATGCCGGGTCGATCTCCGGCATTCCCTTTTTCAGCAATTCCAGACCCAGGTCAGTAATCGCGCCCTCTTTGGTAACCAGCGCATCCTCTCCAAAATAATCGGCGGCGCGCTGCAGCAGGTCTTCGCGGGGAAACTGGATTTTGAATTCGCGCTCCAGCGTAAAGGCGATATCCAGGTAGTCCAGCGACTCGGCACCCAGATCTTTTTCAAAAGAGGAAGAGAGGGAAACTTCGTTCGGTTCAAGATCCAGCGCCTGCGCTACCGCTTCCAGCACTTTTTGCTCAATTACTTCATCCGAAACAGGATTCTGCGCTTCCGGTTTGTTCGTCATATTTTCTCCTGTAATACATTAAATCTCCAAAATTCAATCAAAAATTAGCCCGGCACTCCGGTCACACACCGAAACCGCCGGTGACATGCAGAATCTCCCCGGTGATGTAAGACGCATCCGGGGAAGCCAGAAAGCACACCGCTTTTGCTACTTCCTCCGGCTCGCCGTAGCGCCGCATGGGAATCTGCTGCATGATCTCCTCATCCGCAAGGTTACGAATCCGGCGCGTCATTTCGGTCAGGATAATTCCTGGCGAAACGGCATTTACCCGGATTCCCTTGCGCGCCAGCTCGACTGCCAGCGATTTCGTCATGGCGTTGATGCCGCCTTTGGCCGCAACGTAGTTGCTGTGCCCGCGCCCACCCCGCTCCGCGGCTATGGAACTCAGGCTGATAATGCTCCCGTGTTTGCGCGCCATCATGTGCGGAAGAACCTCCCGAATACAAAGGAAAACGGATCGCAGGTTGGTTTGGATCACCGAGTCCCAGTCGTTGGTGCTCATGGTGCCGATCAGCTTATCCCGCACCAGCCCCGCGTTGCACACCAGGATGTCGATCTGCCTGAATTCCGAAACGACTGTTCTTACGAGTCGTCGGACGTCCGCTTCCTCGGAGACATCTGCCTGGCAAGCCAGGGCGGTTCCCCCATTATTTTTTATTTCATCGACAGCATTTTCCGCATCTTCTCTTGAGGCCCGGTAGTTGATAACCACCGCCGCGCCGGAAGCTGCTAATTCCAGCGCGATGGCCCTCCCGATGCCGCGCGATGCACCGGTAACCAATGCAATTTCGCCTTTCAATACACTCATATAAATTCCATGAATTTAACGGATAAGGGAATACCCCCCGTCCACAACAATTGTTTGCCCACGTATCCATTCCGCTTCCGGGCAACAGAGAAAATTTACAACACCGGCAATATCTTCGGGTTGCCCTACCCTGGCGCCTGGTGTGCGGGATTCCACGTACGATTTAACCGCTTCGTATTCGGGATTGATTTTCATGCTGTCGGTATCGATAAAGCCGCCGGTCACCACGTTGACGTTGATCCCGAACGGTGCCATCTCCACGGCCAGGTAGCGCGCCAGGCTCTCAATCGCTGCCTTGGCGGCTCCCAGCGCGGCATAGCCCGGCACATAGGCACCTGCGCCCAGACTGCTGATTCCAATTATTTTTCCGCCGCCATTCTTGCGCATCAGCCCGGCCGCCAGTTGAGAGCCTAATAAGAAAGCCCGGGCATTGATGTCCATGACCCGCTGCCAGTTTTTTGCATTCAGGTCGGCGATTGGCCGGAAGGTAGTGCGGGCAGCATTGCTGACAAACACATCAAGCCGGCCAAAGCGGCGGTCGATCTCCCCGAACAGCGCTTGCAGCATATCTTCCTTGCTGACTTCGGTGCAAATGGCAGTTGCACCCACGCCCATCTCCTTTATCTCGCTTTCCGCCTGCCTGGCGGCCTGCAGGTTCATGCAATAGGTGATAAAAATGTGCGCCGGTTTTTCCATCGCCAAGCGCAGGGCAATGGCGCGCCCGATTCCGCGCGATCCGCCGGTAATCAGGATAATTTGATCTGCAAGAGACATGGGTGACTTGAATTCCTTTGTGATTTGCAAATTACAATTTTAGCCATTTATTTTTTGCGTCGTTGCGGCCATCCTTTTCATGCAGCATAAACTTCATCGATCATCCTCTTGGAAATCCTGTTAATATCATAGTTGGCTGCCACATATTGCGGGCCTCGTTCGCTTAATTTTTTTCTGAGCGCCGAATTATTCAGTAAGCCCAACAACGTTTCGGCCCATTTTTCCGGTTCACGGGAACCTTCTACCACGCCGCCCGATTCCGGCCGCACGATTTCCGCAAGGCCGCCGGCATCGGAAACCAGAGCCGGCACTCCCAGCCGCATGGATTCCACCGCCACCAGTCCAAACGGCTCGTAATGGCTGGGGATCACTGCCACAGAAGCAGTTTTGAGAAGCGCTTCCAGTTTTTCCGGTTCCATCCAGTCCCGGACTTCGCAAAGGCTGGGATATCGCTTGGCGATCGTGATTACTGCATCGGTTATCTCCCTGTCACCGTGGCCGCCGGCGAAGATAAATTTCACACGATTGCCGGACCGGGAATGGATGGCCTCTATCATGTCCGCAAGAGTGCCGAGACCTTTGCTGCGGGCAAATCGCCCGGCGTAGACAACCGGCCCATGCAAGTTGTACGGATGGCGGGAATCGCGAAGCGGGAAAACGCCGTTGGGAATTACATGCGTGCGACTGACAGCTTCCGGCAGCAGCCTGCACAGCGCAGCGCGCTCGGATTCGCTGAGACAGATAATCCGGTCGCTTTGCCCCAAAATGCGTCCCTGCACAGTGCTCCAAAATCCAGGCGGTGCGGCCGGCCCAATTTCCACCGGAATAAGGGAGTGCATGGTGTAAATCAACGGCAAATGAAACCGCCTTTTCAATTCCAGCGCCATCTCGCCCAGAGAGAGCGAGTGAAGGTGTACCAGATCGTAGCGGCTCGCGTCCACCGGAAAATATTTGCCAGTGAGGTAAAAATTTGCCGGATTTCTCACCGAAGATTGCACAGAGTACGGTGGCGGTTGTTTCCCGATGACAACATGCACAGTAATCCCCAATGCTGCCAGCGCGGCAGCCTGGCGCCGGACTGCAATCCCGATTCCTGACCAGGCTTGAGGCGGAAAATCTGCTGTTAAGATCAAGACCCGCATACGCAATTTTTTCCGGTTTCCGGCCGGGTGGCCGAAGTAATCATTTTTCTAACGTCACACCCAGGTTTCCCGACTTTCCATTGGGTCCGCCGTTCAGTGACCTTTTAACATCCCCCCCTCGAAGAGGGGAAGTCTCCAGCTTCAGGAGGTTGATAAGTTGCCTTTTCCCTTCACCGGTTTTTTGGCAAACATCGCCAATTCCCCGGAATCATTCCCGCCTAATTCCCGGATCAGCCGCATCCAGCGCGGCGCAATCTCTTCCGGAATGAGCGGCTGCTCCACTTTCTCGACATCGCAGAACTCGTGATTCTTCAGCAGGAAGGAAAGCGATCTTTCGGCAAAATACTGAAAATGCACCAGCGGATTTATGATGTCCAGGTTTTTTCCGAAAATCCGGAACTGCACCGAATCCATATCCGGGACCGCAACATAAAGCAGCCCCCCCGGATTCAGGCAGCGCAGAACGTCGGACAACACGCCGGGCAGATCGCCCAAATGTTCCAGCACGTGGCTCATTACCACTACATCGAACCCGCTCCACGGAATTTTGTCGATCCCGATAGTTGCCTCGTGAAGCCGATTACCGAAAAGCGGCCGGAGCCGTTCCACAAGGGCGGAAGAGCTGTCGATGCCGTAAACCTCGAATCCAAACGCGCGGCTCAACTGCATCAGGTAGCCGTGGCCGAAACCGATATCCAGCAAACGGGAGCCGGTGGAATGCGAGCGCACAAAGTCGCAGATGTGGGCGGCATAGATTTTCTGGATCTCGAGGTATTCGTTTTCACTCTCCTGGCTCTCAAGCTCCCGGCTCAATCCGCGCTGGACGAGTGATGAAATCCGAGGACCGACAAAGATGTGGGAGCAATCGCTGCAGCGATTATAACCGAATCCCTGTTTTTTGAAAAGAAAGTGGAAATTCCGGCTCCCGCAGACCGGGCAATCTGAAGTTTCCAGGGCATCCGGACCAAGTCGTTCAATGACCTCTTCCATGCCCGAATACCATTGCAGCCCTGTGGGAGAAGCCGATTCCCCGGTTTTTGCCGGTTTCTGTTCCCTGCTTTCGGAAAACAATCCCAACCGGAAAGCTTCCTGTAGCGATTCATTCAACTTGAGTAATGCAATTTGACGGTCCGGTTCAGGTAGTTTTTCGGCCTGTTCCCCAATCACCAGAAACTTCTCCGCCAGAAGCTTTTCAACGGCAGCCGGTACCGGGGAAACCGGTTTTCCATTCACTGGCAAACATGGGTGGCGATGTGAGCCGGCGGAGGGAAGATGCAGGGAAATCAGGTTGGGCTGCCGGCGCTGTTCGTCTTCCGGAAAATCCTGCACATCGTTCAGCATCTGCGCCAACGCGTAATATTGCTCCAGCACAGGATAAAGGGGAGATTTCTTCAAAGGATCGAGAGCGCTGTAAAGGCTCTGCCAGTACGCCACGTTTTTCAGGTTGATAACCCGCTGATAGTAGTCCGGGTTCCAGTCCTGCGGCGGGCTCTGTTCCATTATGGCCCCGATTATTGTAGATTTGATCGCTTCCACACTCCCCCGCATGTTTTTACCCAGTTCTTCTTGCCCGGGACTGGTAAGAAGTGAGAATCCATGAAAACATAACAGCAGTCCTCCCAGGATGGTCAGCGCCTCGGCGCCCTGGCCGGAGTCGGCCTTTTCAGCGGCCACCGAAAATAATGTGGGGCGCCTGCCTTTGTACCAGAAATGGCGGTCGATCACATCATCAAAAACGCGCATGGAAAGGTAAATCATTCCGCAGGCGCTTATCGCTGCTCCGAATTCCTGCTTTGAAGGACGCAGGCTGACTGCAAAATATGGGAGATCCCAAAACGTCCACTGCAGCCAATCCACGTAGTCGGTAAGATGGCCGACGACCATTTTGGCTGTTGTGTTGCCGCCGGAAAGTGTCAGCACATCCTGCTTCAATTTTTGAACTACTTCCATGACACTTTCGGAAATTGCCTGCCGGTACGCTTCAACTTCGGCGCCATGGCGCTTCTCAAATTCCTTTGCCGCCAGGGCACCGCTGCGCTGGAGCTCGCTGAGCTTTTCACCATAATTTGTTTTTACCTGGTTCATGCCGCACCCTGGCCGGACTTGAGGATGAAGAGCGCCAACGCGCGGAGCGTCAGTGCGGTCGAGAGTGCCGGAGAGCCATAACCGTTAACCGCGAAATCCTCATATTCCCAGCCGCCCCACTGCTGCGCCTTCCTTACCAAAAACGCTTTCGCTTTGTGAAGCGCCTCGCCCTCATGATCTAGAATAATGAGTGCAGCCAGTGCAGCGGCGGTGGACAAAGCACCCCCGAAAGCGCCATCTTCCTTTTGCCGCTTAAGGATCGCCGGAATAAGAGTTTCCGCCATTTTTTCATGACCGGGAAGGTTGCACCTTACCCAGGTATCGGCCAGCAAATAGTAATTAATCAACGGATTGGGAAAATTGGCAGTCCCCGAGTGAGCCGCGCCTTTCGATACACCATCCTGCAAAAATCGGATCAGTTGGGCTGTTTCGACGCCGCTTGTGCCAAGGAAGCGCAGCGCGGCGGTATTTACCACAGGATCGAATCCGGCAATCGGGAAGCCACCCTCGACCAACCATCCGTACCCCCGCCCGTGCTGGTCGATATATGTAAAATATTTTCCTTCCTGCGAGCGGAAACGAAGCAGCGAATCCGCGCAAGTTTGCAGCCGGTGAAGCCTTTCCGGGTTGTTAAGATTATCGGTCAATGCCAGCGCCGCAAACGCGATAGAACATGAATCGGGATCGATGCCGCTTCCACGGCCCAAAAACCGCCAAATCCCGCCTGCCTCCTCCTGCCACCGGAGAAAACCGCGAATCGATTTCCGTGCCGCTGAAACCATCCGGGCGAGAGCGGCAGCGGAAGGGGTAGGCAAGATTTCCAGGAATCGGATATCCCGGAACCCCGATTGGGGATCAAAGGCGGCAAGCAGATCGTGGACGAATGCCGAAATCAGCACGGTGCGGCAGTATTCCAGCGAGCCGGACGGTGTTCGCCGGTAGGAAGGAATTTCGCCGGTGCGGAGTTGTTCCCGTTGAATAGCATGAATCCCGTTAATCAGCAGATCATGAAGCACTTTCCGGTCAAGACTATTTCCCATGCCGGTCATCGATTCCGTGCTATGCCCTGTTGTCCCGCCATAATTCATTGAATTGCAGTATGCTCCGCTTTTTGATTTTCATTTTCAAACGCCAGCCCGAGAAATTTATAAAGGTTTGTGTTTTGCCATTGATTTAACATGTCGCGCAGGTGGTTCATCAGCCCTTCGGAAACATTCTCTTTCCGGAAAAGCTCCGGTGATATTTTTGCAGCACCTCTTTCATATGAAAAATCCTGCAACAATCCGTGAAAAAGTGGGGCCCATCCTCGGATATCTTTGCTCATCGCCGAGCAGGCTTCACAAAATTGATTGTACAATTGAAGCAGGATAAATGAATCGACCGGATCGGCAGAATTCACTGACTGCCGCAAATTTCGAAGTGCCTGACGGAATTGATGCTCCACTTCCAAATCGTCTGGCAGCGTGCCGGCGGCATCTTTAAATATTCCTGTCTTCGCAAGCACCATTCGCATGGCTTCCGCGACCTGTCCGGCTTCGCTTTCTGCCGGAAAATAGAAACTGCCCATGTTGGGCACCCGCCATCCGGAAAGATTGGAAGCTGCAATCACCAGCGTGGTGCAGCCATAAAGCGGCGCAGCATGTGCGGCATAGGAATCGGAGCATATAACAACCGCGGCTTTATCCATTTCAGAAAAGGCATCCTGTAAGTCAAGCGTCCGTTTTCCATTCGAATATGCTATTTCCACGGCTACCGCAGGAGAAACTGACCGGTTCAGTGAGTGCAGCAATTGTGCTGAAAAACGCTCGGTGGCGGGATTGGGACCGCTGTCCAGGCGGATTTTGAGGGGGCTGCCGGTCTGGTCAAAAAGCGCGGCCAACAGCCGACTCCAATATGCGACGGATGGTTCATATTTTGAGGTAAACGGGCTGATAAATATTCTGGGAAATTCAACCGGCTTCTCATCGCGCTGACTGAGCACATCCGGGAAATTTTCGTTTGCACTACCCGCGATTCCCATCCAACTCAGGAGGGCAGACAATCCATGGTAATAATTGGAAAAATACCTGCCGGTTGGTTGATGCTGAAAAGCAATTCTTTTTCCCATGTCCGCCAGCTCAACGCTCCGCATCCCGGTGGATATTTCCATATATCTTTTGATTGCCCGATCCCGGCACACTGCGCCAGAAAGTCCCGGCTTTTCGAAATCGGCCAGGATAACCAATCCATATCCGCTAAACGGTGCTTCCCCTCTCAAGGCATTGAGAAGCGTGAGGTAATCGGTATAACAGAATTTCTCATCAACTGCCGTGACATTTTCCCACAAGCCGCGATATGCGGACATCGCATCGATGACTAAACCCGGAAATGCTCTTTTCATCCACGAAGGAAGGCGGTAGAACATGATCTCGTCACCAATCCCGATGCCCGGTCCCATGATGAGCAGAACTCGCTTTGATGCGCTGAAAAATTCGGGGCCAGGCTTTTCGTCTGTAACAATAAAATCTTCAGGAAGGCTTCTTTCCTCATCAAAAAACGTGGTTAGTTGCGAATGGAGAAGCGGCGCCAGCGCTGAAAAGTTCATGGGCGTGAGGGCGTTGAGGCGGGATACGATCGGTTCGGGCACGCCGTGAGGATTCTGAAACAATGGCAGTAATGATTTCAGAAAATCAATCCGCTTCTGCAGGTAATGCACATTGCTGCGGCTTACCGGCCGGCGTGAAAGGAAAAACAGGTACGATGTCAGGAATGCAATCGGCAAGAGCAAATCCTGGGACAGCCTGCTTTCTATTTTCAAAAGATTTTTCGGCATCAACTCCTCAATCGTTCAACGGGCTCAAGGCATGGATCCGCCACTCTCCTGTTTCATTTTTTCTGAAAACCGCCAGGCGTTTTTCGAGGCGGGACTGGTGTGCTTCACGGGCCGGGTTGTGGGCATCTATCTGGATCTTGCACAATACCAGAACGCCATTCGGATGCAACACCGGCTCGGGAATCTCCGCCAGCGAAATGTCGATTTCCCATCCACGCAGCGAATCCAGCAGCGATTCGCACTGGTGACGCAATCCAAGACAGTCGACTTCCCGGTCATTCTCCAGCACATGGTATTCGTTATCAATAAACTGCATGCCACCTTCCACATCCCGGCGGCCGAGAGCATGGATAAAACCGTACAGGCAATCCGCAACGCGATCCGCCTCTGTGTCATCCAGCCGTTCTTCCTGATCCGGCACAAATTTTCGAAGAAGCTCGCTGGGCATATTCGCCTGCTGTCCGAAAGGGGCAAAATTTTCGCGGAAGGGGAAAGACAGGTCAGGCCCCTCTTTTCGGCCTGCGCTGGCATTCCCGGCAGGCGATGTATCCGGATTCCTGAAATACACATCCCACGGATTCGGGCCATCAGCCGGCGCCCTGAACCACCAGGTCAGCAAGTCCGTTGCACTCATAAAACCCTGGCCGTCAGGAGGCGCCATCATGGGGAAATCCCAATGGCTTTGGATTTGTGTACCCTGGTTATCGCCGTCTTCCAAAACACTGCGGATAAGCTCGTATGCCTGCAGCAGCTTGGGATGCATTTTATCTTGCCCGGCCAATTGCACTCCAAATAAATAATTAAGTCTTCAATACTCAGGACATCTATCGAAATTTGTTTTTGATGCAATTAATGAAGAATCGGAAAAAAGGTATTTTGCTTTTATTAATTGGCTGTGGATGCCTGGTTAATTATCTCTGTGTCGGTGGAAAGTGATTCGGGAAAAGTACCATCAAAAAAATCAACTGTTTTGAGGAAAGCTGTTAAAAATAGTATTAATTGAAAACAGGTTCGATAAATATTCACATGGCGGATATCTTTTTCTCGTGTTTGAATTGCCGGATTCAATATAAGGCACAATCCAAAAGCGGTCAAGAAATATTTGGACCTCCCGATGCCATTTCATTGATCCTTAAGACGATTTTGTCACTCCAGGTTTCTTTCAGGTGCGCTGAAAAGGAA
>CAZUZS010000051.1:32829-37807 GCA_964624795.1 uncultured Calditrichaceae bacterium
GTAGTTTTGCAGTAGTTTTGCAGCAGTTTTGCTGGGTTGGCATTTTATGTTTTGGAAATTGGTTGACGGATTGCCGGAGGCCAATCCTTTAGATTTATTCCGGCTGAGATTTTTTGCCAGGCGATTCTAATCCAGCCAAGACAGGATTCAGCGTCGGATCGTTGTACATCTTAAACTGCCGGTAAATTTTCATCTGTCGCTCTCCCCGTTCCAATCTCCGGAAAAGGAGTTCCAGCGCGATACCCAAATCCTTGCGTTGACCTCGAAGGATCGCCAGTTTCCGCCGGCATTCCCTGCGATGAGATTCATCTGCGGAAATAACAGTAGTTTGTTCTTTCATGTGGAAAATTTTTAGGGAAAGAATGCTGAGCCGGTCCACGATGCTGCCCGGCGTTTCAGAATTCCATTCGGTATCTGGGGCTATTTCATAAATCCGGCGTTTCAATAAATCCAGAATGGCAAGATCGATCTCTTCAACCAGGTCATTCCGTCGCTGGTTCAGCCGGTCGATCCTGCGTTTGGTTTCAGCGATATCACGATCTGCGGCGAATTCGTCCCGGGCGCGGTCTTCCTCGTGCCACAGACGGAAATTGCAGGCGTGTTCGTCCAGAACAAGCGAATAGACCCCGCGTTTCGACCATGAACATTCGTTTTCTTTATGCCACATTATTGTATGGCGATCGTGAAGGTGAATGATGCGGCTGGTATTTGGTAACATTTTGAGTCCGGTTGTTGATGTGAGGAATAAATCCCACCGGCAGTTAAATTGCGGACGCAATTAATATAATCGGGGGAAGCCAGGATGTCAAATGTATCTCACGGCAGAGCTAAAATTTGCCGATCCCGGCAACTTGCATTCGTCAGTTTTTGGGTTGCTACAACATTTATTTCATGAAGATCATCTTCCGGACCTTCCGGTAATCGCCCGCCTTGAAACGATAGATGTAGATTCCGCTGGAAACCGGCATGCCGCTGTCGTTCAAACCATCCCATGTCATCTCATGGTAGCCGGCCCCCATTTTTGTATCCACAAGCCGCCGCACTACCTGACCTATGGTATTGTAGATTACCAGTGTCACGGAGCTGGCTTCGGGCAGTTGAAATTTTATGGTTGTCGCCGGGTTGAAGGGATTTGGATAATTCTGGGAAACCGCATAAGTGGTGGGTATCGCTACTTCATGCGATATTTCGGTGAGCACATCACGAACCACCCATATGTTAATTACGGATGATAAAGGATCGTTGGTGTGGAAAACAACATAGGCGCTATCTATCCGAACCGAAGATCCGTAAATTCGGAGCGGAATGTCCATATTTTGGGATGGGGCAACACTTCCGGAGTCCACTATCAACCTCAGCCAGTTAGGCGGTAAAACCACCAACCCATAAACGAAGAGCATATCTGTCGTTCCCTGCAGCACGCCGCCAATGGAAAAGGTTCCCGGAACAATGTCGGTTGCCGAGAATATGCCGCCGGCAATACCATTGAAAGGAAAATCGGACGCCACATCATAGGAAAAACCTGTGAGCGTGTGGTTTGTCAAATCGATCTGGTGAATGAGTTGAGGTGCACCGGAGCCCGATCCCTGGTCAAACACCCACAAACATGGCGGGCCGCAGTTAACGTTATCGTAAGCCGAGCCATACATGCGCTCAAGGCCGTGGGAGGCGCGGGGAATGGTAGCCAATGTGGCACCACTTCGGCCGACCAACACAATATCGGACGCCCAATCGCCGACCCAGAAACCGTCCGCATTTTCGTCATACGCAATGTGCCGCACCACCTGCGGGGAAGATATGGTTCCAACAACTGTTTTATTGGAAAAATCCATGATATAGATTGTGGTGGATGCCGTCCCTCCATACATGTAGGTCCCGTCAAAAGCCAGGTCCCGCAGGCCGCTGACGCCCGGAATGGAAAACTCCTCCACAAGGTTTCCGGATTGGTCGATTTTATGGAGCAGGTTGGATGCCCAGCGGGTGGTATAATAGTAGGTACCGTCAAACTCGGAACCGGCATTCCCCAGGGCACCGGTTACAAAAGTCAGGTCCGCACTAAACTGCAAATTCCAGTGCTTCTGGAAAATTGTTCCTGTCCATGCTCCGGCCCCGCGAGGAGCAACCTCTGCGTTCTTCGGAGCCTCCATCGGTCCGTGGACAGGCAATATTATCTTTCGCGTTGCAGGGACAGTATCGATAAATGCATTCCATAATAGATCGCTGCCACCTGTATTGGCAATATTCACCGATACGTCCACCGAATCCCATACGGGGATCGGATTTGTAAATCCAGGGGTAAACATCGCGTGTGGGGGTTCGATAGCAAAAGCCCTTGCCAGCGTACTGTCCAGAGGTGTGCCGGGGAAATTGCTCTCAACCACAACCCAGCAATCAAAATTGCCTGTGGTCATGCTACTAAACCGGACTGGCACCACCATCGAATCAAACGGCAGCACATAAAACGATGCAGTATCCACGATAAATTGGGGATTGGTACAGGTGATGTCATAAACCCTCAATGTGTCGGTGCCCGCATTGAGGAGAGTCAGGTTCCGCTGGGAACTGGTTCCAACGAAAGTGGTATCAAAATCCAGCACATCCGGATAGGTAAAATTGGTACCGGGATCGGAATATGCGTGGAGCCAAACCACGGGGCCATTGACTACCGGATGCACCGGGTCGTCGCTATGGACCACAATCTGAGCAAGATAATCCCCAGTGAATAGTCCGGTTGCATCGACAACAATCCAGACCTCCATAGAGTCTCCGGCAAGGATAAGGCCGCTGTCCGGATTTTCGCTTACCCAGGGGCAGTCCTCAGGAATAGGCTCAATTGATTGATCCCAATTCCCATTCACCTTCTCTTTCAGTGGAATTGGGATTTCTTCATCAGTAATCTGAAAGACCAGGCTGCTATCTCGGTAGTTGCGAAAAGCAACGGCCTGGGAATCAACCGAATTAACCGGCAGGTTGAAATTAAGCGTATCCAATAGAATAATCGGTGGATATTCCCTAACCTGCAACGCCACCGACACGGTGTCTGCCGGATTGAGCGTATCATTGCCGGTGACGATAAGCTCGGTGACATACATGCCGGGCCGGAGCCCCAGCGTATTCATGTTGACCAAAATCGTCTGAAAGCTCGACGGACCTACCGATCCGGTCAGCGGGACTGCTGCCAGCCAGGAAACAGAAGAATCTACATGGATAGCAAAATCAAGACTGCCGGGCTGAGTTTGGTCATTGTAAATATAAAATTCCCTCTGACCGGCGGCTCCCATAAAAAGGGTATCACTAATCGAAGTTGGGATTACCCGTATTTGGGGATTAGCATTTGGGTAACCGCGCACCAGCAGCACGCTGTTCATAAGATTCAACCGGCCTCCTGAGACGGTGATTCCCCGCAAATCCGGCAGAGAATCGGTCCCATTCAAAATAAAATCCTTAACCAACAGTGCAGCCTCGGCCGGGTTCGTACTATACTCTTGGATAAGTTGACGTCCGGCAGCCGCCCACAAAAGCGCAACCGCCCCTGCCACATGCGGCGTTGCCATGGAAGTGCCGGACATGCTTCCGTAGGAATTCCCGGGAAGGGTGGAAAGAATGCTGCTGCCCGGGGCACCCAGATCGATGGCGGTCGCGCCATAAGCTGCCCCGGGATTTTTAACATCATTTCGCGTTGTGTTAGTTACGGAGATCATGAAATCGCTGGGACAGGCGGTGGGAATATCGCCCAAAACATCCACATCAATATTCCGGTTAGCGGTTGCCGCGCAGCTCAAGATACCGCAGGCGCCCAGCGAATCGTACATCGCGCACCAGATGGGGAAATTGGCCGGATTGCCATAATCCACGCCGAATGAAGAGTTGGTAACCACCACAAACGCGCCGGAATCGCCGCTGGTTTCATTATACCTGGCCCGCATCTCCAGGGCGTAACCGTAGGCTTCCACCACAACCGATTCGGTTCCGGATGAACCGGCAATCGGCATGATCTTGGTTCCCCAGTTTACGCCGCTGATTCCGGTGTTATTATTTCCCTTCGCTGCCGCGATTCCCGCCACATGCGTTCCGTGCGGATCATTCGGGATGTTACCGTTATGATTGTAAGCGTTCCAACCGCGGAAATCGTCAACATATCCGTTATGATCATCATCGATACCGTTAGCCGGAATCTCCTGGTGATTCATCCAGTAGGATAAATCCTGGTGGGTAAGATCAAAACCGCCATCGATCACAGCCACGATGATCTCATCTCCCGTAACTGTCGTCCCACCGGTGACAAAATTCCACGCCTCCGGTGCATCGATGTCGGCATCCGGCGTGCCACCGCCCTGCCCGGTATTATTCAGCGCCCACTGTGAACCAAACTGCGGATCGTTGGGGAAAGTCGACCGTTGCGTTACGTAATGATTAAATTGGGCGACAATTACATTTTCATTTTGCCAGACCCGATCAAGCGCTGTTTCATCGGACGCTTTCTGCTGTTCCCATGAAAAAAGCCAGATATTCAGACGCCGGGAAAGCTGTCTTTTGGGCTGCAATTCCATCGATGAAAGCTGTTTCGCGACCGCCTCTGCCCGCACACCTTTCTGCAACTGAACAATGAGCTCGCCGGGCTTGTAATCGCTCTCCTGTCCTTTTAGAAATAAAAAGAGGGAGAAAAAAGTCAGGAAGAAAAACGGGATTGATTTGCTCACGATTCCTTTCCTCATTACATGGTAATTTTTAGAAGCACTTCGAAACAGTTGTTCGCCAGGTCCACTTGCTTAGTTTACCTCCCCCCAAGAGGAGCGGCTATATTTCCCATCACAGAATATTAATATAGTCGGACATCTGACAGAATTTCCTTAAAAACCAGAACGCTGCTTTCCGTCCGCGTGAATAAGCCAGTTCCGCTGTCGCTTGGAGACCGCGGAACTCAGCATGAAAACTCAAACAAAGCCCAAAAACATCTATTTCATCAAAATCATTTTCA